>JBIIAX010000020.1:0-96261 GCA_044239675.1 Caulobacter sp.
ACATGCCGGTCGTGGTCTCGATGCTGAACAGCTATTCCGGCTGGGCGGCGGCGGCCCTGGGCTTCACGCTCGAGAACGTCACCCTGATCATCACCGGGGCCCTGGTCGGCTCCTCGGGCGCCATCCTCAGCTACATCATGTGCAAGGGGATGAACCGCAGCTTCATCTCGGTCATCCTCGGCGGCTTCGGGGCCGATGACAGCGCCGCCGCCGCCGGCGGCAAGGTCGAGACCCGCCCGGTCAAGACCGGCAGCGCCGAGGACGCGGCCTTCATCATGAAGAACGCCAGCAAGGTGATCATCGTCCCGGGCTACGGCATGGCCGTCTCCCAGGCCCAGCACGCCCTGCGTGAAATGGCCGACAAGCTGAAGGAAGAGGGTGTCGAGGTGAAATACGCCATCCACCCCGTCGCCGGCCGCATGCCCGGCCACATGAACGTGCTCCTTGCGGAGGCGAACGTCCCCTATGACGAGGTGTTTGAGCTGGAGGACATCAACAGCGAGTTCTCCACCGCCGACGTCGCCTTCGTCATCGGGGCCAATGACGTGACCAACCCCGCCGCCAAGACCGACCCGACCAGCGCAATCTTCGGCATGCCGATCCTCGACGTCGAAAAGGCCCGCACCGTCCTGTTCGTCAAGCGCGGCATGTCCTCGGGCTACGCCGGGGTCGAGAACGAACTCTTCTTCCGCGACAACACCATGATGCTGTTCGCCGACGCCAAGAAAATGGTCGAGGGAATCGTCAAGGGGCTCTGATTGGGCCTGGTGTCTGCGTGATCCGCGGTTGCGCAGACGGGCCCATATTCCCAACAACCGCTCATCCCGGCGAATGCCGGGACCCATCCGCCTGAGCACTGAACTGTCCGGCGACCCTCCCGCCAGGGCCGGCCTTAGCGGTTGCCGGTGTCATTCCCGCCGACATCGAGATCACGCGGATGGGTCCCGGCATTCGCCGGGATGAGCGGATTGGTGTAGCCCTAAGCTGCCGAGGGCTGGGCTTCGCGTTCGAGCAGGGCCTGGATGGCTTCGGGCGTGCGGGCCTGGCGCAGCTGGGCGCGCAGTTCGGGCTGACGCATCAGCCGGGAGACCCGGGCCAGGGCGCGCAGATGCTCGGAGCCGGCCGCGGGCGGGGCGAGCAGGGCGAACAGCAGATCGACCGGCTGGCTGTCCACCGCCTCATAGGCGATGGGGGTTTCCAGCCGGACGAAGACGGCGCGAATGCGGTCGAGGCCCTCGACCCGGGCGTGGGGAACGGCGACGCCGTAGCCGACGCCGGTCGAGCCGGCCGCTTCACGCTCCAGCAGGGCGTCGAGCACGGTCGCCTGGTTCAGGCCCATGGCCCGGGCCGAGACATCGGCGATGACGGAGAGAACCTGCCGCTTGGTCCCGCCGCTCGCCCGGGGGACGATGGCGCGATTGTCCAAAAGATCACCGATGTTCATGGCGGCGGGTACTCTGGAAAAAAGTTGGCGGTCAAACAGGGGCGGCGGGTAGACCGGCGGCCCCTGGGGGAGAACTACCCCCTGGCGCCAGAACCGTTGGATGGCTTCGTACGTTCCGGATCAATCCAACCGATGTTGCCGTCGGCCCGTCGGTAAACCACGGACAAACCGCCGTGAGCGGCGTTCCTAAACACAATTGTTTGCGATTCAGTCAAGTCCAACTCCATGACCGCCCCCGAAACGGTCAAAGTTTTCACCTCAGTGTCATTCTCGGCAATGATCATCGCCGAGGGCGGGCCGTCGTGAGCCCCGTCGTCCAGCCAATCCTGGTCGTCATCCGCATCGTCAGGCGAGCGCAGGGTGGTGTAGATGGCGGTGGTTTCCGCCATCCGCGCGGTGGCGGCCGGACTGTGATCCTTCAGCCGCCGCTTGTAGCGGCGCACCCGGGTTTCGATCTTGTTCAGGGCGTCGCTGAACGCCGCATGGGCGTCGCCGCCGGTGCCATGGCTCTGCAATCGCTGGCCGGAATGCAGGTTGACCATGCAATCGACCCGGAAGCTGTGACCTTCGCGGCTGACGATGACATCCGCCTCGCCTCCACGGTCAAAAAACTTCCCGATGCCTGAGGAGAGTTCGTCGGTGATGCGGTCCCTGAGGACGGCCCCGACGTCGACGTGCTTGCCGGCGACTTGGATTTGCATACCCCCATCAACGCGCCAGAGGGGGGTTGGTGTCAAGAAAACAGGCGCCGACCTCTCCGGTTTGTGAGATCGGCTCCGATTCCCGCCGATTCAGCCCGGAAAAACCCGGTTCCACGCCTCCAGGACCTCGCGCACCGCCAGAATCGCCGCCTGTCCCCCGAGGATAAGCAGGCCGGCGCTGATGGCGGTCATGGCATAGGCAATCAGGGCGATGATCCCGTCCCTCTGGATCATCGCCAGGCCGAACAGGGCGATGGCGGCCGCGGGGGCCAGGTTTCCAAGCGGAATGGGCAGGATCAGGACCAGAGACAACAGAAAGCAGGTCAGGCCGATCAGCCGGTCTCCGATCGGACCGAACAGGAAGGTCAGGCGCGGCCGCGACAGGTTCTCGACCTTCTCCAGCCAGGGCGCGATCCGCTCGAACGCCTTGGCCAGGTGCTCGCGGCGAATGGGCTTTTCATCGATAAGGCGAGGAATCCACGGACCCCGCACGCCGACCGCGAGCTGCGGCGACAACAGAACCAAAGGCGCCCCGAGCACGGTAGAGGCCCCCGGCGGCATGGGCAGCCAGTTGGGGGCCGCGAAGACGAAGAACAGGGCCCCGAAGGCCCGCCGGCCCAGGCGGTGAACAATCTCTCCCACCGTGACGAACGGGTCGTCGTCGCGGGCGATCTCGCGCATCACCCGGGAGAGGGGCAGTTTCTGTTCGAGGGGATTCATCGCAAGGCCTAACGCGCAAGGCCCGCCGGCGGCGCCAATCGGTTCCGGCCTAGACCGTGGCCCGCAGCATCCGCCGACGTTCCACCGAGGAGGGAATCCGCATGGCCTCGCGGTATTTGGCCACGGTGCGGCGGGCGATGTCGACGCCGGCTTCCTTTAGGATATCGACGATGGTGTCGTCGGAATGGACGTCCTGCTCGCTGCGTTCGGCGTCAATCAGCTGGCGGATGCGGTGACGGACGCTCTCGGCCGAATGGGCCTCGCCTCCGGTGCTGCTGCTGATCGAAGAGGTGAAGAAGAATTTCAGCTCGAACAGACCGCGCGGGGTGGCGATGAATTTGTTGCTGGTCACCCGGCTGACGGTGGATTCATGCATGCCGATGGCGTCGGCCACGGTCTTCAGGTTCAGCGGCCGCAGGTGTTGCACGCCATAGGCCAGGAAGGCGTCCTGCTGGCGGACAATCTCGCTGGCCACCTTCAGGATGGTGCGGGCCCGCTGGTCCAGGCTACGGACCAGCCAACTGGCGCTGGCCATGCAGTCGCTGAGGAAGGCCTTGTCGGCCTCGGTGCGGGCCCCGCCGCTGACCCGGGCGTGATAGCGCTGGTCGATCAGCACCCGGGGCAGGGTGTCGGTGTTCAACTCCACATGCCAAAGGCCGCCGGGGCCTTCGCGGACATAGACGTCCGGCGAGACGGCATGGCTGGGCTCGCCGCCGAAGGCCGCGCCCGGGCGGGGGGTGAGGGCCTTCAGCTCGGCCAGCATGTCGCGCAGGTCTTCGTCGTCGACCCCGCAGGCCTTGCGCAGGGCGGCCATGTCGCGCCGGGCCAGCAGATCCAGGTTGGACAGCAGGGCGTCCATGGCCGGGTCCAGCCGGTCGCGTTCGCGCAGCTGCAGAGACAGGCATTCGCGGACATCGCGCGCCATCACCCCGGTCGGCTCGAAGCCGTGCAGGACAGTGAGCACATCCTCGACCAGCGGAAGGGCGCAGCCCAGCCGGTCGGCGATCTCGGCGAGATCGGCGCGCAGATAGCCGCCCTCGTCGACCGCATCGATCAGCACCATGGCCACGGCCCGTTCGGTGTCGCCCAGGCCCGCGACGGCCAGCTGGTCATAAAGATGCTCGGCCAGCGACTTCTCGCGGCTCAGCCGGCTCTCGAAATCTTCCTCGCCCTCGAAGCCGCCGCCCTTGCCGGCCTTGGACCAGTCGATCTGACCTCCGGCGTCCTGGGCCCCGTCGGTAGTCTCGCCGCTGTCGCGCTCCCCGGGGCTGGCGTCGTCATGGGTCGAGTCCATGTCGGCGGTGGCGGCGGAGTCCGGCATCTGATCGGCGGCCGCTTCCGAATGATCCGAGCGTGGCGCATCCTCGGCCGCTTCCGGCTCGGCGGCGTCGCGCTGCAGCAGGGGATTTCGCTCCAGCTCGGCCTCGACGAAGGCCTCAAGCTCGATGTTCGACAGCTGCAACAGCTTGATCGCCTGCTGAAGCTGCGGGGTGATGACAAGGCCCTGGCCCTGTCGCATCTCCAAACGTGGGCCGAGCGCCAATGTCTGACCCTCCCAGGCCGCGAACGTCACAACAGATCGCGAGTTTGGGGCCGGGTGGTTAACAGGGACCTTAAGAGCGGCGCCATTCTTGCAGGTTCGCGCGCCGCTTTCGTTCCGCGCCTCTTTGGGGTCAGTCGCCGCGCTTGGCGGCGGTGATCTGGGTGACGATCTCGTCGGCCAGATTATAGGGCAGGGGCCGCACGAACCGCCCCTTGGGGTCCATCAGATAGACCACGGTGGAGTGGTCCATCAGATAGTCGCCACCTTCCCCCTTCTTGATGGCGATGGCGCGATAGACCTTCACGGCGGCGTCGACCTGGGCTTGCGTCCCCGTCAGGCCCAGGGTGCCGGCCGGGGCGCCATTGGCCTCCAGCCAGTCTGAAATGGCCTTGGGTGTGTCGCGCGCGGGATCGACCGAGATGAAGACGATCCGCACGTCCTTGCCGCGCGGGCCCAGCTGGTCCTTGGCCCGCATCAGGGTCTGAAGGGTGCCGGGGCAGATGTCGGGGCAATAGGTATAGCCGAAGAATACGGCGTTCCACTGGCCGTTGAGCGCGGCCTCGGTGGTCGGCCTGCCGCTCTGGTCGACCAGGTTGAAAGGGCCGCCGACGCTGGCGGGCTGGTCCCTGCGGGCGAAGATCCCGGCGTTCCATGCCAGGCCGACGGTGACCAGCAGTCCGAGAACGACGGCGGCCCAGAGCAGGATGCGGCGACGGTTCATGAATACGGGCCCTTCAACTGCCTCTGGCTTATCCGCCCGATTGGGGCGATCCTTGGGCGATGACAACCGTCTCGCCCCCTTCGGACAGCGCCGCAAAGCGGGGCTTCGATAGGCCGGGCGAGGACGTCGTGCAAGCCGGGGCGCCGTCCCTGTGGAGCTTGAGCGGCGCCCGCCGGGCCCGCTTGCGGGTGCGGACCCTGGTCATGGTCCGCTGGCTGGCGGTGGCCGGCCAGCTGACCACGGTGATTTTCGTCGCCGGGGTTCTGCGGTTTCCCCTGCCTCTGGGCGCCTGCCTGGCCCTGATCGCCCTGTCGGCCTGGCTGAATGTTCTGGTCAGCCTGGGCGTCGCCTCGGGACAGCGGCAGGCGGCGGACTGGGAAGCCACGGCCCAGCTGGCCTTCGATATCCTGCAGCTGGCCGGAATGCTCTATCTGACCGGCGGTTCTCTCAATCCCTTCTCCCTGCTGATCATCGCCCCTGTGGTGCTGGCGGCGGCGACCCTGCCGCTTCGCCATGTGCTCGGGCTCGGCGCCCTGGCGATCGGCTGCACCGTTGTCCTGTCGATGACCGCCATGCCGTTGCCGTCAGCCAGTGGGGTCGCCGTGACGGTTCCCCTCGTCAATCGCTTCGGCAATGTGCTGTCGCGGATTCTGGGAGTGGCCTTCTGCGCCGGTTACGCCTGGCAGGCGGCCAGTGAGGCGGCGCGGATGGAGCTGGCGCTGGACAGCACCAACGCCGTCCTGGCCCGCGAACAGCGGCTCTCGGCGCTCGGAGCCCTGGCGGCGGCGGCGGCGCATGAACTGGGCACGCCCCTGGCGACCATCTCCATCGTCGCCAAGGAAATGGCCCGGTCCGCCGAAGGGGCGTTGAAGGAAGACGCCGACCTGTTGGTCAGCCAGGCCGAGCGTTGCCGCGAAATCCTGCGCCGCCTGACCTCCGACCCCGACGCCGCCGACGACGTGCACGGCCAGATGAGCCTGGGTCAGCTGGTCGAGGAGGCGATCGCGCCCCATACCCGGGACGCCGAGGTGCGGGTGGAGGCGGTGATTTCCGGTCCCGGCGGCGAGGACCCGCCGGAGCTGCGGCGGATGCCGGAGGTGCTGCACGCCCTGACCTCCTTCGTCGAGAACGCCGTCGACTTCGCCCGATCGGAGGTCCTGGTCACTGCACGGTTCGACGCCCGCTACATCGCCGTGGAGATCCGCGACAACGGCCCGGGGTTTGCTCCGGATGTGCTGCCCAAGCTGGGCGAGCCCTATGTCACCAGCCGTCCGGGGGCGGAGAATTCGCGCAGCGGGCATATCGGCATGGGCCTCGGCTTCTTCATCGCCAAGACCCTGATGGAGCGCACGGGCGCGGTGGTCACCTTCCGCAATGGCAAGGGCGGCGGGGCGGTGGTCGCGGCCCGCTGGCCAAGACAGGCGATCGAGGTCAGGTCGGCCTGACCGGCGGTCGGCATCCTGTAGGGCGGCGTCGCGTTTAAACCTTTCGGCGACGTCGCGACGCGCTAATAATCAAGGCGGCGGCGATTCTGCCGGGGGTTGATCTCCGCTCCGCGGGCGCGCCACTATACCTGAAGTGGGGTGATGGGTGATTTGCCCCGACCTCGGAAAGCTTGATCTGCATGTCGGACGTTCTGGATGCCATCGCCGCCCTGGGGGACAAAAGTCTCCTGGTCCTCGACGACGACGCGCCGCTGCGAACGCGCCTGGGCCGGGCGCTGGAGCAGCGGGGCTTCGAGGTCAGCCTGGCCGGCAGTGTCGCGGAGGCGATCGCCTCGATCCACGCCCACCCGCCGGCCTTCGCCGTCATCGACCTGAAGCTGGACGACGGCTCGGGCCTGAAGGCGGTGGAGACCATCCGCGATGTGCGGCCGGAGGCCCGGGTGGTCATGCTGACCGGCTACGGCAACATCGCCACCGCCGTGGCGGCGGTGAAGGCCGGGGCTATCGACTATCTGGCCAAGCCGGCCGACGCCGACGATGTGGTGCGGGCGCTGATGGCCCAGACGGGCGAGAGCCCCAGCCCCCCGGAAAAGCCGATGAGCGCCGACCGGGTCCGGTGGGAGCATATCCAGCGGGTCTACGAACTGTGCAGCCACAATGTCTCGGAGACCGCCCGCCGGCTCTCGATGCACCGCCGCACCCTGCAGCGCATCCTGGCCAAGCGGGCCCCCAAATAGGCCTGATCTCTCAGGCCGCCTCTTCTTCGGCGACGAAGCCCTTCCAACCGGCCATATAGTCGAGGAAGGCGGGGCCCAGGCCCTCTTCCTTCAGATGGGCCCGGGTGACCGGCAGGCTGACGGGCGCCCAGCCGTCCTCGCGGGCCGCGCGCAGCGGCCAGTCGTGGTGCAGGATGGCGGCGCGGCCCAGCAGGACGAAGTCGGCTCCGTCCTCCAGGGCCTTGGCCGCCGTGGCCGGGCTCATCACCTTGCCCGCGACGCCCAGGCGGACCTCGCCACGCGGCAGGGCGGTGAAGATCGACATCAGGCTCCGGCCCTTGAACTCGGGGTCTTCCGGCTCCTTGGCGATGTCCCACAGGCTCATGTCCAGATAGTCCATCGCGCCCTCGGCCATCAGCAGGGCGGCGAAGTCGCGGATTTCCGCGACCTTCAGCCCGAACCGCTCCGGCGACAGCCGCAGGCCGATCTGGAAGTCCGGCCCGCACTGCTCGCGGATGGCGGCCAGGATCTCGCGGATCAGCCGGCCGCGGCTCTCCAGCGAGCCGCCCCACTGGTCGGTGCGCAGGTTGATCTCCGAACTGAGGAACTGGCAGAGGACGTAGCCGTGGGCGCCGTGAATCTCGACGCCATCGAACCCGGCCGTCTTCGCTCGCAAGGCGGCGGTGATGAAATCATCGCGAAGCTGCTCGACCTCTTGCGCCGTCAGGGCGCGGGCGTTGAATTCTGCATTGTCCGAGGGACAGACCGGCGCCTCGCCGATGAGGTCGGCCGGGGAGCGCATGCCGGCGTGATGCAGCTGGATCACCGCGACGCTGCCATGCGCCTTGATGGCGGCGGCAAGGCCGGTCAGGCCCTCGATGTGGTCATCCGACCAGACGCCCAGCTGGCCGGGAAAACCCTGGCCGATCCGCTGCACATGGGCGGCGCAGGTCATGGTCAGGCCAAAGCCGCCCTCCGCCCGCTTGGTCAGCCAGTGGAACTCGTCATCGGACAGAGTCCCGTCGGCGTGGCTCTGCAGGTTGGTCAGGGGCGCCAGCATCAGCCGGTTCTTCATCGCCGGCCCGTGGGCGAAGGTGAGCGGCGCGAACAGCGGGGCAAGGTCGGTCATGGGGCATTCCAAAGGATCGATCACCGCTTCCTAGCGGAGCGACGTGGCGTCAGGAAACAGAGGAATTCTGGAGGCCGGGTCAGGACCGGCGCGTCGGCCGGGAGGCGCGCGGCGGCTCGGGCGCCGGGGCGGGGCCCGTCCGGGCCTGTATCTGCTCCAGAAGTTCGACCTGCCGCGACATCAGCTCGGCCAGGTCATGATCGCGCAGGGCGTCGAGCTTTTCGTGCAGGGCCATGATCTCCAGCTCGGCCTTGAGGTTGACCTCATAGTCGTGGCGGGCGGCCTCGCGGTCTTTCACGGCCTGGCGGTTCTGGCTCATCATGATGATCGGCGCCTGGATGGCGGCCAGCATCGACAGCATCAGGTTGAGGAAGATGAAGGGATAGGGGTCGAAGGGCCTCACCCCGACCTGGCTCAGGACGAAGCCGTTCAGCCCGACCCAGACGACAAGCACCACGCCGAAGGCGATGATGAAGCCCCAGGAGCCGCCCACCGCCGCCACTTGATCCGCAAGCCTCTGGCCGAAGGTCTGGTCGCCCTTCTCCGACAGATCGCGGGAGATGGCCCCCCGCTCGAGGATCCGCTGGACGACAGCCAGTTCCTGCGGCGACAGCTCGGCGGCCGACCGGCCGAGCAGCCTCTGGCAGGCTTCGTCGGAGGTCAGCGGCGAGGGTACCATGGGGGACTCCGAAGCGGATTTCTACCCAGACGCGACAAAATCATCCTGACTGCTTGCAGGGCGAGCGCTGTTCGGTAAGGTTATCGCGGGGATTGGGGATGATAGGCAAGAGTCAGGTTCGCGAATGCCTTGTCCGTGCGGCGCTGGCGACCCTGGTGGCGGCGTTGATCGGGCTCGCCGATCCGATGGGCCTGGACGAGGCCACCGACCGGCACAGCGCCGACGTCGTCTCCCGCATGACGGCGCCCTTCTACGGCGGAGATGACCACAGGGGCCGCGAGCAGATCGCCGTCATCCAGATCAGCGACAAGGCCCTGTCGGACATGGATCTGTCCTGGCCGGCTCCGAGATCTCTCTACGGCGGACTCCTCAAGAGCTTGACGGGCGTCGACATCGGCGCGGCGAAGCACTCCGCGCCGGCGGTCATATTCCTGGACTACGCCTTCATCAGCCACGCCGGCTCGGACGACCAGGCCTTCTTCATGGCCGCCATCGAGCAGGTCACCGGCTATGCCCACTGGTGGAATAAGCCGCTCTGCCAGTCTTCGGTCCTGGCCAAGATCAGATGCATGGCGGACAACGGCATCCCGGTCATCGTCGGCAAGAACTATCCCCCCAACGGCTGCCTCGCCCCGTCGCGTCGGGAGGACGACCCCGACGCCGTGTTGCTGGCCAACCGCACGGCGGTGGTTCCCCTGGGCTGGCCGAACCTGCCGACCTCCGCCGTGCCGGTCTTCACCCGGACCGGCTATGTCGAAACGGTGCGAAAGGCCATGGGGGATGTCCTGCCTGCTCCTCGGGAGCAGGAGAGGCTGGCCCGACAGATGGCGGCGGATATCCTGTCCGGACGTCCGATCCGGCCGGCCAAGGCGACGGCCGCCCAGGTGCTGGTCGCCGACTGCCCGGAGTTGAATCCCGATCTCTCTTCCATCGCGGCCGCGGCCGCCTACGCCGCCACGCCGCGGCCGGCGTCCTTGCCATCGCGCGGCGCCGGGGGAGGGGCGTCCGCCGACGAAGCGGAAGCGCCACCCTGGGCCGGCATGCCGATGGTCTGGGCCCCGCTCGGTTATCACATCGGCGACGGTCGCCTCGGTGACGACCTGCCGCCACCAAGCAATGTTCTTTGTCCGGCCGATCGCGCGGCGTCCAACCTGTGCAGGTTCCTCGAAGCCGAGCGGATCAACACCTTTGCCTATGATCTGGCGCCGGCTTCGGCCATGGCCTTTGCCCTCTGTCTGCGCAGCCGGGACGTCTCCGAGCTGTGCAATCGTCTCCGCGCGGCTGAGAAGACTGGCCAACCGCCAAAATTTGACGGCGACGAACCCGCCGGTCCGGACTGGGGATCGATAAGCGATCCAACCAATCTTGCGGTGCGGAAGTTGATCTACGCAGACCAAACCCTGCCCACCGAACAGGAGTGTTTTCGCGAAAAGGCCAACCCCTTGCGCGCCCTGGCCGTGGGCTGGTCGCAACTGACCTCCGGACTTGGGCAGGGCGTCGCGGCGCGCGCCGTCCCCTGCCCCTATCATTTGACCGTCGATGTGGAGGTGTTCCTTGGCAACGAAAAGGTCGAAGAGCTTCGGCCGTATTTCGCCAATCGGGCCGTGGCCATCGGCGCCGCCCAGGCCCTGACCAACGATTGGATTTCCACACCGCTCAACGCCCGCCAGCCCGGCGTCCACTATCACGCCATGGCGCTCGACAATCTGCTGGAGAACGGTCCCCGCCTGCGCCAGCGGTCTCCGCCCATCTTTCCGGAAACATCCCCCCTTGGGTGGCTGAGAATCGACTGGGGCGAGGCGCTGGAGTTCGGATGCCTTCTGCTGATCGCGCTTCTGGTGGAATGGGTTCGGGCCGAGGTCGAGGGGGTTTCCCCAAGAGCGGCGCGCGCCGTTCGCTACCAGCCGCTGGATGGCACGCTTCGCGAACGGCTGGCGGCCCTGGACAAGCGCGCTCGCGGCTATTGGAGCCGGGCCCAGCCGGAACGCCACAAGATGGCGCTGGTGGCCATGGCGCTGTTTGGGTCCCTGCTGGTCATCGCGCCGGCCATCGCCTTTACCGTCCTCAGCCGCTGGGAGCCGGTCAATATCGTCGCTTTGCTTGGCTTTGCGATCGTCTTCGTGGCCTTTGAACTATGGAGCCGCCAGGGCTGGCTGGCCGTCGGGCTGCACCTGGCCGCCATCGCCACGGTTCTGCCCCGCCGGCTGGTCCTGTGGTTCGAATCGCCGCGGCGATCCGGCCAGCGGCGGCGGGCGAAGTGGTTGGCTCAGCAGGGACGCCGCCGCCGGCTCCTCCGGCGTCTGCGGCGACGGTCCGCTGCCTCAAGTCGCGTAGCGGCCGGCTCCGCCTTGGAGCCCGCCTCCCCGTCAAACACTCCAGCACAGGAACAAGCCGATGACAAAGCCGAGCCTTAGGGCCCGTGGTTCCCTGATTTGCGCCGCCCTGCTGGGCGGCGTCCTGCCGATGGCCCAACCGCCCGTTGCCGTGGCCCGCGAAAAGGCCGTTTTTGACGCCACCGCAACCTTGAGCAAGTTCAGCGATCCGGGCTGCCTGTTCGACGCCGGAAAGGTCAAGGCCAACATCGTCAACGGCCAGGAGATCACCGCGGACAAGAAGGGCTGCCTGGCCATTACCGGCACGGACGGCAAGACCTACTATGTCAACCGCGCGGCCAAGAAGGTGGTCTGCCCCAAACGCCTGGCGCAGGGACCGGTCGCGACGGTGACGGCGGGCTCGGCCGGAGCCAACGAATGCAAGGATTGAAACCCGCTCGGCTCGCCGTGGCCGCGGGTCTGGCGGCCACCGTCCTTGGCGTGGGAATCGCGGCGGGTCAGGCGTCCCCGCTGCATCTGCGCTGCCAGGCGGCGGCCCAGGCATCGGAAGCCGCGGAGAAGTCCTTCATGAGCCGCGCCACGGGGCTGTTCGGCGACGGCTTCAACGCCACCGCCTCGACAACCCTGGACCGGTTCTCGATCAGCGGCCGAGACGGGCCGTTCGCCTGTTCCACGACCATAGCCCAGCGGGAGGCCCGCGACCGGGCCAAGCAAAAACTGGAGGCGCAAACCCCCAAGGCGACGGGTCCGGTCAAATCCAAGGGCCTCAATCTGGCCGCCCAGGCCGACGTCAGCGGCAATCTGCGACCGACGCTGTTCAACATGCCCCAGACCCAGGCTCGCCTGCAGGTGATCGTCGATCGGATCGCGGCCGCCTGGCCGTACCGGGGAACGCCGCCGGTCAAGGTGCTGGTCAGCGCCAACCTCGGCTACAACGCCGAAGCGCGGGCGGACAACACCATCGTCGTCTGGCTGGGCGTTCTGGCCGGGCCGGAGACCGGCGTGGCCGAGGATATCACCGACAGCGACCTCTATTATCTGCTGGGGCATGAGTACGCCCACCTGGCGCTGGACCACATGAGAAGCGGCGAGGTCGGAGAAAAGCAGCGCCGGTTCCTCCATAAGGCCGCTGGAATCTACCAGCGCGGCGCGATGCTGGAGAGCAGCATCCTCTATGCAGAGTCCACCTCGGCGTCACAGGACGAGAGTCTCAAGGAATCCTACCGGGACGCCAAGGAATCCCACCAGCATCTCCGGTTCATGATGGACCACGTCCTCTACCCCGTCTGGGGCCGGATGCAGGAGGACGAGGCGGACGCCGCCGGGATCGATGCCGCGTTTCTGGCCGGGGTGACGCCGCGCTATGCCTATTCGGTCGATCAATTCGAGGCCTCCGAGACAAACATCGAAAAGCGCATCGAGACCATCCAGACCAACATGACCGCCCGGGCCAAGAAGGTCATGGACGATCCCCGCTACAAGGCGGCGCTCGACCAGGGCGACATGTCCACCGCCTTCAACAGCGTCTTCGAGAGCCTGAAGAAGGGTCTCTACGAAGGGGTTCGCAAATGGATCACCGATCTGGTCAGCCGTGACCACCGGTCCGCCAAGGCCCGGCGCGAGGGCATGGGCAAGTATATGCTGACCGCCTATGTGGACGGAAAGCTTCTGCCGGAGAATGCGGAACTTTCCAGCGTCGCCGCCGATCAGCTTCGCGCCCTGCCGGAACTGGCGAAAGGCATTGCGGCGGCCCGGGCCGTGTCGGCCGCCGAGCTGGCCCTCAACGCCAATCCCACCAACAAGGCCGAGGCCTCCCGGCAGATCGGGCTGGCCTTGAAAGGCCCCTTCTCAGGCGAGGCCTATGTGCGGGCCACGGCCGCCCAGGTCTCCCTGGCCTATGGCCGCACCAATGAGGCGATCGCTCACCTCGAGATGGCGCGAAAGGCAAAATACCCATCGCCGGAGGCCTACCGCGAGCTCATCAAGCTGTACGCCAACAGTGGGCGGACGCCGCTGGCCAGGACCATCCTGATCGAAGGACGCAAGCGGATCCCCGACAGCGACTATTTCCTGCCGTCCGACGTTCGCATCCAGACGCGGTCGCGACAGTTCGAGGCCTTGGAGAAGACCTTCGCGGCCTGTCGCGCCAGCGACCGGGACCAGATCATGCTGGACTGCCAGGCCGCCGCCCTCGACACAGACTACAAAAGCCTGACCCCAAAGGACAAGGAAAGGCTTCAGACCCTGGCCTATTGGGGTGAGGAGCCCAAGGCCAAGTCCGCTTCCGACGACCGGTTCAACCCCAAGTCTCTCATTCCCTGGGGCAAGCAATAGGCCGCCGCCCCTCCAGCCGGATCCGTGACGCGTCGGGTCCTTCGGCCCTGACGCGTCCCGTCCGGTCCCGCTAACCCCGCAGCGGGCTGATGATGATCTCGACGCGGCGGTTCTTGGCCTTGCCGGCGGCCGTCGCATTACTGGCGATCGGTTCCATCTCGCCGCGGCCGGCGATGGCGATCCGTTGCGGCCGCACGCCGCCGTTCTGCACGATATAGTCGGCGACCACCCGGGCCCGGCGTTCGGAGAGGGCCTGGTTGTAGTCGTCGGCGCCGTCGCTGTCGGCATGGCCGACCACGTCGACCAGGGTCGAGGGATAGGCTTTCAGCACCCGGCCGACGGCGTCGAGGGTGTCGAAGAACTGCGGCTGCAGGCGCTCGCTGGCGGTGGCGAAGGTGACGTCGCTGGGCATGTTGAGCACCAGGTTGTCGCCGTCGCGGGTGACGCTGACGCCGCTGTCGGCCAGTTCCCGCCGCAGGTCGGCCTGCTGACGGTCCATGTAATTGCCGACGGCGCCGCCGGCCAGGGCGCCGACACCCGCGCCGATCAGGGCGTTCTTGCGCCCCTGTTCGCTGTCGTTGGTGTTGGTCAGATAGCCCAGCAGGGCCCCGCCCAGAGCCCCGGCGACGACGCCGGTTCCGGTGTTGTCGCGGACGGTCTCGCCCGTATAGGGGTCGGTTGTGGTGCAGGCGGCCAGGGCGACGCCGCCCATCAGGCAGGCGACGAGCGCCAGTTTGCGTACGGTCATGTTCTGTAACTCCGGAAGGCTTTGTCCCTCGAACCCGCCCAACGCTACCCTTACGTCGAGGTTCCGACATTTGCGCGGCGGCGGCGTGGCGGCCGAAGGGTGTGGCCGTTTCGCTTCACCGGGCATTGGGTGTAGAAGCGTCAGCCCCCGACGCCTGATCCTGACCGAGCCCTTCCATGCCGACGCCCGCACCCTCCGCTTTGGCGCCTTCCGCCATCGCCCCCGTGTCCTTCAGCCGCTACGCCACGGACTTCGACGGGTTTTCCAGGGCTCTGGGCGACAGTTTCCGGCGGTACGGTTTCGCGGTGATCTCCGACCACGGCATGGGCCAGGACCGCATCGACAGCGCCATCGACAAGGCGAAAGCCTTCTTCGCCCTGCCCGAGGATGTGAAGCGCCGCTATCTGGTCGAGGGCGGCAAGGGCCAGCGCGGCTATACCGCCTTCGGGGTTGAGACGGCCAAGGGCGCCCAGCATTTCGACCTGAAGGAGTTCTGGCACGTCGGCCGCGACCTGCCCGACGGCCACCGGTTCAGCGCCCAGATGCCGGACAATATCTGGCCCGGCGAAATCGACGGCTTCCGTGAGGAACTGACCTGGCTGTTCGCGACCCTGGACGCCATGGGGGTCAAGGTGCTGCAGGCCATCGCCGCCAACCTCGGGCTGCCGCGCCACACCTTCGACACCCAGGTCAAGGACGGCAATTCCATCCTGCGGCTGCTGCACTATCCGCCGGCCGGGTTCGACGGACCCAACGAGCGGGCAGGGGCGCATGAGGATATCAACGCCATCACCCTGCTGCTCGGCGCCGAGGAGGGCGGGCTGGAGGTGCTGGACCGCGACGGCCGCTGGCTGCCGATCAATCCGCCGGCCGGCTCGCTGGTGGTCAATATCGGCGACATGCTGTCCCGGGCGACCAACGACCTGCTGCCCTCGACCACCCACCGGGTGGTCAATCCACCCCCGGAACGCCGCAATGTGCCGCGCTATTCGACGCCCTTCTTCCTCCACTATGCGCCCGACCACCTCATCGAGACCCTGCCTGGCTGCGCCACGGCGGACCGCCCCAACCGCTATCCGCAAGCGATCACCGCCGACGCCTTCCTCCGGCAGCGGCTGGCGGAAATCAAGCTGGGGTAGAGTTCTCGCTTCTCGCGCCCCACGGATTCTTAACCCCCGGCGCGCCACAGTTCCCCTGACAAGATTGGGGGACTGCCCATGGCGCTCAAGGCGCCGACCGCTGCCGATTCCGAAGGCCTGAGGGAAGTGCGCTCCCTCGATCTGGCCGCCTTGAAGCCGCAGATCGAGCGGGTCTGCCGGCTGGCCGCTGGCATCGCCGGGGCCGCTCACGCCTATGTGGTGCTGAACGAGGACGGCGAGATCTGGCACTCGGCTTTCGCCCATCTGCCCGAGGCCCTGGCGGACGCTCGGCAATCGGCGAGCGTGCGGTCGGACAGCGCCGTCTGGGTCGAGGACGCCCGGCTGGTCGAGCCTGATCATCCCTGGGTCGTCCAGCCGCCATTCGCCCGGTTCTACTGCGCAACGCCGCTGTTTCTCAGCAGCGGCGCCCGGATCGGCGCCCTCTGTGTCATCGACCCGGAGACCCGGCCCGCGAATACCGAAGTCCAGGCCCGCCTCGCCGACTGCGCCGCCATGCTGTCGGAGGCGGTGGAGCGCCTGCGGGCCGAACGGGCCCGGGAACAGGCCAATCGCGAAAAGCGGACGGCGGTCGCGGTAAAGGAAGCGGTGATGCGGTCGGCGCCGGTGGCCCTGGCCCTTGTCGACCGAGATATGCGCTACGTTTACGTCAACGCCCGTTGGTGCGAGGACGCCGGCGTGACGCGGGAGCGCGCCATCGGGACCTTCGTCGGCGACCTGTTCCCGCAGGCCTACGCGGAGCTGAAGGATACCTTTGTCCGGGTTCTCGAAGGGGAGACCTTCCGGTCGGACAGGGTCAAGGCCTCGGCCGCTGGCCGTTCCGACCGCTGGCTGCGGGCCGAGGTCGGACCGTGGCGGGACGGCGACGGGGAAACGGTGGGTCTTATCGTCATGACCCACGACATCACCGAAATCATCCAGTCCCTGGAGCGGTCGGAGCGATCCGAACAGCGGCTGAAACTGGCGCTCGAGATCGCCGACGTCATGGTCTACGAGATCGACTACCGGGCCGAGGAACTGCGGATAGAGGGGGTCGGCGACAGCTTCTTCGGCGGCAAGGCCACCTATGCCGATATCGCCGCGAACCCCTTCAGCGTGGTGCATCCGGACGATCAGGCCACGGCCCTGGCCGAATGGCGGCGGTGCCTGGCGCAGGGCGTCCCGTTCCGTCACGAATGCCGGGTGATCGGTCCGGACGGCGGCGAGCTCTGGGCCTTCTCTGGAGCCGAGATGTCTTTCGAGCCGGACGGCAAGCCTGGCCGCCTGCTCGGGGTCCTCAGCAATATCACCGATCGCAAGCGCTCAGAGGCCCAGGTGGTGCAGGCCCGTGACGCGGCCGAGTCCGCCAGCCGGGCCAAGAGCGAGTTCCTGGCCAATATGAGCCACGAAATCCGCACGCCCCTGAACGGGGTGATGGGCGTCGCCGGGGCGCTGGCGCGCACCGACCTGACCGCGGCCCAGGCCGAGATGGTCCATCTGATCGAGACCTCCGGCCAGACGCTGGAGGCCATTCTCTCCGACCTGCTGGACCTGGCCCGGATCGAGTCGGGCAAGCTGGACGTGAAGTGCGAACCCTTCCACCTGGAGACCAGCCTGCGGGCGGTGGCCGAGCTGTTCCGGCCCCTGTCCCGGGACAAGGGCCTGACCTTCGATGTCGATCTGGACCGGGAGGCCGACGGATGGTTCCAGGGCGATGCGGTCCGCCTGCGCCAGGTGCTGGGCAACCTGCTGTCCAACGCGGTGAAGTTCACCGGCCGGGGTCGGGTCGGCCTCTGCGCAAGGATCCATGAGGGGCTGCTGACCGTGGCGGTCAGCGACACCGGCATCGGCTTCGACGACGATTTCAAAGCGCGGCTGTTCGAGCGGTTCGAACAGGCCGATGGCTCGATCACCCGCCGCTTCGGCGGCACAGGCCTGGGCCTGGCCATCTCCAGCCAACTGGCGGAGGCGTTGGGCGGCGATCTGTCGGCCACCGCGCGGCCGGGCGAGGGGGCGACCTTCGTCCTGACCCTCCCCCTGACGCCCGCGGACGTTCCGGAGGCTGCCCGCATCGCCGACCAACCGGGCGCGGCTCACGCCAGCGCGCCTCGCGTCCTGCTGGCCGAGGATCATGCGGTCAATCGCCGGGTCGTCCAGCTGCTGCTGGAGCCGCTCGGCGTGCAGCTGACCTGTGTGGAAAACGGAGCCGAAGCGGTCGCGGCGGCCTCGGCCGGCGGCTTCGACCTGGTGCTGATGGATATGCAGATGCCGGTGATGGACGGCCTGACCGCCATCCGCCGCATCCGCGAGGCGGAGCGGGCCGAGGATCGCGGGCGGCTGCCGATCTGGGGGCTTTCGGCCAATGCCCTTCCGGAGCATCGCCGCGCCTCCGCCGAGGCCGGCGCCGACGGCCACCTGACCAAGCCGATCTCGCCCGAGGCGCTGTTCGAGGCGCTCAGCCTGGCCTGCGGCGGGGCGGAAGAGGCCGTGGCCGCCTGACGGGCCGCGCCCCAGCCGGCGCAGCCCTCAGCGCGAGATCCGCAGGTTGGCGATTTCGCCGGCGATGGTCTGGAAGACGTTGTTCAGCTGGCTGGCGTTCTGCACGTCATAGAACTTGTCGGGGCTGGTGGCGCAGCCCTGAAGCAGGGCGCTGGATCCCGTAGTGACCTCGACCCGGATCGTATAGATGACAATCCCCCTGGCCTTCATGTTGGTGCAGAGCAGGGCCAACCGTTGGTCCATCCGGGTCGCCCGCGCCGAGTCCGAGCCGGAGGTCATGCCGAGCCGCCCCTGCCAGATGTAGCCAAGCGCGTTGTAGGTCGAGCTGTTGCTGTTGCTTGTGGAGCTCATGACGTTGTCGCCATCGGTCATGATGATGGCGATCTTGGTCAGTTTCGGCGTGTTGTAGGCGACCCCGTCCGAGAAGGGTCCGGACGGCGACAGCAGGTTCCAGCCCCAGGCCGTGCCGATGGGGATGTTGGTGTTGCCGGTGGCCACCATGCCGTCGATCAGCGATTTCAGCGAGGTCCAGCTTGTGGTCATCCGCATGATCGGCTGCATGTCGCAACCCTTGTTGGGGCCGTTGCCGGAGCCGCTGGGCGCCTGGTCGTACTTGCCAAGATAACCCTGCGGGATCTTCCAGTTGCTGGTGCTGAACAGCTCGTCCGGCAGGTAGTCGTTGGAGAAGTTGCCGAAATCGGCGTTGGCGTTGCCGGACTTGGACCGGCTGTCCGGCTCGTCCGGCGCGAAGTACGGCGTGTAGAGGCTGGCCGGCGTGGCGGTGGACGGGGCGGTGTCCTGCACATCATAGGGCTGGGCGCGGGTCTCGACGCAGCCGTTCCAGCTGACGCCCATCTGGCTGAGCAGGGTGAAGCGGTTGGCGTTGACCGTAGCGGCGGTCGCCTTGTCGTAGAAGATCTCGCGGTTGATCGGGGCGGCGGCGTTCTGGTCCAGCCAGGTCTGGTTGCGATAGGTCGAGCCCACCTTCACCGTCTGCGAGAAGGGCACGATGCCGATCTTGATCGGGTTGGGTTCGCTGCTGCGGGCCGCCGCGGCGGCCAGGGTGTCGATCAGGTTCTTGGCCGCGACCTTAAGATTGCTCAGTTTGGACCCGGCCATCGAGCCGGTGTTGTCCAGCACCATGGCCAGCTCGATCTTGTTCATCGAGCGCAGCACCTCGGTCCTGGCCCCGATCACCATGTCCCGGCCCAGCCACAGGTTGGCGACGAACGGCTTGAGGTTGATCCTGGCGCTGGCCGCCACGGTGCTGTTGTTGGTCCCGGTCAGGGCGAAGCTGGAGCTGGCCAGGGTGACGTCGTTCAGGGCTCCCAGTTCGGCGACCAGAGCCCGTTGGCCAACGGTCTGCAGGTCGGCGCTGGTCAGGGCGGAGGAGCGGGCGGCGATCAGGGCGGCGGCGTCCAGGGCGTCCTGCAGCTTGCGCTTGTCGCTGCCGGCCCGGGCCATATCCAGGCCGGCGAACACCATCAGGCCCAGCACCGGCAGGGCGATGGCGACCTGGATCGCGATGTTTCCAGCCCGGTCGCGGCCGATGCCGCGAAGCCGCCTCAGGCGCATGTCCAGCAGACCCATGGTGATCCCGCAAGTTCCATCCGGCCGACAGCGTTATCGCAAGACCGTAAAGGAACCGCCAAGCCCCCTCCCTCTGGCCCCCCGAATTGAGGATGCCGCCCCGCTACTTCGATATGCGCAGGGACGAGATGTCCTGGCCGATCGCTTTGAACGCCGCCTTCAGCGCCGTGCCATTGGCCGGCAGGTAGATGTGGGAGCTGTCGGTGGCGCAGTTGTTGACCAGGTCGGTGGCCCGCTGGTCGGCGACCACCTGGAAGCCGACGGTATAGACGATCACCCCCTTGGCCTTCATGGCCGTGCACAGGGACGTCGCCTGGACATAGGCCGAGCCGTTGGGCGCGTCGCAGTTGATGTGGTCGGTGGCCGCGCCGGATCCGGTCGTCGAACTCTGGGAGATGACCCCGTTGCAATAGCTGCTGTTGTACTCGCCATCGGTCATCAGGATGAGGACTTTCATCATCTTGGGCGCGGTGTAGGAGGCCGGCAGGCTGGTCCCGGTGAAGATCGAGCCGAAGTTGGGCGAGATGGAATACCAGCCCCAGCCCACCCCGATATGGCCGCCGGTCGAGCCGGACGCGGCCAGGGCGGTGATCGCGGTCTTCAGGGTGGTCTTGGTGGCGGTCAGGGGGGTGATGGTGTTGGTCAGGCAGGGGTTGCTGCTGGCCGGATAGTTGCGGCCCAGCAGGGCTGTCGCCGGCGAGACGTCGGTGAAGGCGTTGGTCCCCGTCCGCTCGCTGACGCAGGTGCTGATCTGGAACACCTTCTCCGTGCCGTCGGAGTTGAAGAACCGGTAGTATTCGCACCCCGCCGTGGTGCAGTAGGACGTGCCGCCGGAGCTGTAGCTGCTCTGGCTGGGTCCGAAGGCCTCGGCCAGGGAATAGGTGTTGGTCGTGCTGTTGGCGACCGTCCAGGTGTTGCTGTTGAGGCTGGTCATGCCGCCGACGCCGGTGATGTAGGACACCGCGCCGTTGGACAGGCCGTGGCCGTTGGCGGTGACCACGATCGTGCAGTCGGAGACCTGGCATTCGGTCACCCTGGGCGACCCGCTGCTCGAGAAGGTCGAGTAGTTCGTGCCGTTGACCCCCGACAGCTGGAAGGTGTTGGTGGCCTTGTTGGCCACGGTATAGACCTTGCCGTTCAGCTGGGTCATGCCGCTGACGCCGGAGATATAGACCCGGTCGCCATTGCTGAAGCCATGGCTGGAGGCGGTGATCACCACCGGGTTGGCCTTGGTCGCGCCGGAGATGGTCTTGGCCGAGCCGACGGCCCAGGAGGCGCCGGTGATGCTCTTGCCGGTGGTCACCGCGCCGCGGGCCGTGGTCGCGCTGGTCCCCAGGTTCACCGCCATCGAATAGGGGACGATGGACATCTTCGAATAGTAGGGTGTCTGTGCGTCCTTGACGACGATGTCGACCAGGTCGGCGGCGGCGACCTTCAGGTCGCTGATCTTGGTGCCGGCCATGGAGTTGGTGACGTCGAGCACCAGGGCCACTTCCAGATTGTAGGACGCCCGCAGCACCTCGCTCTTGGCCCCGACCGTCATATTGCCGTGCAGCCAGAGGTCGGCCACCACCGGATCGACCGAGGAGCTGGCGCTGGCGATGACCGTACTGTTGTTGGTCCCGCCGAGCTTGAAGTTGGAGGTGATCAGAGCCCCGGCGTCGGAGCCCGACAGCTGCGCGGCCAGCGCCGCCTGGCCGATGGTGTTGATGTCGGTATCGGTGATGGCGGTCGACTTGGCGGCGATCAGGGCCGAGGCGTCCAGGGCGTCCTGCAGGGTGCGTTTGGACATGCTGGCCCGGTTGACGTCGATCAGGCCCAGGGACAGGACCGCCAGGGGCAGGACCAGGACGGCGAACTGCACGGCCACAGCGCCGCGCTTTTCACTGACGAACCGCCGCAGCAGGCCGCGCCATCCCTGGCCCGGGCCCGTCTTCCGCGGCATCTGCAAAGTCGTCTCATCGCTCATGGGACCAGCCAGTAACCCGCTTCCGGTAAAGGAACCGGCAGGGACCATGGTGAATAAAACCTTGCCTATTTGAGGATGCGCAGGTTCTGGATCGAGCCGGCTATGGCGTTGAACACCGCATCCAGCTGGCTGGCGCTCTGCACGTCATAGAACTTGTCTGGCGTCGAGGCGCAGCCCTGCAGCAGGGCGCTGGACCCGCTGGCGACCTCCACCCGCACCGTATAGAGGACGATCCCCTGGGCCTTCATATTGGCGCACAGGGTGGAAAGCCGGCCGTCCATGGCCGCCTGCCGTTCCGCCGTGCTGCCGGAGGTGATTCCGAGCCGTCCCTGCCAGATGTAGCCCAGCGAATTGTACAGTGAGGCGTTGCTGTTGCCGGTCGATCCCATGGTGTTCTCGCCGTCGGTCATCAGCACGACGATCTTGGTCAGCTTGGCCGTGCCATAGGCCTTGCCGTCGGCAAACGGCGCATTGGGCGACAGCAGGTGCCAGCCCCACATCAGCCCGAGCGGGATGTTGGTGTCGCCCACCGCCGTCATGGCGTCGACAGCGGTCTTCAGCCCCGCCCAGTCGGTGCTCAGCCGGCTGATCGCCGACAGCTGGCAGCCGGAATTGGGCCCATAGATATAGCCGGTGCTGGCGTTGGTTCCGGTCGCCGTCGGGCTGCGGTTGTACTTGGCCACATAGCCCTGGCGGGTCTTCCAGTTGGAGCTGTTGGTCCCGTCCGGCAGGTAGTTGTTGTACCAGGTCCCGGTGCTGCTGGATTCGTCCGGGGCGAAGTAGGGCGTGAACAGGGTCTCCGGCGTGGCGGCGACCGGGGCGGCGTCGGACACATCATAGGGCTGGCGCCGGCTCTCGACACAGCCGCCCCAGGCCACGCCGATGTTGCTGAGCAGGGTGAAGCGGTTGGCGTGGCTGGAGAAGATCTCGTCATTGATCGGCGAGACCGCGTTCTGGTCCAGCCAGCTGGCGTTGCGATAGGTCGAACCGACCTTCACCGTCATCGAAAACGGGGCGATGGCGATCCGCACGGCGTCGGGATCGGCGCTGCGGGCCGCCGCCGCGCCCAGGGTGTCGATCAGGTTCTTCGAGGCGGTCTTCAGGTTGGTGAGCTTGCTGCCCTTCATCGAGCCGGTGTTGTCCAGCACCAGGGCCAGCTCGATCTTGTTGACCGCCCGGGTGATCTCCGCCTTGGCCCCGACCGCCATGTCGCCCTGCAGCCACAGCCCGGCGATCACCGGCGTCACCTTGGCCTTGGCCGAGGCGATGACCTTGTTTCCGTCCGCATGGAAGGAAGAGCTGGTGATCACCGCCGAGGATCCGGCCATGTTGGCGGTCAGGGCCTTGGAGCCGATGTCCTGCAGGGCCGTATCAGTCGTGGCCGAGGACCGCGCCGCCAGCAGGGCGGCCGAATCGAGCGCGTCCTGCAGCCGGGTCTTGGCCGCCGACCCGTTGGCGATGTCCACCGCCCCCATGGTCAGCACGATCATCGGCGTGGCCAGAAACGCCGCCTGAACGGCGATCGCCCCCCGGTCGTCCCGGCCAAACCCGCTCAAGCGCGAAAGGACCGCGCCGGCAAACCTCCCCATCCCCATCCCGCAGGTCCCCGAGGACATAAAGTCCCGACAAGCCCCCGAACCAAACCCGTCCGTCCCCGGATATTGCCCACACGGGGTAAACGGACCGACCTCAGAGCATGGTCAATCCGGCGGTAACGGTGAAGATGGGGGGAAAGGGCGGCGGGCCCGAGCCGCCCACGCTGATGGGCCTACCTTGCGGTTATCGCGGCCAGGCTCGCGACCTTAAGCTCCAGTCGCTTGATCTCTCGGATGATGCTGTTCTTCTGCATCTCCATGAAGAACCACAGCTTGATCATGCTGACGCCGACGACCGCCAGTCCGCCTGCCGCGCCCCATAGCATCATGGTGCGCGGATCGCCGGCCTGGACAAACCGCCAGGCGAAATAGCAGGCCGCCGCGAAAAGCCCGAAACCGCCGGCCCAGCCCGCCAGCCCCACCCAGCGCTGCTGGCTTTCGAAAGCTCGCATCGCCTGGAGGAGGATGGGTTCCTCCCGGCTCAGGTCATCGAGCGCGCGCAGATCCTCCGGCGAGAGCGCGCGCCGGATCGCGTCATCAAGTTGCGACATCGTCAGGTCCTTCCATGAGCGTCTTGAGAGAATGCCGGGCGGCATGCAGCCGCGATTTCACCGTCCCAGGCGGGACATGAAGGGCGTGGGCGATCTCCTCGACGGAAAGGCCCTCGCCATAGAACAGGCTGACCAGCACCCGCTGATCCGGAGCCAGCCAGTCCAGGGCGGCGGCGAGATCGATGGTCCGATCCGGATCGACGGCGGTCGCCTGACCGCCGGCCTCCCTAGCTCCGGTCGCGGCCTCGGCCAGAAGCCGCTGCCGCTGGCGGCGGCGGATTTCGTCGACACAGCGCCGGGTGGTGATGGCGATCGCCCAGGCGGGAAACCGGCCCGGATCCTGGAGCGCCTTCAAGCCTCGGGCGATGGCGAGCCAGGCGTCCTGAACCGCATCCACCGCCGCGTCCGAATCGAGCAGGACGCGGCGAGCATGGCGATGCAGCCTCGGCGTCCAGCGCTGCGCCAGCCGACGAAAGGCGTCGGACGAGCCGCCCTGGGCGAGCATCACCAGGTATTCGTCAAGAACGGTCTCGGTGTCGCGGTCCATGGCCCCTGCCTCACCGTATAGTCGTGGGCCGGCCGGATCCGGTTCGGCGACCGGGGTCGATTTCTCCGTCTCAGCCGCCGAACGCCCCGGCAGTCCACAGAAGCCAGCCCATGTAGACGCCGTAGCCGGCGATCAGGATCAGGCCTTCGATCCGGAAAATCTTCATGCCCCGGAAGGCGAACAGGATCATGGCGACGGTCGAGCCGGCGAGCACCCAGACATCGACGCCGAGCAGCTCCGCGGGGACCGGCACGGGCTTGACCAGGGCGGTGACGCCCAGAATGCCGAGCAGATTATAGAGGTTGGAGCCGATGACGTTGCCCAGCGCCACGTCGCCCTGCTTGCGAAGCGCGGCGATGACGCTGGTGACCAGCTCGGGCGCGGATGTGCCGACCGCCACGATCGTCAGCCCGACGATGGTGTCGGAGACTCCATAGGCGCGGGCGAGGGTGACCGAGCCATCGACGAGGAAGCGGGCCCCCAGGATGGTGATCGCGATGCCGCCGAGGGCGAGCAGCAGGGCGGTCCACGGGCTGCCGCGCCAGCCGGATCTCATCGCCGCCTCGTCCTCGATGCGTTCGCCCTCGGCGTCCGGGCGCTTGCGTTCCAGGAGCCAGACCAGACCGATATAGGCCAGCAGCAGGGCGACGGCGATCCGCCCGAGCATCCGGGTAAGCTCGCCCTGGAAGAAGACCCAGACCGCGGCGCCCGTCACCACCGCCAGCATGGGCCCGTCCCGCAGGAAGGCCCTTCGATCGACGGCGATCGGCGCGATCAGCGCCGTCAGGCCCAGGATCAGCAGGGCGTTCGAGATGTTCGACCCGACCACATTGCCGACGGCGATGCCGGGCGATCCGGCCAGGGCGGCCTGCAGGCTGGTCACCAGCTCCGGCGTCGAGGTGCCAAAGCCCACCAGCGTCAGGCCGATCACCAGCGGGCTGACGCCGAGCTTCCGCGCGGCGCTGGACGCGCCCCGCACCAGCACCTCGCCGCCGACAACCAGCAAGGCCAGGCCAACCCCGATCAGGACAAAGACAGACATGCGCGCGCCCCAGCTGCAGGCGATTTTGCTCCCAGACTCTGGCCCAGACCAGCGCAATCGCCGCCGCCGCCACGCAAAGACGGCGCTCGCCGTCGGGCCGGCGTTCCTGTCCCCGACCGGGGCCCCCGCGCGAGGAACCCGCACTGCGCCAACCACGACACCCGCGTGGATGCGGCTGGATCGTCTCTCCCGACAACCCTCGGCGCCGATCGGGGGCAGGTACACCACGCAACGCTGGTCTCCGCTCTGACATCGCGCGAACGCGGAGAACCAGTCCCCACGGAATCACTTCGAGCCAAGGTCTCTAGTGGGGCGAGCAGGCCCGGCATCAATGGGCACTATGTCGATGCATTCTATCTCTTTTGTCGCATGCTGGGCGGCGAGGGGAGACCACGATGGCGCTCAGTTTGGAGCCCTCGCGCGCGATTACGGCGGCGCAACAACTGCAGTGTCGCCAAAATTACCAAATGCAATGGCGACATCCCTTTTCACCTTGAGGTTGTGCTTTACTAGCCGTAGCAGCCCGTAGAGTGTCCTGGCCGCGCAAGGTTCTCTCACCTGCCTCACGGTCCGTATTCGAGTAGCCAAACAACGGGGAAAGAATGTCCAATATCAAAGCGGGACGCGGCGCTCGATGGGCCAGTTGGATTTGGAGAATATGCGAACCGGCAGCCGCTGCGGCAGCGTTGGTTGTCCTTACTTATGTTAGCATCGTCATTGTCGCGACTGCAGCGACGATACTGGGGGTTCGGACCGACCAACCCAGCCTCCTGAGTGCGCAAAAGCCGTGGCTAAATTCAAAAACCCCGGTCGATCCCGCCTGTGAGCACAAACTTGATCTCCGTCTCGTCAGCGCATTTCGGCAAGAAGGAAAGGTCCTGTGCGAAGCCGAAGCGAATATAGATTTTCTGGCCCCGCGCTCCACTGAAGTCGTGTTGTTCGTAAACGGCAAGGAGGTCGCATCAGAGACTCCAAGTGCGCTGATCGGCACGTTCTCACGTGTGAAGCTTGATCCCGGTATAAATATTATCGCAATTTACGTCCGAGATGATTTGGATAGATATACACGAAAGTGGCTTAGTAATAGCGATAGAAATTACGCCATTGTTTCATGGCGCCTTCTATACGGAGAGTGGCCATCCCTACACAATCGCGACGTAGCAACGGTTGAGGTGCTTTCCGAACGCCAAGAAACGATTGAGACATGGACTGAGGTTGGCGCCGATTGGAAATACTCACTCGTGATGGGCGGCGTCGGTTCAAAGGTAAAAGGCCCTAAATACCCGAACAACGACCAACGCTTCAGGGAAGACGGCTTTGCAGTCGTAGCCCTTGCCCAGCCCGCTATAACAAGTACGAATCTTGAGACCTCGTTCCGGACAGTCAGTGTGGCTCGTCAAAGCGACAGTTCGATCCTCGTCGCCGGACGTTTTTGTCTGCCTTGGCGACATTTTCTTATCGGCCAAGCTAAAGATGCGCGGACGGGAGCCGCGGCCTTGGAGGTCTTCGAGAGACTGTCCGGAACCAGAATCTCACGACTAGCAGACGCCCCCCCTGTGCATTGGAGAACCGAAGGTGAAGCATCTCCATGCACCGTAATTGAGACCCAGTTTGCCGCGAAATCCCTTGCCTTCCGGCGGGGCCAATCCACGTTCCTTGAGGCGCCGGGAGATAAACTGACAGTCGTTGACTTCGGCCACGATAGTTGGCGGGGCGGGTCAAAGCCTGAGGCATCGGCCAACCAACTGACCTGGACAGGCCCGGTAGACGATGACCTGGCAATAGATCTGGGCACGAGTGTGCCGGATGACGAGCCTGATGAGTCGCAGGGTACGATCAGTCGTGCCGACGCTACGGGAAGGCGCCCGCCCCCGAAGGACATGGGAGAGGCCGTTTCCACGCTTCCTAATGGGCTCCCACGCGCGATTGTTCTCGCGGCCGAAATCGGCGCTCCTCTAGTTGTCGTCTGTATAATTTGGTTTGCCATGGCCCAAGCCGGAAGCGCTGGTGGGCGGCGGCTTGGATCCCGGCGCATCGGGCTTCGCGTTCTGCTCTATTTAACCGCGCTCCCAGTCCTTCAGCCCATAGTTCTTGGATTAGCGACCGGCGCGATCAAGCTGCTCCAAATTCTCAGTTTCGGACTTGATATTAGCGGCTCAGAAGATTTTGGAAGTCGGCTTTACATGCCTGTGGCAATCGCGGCTGCAATGCTTATACCATCCATAATCAAGGCAGAGTTGACAATTCGTCGGGAGAAGCCGGCTGTATTGGCGCGAACATTGTCGGCGGCTACCTGCATATTCGCGATCGTGTTAGGAATATTTATTGTTCTGATACAGCGTACTGCCTGGACGGAAGAGAATAACGGTCTAACTGGACGCCTTCGAGTTATTCTGGCTGGCGAGCCTGACGTTTGGCTCACTGCGAGCGTCGCTTGGGTATGCTTGGCCCCGATCGGGTTGGCCGCCGGCGTCTATTGGTTAGGTCGCACCCTGTCCCGTAGGGTCATGTTGACTGGTTTGGCGCTTATCGGCGGCATTGTCTTGTTTGCCCTGCAGCTGATTCCAACCTTGGCAGAGGCAGGCCGGGTTAAGCTCGCGCGCAATGCGCGGGGCCTTGGTGATGACGTCTCGCTACCAGATTTGGATTGGACGGCTGCGCTGGCGCCCGGCCTTATCGTGTTGATTGCCGGGTTTGTTTATCTAAGGGCGTTACGACCTCTCCTGCTGCTGGCTCTACCCCGACGGCTGCGGTCGAGGGTGCCAGGCTTGCGCGTACTGTTCGCCATCGCCGCCGCATTGAGCTGGCCCGGTTTAACCAGGCTGGTGGCCCATCCAGAAGGAGCCAACGCTCAAGCGGTGATGCTAGGAATGGTTTTCACGGGCCTGTGCGCCGCTATTGCGCTGGTGGCGCCGATCAGTTGTATCGTAGAAGCAAGCGAGCGCCGTAGGGGGCGCCAGTACTGGTCAGCCCCTTCCAGTGCGCTTTTGCTTGCTGGGTTTTTTGCCGCCTACGTAAGCCTCTTGGGCACTTCCGCGCTGGCCGCTGCAATAATAGGCCTGACAGGATGGTTTGTGTTCAAGCGATGGATCTTGGGCAAATCCGGGCCTTATTCGCGGTCGCCGCGAGAGACGCCACTGATTATCTCGCAGAAAATCCTTGAGAACAGGGTCTGGAACCGGTTGCTCGACGCACGAGTAAAAGGCTTTCACGACCGCTTCGCGAAGGGTGAGATAACTGCTGTCCAAGTCCGAAGCGAAGAGGCGGATGTCAGGAGAGAGCGTCTTCGGGTCGAAGAAACACTAGCAGTTCCTATCGCAGTCGCTAAGCGGCAACTCCTGCAGTCCGGCCCCGAGCGCACAGCTTTCCGAAACGGCATGGTCGGAGCGCTGGGCGGTATCGTTGCGGCAGTTGTTATGCAGGTGCTGGCGTCGGTACGAGTTGTGGCATCCTCTGACGGCCCCACGGCATACTCCGTATTCCTGATGGCGCTAAGCTCTATGCCGAAGTTGAATATTATAAATCTTCCCGCCACCGATCCTGGCGTTTCGATTCTTCCTAGCCTCGCATTGATCGTGAACGTGTCAGGGATATGGTTGATTACCGGGTTCGTATTCGGATTTTGCTTTCACCGAATTCGCGGCTCGGATGGTTTTTCCAAGGCCATAGTATTTGGAGCTGGCCTATCATTGCTTTATATTTTACAAATTAGCATTGCACCGGAACTGGGTAGAAGTGTAGGCCCGCTTACGGCCTTGGTTCCTATATTATTGTTTTTGCTTATTCTCGGAACCTTCATTTTTGACGCGCGCACTCTTGCCCGTCACGGCGTGAGCATCGACAGGTTGCCTGCCATCTACGGTCTGTCTGCTAGTGTGGGATATGCATCAATTGCTGGCCTGATCGCTGGGCTCCAAACAACTTTCCAAGCGATAAACTCTCTCTTCAAGCACTAACTTTGCGTATGCGTCGCCCCGACTCCACCTTCTCGTGAGACTAGCTACAGGTGATGTTGGCGATCCCCTTGCGGGGATTGCTTGCTGTCTGGTTTTTGACCCGACACTTGACCGTACCCCGCCCCGGAGGTTCGCCGGTAATAGCGGTGAAAATGCACTCAATTCAGTGGCGCTCTACATTCCAGGCCCCACACGCGGCTGGGGCGGTTCTGTCGTCAACCTGTGACGCCGACCGGGGACAGGGGCTCCGGGTCTGACCGGCCCCCGCCCCGACCCCGCGCGGATGCGGAAAACCCTCACCCTACCACCCGCACTTCTGCCCCTTGTTCTGGACGATCAGCCATTTGTTCAGCGGGGCGAAATAGTCGGTCACCGCGCTGGCGTCGGTGCGGGTCTCGCCGGTGAAGGCGGCCAGTTCTTCGGGCCAGGGCTTGGACTGGCCCATCCGCAGCATGGCGTCGAACTTCTCGCCCACCGCCTTGTTCCCATAGATCGAGCAGCGGTGCAGCGGCCCCTTCCAGCCGGCCTGTTTGCAGGCGGCGCGGTGGAACTGGAACTGATAGACATGGGCCAGGAAGTAGCGGGTGTAGGGCACATTGGCCGGCACATGGTATTTGGCCCCGGCGTCGAAGGCGTTCTCCGGGCGCGGACCGGGCGGGGTGATGCCCTGGTACTGGGTGCGCAGTTTCCACCAGCCGGCGTTGTAGTCGGCGGGCTTCAGGGTCCCGTCATAGACCTGCCAGCGCCAGCGATCGACCAGCAGGCCGAAGGGCATGAAGGCGATCTTGTCGAGCGCCATCTTCAGCAGGAAGGGGGTGTCGCCCTCCGGGCCGGGGATGGTTTCCAGCAGGCCGATCTGGTTGAGATAGGTGGGGGTCAGGGCCGACAGGCCGGCGAAATCGCCGATCGCCTCATGGAAGCCGTCATTGGCCCCGCCGCGGAACAGGAAGGGCTGATCCTTGTAGGCCCGCTGGTAGTAGTTGTGACCCAGCTCGTGGTGGACGGTGTAGAAGTCCTCCGCATTGACCTTGGTGCACATCTTGATGCGGATGTCGTCCTTGTCGTCCAGGTCCCAGGCCGAGGCGTGGCAGACCACCTCGCGGCCCTCCGGCCGGGTGATCTGGCTGCGGGTCCAGAAGGTGTCCGGCAGGGGGGCGAAGCCGAGCGAGCTGTAGAAATTCTCGCCGGTCTTGACCATCTTCACCGGGTCATAGCCCTTTTCCACCAGCAGCTTGTCGAGGCTGTAGGACGAGGCGCCCTCCTTGGGGGCGACGATGGGATAGATGTTGCCCCACTGCTGGGCCCACATATTGCCCAGCAGGTCGGCGCGGATCGGGCCGGTCTTGGGCTGCACGGCGTCGCCGTACTGGGCGTTCAGCCGGGCGCGCACATAGCAGTGCAGGTTCTTGTAGAAGGGGGCGACCTGCTGCCACAGCCGGTCGGTCTCGGCGGCGAATTCGTCGGGCGCCATGTCGTAGCCGGACCGCCAGAGGGCCCCGGTGTCGGCATAGCCCAGGGATTTCGAGCCCTCGTTGGCCAGGTCGACCAGCTTGGCGTAGTCGTCCCGCATGCCGCCGGCGGCGACGGTCTGCCAGCCTTCCCAGACCGCCTTCAGCTCGGCCGGGTCGCGGCTCTCGGCCAGCACGTCCTCGGCGTCGTTGAGGGTCAGTTTCTTGCCCTTGTAATCGAACTTGCCGGTCGAATAGGTGGAGTCCATCCGCGAGCCGATGGTCGCCATCTCGTCGGCGGCGCCGGGGCGTTGCGGGGCCGGCAGGGTCAGGCCGCGCTTCATGATGTCCAGCTTGCGGCGGGTCACCGCATCGACCTGGACCTTGTCATAGCGCGAGGCCTGCATGGCCAGGCGGGTGGCCAGGTCGGTGATCTCGGCGCCGGCCTTGGCCTCCAGCCACTGGGTGTCCTCGGTGATGTAGGTGGCGCGGACCCAGCTGGCCCGGTTCACATATTCCGAAAGGGCGGCCAGATCGGTCTCCGCCTTGGCGACGAAGGCGGTCGCCTCTTCCGCCGTGGCCGGGCCCGTGGGGGCGGCGGCGGTCTGGGCGGCTGATGGAGCTGGGGTCTGGGCGAAGGTGGCGGCGGCGAGGCCGCCGGAGAGGGCCAGCACGGCGGCGGCGGCCAGCAGGGTCGTCTTCTTCATGACGGATCCTCAAGATTGATCAGGGTGCGGCAAGGGACCGCGTGGGAGGGCTTGCGTCAAGCCGGGCGGTTAACTTCGGCCGATAGCGCCTAGTAGGCGAGGGCGACGCCGTCCTTGCGCATCTCGGTGGCGGCGGCGTAGCGGCCGGGCCAGCGCTGGATGGCTTGATAGCCGCCAAAGCCGCCGTCGCTGGGCGCCATCTTCCAGCCGATCCTCTCCAGGGCCGCGCGGGTTTCGGCCGGGACGCCGCTTTCCAGCCGCAGGATTCCCTGGACGCCCAGCTGCTCGCCGGTCGGCTCCATGCCGCCCTCGTGGTGCCAGCGGGGGGAGTCGCCCGCCGCCTGCAGGTCGAGGTCGAAGTCGACCATGTTGGAGATGATCTGCGCCTGGCCCTGGGGCTGCATGTCGCCGCCCATGACGCCGAACGACAGCCAGGGCTGGCCGTCCTTGACCGCGAAGCCGGGAATGATTGTCTGGAAGGGCCGCTTGCCGGGGGCGTAGAGGTTGGGGTGGCCGTCGGTCAGGGCGAACAGCTCGCCCCGGTCCTGGAACATGAAGCCCAGGCCGTCAGGCGACAGGCCCGACCCCATGCCGCGGTAGTTGGACTGGATGATGGAGACCATCATGCCGTCCTTGTCGGAGGTGGTGAAATAGGTGGTGTCGCCGTGGCTGGGCGCCTGGCCCGGATAGATAGGGTCCAGGATGCGGTCGGGGCGGATCAGTTTCGCCCGCTCCTTGGCGTAGGCCTTGGAGTTCAGCCACTCCAGCGGCGCCGGCGAGAAGGCCGGGTCGGCGAAGAACCGGGCCCGGTCCTCATAGGCTAGCCGCTTGGCCTCCACCGCATGGTGGATGGCCGCCGCCGACTGGAAGCCCATGGCCCTGACGTCGAAGTTTTCCAGGATGTTGAGCAGCTGCAGGGTCGACAGGCCCTGGCTGTTGGGGGCCAGTCCATAGACGTCGACGCCGCGATAGCCGCTGACCAGGGGCTGGGTCCATTCGCTTTTGTGGGCGGCGAGGTCCGCGCGGGTCATCCAGCCGCCGATCCGCTTGAAATAGGCCTCGATCACCCCGGCGATCTCGCCCTCGTAGAAGGACCGCGCCCCGCCCCCCGCGATCAGGCCGTAGGTATGGGCCAGGGCCGGGTTCCTGAACACCTCGCCCTCGACGGGGGTCCTGCCGGTCGGGGCCCAGACCTTCTTGAAGTTCTCGACCTCCTCGATGCCGGCGGTCGGGCTGGTGAACCGTCGGTAGCTGGCCCCCAGGTAGTAGGCGATGGTCTGGGCGACGGGGACGCCTTCGGTCGCCAGATGGATGGCCGGTTCGAACAGGGCCTTCCAGGGCAGCTTGCCATAGCGGGCGTGCAGCTCGCCCCAGGCGGCGACGGCCCCCGGCACGCTGACGCTGACCGCGCCGAACGAGGGGATGGTCCCCTTCGACCCGGCCCGGGCCCGCACCGTCTCCAGCGACAGCCCCTTGGGCGAGCGGCCCGAACCGTTGAGGCCGACGACCTTCCTGGTCTTCGGGTCCCACAGCATGACGAAACAGTCGCCGCCGATGCCGCAGGACACCGGCTCCAGGAAGCCCAGGCAGGCGTTGGCGGCGATGGCCGCGTCGATGGCCGAGCCGCCCTTCTTCAGGGTCTCGATGGCCGCCAGGGTGGCCAGGGGATGGGCGGTGGCCGCCGCCCCATTGACCCCCCAGGCCGCCGAGCGGCTGGCGTAGCTGGCCCCGGCGATGCGGTCGCCGCCATGCACGTCCGGCCGCACCAGGTTGGGACTGGTCCCCTCCACCCGCTTGACCTGGGCCTGGGCGCCAGAGGCGATCCCGGCCGCCGCGAGACCAACGGGAAGGGCGGCGAGGAAGGTGCGGCGGCGCATGGGGGAACTCCGGCTCTTGGGGACTGCCGGGGACTATAGGCCGCCTTAGGTTTCCGACCAGACCGCCAGTTCATTGCCGGCCGGGTCCTTGAAGTGGAACCGGCGTCCGCCCGGGAAGCTGAAGATCGGTCTGACGATCTCGCCCCCGGCGGCGGTCACCTTCTCGGCCATGGCTTCGAGGTCATGGGCATAGAGGACGACCACCGGCTTGGTCTGGCCGTCCGCCGGGTCCGACTGAAAGCCTCCGTCGACGCCTTCGCTGAAGGCGGCATAGTCCGGCCCATAGTCGATGAACGACCAGCCGAAGGCCGCGGTGTAAAACGCCTTGGTGGCCGGCATCTGCCCGCCGGGCCATTCCACGTAATCGATCTTGCCGTCTTCGCGCATCTTATCCTCCGGTTTGTTCTTCTATTGTTCACTTCACGTTCATGGAGTCAACCTTACCCGCCCATTTCCGGTCACAGGTTGCGCGGTGTCACGGAAACGCCCAGACGCTGGTCCGCTTGACCTCGAAATCTTCCAGCTCCCGGGTCGTCGGCACCTGGTATTCCGCCAACTTCACCAACCCCCCGCGCGGGAAATAGGTCCGCATGGGATCGCCGATCAGCACCGTCAGACCCGAGGCCCGCGCCGCGGTCAGCCAGGCCAGCACCCGGCCAGCCAGGGGCTGTTCGTAGCAGATGTCACCGGCCAGGATGACCTGGACGCCCTCGGGGACCGGGCCGTCCAGCAGGTCGCGGTCGGTATAGGCCACCGCCACCCCGTTGGCCGCGGCGTTGAGGGCTACGGCCGGGCCGCAGAAGCCATCGACATCGCTGCCCAGCACGCTGGCCGCCCCGGCCTTCATCGCCGCGATGGCGACAAGGCCCGAGCCGGTGGCGAAGTCCAGAACCCGTTTACCCTCAACGATTTGCGGGTGATCCAGGACATAGCGGGCCACCGCCTGACCGCCGGCCCAGGCGAAGGCCCAGAAGGGCGGCGGCAGGCCGATCTCGGCCAGGGCCTCCTCGGTCATCCGCCAGATGGGGGTAACTTCGTCGGCCAGATGCAGCGCCAGTTCCGGCGTATGCGGCGGCGACTGCAGCCGGGTGTTGGCGAGAATGAAGGCGGTCCGGTCGGTGATCATCAGACGGCAGGCTGTAGTCGCCCTTGCCGCGCCTCGCCAGCCCCTGGCTCTCCGGCCGAGTCGGCATGAGACGGCAAGTCGAGGCTCGCCAGAACAGCCCTCGCCGCCTACCCTCGCCGCGGTTCGCGTTGAGGAGCCCGCCGATGACCGCCAACCGAAGCCTTGCCGCCCTGGTCCTGCTGGTCGCGGGCTGCGGCCCCTCGGCGCCGGCGCCCGGATCCGAGGCCATCGTAGCTCAGGCCGAGCCGCCTGTGGTTCAGGCCGAAGCGCCGGTCACGCCCGTCGCTCAGCCTACGGATGATGTCTCGCCCCAGGCCACCGCCGCCGGCGATCCCGTCGAGGGCTGGCATGAGAAGACCCTCTGCGAGCCCGGCGAAAACGTCCTGTGGTCCTGCAGGGCCAAGGCTCGGACCATCTCGGTCTGCGCCTCCCGCACCCTGACCCCGACGCAGGGCTATATCCAGTACCGGGCCGGCCAACCCGGGGCGCTGGAACTGCAATATCCGGCCAGCCGGGTTCATCCGCGCGGCCTGTTCACCTACAGCCTCTATATCCAGGGCAATACCTCGCTCAGCTTCACCAACAACGGCTATACCTACAGCCTGGTCGACGACCTGCGCTCGGCCGAGGACCAGGTCATCGTCAGCCAGGGCGACCGGGACATCTCGACGATCACCTGCAACAGCGGCGGCGGCTTCAACATCCAGCGGCCGGACCTGCTGGGAATCGCCGCAACCCCTTACGGGAATTGAGTTGGCCCCCTCGCAAGCCGAAACGATTCTGCTATAGGTCGAGTTCAAGGGGGAGTTGAATCATGATCCATTCCGTTTCGCGCGCGGCCAGCCTGGCCGCCGTCCTGGTCCTCGCCGGCTCCATCGGCGGTTGCGCCACCATGACCCGGGGCACCAGCGTCGCCTGGACCGTGGAGTCCAATCCGGCCGGGGCCACCGTGCAGAGCAGCACCGGCTGGACCTGCACCACGCCCTGCACCCGAAAGCTGGCCCGGAAGATCGAGTTCGACGTCACGGTCAGCAAGCCCGGCTACAAGACGGTCACCGTCCACGTCGACAAGAGGTTCTACAAGGGCGGCGCCATCACCTTCGCCGGCGGCCCACTGAGCGCCGGCGTCGACTTCGGCAATGGCGCGGCCTTCGACCTGGCCCCCAACCCGCTGATTGTGGCGCTGCAGCCGGAGTAGGGGTTCCGACAATGGTCATTGGTTGGTTGACCACACGTCGGATGGCCCTGCTGGCTTTCGCCTTGGGTGGGCTGTGGCTGTCGCCCACCCCAAGCGGTGCGGATCCGGCGGCGCCGGGCGTGGACCCCGACGATCCGTTCGAAACGGGCGAAACCATAAGGCTTCCCGAAGGCCGGCTTCAGTTGGTTAGCGGGACAGACGAGGTCGCATTTTTTATCGCTCTGGATTTGACGAAGCGCTCCGGCGACCGGGTCAACTACTGGGTGTATGGAGCCTATGTGCCGGGATACGCGATGGCCGAGGGGCCGGTGGTTCAGGAATTCAGTCGGCTGTCCATAGACTGCAAGGCGCGGACGGTCCGAACCTGGGGCGCAACCGGGTTTCTGGAGTCAGGTCGCGTCGTCGTCAGTCTGCCGGCCAGGGGTTTCAAGGCCGGACCGATCGAAGAGGGCAGCGCCTACGATTTTCAGGCCCGGGTTCTCTGCGACGGCGTCCAGATGCCTGCGTCCAACACCATGATGGGGCACGCCCAGGCCTTGGCGGTCGCGCGCATCATGCTGAAGCCCAAGAGCCAGAGCTGACCTAGCCAGCGACGGTCGCCGCCTTCCCCGCCGCCATCTTCAACACCGCGCCGTAGCCCGGCGCGGTCAGCATTCGTTCGGTCACGCCTTTGGCCTTCAGCAGCCGGCTGACCTTGGGCAGGTTCCAGCAGGGGACGTGCATGAACATGTGATGCTCCCCGTGATAGTTGACGTAGTAGGGGGCCAGCAGCAGCCGGGCGATGGGGCCGGCGCGGGTGGTGCGGGCGTGGCGCAGGGGATCGGGCTCGTCCTTGCCGACACAGGCGTGCTCGGCGATGTTCCGCAGCCGGGTGATCATCGGATACCAGGTGGCCATCGGGACCAGCCACAGCGCCGGCCAGGCCCACCACAGGCCGCCGCGGTGCTCCGCCAGCCACGGCGTCAGGCCCAGCAGGATCAGGCCGCCCCAGAGGATGGCGTGGACGATGATGAACGGCTTCCAGAAGTCGAAGACGCCCCGGGCGATCTTGCCGAACGGCACGCCGCGCTTCTTTCCCTGGACGAAGGCGTCGATCGAGGGGGCGATCCGCTGCTTGTAGAAGGTCTGGCCGGTCAGGTCGCGGATCACCTTGCGGCGCAGGGAGACGGCGGTGATCGGGAAGGGCGCCGACAGGCCGAGATCCGGATCCTCCGCCTGCTGGGCGAACTTGTGGTGGCCCAGGTGATAGTCGCGGTAGCGACGCAGCTCGGCGTTGGTCGGGGCGCCGGCCAGCCACTCGCCGATCCAGTCATTGACCTTCTGGTCGGGGTGAAGGCAGCCGTGCGCCCCGTCGTGCATGAGGATGGCCAGGCCCAGCTGGCGTCCGCCGATGATCATCACCGCCAGCAGATAGGTCAGCGGATTGGGAAAGGCGACGAACAGGGCGCCGGCGGCGAAGATGACCAGCCAGGCGTGGGCGATCAGCCAGAGGCCCTTCCAGCGGGAGCGCGCGGCGAGGGGCGCCCACTCCTCGGGGGTGAAGAAATCGGCAGGTTTGACACGGGCGGCGACGGCCATGGAGGGAACTATTCCACAGACCCGCCCGGCTGGGTAGAATGCCGCTAACGTCAACGGCCGCCACCGCTCCCCGCCGCTGGGGAGGCGCACGGGATCCAATGAGCGTCCGGACGGGGGAGAGACCATGAACCAGACCCGCGCTTCACGGCCCGCCGCCTTGTCGTTCGCTGCCCTGCCAACCGCCGGCCTGCTGGCGGCGATCCTGCTGACGACCGCCACCGCCGCGGTGTCGGCCGGTTCACCCGTGGGGGTCTGGCTGACGCCGGAGGATCACGGACAGGTCCGGGTCTATGCCTGCGGCCCCGCCCTCTGCGGCCAGGTGGTCACCTCCGACGCCCTCAAGGCCGATCCGGCCCTGAAGGACGCCCGCAACAAGACCGTCGCTCTTCGCGGCCGGCCGCTGAAGGACCTGCCGCTGATGAATGGCTTCAAGGGCGGTCCCGACATCTGGACCGGCGGCAAGATCTATCGGCCGCAGGACGGCGGAACCTATGGCGGCAAGATCGAGCTGATGGCCGACGGCCGGTTGAAGGTCACCGGCTGTCTGGCCCCCGGCCTCTGTCAGTCGCAGATCTGGACAAGGGTGAAATAGCCGAGGTTGGCCGCCTCCCGAGTCCGCTAGCGATAGACGAACTCCTTGCCGTCCAGGTCGATGGCGGGCAGCAGCTCTTTTTCCGCCCAGTAGTCCTGGCTGTGCTGCCACTCCGGCTTGTCGCCCCGTTGCGGCAGCAGGTGCATGCCGCGCATCAGATACCCCGGATTGAAGTTTTCCGGGTCCATCCAGGGACCCAGCGGCATGTCCTCGTCCTCCGGGCGCAGGGCGACCTCGACCCGCTTGGCGCCCTTCTCGTCCATATGTTTGAGCAGGCGGCTGACGAAGTCGCCCAGCAGGTCGGCGCGAAGCGTCCAGCTGGCGCGGAAGTAGCCGAACACCCAGACCATGTTGGGCACGCCGGTGAACATCATGCCGCGATAGGTGACGGTGCTGGCGAAATCCAGCGGCCGGCCGTCGATGCTGAAGGCGATGTCGCCCAGGACATTGAGGTCGAAGCCGGTGGCGGTGATCACCACATCGGCGGCCAGGGTCTTGCCGGACTTCAGCAGGATGCCCTCGGGGGTGAAGCGGTCGATATGGTCGGTGACGACGCTGGCCTTGCCCTGGGTCACCGCCTGGAAGATGTCGCCGTCGGGAACGAAGGCGATCCGCTGGCGCCAAGGGCGGTAGCTGGGGGTGAAATGCTCGGCCACCGCCTCGGGCGGCAGGAAGGCGGCAACCCCGGCCAGCAGCTCCTGTTTCACCGTCTCCGATTCCTCGACGGCGCGGCGGGTGAAGTTGGCCTGGTCGAACAGCACCTTGCGGCGGACGATCTCGTGGATCCAGTCGTCCGGGATCTCCAGCTCGCGCAGGGTGTTGGCCAGCTCGTTTTCGTTACGCCCGGGAATGAAATAGGTCGGCGACCGTTGAAGCAGGGTGACGTGGCCGCAATCGGCGGCGATGGCCGGGACCAGCGTGGCCGCCGTGGCCCCGGATCCGATGACAACCACGGCCTTGCCCTTGAGATCCAGGTCGTTCGGCCAAGTCTGGGGATGGACGATCTGGCCCTTGAACGTCTCCGTCCCCGGCCACTCCGGCGTATAGCCCTGCGAGTGACGATAGTAGCCCTGGCACATCCAGAGGAAGCTGGCGGTGATCCGCACCGGGGCCGCGTCGGCCTCGCGCACCGCCTCGATGGTCCACAGATTGTCCTCGCTGGACCAGCTGGCCCGCTCGATGCGGTGGCCATAGCGAATGTGCTGGCCGATGCCGTTGTCCTCGATCACCTCGCCCATATAGGTGCGGATCTCTTCGGCGGTGGCGATGGGCGGGCCGATCCAGGGCTTGAAGCGATAGCCGAAGGTGTAGAGGTCGCTGTCGGACCGGATGCCGGGATATTTGTGGGTCAGCCAGGTGCCGCCAAAGCTTTCCTGGCTCTCCAGGACGACGAAGCTCTTGTCCGGGCATTGGGTCTTCAGGTGATAGGCGCCGCCGACGCCGGAGATGCCGGCCCCGACGATCAGCACATCGAAATGCTCGATCGCCGGGCCGGTGGCGGGCCTGTCGGTCTGAGTCTGTGTGGTCATGGCGGTCTCCTGGTCTGGCGTTTCCCGGGGCGCTTTGCGCCTCATTCCCGAACTCGGACCTTGGCGACGGCGGAACCGGCCGCCTTGATCTGGATCAGGCTCAGGTAAACGTTGATCATAAATCTTCCGATGGGAAGCCCCTTCGATCATGGACCGTCAGGCCCGGTTCATGCGTTGAGGCGTCAGATCGCCGGAACGGAGACGGAGCCCCCCATGCGCATGACCCCCCTGATGCTTGCCGCCGGCCTTGGCCTGACGGTCATCGCCGGCTCCGCCATCGCGCCCTCGACGGCCCAGGCGGCCAGTTTCAACTGCGGCCGCGCCGGGACCCCGACGGAACGGACCATCTGCCGGACCATGAGCCTGAACGACCGCGACGTGCGGATGGCGCAGCTCTACGACATCGTCCGCCATCTGGTGCCGATGGGCGCCCGGGGCGCGATCATGGACGACCAGGGCGTCTGGATCCGGGGGCGCAACCGCTGCGGCGCCGACCGCGCCTGCCTGACCCGTTCCTACGACCGGCGGATCGCCGAACTGCAGCGAGTGCTGGAAGAGCGGGTCTATTCACGCGGGCCGTTCTAGACGCCGCGTCCCGCGATCAGTCCCGGCGATAGACCACCCCGCCCTTCATCACGAAGCTGACCTTGGTCAGCACCGTCACATCGGCCAGCGGATCGCCCCGCACGGCGATAAGGTCCGCCTGTTTGCCGGGGGTCAGGGCGCCGACCAGGGCTGACAGGCCCAGATGGTCGGCGGCCCAGATGGTCGCCGCGCGAATGGCGTCCAGCGGGCTCATCCCCGCCTTGACCAGCAGGGCGAACTCACCGGCATTGTCGCCGTGCGGCGAGACGCCGGTGTCGGTGCCAAAGGCGATCTTCACCCCGCCGTCGTGGGCGCGGCGGGCCATGTCGAGCATCTTCGGCCCGGCCTCCAGGGCTTTCGCCTTCACCGCCGGGGTCATCCAGCTGTCCGGTTTCCCCGCCTCCTTGGCCACGAAGTCGCCGGCCATCAGGGTGGGGACCAGATAGGCGCCGTTCTGCTTGAACAGCCGGATCGATTCGGCGTCGAGATAGGTGCCGTGCTCGATGGAGTCGCCGCCTGCCCGCAGGAAGCTGTTGATGCCGTCGGCCCCGTGGGCGTGGGCGGTCACCTTGCGGCCCATGGCGTGGGCGGCCTGGACGATGGCTTTCAACTCATCGTCGGTGAACTGTTGGCCGAGGCCGGCGGCGGTCTGGGACAGCACGCCGCCGGTGGCGGTGATCTTGATGATGTCGGCCCCGCTGCGCACCTGTTCGCGCACCGCCCGGCGGCAGTCGTCGGCCCCGGAGCAGACGGAGATCGGGCGGTACAGCTTCACCAGATCGTCGGGCATGCCGTTGGCGTCGCCATGGCCGCCATGGACGCTGACCGCAGAGCCGGCGGCGATGATCCGCGGCCCGGCGACCTGGCCGGAGGCGATGGCGTCGCGCAGGGCGAAGACCGCCTCGTTGTCGCCGCCGAGGTCGGCCACGGTGGTGAAGCCGGCGCGCAGGGTCTTCAGGCCATAGCCCTGGCCGTCCAGCGCCTGGGCCGACCGCGTCTTGAGGAACTCATCCAGCCGGGCGTTGGGGCCGTTCTGGCTGGTCAGGTGAACGTGGCTGTCGATCAGGCCCGGCAGGACGAAGGCGTCCTTCAGGTCGATGACCTCCGCGCCCGGCGCAGAGGTGTAGCCATCCTCAAGGCGCAGGACCTTGCCATCCTGGACGACCAGGGTCTTGGCCGTCTCCACCTTGCCGGCGGCCGGGTCGGCGAGGATGCGGCCGGCCTGGACGTAGGTCAGCGGACCGGGCGTCGGAGCCTGGGCGACGGCAAGGCCGGCGATGGCGAGCGCCCCGGCCGCGGCGGCGATCAGGCCGCGCTTGAGGAAGGTGGTGTTCATGATGGCGGCCCCTTTTTCGTTGGGGGCAGAGTGCCTCAGTCCCGGCCGCGCACAACCCGTTTCCTTCTCCCACTTGGGGGAGAAGGTGTCGGCGAAGCCGACGGATGAGGGGTCACACCGGCTTACAGGGAAGGGCGAGGGCCGCCAGCGATCGCAGCTTGGTCTTTCATCGACCCCTCACCCGACCCCCTTCGGGGGCCACCTTCTCCCCCAAGCGGGAGAAGGATTCCTACTTCGCCCCCAGCTTCTGGGCGAAGTCCCAGGCGGCCTTGGCGAGGACGGGAACCCGGGCTTCCATGGTGGCGGCGTGGGCGGAGTTGGCGGTGCCGTCGCGGACGCGGCCGACGATGCCCTGGCAGATGCCGGCCAGGCGGAACAGGTTGTAGGCGAAATACCAGTCCAGGTCCGGCAGCCCGTCGCGGCCGGTGATCTTGCAGTACTGGGCCACCGCCTCGTCCAGGGTCGGGATGCCGTATTCGGTCAGGTCGCCCAGGGTGGACAGGCCGCCGCGCTCCTGGCTGGGCATCACCCAGCTCATCAGGAAATAGGTGAAGTCGGCCAGCGGGTTGCCCAGGGTGGACAGCTCCCAGTCCAGCACCGCGACCACCTTGGGCTCGGTCGGGTGGAGGATCATGTTGTCGAGGCGGTAGTCGCCGTGGACGATGGAGGTCTGGTCGTCGGCCGGGGTGCTGGTCGGGAACCAGGCGATCAGCTTGTCCATCTCCGGAATGACCGAGGTCTCGGAGGCCTTGTATTGCTTGGTCCAGCGATCGACCTGGCGGGTGAAATAGTTGCCCGGCTTGCCGTAGTCGCCCAGGCCGATGGCCTGGTAGTCGACGTTGTGCAGGGCGGCCAGGGTGGCGATCTCGGCTTCATAGATCTTGCGGCGCTCGGCCGGGGCGTAGTCGGGCAGGGTGCCGTCCCAGAGGATGCGACCCTCGACGCTGTCCATGATGTAGAAGATCGTGCCGATGACGGACTCGTCCATGCACAGGGCGTAGGCGCGCGCGACGGGGAAGTTCACCTTGTTCAAGGCCGCGATGACCTTGTACTCGCGATCGACCGCGTGGGCGCTGGGCAGCAGCTTGCCCGGCGGCTTGCGGCGCAGGACGTAGCGCTGCTTCGGGGTGACCAGCTGGTAGGTCGGGTTGGACTGGCCGCCCTTGAACTTGCGGATTTCCAGCGGACCTTCGAAACCTTCGACATTGGCTTCCAGCCAGGGCAACAGCTGCGAATCGTCGAAGCGGGTGCGGTCGTCCAGGGGCTCGGTGCCGCTGTTCAGGTCCTGGGCGGTCGGCGCGGCGTCGGCCATGGTTATGTGTGTCCCCGTCGTACGTTTGTTTGAAGGCGGCGCACTTTAGCGGGGGAAGCCGGCGAGGCAAGACCGGGGCTGGCGGCGGTTGGCGGGTAAAATGGGAGGCTTCGTCAGGCCTAAGCCTCGGAGCGAGACATGATGTAACCTTCGAGGCCCTGAACCGTGGCGGATTCCAAATCTACGACAAACACCACAGGACCATCGCAGAGATTGCCCTCCGGACTGTAGGTGTCGAAAACAGCGCCCCAAGTTCCGTCCGCGTCGGGTTTGACGCCTACGAAGCGGTACTCCCAACCTCTGAGATTAAGTCCTTGGACGTAAATTTCAGCGAGAACCCGGGCTCGCTCTTCATCACCCTTGGCCATGAGATGCCCGCACCGCCGTGGCGATGAAGCCGCCGCCGAGCACACGGTCGGGAGCCTCGGGGGCATAGAGGACGCAGGCCTGGCCGGGGGCGACGCCTTCTTCCAGCACATCGAGGGTGACGGCGATCTGGCCATCGACCAGGCCGAGGCGCCCGGCGACCGGTTCGCGGGTCGAGCGGACGCGGGCCAGGACCGGGCGGCCGTCGGCGCAGGCGGCGTCCAGCGCGCCGTCGCCGATCCAATTGACTTCCTTCAGCGTCAGGGCGGTGGTCAGCAGGGCCTCACGCGGGCCGACGATCACCTGGCGCTTTTCGGCGTCGATGCGGGTGACGAACATCGGATCGCCGCCGCCGATGTTGAGGCCGCGCCGCTGGCCGATGGTGTAGCGGGTGACGCCCTCGTGGCGGCCCAGCACCCGGCCGTCCATATGGACGACGTCGCCGGGCAGGGCGCCCTGGGGCCGCAGCCGGTCGATGACCGTGTGGTACTTGCCCTCGGGGACGAAGCAGATGTCCTGGCTGTCGGGCTTGTCGGCGGCGGTCAGGCCCAGTTCGGCGGCGATGGCCCGCACCTGGGGCTTGGCCATGCCGCCCAGCGGAAAGCGCAGATAGTCCAGCTGGTCGGCCGTGGTGGCGAACAGGAAATAGCTCTGGTCCTTGGCCGGGTCGGCGGCGCGGCGCAGCTGGGGCCCGGCGTTACCTTCCACGCGCTGGACATAATGGCCGGTGGCCATGGCCAAGGCGCCGAGATCGCGGGCGACGTCCAGCAGGTCGCGGAACTTGACCGTCTGGTTGCAGCGTACGCAGGGGATCGGCGTCTCGCCGCGCAGATAGGCGTCGGCGAATTCCTCGATCACCTGGTCCTTGAAGCGGCTTTCGTAGTCGAGGACATAGTGGGGAATGCCGATGGCTTCCGCCGCCGTGCGGGCGTCATGGATGTCCTGGCCGGCGCAGCAGGCGCCCTTCCTGGAGACGGCGGCGCCGTGGTCATAGAGCTGCAGGGTGACCCCGACCACGTCATAGCCCGCCCGCGCCAGCAGGGCGGCGGTCACCGTCGAGTCTACCCCGCCGGACATGGCCGCCACGATCCGCGATCCTGCCGGCAGCCTCACGGCGCCCCGCACCGCGTCCAGGGCGGTGTCGATGGCCGAGGCGGCGGGCGGGGCGAGCGCGGTCGTCATGCCGAGGTATGTAGCGGCTGAAGGGCAAAATTGCGAGGTTGCCGGTCCTTGGCCATCGGCGCCGGACCTTGCCACGCAGAAAAAATGCTGTGTGGCAAAGGCTGAGAAGGTTGGTCCAGCCACCAGGCGGGGCGCGGACGCCGCGCCACACCTTGACTTCGCAACGCCTCCCCCCTACTTGCCCGTCACCGCTGGCACTCGCCACGGGGGACTGCTAGCAGCGTCTTCCGGCCCCGTCGGCGGCCCGAAAAACTGAACGTCATTACGGAGACGACCCGATGAAATTTCGCCCGCTTGGCGACCGCGTCCTGGTGAAGCGCGTCGAAGAAGAGTCCAAGACCAAAGGTGGGATCATCATCCCCGACACCGCCAAGGAAAAGCCCCAGGAGGGCGAAGTGGTCGCGGTGGGCCCCGGCGCCCGCGACGACAGCGGCAAGGTCCAGCCTCTGGAACTGAAGGCCGGCGACAAGATCCTGTTCGGCAAATGGTCCGGCACCGAGGTCAAGGTCGACGGTGAAGACCTGATCATCATGAAGGAAAGCGACGTCCTGGGCGTTCTGCAGGCTTAAGCCGCAGCGTCCGTCGACCGTTTTCCTCTCCCGTTTCCACCTAAGATAAAGGGCAACCAATCATGGCCGCCAAAGACGTCTATTTCTCCTCCGACGCGCGCGACAAGATGCTGCGCGGCGTCAACATCCTCGCCAACGCGGTGAAGGTGACCCTCGGCCCCAAGGGTCGTAACGTGGTCATCGAAAAGTCCTTCGGCGCCCCGCGCTCCACCAAGGACGGCGTCTCCGTCGCCAAGGAAATCGAACTGGCTGACCGGTTCGAGAACCTCGGCGCCCAGATGATCCGCGAAGTCGCCTCCAAGACCAACGACAAGGCCGGCGACGGCACCACCACCGCCACCGTCCTGGCTCAGGCCATCGTCGTCGAGGGCCTCAAGTCCGTCGCCGCCGGCATGAACCCGATGGATCTGAAGCGCGGCGTCGACAAGGCCGTGCTCAAGGTCGTCGCCGAGATCAAGGCGACCTCCAAGAAGGTCACCACCAACGCCGAGATCGCCCAGGTCGGCACCATCTCCGCCAACGGCGACAGCGAAGTCGGCGAGATGATCGCCAAGGCCATGGAAAAGGTCGGCAACGAAGGCGTCATCACGGTTGAAGAAGCCAAGACCGCCGAGACCGAGCTGGACGTCGTCGAAGGCATGCAGTTCGACCGCGGCTACCTGTCGCCCTACTTCATCACCAACGCCGACAAGATGGAAGTTCAGCTCGAAGAGCCGATGATCCTGCTGTTCGAAAAGAAGCTGTCGGGCCTTCAGCCCCTGCTTCCGGTGCTGGAAGCCGTGGTTCAGTCGGGTCGTCCCCTGCTGATCATCGCCGAGGACATCGAAGGCGAAGCCCTGGCCACCCTGGTGGTCAACAAGCTGCGCGGCGGCCTGCGGGTCGCGGCCGTCAAGGCTCCGGGCTTCGGCGACCGCCGCAAGGCCATGCTGGAAGACATCGCCATCCTGACGGGCGCCGAAGTCATCAGCGAAGACCTGGGCATCAAGCTGGAAAACGTCACGCTTGAGATGCTGGGCAAGGCCAAGAAGGTCACCATCACCAAGGACGACACCACCATCGTCGATGGCGTCGGCGCCAAGGAGGGCATCGAAGCCCGCATCAGCCAGATCAAGAAGCAGATCGAAGACACCACCAGCGACTACGACAAGGAAAAGCTGCAGGAACGTCTGGCCAAGCTGGCCGGCGGCGTTGCCGTGATCCGCGTCGGCGGCGCGACCGAAGTCGAAGTGAAGGAAAAGAAGGACCGCGTCGACGACGCCCTCAACGCGACCCGCGCGGCCGTGGAAGAAGGCATCGTCCCCGGCGGCGGCGTGGCCCTGCTGAAGGCCTCGAAGATCCTCGACGGCATGGTTGGCGACAACCAGGACCAGACCGCGGGCATCGCCATCGTGCGTCGCGCGCTGCAGGCTCCGATCCGTCAGATCTCGGAAAACGCCGGCGTCGAAGGCTCCATCGTGGTCGGCAAGGTGCTTGAAAACGCCTCCGCCACCTTCGGCTTCAACGCCCAGACCGAAGAGTATGTCGATCTGGTCCAGGCCGGCGTCATCGACCCGGCCAAGGTCGTCCGCACCGCTCTGCAGGACGCGGCCTCCATCGCCGGCCTGATGATCACCACCGAAGCGGCCATCGTCGAAGCCCCGAAGAAGGCCTCGGCCGGCGGCGCCGGCGGCGGCATGCCCGGCGGCATGGGCGGCATGGGCGACATGGACTTCTAGTCCACGCAGCTCAGCTGAACTTACGGGAAGGGCGGGACCGAAAGGTCCCGCCCTTTTCATTTTATGCGTCGGAGTTCGTAGGGAGCGAGGTCGCTGCGAAACGGCCCAGACGACCGAAGGGGCGTCAAGCGGGTCGCAGGCAGGGGCGTGCGGGCAGGCTCGCCGGGGTGCGGATATTCCAGGCCAAACCCAGCCGTTCCAGGGCCTGTATGAAGCGAAAGCCCCAGTCGGACTGCCCCGGATAGAGGCCGATGCGGGCGGAGCCCGGATAGGCGTGGTGGTTATTGTGCCAGGCCTCGCCCATCGTCGGGATGCCCGCCCAGGGCACGTCGAAGGCCTGGACGCCGGAGCCTTCGACCAGCCAGGTCTGGGGCCCACGGGTATGGGCCAGGTGGCCGACGAACCAGTGGCCGGCGACGGAAACGAAGACACGGGCGCAGACGCCCCAGACGACCCAGGACCAGCCGCCGATCAGGAAAAGCACGACGGCTATGGGCAGTTGCTGGAGCATCCAGGTCCGCTCCAGGAACCGATAGAAGCGGTCGCGGGCAATGCGGGGCGGGATTTCGCAGCGCGGCGGCGAGACTAGGTCGAGACGGCAGTGCATCTGCCAGATCGCGTCCAGCGGCATAGATGCACCGTGGCGCAGATAAGGGTGGCAGGCCGGCTGGCGCTGGGCCCAGTCGCGCAGGTCGTGGGTGCGGACCATCCAGAAGGGTCCGCTCATGCCGACGGTTGTCCCGACCCAGACAAGAACATGCTCCAGCCACAGCGGGCAGTCGAAGCTCCCGTGGATCAGTCGGCGATGGAAGCCGACTGAATGGCCGAGCAACAGGCCGCCGGCGGTAAGGATAAGGAAGACGGCGAGGGCGCTCGAAGTGAACAGAAGCGGCCCGCCGATGGCGGCGCCCAGCATCATTCCGCTGTTCCACAGCGAGTGGACCGGGTCCCAGCGGACTTGGCCGGTCACAGCGTCCGCGCCGGGTGTTTCGAGGACGGAGTGGACGGCAAAGGGGTCGGATTGGTGGGTCATTCGGCGACTTGCGGTTCTGGCCCGCGAATTGGACCGTAGCTGACCGCCCACACCACCAGTCCGGCGACACCGCCCGCAGCGATGTACGACACCCAGATCGCTGGCCGGGGCAACAAGGCGATCATTCCGGCGGGAAGCCCCGCTCCGTAGAGGAACGCCATCGCCGGCCCTCGGGCCGACATTCTGTGCAAAATCGCCCACCCAGCTGCGCCAAGGGTGAACGCGCCAGCGTACCAGAGCAGAGTGGAGACTACGATAAAGACAAACAGGCCGTCGATGGTCTCGGCAACGCCTTGGGCCGACGACTGGCCGTCGATCACGCCGATCCAAAGAACGTTCACCGCGGTGGCTGCCGATGCCCCGCAAGATAGGCCAAGCGTGGCTCGGAAGAACGTCGTCTCGAGGCGAGGGTTGATGAACAGCACGGCCATCTCCATCGTGTAAGAAATAACTTAATTACCTAATTGCCAGGATTGCAAGCCCTTAGTTCATCACTTAACTAAGGGCCATGCAGCGAGTCTTCGAAGCCCTGTCCTCGACCGTCCGGCGGAAGATCCTGGCCTATCTGGCCCATGCGGATCTGACGGCGGGGGAGATCGCCTCGCGGTTTGAGATTTCAAAGCCGGCGGTGTCTCAGCATCTGACGGTGCTGGAGGCGGCGGGTCTGGTGACCAGCGAGAAGAAGGGCCAGTTCGTCCACTACAGTCTGGTGCGCGAGAGCCTGGTCAATACCCTGAACGACTACGTCCAGGAGGTCTGCCCGGTGTCCAAGCCGATCAAGACCGAAAGCGCCGCGCTGGCCAAGGCGCGGAAGGATTAGCCATGTCGGTCCACAAGACCCGGATCATGTACATCGAGGACAAGTCGGGCGGCCTGGAAGGGCCCGCGCGGATCGGCCGGGTGACCTTCTCCAAATCGGGCCGATCGCTGACCTACGGCGGGCGCACCTTCCAGAGCCTGGGCGGCAGCGGCTTCAAGGCCAACTATGTCGACGTCGATACCCGGGATGAGTTCTGGATCTCCGGACCGCGCAAGGACGGGGCCGACCGCCTCTATGCCGGCGGGGCGCTGGTCGAGATCGATGCCGACGTGGCCGAGGAATACTGGGAAATCATTCGGAACAGGCCCGCATCCTGAAGGCCGAACCCGCTCGCGCGGCGAACGGGTGCGATCTGCCCGCGCCCGGCCGGCGCCAGCGACGCCCCCATCCGACCTCCCTGCGGGAGGCCACCTTCTCCCGACGAGCGGGAGAAGGGATAGATGCCCGCCTCAGTTCCGCGACGGAATCGGCTGGACGTAGTCGTCACCCGCCGCCGCCTGCTCGGCGAACAGCTTCTTGCGGGGGCCGAGGTAGCCGAACAGGAAGGCGGCCACTTTGCGGATCTGGATCTCTTCCGAGCCTTCGGTGATCCGGTAGCGGCGGTGGTGGCGGTAGATGTGTTCGAAGGCCTTGTGGCGGCTGTAGCCCATGCCCCCGTGCACCTGCATGGCCCGGTCGGCGGCCTCGCAGCAGAGGCGGTTGCCCCAGTAATTGCACATCGAGACCTTGTCGGAGAGTTCCTTCTCGATCTGTTTGTGATCCATCCCGTCCATCTGCCAGGCGGTCTTGCGGATCAGCAGGCGCAGCATCTCCGCCTGGGTGGCCAGTTCAACGAGGGGGAACTGGATGGCCTGGTTATCGCTCAGCGGCTTGCCGAAAGGTTTGCGATTGCGGGCGTATTTGACGCTTTCCTCGATGCAGTAGACCGCCGCCCCGAGGGAGGAGGCCGCCTGGCGGATGCGGTTCTGGTGGACGAAGGACTGTCCCAGGCCCAGGCCCCGGTCGATCTGGCCCCAGTAGGCGTCCTCGGGAATCCAGCAGTCGAACGAGATGCGCGGGTGGTCGGTGGGCATGTTGAAGGTCCACATCCACTCCTCGATCTTGATCAGGTCGCGGGGCACGATGAAGCAGGTGATGCCGGTGGCGTCGCCGTCCTTGCCGCTGGTGCGGGCGAAGACCATGACGTGGCTGACCACGTGCATGCCGGTCGTCCACATCTTCTCGCCCTTGACCCGCCAGCCGGGCTTGCCGTCCTTCTCTTCGCGAACCCCGGTGGTCTCCATGAAGGTGGCGTCGGAGCCGTGGTTGGGCTCGGTCAGGCCAAAGGCCGTGCGCATGGTGCCGTTCAGCACCGCCTCGCCGTCGCGGGCGTACTGCTCGGGCGTGGCGAACTCCTTGAACATCAGGATGAAGGGGTTGTTGCCGACGATGCTGTGCTCGTTCTGCAGGTCGTTGAACAGGCCCAGGCCCTTGGAGGCCAGATGTTCGCGGATGATGGCCATGGCCAGGTTGCTGCCGTCCTTGCCGCCCATCTCGGAGGGCCAGGCGAAGCGGTAGTGGCCGGCCTCGTCGGCCAGCTTACGGGCCTGGCCGAGCAGCTCTTCCCACTCGTGGCGGGGCAGGCCGTTGTTGTCCCAGTCGGTCCGGGCGTGTTCGCGGCGGTGGTCGAAGAACCGCTCGTTGTCGTCCTTGGCCTGGAGCGGCTTGATGGTTGATTCGATGAAGGCGTCCAGCTCCGCCAGGTAGTCGCTGATCTCCTTGGGTACGCCGAAGTCCATGACCTGTCTCTCCCGATGCCTGCTCTTGTTGGCCGCTACTATGCCCAGGGTTCCGTGAGCGGCAACCGTGACCCCACGGAAGCCTCGGCCATTCTATTGACGCGGGGGGCGCGAAAGCCGTTGCGGCTTCGGCGGGCCTGTTCCGGCGGGAGCGCGGATACGGCCGCCCGTATTCGTTACCGGGCCGTTTCAAGATATTTACGCCAGCGCGCAAAAAAGCGCTTGCACCCATTTGGGTTATCGTTGATATCTAAGCACTGCTTAGTTCACCTTGCGCCACCGGTGGGGATACCGGCGGCACATTAGCGGGGCGTCTGGGCTGAACAGTTCTACTCGATCCAAGCGTTGCGTTTCCACCTCAAGAAGCCCGGAGGGCTCCCCAAATGAAGCTCCAAGTCCTGGCGGCTGCCGCCGCCCTGTCGCTCGCCTTCGCCGGCGTTTCCATCGCCGCTGACGCCAAGGTCGTCGCCACCCTGAAGACCCCGGTCGCCGCCAAGACCAAGGTCGTGGCCGGCGGCGCCGTGTTCAACTGCGAAGGCTCCACCTGCATCGCCGTGACCGCCCCCGCCCGCACCGACACCGCCAAGGGCTGCAAGAGCCTGAGCAAGGAAGTCGGCGAAGTGGTGTCGTTCGGCACCCTCGACACCGACGGCCTGGCCAAGTGCGGCGTTGTCGGCTCCACCCAGCAAGCCGCCAAGTAGGGCGACTTTTCCAAGATCCCTCGGGTCCGCCCGTTCGGATGTTTCCTCGAGCAACTCGACCTTGCTAGTGGTCAAGGGGGCGGTCCGCGCTTGGGCCGCCCCCTTTTCTCGTTACGGATACCCCCCATGCAGCCACGACTCGCCGTCCTTCTCGAAGACGCCCTGACCGCCGCCGCCGGAGCGGAGCGCGCGGTGGTCCCCGTGTCTCTGGCCGTGGACTATGGCGCGCCCGGCGAAGGCGCCCCCACCGTGACCACTCTGGTCGACCGCGCCACCAAAAGCCTGATTTTCGCCAGCGCCCGGGCCGTCTGGCCGGACGGCAGGATCGCCGGAGGGGCTCAGGGCGTCTTCCGGGTCGCCTCGCCGGCCACTCTATAGTGTAGGGGCGGAAAGCGCGGCTGACCCAACGTCCGCCGCGGCGATAAGGCCGGAACCTTTTTTCCCCCGGCGTTGCGATGCACAACACCCCGTGCTATCAGGCGCGCGGCTTCGGGCAGGCGGTCCTTCAGGGACCCATCTCCCATGTGCTTTTCTCAAGCGCTTTCAAGCCTTTAGGATCGTGGTGAAGACCCCTTCACTCACGGCGGACAATACGCACCGGACGGACCCAAATTGGCGGACGACAGCAAGACGACGGATGTGGGCCAGCGATACGCCCAGGCCCTGTTCGACCTGGCCCAGGACCAGAATGCCCTGGCGGCCGTCGAGGGCGAACTGAAGACCCTTTCCGCCGCCCTGGCCGAGAGCGCCGATCTGCGCCGGCTGGTCGACTCGCCGGCCTTCTCCGCCGAGGATAAGGGCCGCGGCCTGGTGGCCGTCGCCGCCAAGGCCGGCATTGGCGGCCTGACCGCCAAGTTTCTCGGCCTGCTGGCCGCCAACGGCCGGGCCCGGGATCTGGGCGCCGTGATCAATTCCTTCCACCAGCTGTCGGCCGCCTATCGCGGCGTGGTGACGGCCGAGGTGGTCACCGCCATTCCGCTCACCGCCGCCCAGGCTAAGGGGATCGCCGCGGCGCTCCGCCAGTCGCTGGGCAAGGAGCCGGAAATTTCTACCCGCGTGGACCCCGCCATTCTCGGCGGACTCAAGGTTCGCGTGGGCTCGCGTCTGTTCGATGCTTCGCTGAAGTCGAAGCTCGACTCCCTGAAATTCGCCCTCAAGAGAGCGTAAGCTAATGGACATCCGCGCCGCCGAGATCTCGGCCATCCTCAAGTCGCAAATCGCCGGGTTCGGTGATGAAGCAGACGTCTCCGACGTCGGCTCCGTGCTCAGCGTCGGCGACGGCATCGCCCGCGTCCACGGTCTGGACAATGTCCAGGCCGGCGAAATGGTCGAGTTCCCCTCGGCCGGCGTCAAGGGCATGGCGCTGAACCTGGAGCGCGACAACGTCGGGGTCGTGATCTTCGGCTCCGACAGCCAGATCAAGGAAGGCGACGAAGTCCGTCGTCTTGGCGAGATCGTCGACGTGCCGGTCGGCAAGGGCCTGCTGGGCCGCGTCGTCAACCCGCTGGGCGAGCCGATCGACGGCAAGGGCCCGATCACCAATGTGGCCGAGCGCCGCCGGGTCGACGTCAAGGCGCCGGGCATCATCCCGCGCAAGTCGGTGCACGAGCCCGTGCAGACCGGCCTGAAGGCCATCGACGCCCTGATCCCGATCGGCCGCGGCCAGCGCGAACTGATCATTGGCGACCGCCAGACCGGCAAGACCGCCGTGGCCATCGACGCCATCCTCAACCAGAAGGCCGCCAACGCCGGCGACGACGAGAGCGCCAAGCTCTACTGCATCTACGTCGCCATCGGCCAGAAGCGCTCGACCGTCGCCCAGATCGTCAAGACGCTCGAGGAAGCCGGCGCCCTGGAATATACCATCGTCGTCGCGGCCACCGCTTCCGAGCCGGCCCCGCTGCAGTTCCTGGCCCCCTTCGCCGGCTGCGCCATGGGCGAGTATTTCCGCGACAACGGCATGCATGGCCTGATCATCTATGACGATCTCAGCAAGCAGGCCGTGGCCTACCGCCAGATGTCCCTGCTGCTGCGCCGTCCGCCGGGCCGCGAAGCCTATCCAGGCGACGTCTTCTATCTCCACAGCCGCCTGCTGGAACGCGCCGCCAAGCTGAACGAAGACAACGGCTCCGGCTCCCTGACCGCCCTGCCGGTCATCGAAACCCAGGCCAACGACGTTTCCGCCTACATCCCGACCAACGTGATCTCGATCACCGACGGCCAGATCTTCCTGGAAACCGACCTGTTCTTCCAGGGCATCCGCCCCGCCGTGAACGTCGGCATCTCGGTGTCGCGCGTCGGTTCCTCGGCCCAGATCAAGGCGATGAAGACCGTCGCCGGCCCGATCAAGGGTGAACTGGCCCAGTACCGGGAAATGGCGGCGTTCGCCAAGTTCGGCTCCGACCTAGACGCCGCCACCCAACGCCAACTGGCGCGTGGCGAACGGCTGACCGAGCTGCTCAAGCAGCCCCAGTACTCGCCTCAGTCGGTCGAGGAGCAGGTCTGCGTGATCTACGCCGGCACCCGCGGCTACCTGGACCGGATCCCGACCGCCGACGTCGGCCGGTTCGAGGCCGAGTTCCTGTCGCGCCTGCACAGCGCTCACCAGGACCTGCTGGACGCGATCCGCACGACCAAGACCCTGTCGAGCGATCTCGAGGACAAGCTGAAGAGCATCCTCGCCGATTTCACCGCGACCTTCGCCTAAACCGGCTGACCGACAGGAGAGAGTAGCCCTCGATGGCCAGCCTCAAGGAAATGCGCAATCGGATCGCCAGCGTGAAAGCCACGCAGAAGATCACGAAAGCCATGCAGATGGTCGCCGCGGCCAAGCTGCGCCGCAGCCAGGACGCGGCGCAGAACGCCCGGCCCTATGCCGAACGGATGGCCTCGGTCATCGCCAACCTGGCGGCGGGCGTCTCCGGCGACGGCGCGCCCCTGCTGCTGGGCGGCACCGGCTCGGACAAGCGTCACCTGATCGTGGTGGCCGCCGCCGACCGGGGTCTGGCCGGGGGCTTCAGCACCGCGATCGTCCGCGCCGCCCGCGAGCGGATCAGCCGTCTGATCGCCGAAGGCAAGGACGTGAAGATCATCACCGTCGGCAAGAAGGCGCTGCCGCCGCTGCGCCGTCTGTTCGCTGACCGGATCATCCACTCCTACGATCTCTCTGCCCAGCGCCAGCTGACCCTGTCGGTCGCCCAGCCGATCGCCGAGGACATCATCGCCCGCTACGAAGCCGGCGAGTTCGACGTGGTCACCCTGTACTTCAGCCGCTTCAAGTCGGTGGTCACCCAGACCCCGACCGGCCAGCAGCTGATCCCCGCCCAGGTGGCGGACGGCGCCGCGCCGGCCGACCTGAACGGGGCCGCCTATGAATACGAGCCGGGCGAGGCCGAAATTCTCGAGACGCTGCTGCCGCGCAACATCACGGTGCAGATCCTCTCGGCCCTGCTCGAGAACATGGCCGGCTTCTACGCCAGCCAGATGAGCGCGATGGACAACGCCACCCGCAACGCCGGCGACATGATCGGCGCGCTCACCGTCCAGTACAACCGAACCCGTCAGGCGCAGATTACCAAGGAGCTGATCGAAATCATCTCCGGCGCCGAAGCCCTCTGACCGAATAAAGCCCGCACGGAAGACCACGCACATGGCCACCGCCCCCAAGACCCCCGCCGCTCCGAAAGCCGCCGCCGCCCCGAAGGCCGCCGCGACCAAGGCTGCTCCCGCCGCCAAGAAGCCCGCCGCCGCCAAGGCCGCGGCTCCCAAGGCCGCGTCCGACACCAGCAAGGCGGCGACCCTGTCGATCGCCGGCGGCACGGGCAAGATCGTCCAGGTCATCGGCGCCGTCGTCGACGTCGAGTTCGTCGGCGCCCTGCCGGCCATCCTCAACGCCCTGGAAACCGAAAACCGCGACCAGAAGACCGGCGAAAGCTTCCGCCTGGTCCTGGAAGTCGCCCAGCACCTCGGCGAAAACGCCGTCCGCTGCATCGCCATGGACACCACCGAGGGCCTGACCCGCGGCCAGGCCGTGGTCGACACCGGCGCCGGCATCCGCGTTCCGGTCGGTCCGGGGACCCTGGGCCGCATCATGAACGTCATCGGCGCGCCGATCGACGAAGCCGGCCCTATCCAGTCGGACATCTACAACGTCATCCACCGCGAGGCCCCGTCCTTCGCCGAGCAATCGACTTCGGCCGAAGTGCTGGTCACCGGCATCAAGGTCATCGACCTGATGTGTCCCTACACCAAGGGTGGCAAGATCGGCCTGTTCGGCGGCGCCGGCGTCGGCAAGACCGTGACCATGCAGGAACTGATCAACAACATCGCGAAAGCCTACGGCGGCTATTCGGTGCTGGCCGGGGTGGGTGAACGCACCCGCGAAGGCAACGACCTGTACCACGAGATGATCGAGTCCAACGTCAACGTGGACCCGAAGAAGAACAACGGCTCGACCGAAGGCTCCAAGTGCGCCCTGGTCTACGGCCAGATGAACGAGCCCCCCGGCGCCCGCGCCCGTGTCGCCCTGACCGGCCTGACCCAGGCCGAGTACTTCCGCGACGTGGAAGGCAAGGACGTGCTGCTGTTCATCGACAACATCTTCCGCTTCACGCAAGCCGGCTCGGAAGTGTCGGCTCTGCTGGGCCGCATCCCCTCGGCCGTGGGTTATCAGCCCACCCTGGCCACCGAGATGGGCAACCTGCAGGAGCGGATCACCTCGACCACCAAGGGTTCGATCACCTCGGTCCAGGCCATCTACGTGCCCGCCGACGACCTGACCGACCCGGCGCCCGCCGCCTCCTTCGCCCACCTTGACGCCACCACCGTGCTGAGCCGCGACATCGCCGCCCAGGCCATCTTCCCGGCCGTCGATCCGCTCGACTCCACCAGCCGGATCATGGACCCGCTGGTCATCGGCGAGGAACACTACCGCGTCGCCCGTCAGACCCAGGAAATCCTCCAGCAGTACAAGCAGCTGAAGGACATCATCGCCATCCTGGGCATGGACGAGCTGTCGGAAGAGGACAAACTGACCGTGGCCCGCGCCCGGAAGATCCAGCGCTTCCTGTCGCAGCCCTTCTTCGTGGCCGAGCAGTTCACCAACGCGCCCGGCAAGTTCGTCGAACTGAAGGACACCATCCGCTCCTTCAAGGCGATCTGCGACGGCGAATACGACCACCTGCCGGAAGGCGCCTTCTACATGGTCGGCGCGGTCGAGGAGGCCGTCGAGAAGGCCGAGAAGATGGCGCAGGAAGCCTAAGAGCCACCATGGAAGAGCTCGCCGCCGGTCATTGCTGTGACGACATGGAGACCTGCCTCGCGGCGGGTCCCGAGGCGGCGCTGTTCGAACATGACAGCGGTCTGATCCTGCTCAACGCGGGCCGGACCGAACAGGACGGCGAGGAGGGGACGCTGCTCCTCACTGTCCAGTTCTGTCCCTTCTGCGGGACTGAGCTGCAAACCGACGAAGACATCGACGCCGCGCTGGAGGCGGTGGACTAATGGCCGAGAAACTCCACTTTTCCCTGGTCGCGCCTGAGCGCGAAGTGTTCGCCGGCAGCGTCGACCGCGTCGACGCGCCCGGCGTCGAAGGCGACTTCGGCGTCCTGGCCGGCCACGCGCCGTTCATGACCGCCCTGCGCGAAGGCCGGGTCACGGTGATCAACGGCAATGAAACCCGGGTGTTCGACGTCCAGGGCGGATTTGCCGATGTCACCGCCTCGGGCCTGACCATCCTGGCGGAACATGCCGTCGAAGCGGCCTGACCGGACTAAAAAACACCCGCGTCATTGTTTCACCGTGAATTCCCCGCAACAGGCTTGCGAGGGACATGCGGCGGGTCTTTGATGCCGGCCTCCAAGTCGAGAAGGGGTTCCAAAGTCTCCATGCGCGTCGCCATCCTGTCTCTCATCGCCGCCGGCGCCCTGGCCGCCTCGGCTGTCGCCCAGGAAGCTCCGGCCCCGGCGCCCGAGCCCGTCCCTGCGCCCGCCCCCGCGCCTGCGATGGATCCGTCCATGCCGATGCCGCCGGCCCCGGTTCCCGCCGCGCCCGCGCCGGTCGCGGCTCCGGAACTCCCGGCTGAGCCCGCGCCGCCGCCTCCGCCGCCCCCGGCCCCCACCGAGCCGCTGTCGGTGGTGTTCAGCAACCAGCTACAGAAGCTGTGCATGCCGCTGGTCCGTGGCGGCGACATCAACACCCTGGCCCCGGCGCTGGGCTACAAGAAGAAGCGCGACGGCAGCTTCGAGATGGAGTGGTCCAAGGGCTACAAGGTCATCGTCCGCGATCCCGGCGTCAACGCTAAGGTCTGTTCGGTGCTGGTCCAGCATCCGGTCGGCGGCCTGACCAAGACCATCGAGGACATCCACGCCTGGGCCATCTACCGCAACTGGACCCTTGAGGATAACGCCAAGCGGACCAGCGACATGGAACGGACCACCCGCAAGTGGGAGTTCAACACCCCCACCAGCCGCGAAGTCATCGTGCTGCTGACCACCCGCAAGCTGGGCGACCTGCCGGTCAATCCCAAGTGGGACCAGACCGAACTGATCTACACCTTCATCACCTACTGATGAGACGGGACGCCGGCGGGAACGACCCCGCCGGCATCCTCGGGCTGAAGCTGTTTTCCGGCGGCCAGGGTTAGCCGGCGGGACTGTTCGAACCGCCCTGTCGGAGGCAGACTGTCGTTCTGCCTACAGGGGTCGTCATGCTTATCCGCCGGTGTCTGCGTCCCGCCATTCTGGCGGGGCTCCTTTTCTCCGCGTCCGTGGCCTCCGCCGCGCCCAATCTGAACATGAACGAGCAGATCCGCGAGGTGCGGGAGGTGAGGGGCGTTTCGGTCTCGCCGGACGGTCGCACGGTGCTGACCGCCATCACCGACTCCACCGCCGATGGCGGGCGCAGCCATCTTTGGCTGCTGCCGGCGGATGGCGGCCCTGGCCGTCAGCTGACCTTTTCACCGACCGAGAAGGACGGCGGCGAGGATCGTGGCCTGTGGTCGCTGGATGGACTCTATATCTACTTTTCGGCCAATCGGGGCGGCGACAGCCGGCTGATGCGCCTGCCGCTGGAGGGCGGGGAGGCGACGCCTTTCCGCCTGGCCCGATCCGACAAGGGCGACCTTACCTCCGGCTGGGGCGGCGAGGGTGATGGCGTGGATGTCTCCATCGCAGCCTTCCGGCCCTCGCCGGACGGCAGGACCCTGGCCATGCTGGCCGAGGACGGCGAGATCGAGGCGGTCAGCAAGGCCAAGGCCAGGAAGGATGACGCGGTGCGGGTCGGCCACGATGGCCTGAAGACCCGGCTCTATTTCGTCGACGCCGAAACCGGCGCGGCCAGGGAGGTCGCGCTTCCCGACAACGTCGCCGACGTCAACTGGACGGCCGATTCCAGCCAGGTGGTGGCGGTCACCAGCCTGGAGACCGACGACCTGGGCCCCGGCAACCAGGTTTGGCTGGTTTCCGCGACCTCCCTGTCCGCCAAAAAGGTGGCCGGCCTGCCGCCGACGGCCGATTCAGCGAAACTGGCCGGCGAGCGCCTAGTCTACATGGCCCAATGTGAGGACGACGCGCCACCCGGGTGCAACGATCTCTACGTTCGGGATCTGACCGGCGGCCCGGCAAGGAACCTGTCCCGAGGCATGAAGGGATCGTTCGCCTCCGACTTCATCCTCGAGCGCAATGGCGCGACCGCGATCGCGCTGGTGGACGCCGGCGTGCAGCAACGGATCGCCAGGATCGACCTGACCAGCGGCGCGGCCCAGTGGATCGATACCGGTATGCCGGTGGTGGCGGGGCTGAACGCCAACAGCGCTCAAACCGGATGGGCTTTCCTCGGCGGATCCAGCGTCCAACCCGCCACGCCCCTCTATGTCGCCAAGCTGGGCGACAAGCCAGTGACGCTCGCCACTCCGCGCCTCGTCCCCGAGGGCTGGAAGCCGGTCCAAAGCAGGCTGATCCGCTGGCGGAGCGAGGGCCTGACCATCGAGGGGCTGCTCTACCTGCCCCCCAACGCCAAGGGAAAGGTCCCGCTGGTGGTCAATGTGCACGGCGGACCGGCGGGAACCTTCCTCGACACCAATTCCAACCTGGTCAACCTGCTGGTCAGCCAGGGCTGGGCGGTGCTGCAGCCCAATCCGCGCGGCGGGACGGCCTATGGCACGGCCTTCCTGGCGGCCAACAAGAACGACATGGGCGGCGGCGACTATCGCGACATCATGGCCGGGGTGGACGCGGTGATCCGCGACTATCCCATCGATGAGGGCCGCATGGCCTTGATGGGCTACAGCTACGGCGGGGAGATGGCCGGTTTCGTGGCGGGGCGGACGGACCGATTCAAGGCCCTGATCAGCGGAGCCCCGGTCATCGACCAGTTCAGCGAATATGGAACCGAAGACAGCAGCTGGTACGACCGCTGGTACTACGGCAAGCCCTGGGTGAACTTCGCCGACGCCTGGCGCCAGAGCCCGCTGTCGACGGCGGCCGAGGTGAAGACGCCCTTCCTGCTGCTCCAGGGTGAGGAGGACGCCACCGATCCCGAAGGCCAGTCTCGCGAAATGTACCGGGCCCTGCGCCAGGAGGGCGTCCACGTCGAGTTGATCGTCTATCCCCGGGCCGGCCACCCGCAACTGGGCGCCAATTTCGCCGGCCGGGTCAGCCGCGAGCCGTGGCACGGAGTGGACGTCCGCCGCCGGATGATCAATTTCATCAGCGAGGCCTTCGCCGGGGATCGGACCCCGGAAGCCCGGTAGCTCAGGCGGCCGCCGTCAGTTCACGCGCCAGCCAGATCAGGCAGTGGTCGGCCACGGCTTCCCAACCGGGCTCCCCTGGCAGCCAGTGGCTCATGCCCGGAAAGACATGAAAGGTCGCCCCCAGGCGCGCGCCGGTCTGGCGGACGGTGGCCGGGGGGTGGATGACGTCCTTTTCGCCGACCAGGGCCAGGACTGGGGCGGCGATCCGGGTGGGGGCGATGGTGGTGGCGAAGGGGTCCAGCCACCAGTTGAGGGTCTCCCAAAGGGCCCGGCCGCTTTCCGGGACCATCCGGGCATAGGTGGCCCGCCGGTCGGCGCTGCTCATCCGATCGAGGCTGTACATCTTGGCGAGCATGTAGTCGGGCGCCACCGCCTGCAGCCAATAGGGGCCCAGGGCATAGAGGCTGACGGCCGAGACACCCTCTTCCATGGAGACGCCGTAGACGCCCCAGGGGGCCGATGGCGCCAGGAGAATCAGGGCGGAAAGCGGCGTGCGCCCCGCGGCCAGCTGGGCCGCAAGGCCGCCCAGGGAGTGGCCGATGAGGATGGGTGGCTCTTCGCAGGACTCGCAGACCTGGGCCAGGGCGCGGGCGTAGTCGCTCATCGACTTGCCGGCGACGCCGCCCTCGGCGTCGTGGCCGGGCAGGTCGGGGGTCAGCACGACGTGGCCGGCCGCCTCGAACGGCTTGCGAAAGGCGTCGAACACCCAGCCGCCGCAGAAGGCGCCGTGGGCCATCACCACCGGGGGCTTGGCGCTCATCTGGCTAAGGTCTGCATGCGGATAGGGTTTCAAGCTTTCAGGCCGCCGGCCGGGGTGGCCAGAGGTTACGGGGCAGTAGCACCTCCGAGGCCGAGCCCGAAGTCCGCATAGCCGCCGCGCGACGTTTTGCGCTTCAGGGGGTCTTGGGTTTCCGCGCAGGGGCCTTGGCCTTGGCGGCTTTTGGCTGTGCGGAGGCCTTGGCCGTCGGCGCGGCCTCCGCCGGGGCCTTCTTGGCTTTCGGCGCCTCCTTGGCCTTCGCGGTCGGCTTGGGCCCCGGCCTCGCCATTGCGGCGGCCTTGGCTTTGGCCGGGGCCTTAGCTTTTGGCGCGGCCGCGACCACGGGCGCAGGGGCGGCCTCAGCGACCAGCGCCGGCGGGGCCTTCGCGGGAGATTTGCTCGTTGCGGCGACTTTCGGCCTGGGCTCTGCCTTCGGCGCCCCGGGAGCCTTGGGGGCGGGCCTGGCTTTCGCAGCCGCCTTGGGCTTGGCCGCGATCGGGGCGGCCGGCGCGGCCGTCAGGCCCTTGGAGTCCAGCCAGGCGGCGATGTCCTCGATGACTTTGTCTGTCCCGGGCTCGTCGATGATCCAGTGGGCGTTGTCGGGGTATTCGAGATAGTCGCCGCCGACGCGACCGTACTTGGCCCCGACCCGGCGGACATCGGCGATCGGGGTGGCGCGGTCCTGGGCGGCGCCGATGGTCAGGAGCGGAATCCGGATCGCATTCTCGTCGATGGTCGCGACCCTGTGCCCGTCCTTGTCCGGATAGGCGATGTCATTGTAGACGCCGCCGCTGTCATAGACGGCCCCGGCGTAGATCTCGGCGTGCCGCGCCTTGGGCGTGCGGTTCAGGACGCCCCAGGAGAAGCCGAAGCGCCAGATCTTGTGAGATTTCCTCTCCGGCGAGCCGCTGAACAGGATGTTGCCGAACGTCACGGCCTGGGCCAGCGCGGCGCCACTCCGGGTGTCGGCGGTCGAGGCGGGGGTGACCAGGATGGCCCCGGCGCCGACCCCGCGTTCGGCCAGCTTCTGGACGATCAGCCCGCCCATGGAATGGCCCAGCAGGACCGGCGGCGAGCCCGTCTCAGCCTCCAGGTTGCGGGCCTCAGCCTCCATGGCGTCGACATAGTCCTTAAGCCGCAGCGCGGGCAGGTCGGCGGGGGGATTGCTGGCGACGCGCTTGCCTGGAAAGAGGGTCGGGGCCTCGACCCGCCAGCCCCTGGAGCGGAAGGCCGGGGCCAGGCGGTCGAAGGCGTCGCCGGTGCAGCCAATGCCATGGATCATCAGGATGGAGTTGCTCATCGCGCGCCCTGCAAATCGTCGGAAAGCCGCGACGACCTGCGCATAGGCCCCCCGCTTGAAGGGGATGACAAGCCCCGGCGCCTCATCGAGCCGACCCCAGCGCCAGGCGTCGAACTCCGCCGGCTGATGGAGATCGAGGCGGATTTCCTTGTCCTTTCCCGTGAACTCGAGCGCGAACCAGACCTGTTTCTGGCCGCGCCAGCCCTTGGCGATCTTCGATCCGACCGCCTCGGGCGGGAAGTCGTAGACGATCCAGCCTTCGGTGCGGCCTAGAACCCTGACCGAGGTGACCCCGGTCTCTTCTTCGAGCTCGCGCAGCGCCGCCGCCTGGAAGTCCTCGCCGTCATCGACCCCGCCTTGCGGAAACTGCCAGCTTTGGCCGGTGGTGTGAGCCCGGCGGCCCAGCCAGACGCGGCCATCTTGATGGAAGAGGACGATGCCAACGTTGGGCCGATGCTGCGGAAAGTCTGTCAACGGCGAGGCTCCGGCGAAATCAGGAGCCATTACCTGAACCAGACCGCCGGCCTCTGCAATTGAAACCGGCCGGTTCGTCCGCGCCCTAGCGGGCGCCGCTCAACAGAGCGGAGGCGGGGGCCAGCTGGAAGCCGCGATCGGCCAGGGAGCGGGCCCAGACCCCGGCGCTTTCGATGGTCACCGGGTAGGCGAAGCCGGAGCCCATGGCCTGACCGTGCGCCACGGCGCCGGCTTCCAGGGCCGAAAACTGCCGGGCGATGGCCTCGGCGCTGAGATCCTCATCGACCACGCGGTCGGCCGAAGCGCGGGGCGGGCCCATGCCCCGGCGGGCGGCGGAGCCGTCGTCGATGAAGGCGACGCCGCGCTGCTTCAGGGAGCCGGAAAAGGCGCTCATCGCGGTGCTGGAACTGACAAAGCGGGAACCCAGGTAGTTGGTCAGGCCGAAATATCCGGTGGCGCGGGATAGAAGCCATTCGGTCTTCTTCACCGTTTCGGCGGGCGCCGCGCCGGCCAGCAGGGTGAAGGGGCCCGGGTCGTTCTGCGGATAGTCGGTCGGCTCCATCGGGGCCTCCAGCAGGACTTCGTGACCATGCGAGCGGGCCAGATCGATCCAGCCCTGCAGGCCCTCGGCGTAAGGGGCGAAGGACAGGGTCACGTCCGGCGGCAGCAGTTCGATGGCGCGCCGGGTGTAGGCGGGGTTGAGGCCCAGGCCGCCGATGACCAGGGCCAGTTTCGGCTTGCCGTTGGGGGTGAAGGGCCGGGCGTAGGCGCGGTAGGGGGCGCGGCCGTCGCCGCCGATCACCGGCAGCAGCCCGCCGCCGGGTCCCGGAACGGTCAGGCCCGCCAAGGGCGCCGGCGCCAGGGGATCATTGTCGCCGGTGACCGGGATGGCGCCCTCGGCGCGGCCGCCGCCGGGCAGGGTGATGACGGCGGAACCGCCGATCACACCGTTGTCCGCCAGCTCGATGGGCGTGGCCGAAAGTTCGAACTCGTCGGTGCTGACCGGGGCCGCCTCGGCCTCCGGGGCCAGGGCTTCCCGCCATCCGGGGACATCGGCGCCGGCGGCGGCGGCGTGGGCCAGGGAGAGGCGGACAATGGGCTGGCCGGCCTTGGGGTCGCCGACGATGACGATCAGCGTGGCCAGGGTCAGCAGGAACAGCAGGGCCGCGCCGCCGGCGCTGAGATAGGGGTTGTTGACCACGGTCATGGCCAAGGCGCGCACGCCGCCGTCGCCAGCCGAAGCGGACGCCGGAGGACTGTGCGGAAGCTGCGGCTTGCGGGAGAACATGAACGGGCGGCCGACGAGGCTGTGAGAGTCGCCCGAAGGGTGCCCGGTTATGGTTAATTAAGGGGTAAGGCGCTGCGAGCGCCCGTCATGCCCCTGTGCCGGATGACGGGCGGTCTCGCCTAGTTCTTCGGCGTCGGGGCGGCGGTGCGGCCGACGACTTCCGCCATCTTCGGCTGCGGCTTGGGCAGCTTGGGCGTGGCGCTGACCGAGCCGTTCTTCAGCACGTCCAGAGCGCGGGACAGCTGGAAGTCCTTCTTCTCGTCGAAGCTTGCCGGCGGGGCCTCGGCCGGGGCGTGGGCTTCACGGCGTGTGGCGCCGTCCTCGGTATTGAGGGCGTTGCGCAGGGACGCCTCGCTGTACTGGAAGGACTTGTTGGCGATCAGTTCGGCCTGTTCGCGGGTGGCCGCGACCTCGAGGTCGGGGACGATGCCCGTCCGCTGGATGGAGCGGCCGGCCGGGGTGTAGTAGCGGGCGGTGGTCAGCTTGACCGCGCCGTCGGCGCCGCCGCGCAAGGGGATGACCGTCTGCACCGAGCCCTTGCCGAAGCTGGTCAGGCCGACAACCTCGGCCCGTTTGCGATCCTGCAGGGCGCCGGCGACGATCTCGGCGGCGGAGGCCGAGCCGTTGTCGACGATCACCACCATGGGCAGGCCGTCCAGCAGGTCGCCGGGGCGGGCGTTATAGCGTTCGATATCCTTGGCCTCGCGGCCGCGCTGGCTGACCACCTCGCCGCCATCGAGGAAGATGTCAGCCACGCCGACCGCCTGGTCCAGCAGGCCGCCAGGATTGCGGCGCAGATCGAAGACCAGGCCCTTGAGCTTGGGGTTCTTGGCCTTCAGGTCCTTGATCGCCGAGGCGACCTCATCGGTGGCCTTCTCGTTGAAGGTCGACAGGCGGACGTAGCCATAGTCTCCCTCGAGCCGCGAGGTGACCACCTTCTGCTTGATCACTTCGCGCACCAGGGTGACGTCGAAGGGGTCGGCTTTTTCCCGGGCGATCGACAGGGTAACCTTCTCGCCGGGCTTGCCGCGCATCGACTTGACCGCCTCTGAGACCGGCAGGCCCAGGACGCTCTGGCCATTGACGGCGGTGATGTAGTCGCCGGGCAGCAGGCCGGCCTTGTCGGCGGGGGTGCCGTCCATCGGGGCGATGATCTTGACCACCCCGTCCTCGCTGGTGATCTCGATGCCAAGGCCGCCATACTCGCCCTTGGTCGTCTCCTGCATGTCGTCGAAGCCGTCGGGCGCGAGATAGCCGGAGTGGGGGTCGAGGGAGGTCAGCATGCCTTCGAGGGCGGCCTGGATCAGCTTCTTCTCGTCGACCTTGGTCACATACTGCTTCTCGGTCATGTCCAGCACGTCGCCGAACAGTTCCAGCATGCGGTAGGTTTCGGCCTTCGGCTGAGCCGTCGCCTGAGCCTGCTGGCTGACATAGGCCATGGTTCCGGCGCCGAGAACGAAGGCGCAGGCGCCGATCAGCAGATGCTTCTTGAACATGACCAAACTCAAAGGCTCCCAATACGGCGTCTTGAAGGCCGCCTCGTCAAAATACCCGCCCCGGCAAGGGGTTGCGCCCTACCTCGACGCCAGCCAACGGGCCGGATCGACCGGCTCGCCATCCCGCCGAAGCTCAAGATAGAGCTCCGGAGGGCCTTCGCCGCCCGTGGCCATTCGCCCCACGGCCTGACCCGCTCCGACGGTCTGGCCCGAGGCGACCGTAGCCTGATCCAGGCCACCCAGCACCAGATGGTATGCGTCCGGTGTCCTTAAGATCAAGATGACGCCCCAACCGGTCACCGGACCAGCGAATTCAACCACGCCCTGAACCGGGCTGACCACGCCGGCCCCCCCTTGGGCGCGCAACCACAGTCCAGGGGATCCGGGCGCCGAATAACCGCGCACAACCGGTCCTGCCACCGGGCGGGCCAGAATGCCGGGTCCTTGGCCGGCCGAGGCGGCGCGGGGAAAGCTGTCGATCAGGGTTCCGGGACTGCCAGCCTCGCGGCCGGCGACCTGCGCGGTTCCCGGATAGCGTTGCTCGATGCTGGACTGCTCGGCGAGCAGGCGTTCCAGGTCGCCGCGGCGACCCGCCGCCTGGCTTTCGGCGGTGAACAGGGCGGCGCTGGCTCCGGCCGCCTGTCGGCGCAGCATGGCGATTTCCCGCGCCTCACCGGCGAAGGTGCGGGCGCGGGCCTCCAGAGCCGGGGTCATGGCCCGCATCAGGATGGCGGCGCGCACCGCGTCACGCGCGTCATCCGGCCGGACCAGCAGGGCCGGCGGCGGATCGCGGCGGAACAGGGTCAAGGCGGCCAGCAGGCCGCCCAGGCGCGAGCGTTCGCGGCCGATCTCGGCGGTCAGGGCGCTCTCACGGGCGTTCAGCATGGCCAGCCGCGCCTTGGCCTGGTCGACATCCCGGCCGCCGCGGGCCTGGCTGGAGGCGATCCGGCGCAGTTCCTCCCGGAGAGTGGCGATCTCCCGCCGCGCCGCATCACGGCTCTGGGCGTCGCCGGCTCGGACCGTGGGGTCCATGATCATCATCGCCTGGGCGGTGGGCGCGCTGGCGGGCTCCTGCGCGAAGCTGGCGGCGGCCAGGACGCAAACGGCCAGGGCGCTCAGGGCCATTGCTGCGGTGAGGACGACGGGGCGCATACGGATGGCTTACCAGACCCCGCGCCGTCAGTCGCGGTGATAGGGGCTGCCAGCCAGGATGGTGACGGCGCGATAGATCTGCTCGGCCAGCATGGCCCGCGCCAGGGCGTGCGGCCAGGTTTGAGGTCCGAAGGCCAGGGTCTCGTTGGCCGCGGCCAGGATGGAAGCATCCAGCCCGTCGGCCCCGCCGATGATCAGCACCAGCCGGCGCGAGCCCCCGTCGCGCAGGCTCGCCACCCGGCCGGCGAAGGCGCGGCTGGTCCAGGCCTTGCCGTGCTCGTCACAGGCGATGACGTGGGCGTCCTTCAGGTGGGGCAGCAGCACCTCGGCCTCGGCGGCCTTGCCCGGCTTGCGGGCCTCGACCTCCAGCACCTCGACCGGACCAAGGCCCAGCGCCCGCCCGGAGGCGGTGGCGCGCTGGACATAGTCGAGGGCCAGGGCCGCTTCCGGCGCCCGGCCCAACCGACCAACGGTAAGAAGGGTGATCTTCACGTCCGCGCTCCGCGGAATCCCGCCGAAGCGGGACTGGCCCAGCCTGGTTGGGTCGCCTAGTTCGGCTGGCGGATGTGGGAGGAGTCCACGGACCAGATCTTCTCGATATTGTAGAAGGTGCGCACTTCCGGACGGAACAGGTGGACGACCACGTCGCCCGCGTCGATCAGCACCCAGTCGCAATGCGGCAGGCCCTCGACCCGCGCCTTGCCGAAGCCGGCATCCTTCAACGCTCGCATCACATGGTCGGCCAGAGCGCCGACATGGCGGTGCGAGCGGCCCGACGCCACGATCATGGAGTCGGCCATGGGGCTCTTGCCCTTCAAGTCGATGAGAACGATGTCCTGGGCCTTGTCGTCGTCCAGCCTGGACATGATCATGTCTTCCAGCGAGCCCTGGACGGGTTCGTCGGTGGAAACCGGAATATCGGCCTCCTGCGCCTGGGGCGCGAACTCACGGTTCAGCGGAGTGCTCCTTGTGATCTCTCGCTACAAAAAGGAGCCATAGCAGGTTTTACGGCATTCGTCAGGGCAGATGATTCGTCGAGTTATCCGCTCGGCGCCTGGCTGGACCACACGAATTCTAAACTCCCAACCTGCTATCGCCGGTGGGATGCACGCCAGAAAGACGTCCATTTCCAGAAGGTTCCTGCTCAGCGTCGGCCTGTTGTCCGTCGCGGTGACGACCCTTGCCTTCCTCGCGGCCTTTTTCGCCTTTCAGCAGGAGCTGGAGCGCCGGGAGATCGGCTATCTGCGCGACTACGTCACCCAGCGGGCCAACCAGGAGGAGCGCCGGTTCACCGACCTGGCCGACGCCCAGAGGGACGCCGCCGACGCCATGCGCCTGAGGATGGCGCAACTGGATGACGACGAGACCAACCGGTTGTTCGACACCTTCTTCCCACTGCGAGAGGATGGCAGCCGTCGAAGCCTGGATGGCGCGTTCGACGGAGAGGCCACACCCCGGGGCGACTATGTCTACGGCGTGGGAGCCTTCATCCGGGATGGCGCCCAGGTGCCGATAGTGGAGAAAAAGGCGCTGGTGGCCGCCTATCATGTGGTGCCGCGTTTCGGCGAAGCCCTGGTCACCCGCTACGACAACTTCTACTTTTTCACGCCGCGAACCCGGCTGGTGATGTTCGGCCCCAACCGGCCCGACAAGCTGATGTTCTACCGCAAGGAAGCCCCGGCCAACCTGGACATCGGGGGGGAGGAGATGAGCCATATCATCCTTCCCGATGTGAACCCGGCGCGGGCTATTCGCTGCACCAACCTGCAACGGCTGGTTCAGGACGACCTCGGCGAGCGGCTGGCGACCGGTTGCATGACGCCGGTGGACGTTGAGGGTCAGAATGTCGGGGCCTTTGGTTCCTCGATCGAACTGACCGGCTACTTCATGCGGGCCATCCGTGACACCAGCCGCGGCGCGGTCAATCTGATCACCACGGCCAAGGGCGAATTGATCGCCTATCCAGGGTTTGCCACACCAGGCAAGGCGTCGGAACAGACCCTGGCCTCCTATGAGAAGGACATGGGCCTTGCGAGCCTGGTTCGTGGCATCGGCGCCCTGAAGGCCGACCGAGGCGTCGTGCGCAGCCCGGACGGCCGCTATATCGTCGCCTACGGCAAGCTGCGGGGGCCGGATTGGTATTTCCTGATCCGCTATCCCGCCAACGCGGTGACCCTGGCGGCGGCCCAGTCGGCGGCCTGGATCCTGATCCTCGGCATGATCGCCGCAGTGGCCCAGGGGGCGTTGATCATGCTGATGGCCAGGCGGACCATCGCCGCCCCGCTGCAACAGCTGGCCAAGTTCACGGACCGCCAGGCGGCCCAGCAGGACGGTGACGCCTCGGCGGCGGATGTGGCGGGTCTGGCGAGGATCGAGGCCCGCCCCGATGAGATTGGCGTCCTGGCGCGGGCGCTGAAGGCCGGCCGGGAGCAGGTGCATCAGGTATTGGACGAGCTTGAAGAGCGAGTCCGGGCGCGCACCGCCGAACTGGAGCGGGCCAACCAGGAGAAGTCCCGGTTCCTGGCCAACATGAGCCACGAGCTGCGAACGCCGCTGAACGGAGTGGTCGCGGTGTCCGAGACCCTGGCCCGCGAACAGACGACCCCCCGCGGACAGGAATTGGCGGACTTGATCGTCTCGTCAGGGCGGCTGTTGGAACAGGTGCTCACCGACATCCTCGACTTCTCGAAAATCGAGGCGGGAGAGTTGCGCCTGGATGTCGGGGCGTTCGATGTGCGGACCCTGGTGGATCGGATCGCCGCCCTGCATGCGGAAAGCGCTTCCAGCAAGGGATTGGGCCTGACCTGGACCGTGGACGGGGCGGCGGAGGGACTGTGGCGGGGCGACGGCGTGCGGATCACCCAGATCCTTTCGAACCTGCTGTCCAACGCCGTGAAATTCACCCCGCAGGGCGATGTCTCGCTCCACGTCGGGCTCCGAGGGCAGGGGTTGGTGTTCAGTGTCAGCGATTCCGGCATCGGCTTCGACACCGAGACAGGCGCCCGGCTGTTCCGCCGCTTCGAACAGGCCGACGCCTCGATCACCCGACGTTTCGGCGGCACCGGTCTGGGCCTGGCCATCTGCCGGTCGCTGGCGGAATTGATGGGCGGGACGGTCCAGGCTTTCTCCAAGGTCGGCGAGGGATCGACCTTCATGATCACCCTGCCGCTGGAGAAACTGTCGGAGACGGAGACGAGGCATGACCTGGACCTGGTTTCGGAAGAGGAGGCGCGGGTTGAGGGTCTGCACGTGCTGCTGGCCGAGGACCACCCGACCAACCAACGCGTGGTCCAATTGATCCTGGATGCGGCGGGCGTCCGCCTGGATATCGTTGAGACCGGCAAGGCGGCGCTGGAGCGGCTCAGTGTCCAGGCCTACGACTTGGTGCTGATGGACATGCAGATGCCGGAGATGGACGGCCTGACCGCCACCCGGCTGCTGCGCGAGCGGGAAAGCGCCATGGGGCTGGCGCGTACGCCGGTGATCATGCTGACCGCCAACGCGCTCGACGACCATGTCCGCGCCAGTACGGACGCCGGGGCCGACGCCCACCTGTCCAAGCCAGTGCGCGCTGACGGCCTGCTCGCGGCGATGGCCGCGGCGCTGGAGATGGACGCCGACGACGCCCCGGCGGAACGGCTCAGCGCCTGAAGCGGATCGGGTCCGCCGTGATCAGCGGCTGGCGCGCATCCGCTCGCGCATCACCGTCGAGGACGCGAAGTTGAAGGGGCCGCGCAGGTAGACCCAGGCCGGGGCCTTCATAAGCGCCAGGACGGGCGCCTCCCGGCCCGGCCTGCGGGCCGCGGCGAAGCGCCGGGCGGCGGGAGACAGCCGGGCCCTGAGCGAGGCCCAGGGCCGCGAGACCACGGCGACCGGGACTTCCCGCATGATCTGTGTCCAGCCGCGCCAGCGGTGGAAATCCTTCAGGCTGTCCGCGCCCATGATCCAGACGAAATGGACACCGGGGTTGCGGGCCTTGAGAAGCCGGATGGTGTCGATGGTGTATTGCGAGCCCAGCCGCGTCTCGATGTCGGAGACGATCATGCCTGCGGCGCTGGCCACCTGGCGGACCGCCTCCAACCGCTGGAGGAGCGGCGCCGTCTCCTTGTTGCTCTTCAAGGGATTCTGCGGCGAGACCAGCCAGATGACGCGGTCGAGCCCAAGGCGGCCCATGGCGGTCTCGGCGACGTGGGCATGACCTTCGTGCACAGGGTTGAACGATCCGCCGTAGAGGCCCACGCGCATTCCGGGCTTGAGGACGAAACCCGTCCTGAGGGCGGCCGGGCGGCCGGCCTCAGGGACGAGTCTGGCCGGACCCGCGAACCACATATTTGAAGGTTGTCAGTTGTTCCGCGCCCACAGGTCCACGGGCGTGAAGCCGGTCCGTGGCGATGCCGATCTCGGCGCCGAAGCCGAACTCTCCCCCGTCGGCGAACTGGGTTGAGGCGTTGATCAGGACGATGGCCGAATCCACCTGGGCGGCGAAGGCCTCGGCGGCCGCCGCATCCTCGGTGACGATGGCGTCGGTGTGGCCGCTGCCGTAGGCGGCGATATGGGCTGCGGCGCCCTCCACCCCGTCGACCACGGCGACGGCCAGGATGGCGGCGAGGTATTCGGTGGTCCAGTCGGCGACGGTCGCCGGCTTCATGTCCGGCTCGATGGCTCGGGCGGCGGCGTCGCCGCGCAGCTCGCAGCCGGCGCGGATCAGGGCGTCGGCGATCGGCGGCAGCAACCGGTCGGCGGCGGAACGGTCGATCAGCAGGGTCTCGGCGGCGCCGCAGACGGTGACCCGCCGCATCTTGGCGTTCAACACGATGTCCCGCGCCTTGGCTGGATCGGCGGCGGCGTGGACGAAGACGTGGTTGAGGCCTTCCAGGTGGCCCAGGACCGGGGCGCGGGCCTCGGCCTTGACCCGGGCGACCAGGCTCTTGCCGCCGCGCGGGATGATCAGGTCGACATTGCCGTCCAGCCCGCCCAGCAGGAAGCCGACAGCGTCGCGGTCAGTGGTGCGGACGATCTGCACGGCGCTGGCCGGCAAACCCGCCGCCCGCAGCCCGGCCTCGACGCATCTGTGGATGGCGAGGTTGCTCTGGATACATTCCGAGCCGCCGCGCAGGATGACGGCGTTGCCGGCGCGGACGCAGAGCGCGGCCGCATCGGCGGTTACGTTGGGCCGGCTCTCGTAGATCATCGCCACGACGCCGATGGGCGTGCGGACCCGGGCGATGTCCAGGCCATTGGGCCGGGTCCAGCGGGAGATCTCGGCGCCGACGGGATCGGGGATAGCGGCGACGTCGGTCAGCGCCTGGGCCAGGCCCTCGACCCGGGCGGCGTCCAGCATCAGCCGGTCCAGCATCGGTCCGCTGATCCCGGCGGCGCGGGCCTTGCCCAGGTCCTGGGCATTGGCGGCTAGGATGTCGGCTGCGGACGCGCGGACGGCGTCCGCCATGGCCCGGATGGCGGCCGTGCGCTGGTCGGCCGTGGCCAGACGCAGGGCGCGCGCGCCGTCACGCGCCGCCCGGCCCATGGCCTGCATCCTGCCCCGCAATGTCTGGCCAGCGTCGTCCATCCGCTCCGTATCCGGATTTGCTCAAACTGAGCCTTAGACCGTTTGACTTGGCGGCGCCAAGGGGCCTTTGCCGCTCGGGCGGAGGGGACCGCCCGCCGCTACTCGCCGTAGTTGAACTCGAAAGTCGGCTTCTCGGCCGCCAGGCAGGCGCCGTCCAGCTTGGCCAGGGGGTCCTGGAAGAACTTGCGGACCAGACCCCGGGTGCAGGGGCTGCGGAAGCTGACGCCGTGGGTGACGTTGGGGGCGATGAAAATCTGGCTGTTGCTGAAGCGGGCGGCGGCCGCCCGTGCCAGTTGCGGCGGGCAGCCTGGATCGATCTCGGCGGCGAGGAACAGGGTGGGGATGTCGCTGGACTGTGGGAGGCCGTCGACGGCCCAGGGCTTGCCGACCGGCCAGGCGTCGCAGACTTCGAAATAGCGGGTCATCGAGGGGACCAGCAGGCCGGCGATGGGATCGCCGCCGACATCGGCCACCTTGGTCCGATCCTCGAAGGGGAACTCCTCCTTGCAGAGGTGGGTCAGGTGCTGGCCCTCGAAATAGGGGCTGCGGTCGGCGCGGTGGGCCTCCAGCACCGAATAGTCGCCCTTGACCATGGCGGCCAGGTCGACCGGCAGGTGGCGGGCGCCTTCGTCATCATAGGCGGTGTCCATCAGGAAGCCGCCGAGGTCCGAGGCGGTATAGCTGCGCGCCTTGCCCTGTTGCGGGCCGACCAGAAAGCGGCGGGCCATGGCGTCCACGTCGGGGCCGAGGGTCGGATAGCGCTTTTTGCATTCAGCGTCGGCGGCGCATTTGCTGATCACCAGCCGCACCGCATCGGAGACCAGCTGAGGCCCCCCCTGGGCCCAGTTGGCCTCGGGCGGCCATGGGGAGTCGAGGATCACCGCGCGGACGCCCTGGGGCGCGTGGCGCAGGATCGCCATGCCGGCGCTGGTGCCATAGGAGACGCCGAACAGGTCGATCTGCTTGTAGCCCAAGGCCTTGCGCAGGTCCTGGACGTCGAGGGCGACCTCGCGCTCGTTGTAGCGGGAAAGATCGACGCCGGCGGCGGCGTGAAGGGCCGCGCAGGCCTTCAGGGTCTCGGCGGCGGCGAGGCTCAGGGGGCCGGCGTCATTCATCGCGACCGCGCCGCAGTCGAGCAGCGGGGAGGCCATGCCCGAACCGCGCTCATCGAAGAATACCCAGTCCTGATCGATGGCGATCATGTCCTGGGCTAGGGGCGAGCGGAGGACGCGTGAAGCCCCGCTCACTGCGGCCCCGCCTGGTCCGCCCTGCAGATAGATGACGGCCGGCTGTCCGGGTCTAGGGGCGGAGGCCTTGATCACCACGACCGGGATGGCCACGCGGCGCTTGCTGGCGGTCCCACGGGACTCATCGACAGTGAGGACGCCGCAACGGACCCGCGACAGGTTGGGTCCGAAGTCGCCGATACATGGGCTGGTCTTGTAGACGGGCTTGGCCGCCTGGGCCGGCAGGGCCAGGCAAAGACCGGCCATGGCGACGGCGAGGGCGACGAGCGGGCGGATCATGGGGACACTCCGACGGGGGCCATCTTCGTAGGCGAAGCGAACGGCTCGCGCCATAGGCCGCCGATTCCACAGGCGGGGCCCGCCCGTCCGCCGTGCGGCAAACAAGCGCTTGAATGCCGTTGGGTGAGGGCGTTTAGCTGCGCGCCAACGATCCACCGACCTGTTTTCTCAGGAGAACCTGAATGCCCGAAGCCCTGATTATCGACGCTGTCCGCACGCCCCGCGGGATCGGCAAGATCGGCAAGGGAGCCCTGGCCGAGATCCACCCCCAAGAGCTGGGCGCCACGGTCCTCAAGGCCCTCGCCGAACGCAACAATCTCAACACCGCCGAAGTCGATGACATCTTCTGGGGCACCAGCAGCCAGGTCGGAGCGCAGGGCGGGGATCTCGGCCGGATGTCGGCCCTGTCCGCCGGCTATAACGTCAAGTCCTCGGCCATGACCCTCGATCGCTTCTGCGGCTCGGGCATCACCGCCGTCAGCCTGGCGGCCCAGGCCATCATGTCCGGCATGGAAGACCTGGTCATCGCCGGCGGCACCGAGATGATGTCGATGGCCGGCCGTCGCGCCCCGTCCGATGGTGGGCCGATGACCATGGACCGCGGCAACAAGAAGCTGCGCGACATGCACCCCCAGTCGCACCAGGGCGTCTGCGCCGACGCCATCGCCACCCTGGAAGGCATCACCCGTGAGGACGTCGACGCCCTGGCTCTCGAAAGCCAGAAGCGGGCCGCGGCGGCCATCGCCGGCGGTCACTTCGACAAGTCGCTGGTGCCCGTCTACAACGCCGACGGCACCCTGGCCCTGGACAAGGAAGAGTTCCCGCGTCCGCAGACCACCGCCGAGGGCCTGGCCTCGCTGAAGCCCAGCTTCGCCGCCATGGCCGATATCCCGATCGACGAGGACGGCACCACCTTCCGCGGCCTGATCACCGCCGTGCACAAGGATCTGGACATCCAGTTCATCCACCACGCCGGCAACAGCTCCGGCGTCGTGGACGGCTCGGCGGCCCTGCTGCTGGCCTCGCCGGCCTATGCCGCCAAACACGGCATGAAGGCCCGCGCCAAGGTCATCGCGACGGCCAACATGGGCGATAGCCCCACCCTGATGCTCAACGCCCCGGTCCCCGCGGCGCGCAAGGTTCTGGAAAAGGCCGGCCTGACCGTCGACGACATCGACCTGTGGGAAATCAACGAAGCCTTCGCGGTGGTCGCCGAGAAATTTATCCGCGACCTGAAGCTTGACCGGGCGAAGGTCAATGTGAACGGCGGGGCCATGGCCCTGGGTCACCCGATCGGCGCGACCGGCGCCATCCTGATCGGCACCATGGTCGATGAACTGGAGCGGCGCGGCCTGAAGCGTGGCCTGGTCACCATGTGCGCCGCCGGCGGTATGGCTCCGGCCATCATCATCGAGCGCGTCGAGGGCTAAGCCTTCCCGTTACTGAAAGACGAGAAGGGCGCCGTGGACGCACGGCGCCCTTTTTCGCTGAACCGACCTGGCTCGCCGCTGGGGCTCAGCGTTCGATCGCCAGGATTTCCACATCGCCGCCGGCCACCACGGCCATCTCGCCGACGCCCTTGCCGAGCAGGGCCTGGGCGAGGGGAGAGATGTAGGAGACCGAGCCCTTGGCCGGGTCGGCCTCGTCCTCGCCGACGATGCGGTAGGTCTGGCGGCGACCGTCCTCGCGCTCGAACATCACGCGGGCCCCGAACTGTAGGGTGGCCAGGGTGTCGGGCGCTTCACGCAGCTGGGCGCTGGCGCGGCGGGCCTGGAAGTAGCGCAGGTCGCGCGTGGCCCGGGCCATGGCGGTGCGATCAGCGGCGACATCGCCCTGCTGGGCGGCGGCATAGGCGGCCTTGGCGGCGGCCAGGGCCTGGTCGAGCTGGGCCAGGCCGCTGGCGGTGACCAGGTTGAGGTGGGGCGATATCGGGCGATCCGGCAGGTCGGCCGCAGCCGACTCGAAATCCCCCTCCTTGGTGAAGGCGACGCTCATCCTCTACCTCTGTCAGGGCGGACGGACGAGGGGAAGCCCCGTCGCGGCGACCGGGCCGGGGTCGTCAGAGGAAAAGCTCGTTTTCGATCGGGGTCGGCGGGGCGGGCGGCGAAGGCGTCGGCGCCGGGCCGGCGGCGACCTGAGGCGGCGACCGCAGAAGACGCGAGACCCGGCGAAGCAGGGTCTGATCATCGAAGGGCTTGGCCATATAGTCCTTGGCGCCCAGGCTCATGGCCGTCCTGACATCTGCCGTGGCGTGGCGCGCGGTCAGGATCAATGTCGGCGGAATGGGCCGGCCCAGCCTGCGCAGGGTGGACAGGACGCCGAAGCCGTCGAGCCTGGGCATAGCCAGGTCGAGGATCATCGCGGCGGGCCGGTATTCGGCGATGGCGGTCAGGGCCGAGACCCCGTCGTTGGCGGTGACGGTCCGGTAACCCGCCAGGTCGAGCCGCACGCCGAGCAGATCGCGGATCAGTTCGTCGTCGTCGGTGATGAGGATGAGGGGCGGCCGGGTCATCGTTGTTCCACGGTCTGTGCGGCGGGCGCGAAGTGCGGCGGCGCCATGGCCGCCAGCAGCGCGCTGACCATGCGGTTGGCGGTCAGGGGTTTGTCGATCGCGCCGGCGAAGATCGGATCGCGGGCCCCGGCGGTCCGCGCCTCGGCCGAGAAGGCGAGAATGGGGGTGGCGTCGTTGGGTCCGTCCGAGGATCGGATCGCCCGGGCGGCGGTCAAGCCGTCCATCAGAGGCATTCTCAGGTCCATCAGGATAGCGTCAAAGGGCTGGGTCATACAGAGGTCGACCGCGGCCTGACCGCTTTCGGCCATCGAGCAATCGGCGCCCACGGCCCCCAACAAGGCCGCGGCGAGCGCCCGGTTGGCGCGGTGATCATCAACCACCAGGATCCGCGCCCCGGCGAGGCCGTCCGCGATCTGCACGGTCAAAGCAGCGGCCGGCGCGGCGGGCTCCAGCGCCACAGGCGCCGGCAGGTCGAACCAGAAGGTGGCTCCTTGTCCGGGCTGGCTGGCGACGCCGATAACCCCGCCCATGGCCTCGACGATGCCCTTGCAGATGGCCAGGCCCAGCCCCGTCCCGCCGTGCCGCCGGGTCGAGGAGGCGTCAATCTGTGAGAACTTTCGGAACAGTCGGGCCTGATCCTCGACCGAGACGCCCTCGCCCGTGTCCATGACCGCGACCTGCAACCGCGCAGTGGCCGGGTCGTGATGCAGGACCACCCGCACCCGGCCTTCGCTGGTGAATTTCACCGCGTTGCCGATCAGGTTGAGCAGCACCTGGCGAAGGCGCCCCCCGTCCAGCCAGAGCGCGGGCGGGCGTGACCCCCGGATGGAGAACTCCAGCTTGAGCTGCTTGGCCTCGGCCGCCGCTCCGAACAGGTCGAGGGCCTCGCCGACCACCTGGGCCGGATCGCAGGCCTCGGGGCGGATATCCACCTGCCCGGCCTCCAGCTTGGAGAAGTCGAGGATGTCATTGACCGATGCCAGCAGGGCCCGGCCGCCGCTTTCGATCTTGCTGACATAGTTCTTGACCCTGGGCGGGAGGTCCGGGTCGGCGGCCAGCAGGCCGGAAAAGCCAAGCACCGCCGTCAGCGGCGTGCGGATTTCATGGCTCATGTTGGAGAGAAATTCCGACTTGGCCAGGACGGCCGCCTCAGCGTCGAGCCTGGCCTGTTCCAGCGCCTGTTCCAGCGCCTTTCGCCGACCGACATCGCGGATCACCGCCACCGTCTCGACAGCGTTGCCCGCCTCGTCGCGGATCAGAGTGAAATGGGTCTCGACCCAGATCACCGAGCCGTCCTTGCGGACCGCGCGATGCTCAAGAATGCAGTGGTCAAGCCCGCCGGCCAACCGGACGTAGACATCAAGCACCAGGGGCCTGTCCTCCGGATGGACGAAGGCCTGGGCGCTGCGGCCCCGCATCTCCTGGGGGGTGTAGCCGAGGAGGCGCCTGATGGCGGGAGAGATGTAGCTGCTGGACCCATCAAGGCCCATGCGGGCGATCACATCGCCCATGTTGTCGGCCAGCATGCGGTAGCGGGCCTCGCCGCGCTGGGCCCGCCGCAGGGTCGCGACCTGGTCGGTGATGTCTTGGAATACCCCGAAGATGGCCAGGGGCCGGCCGTCGTCGCCCAGTTCGCATTCCGCCCGGCAGACCACGTCGCGCTGACCCGCGTCGGTCATCAGCCTGAACTTGAAACTGTAGCCTTCGCCCGTTCTGGCCGCATGATCGAGGTAGGCCTCGACCTTGGCCTGATCCTCCGGATGATAGAAGCCGACGGCTGAGTCGAGAGCCGGATTGAAGGTTTCCGGCGAAACGCCATGAATCCGGTAAACCTCCGGCGACCAGCTGATCTCGCCATCGGCCAGACGATAGCGCCATCGACCAAGACCGGACATGGTCTCCGCCAGGTCGAGGAAGGCCTCGCGGCTCTCCGCCTGTCGCCGGACACGGCGGCGTTCCAGCTTGTCGATCACCAGGTCGCCCAGGGTCCGCAGCCGGGCCAGGTCGCGGTCCGAGGGGCGGGAGCGCGGCTCCGGACTGATGACGCAGAGCGAGCCAATGCAATGGCCTTCAGGGGTGCTGAGGACGGCGCCGGCATAGAAGCGGATGAAGGGCGGGCCGGCGACGAGAGGATTGTCGGCGAACCGGGGGTCCTTGGACGCGTCTTCGACCACCATGACCGAGCCCGGCCCGAAGGAGATGGCGTGATCGCAGAAGGCGTCGCTGCGGGCTATGGCGCAGAGGTCCAGCCCGTGCCGGGACTTGAACCACTGGCGTTCGCCATCGAGAAGGGACACCAGGGCGATCGGCGTATCGAGAAGGTCGGCGGCCAGGGCCGTGATCCGATCGAAGATCGGTTCCGGGGGGGTGTCCAGGATCTCCAGGGCCTTCAGGGCGGCCAGGCGTTCGGTCTCTGTGTTCGGCACTGGGCTCTCCTGACGGGAGCATGCGCCGACGAGCCGACTGAAGCCTTAACGGCGCTTGCGTCGGTCTGTCGCATTCTATTGGGCATCGGGGATAGAAAGGCGGGATCTGTTTGCAGGAGTCTCTCATGGTCCGCCCGCTGCTCGTCCCAGGCCTGGCCGCTATTCTCGGCATCTTCCTCGGGTCGGCGGCGCCCCCCGCCCTGGCCCAGCCCCCCGGCCCGACCGATGGCCCGATCAATGGAAGGCAGATATCAGAGGATACCCGCATCCTGTCTTCGGAGGCCTTCGAAGGCCGCTCGCCGGGGTCTCCCGGCGAGGCCAGGGCGGTCGCCTATATCGTCAGCCGATTCAAGGCGATCGGGCTGGAGCCGGGCGGGCCGGACGGCGCCTGGACCCAGACGGTTCCCCTGCTGCGCACGCAGATAAAGCCGGACCCGATGATCAGCCTTTCGGTCGCCGGCAAGGCCCGCCGGCTGGAGCAGTTCAAGGATATCTACGTCAACACCCTGCGGCCGACGGACCGGATCGCCGCGACCGACAGGCCGATGGTCTTCGTCGGCTATGGGATCAGCGCGCCGGAGCGGGGCTGGGACGACTACAAGGGTGTCGACCTGACCGGGAAGATCGCCGTCTTCCTGATTAACGATCCCGACTTCGAAGCTGTAGGCGGGGAGGCGGTGGCCGGGACGTTCGGCGGCCGGGCGATGACCTACTACGGCCGGTGGACTTACAAGTATGAGGAGGCCGCGCGGCGCGGCGCGGCCGGCGCCCTGATCATCCATGAGACGCCCGGCGCCGGCTATGGCTGGGTGACGGTCGTCGCCCCTCGGGGCGAGAATTTCGATGTCGCCCGCGCCGACGGCGGCGCGGGCCGGGTTCCGTTCCAGGGCTGGATCGAGCGGAGCGCCGCCGCGGCCATGCTGAAGGACGCTGGGCTCGATCTGGAAGCGCTGAAAATTCAGGCGCGGCGGGCGGATTTCAAGCCGGTGACCCTGAAGGGCGTGACCTTCAGCGCCGACCTGGCCGTGACCCAGGCCAGGGTGGAGAGCCAGAACGTCATCGCCAGACTGACCGGAGCGAAGCGACCAGCGGAAAGCGTCATGCTTTCGGCCCACTGGGACGCCTATGGCCTGGCCGACAAGCCCGACGCGGCCGGGCGGCGGATGCGGCCGGGTGCGGTGGATGACGCCATTGGCGTCGCGGCCCTGTTCGAGATCGCCCGGGCCTGGAAGGCCAGCCCGGCGCCGGACCGAACCCTGGTGTTCGCCGCCTGGACGGCGGAGGAGCGGGGGCTGCTGGGATCGGAATACTATGCCCAGAACCCGACCGTGCCGCTGGAGACCATGGCCGGCGGCTATACCATCGACGTGCTGCAGACCGCCGGCCCAGCCCGCGACGTCGTGCTGGTCGGGGCAGGGCAGAACCAGCTGGAGGATGGCCTGGCGGCCGCCGCCAAGGCCCAGGGCCGGGTGATCACCCCGGACGCCAAGCCGGAACGCGGACTGTTCTACCGCGCCGACCACTTCTCCCTGGCCAAGCGGGGCGTGCCGGTGGTGCTGTTGATGGCCATCGGCGGCGGGGCCGACCTGATCGATGGCGGCCGCGCGGCCGGCGACAGATGGGTCAGCGACTACACCGCCAACTGCTACCACCAGACCTGCGACGCCTGGAGCGCCGACTGGGACCTGCGCGGAGCGGTGCAGGACGTGGAGCTGGTCTTCCGCGCCAGCCAGGCCCTGGCCAATTCCAGCGACTGGCCGGGTTGGAAGGCGGGATCAGAATTCGGACCGGTTCGCGCGAAAACAGACGCGGCGCGGCGGTAGGCGCTACTTGGTCGCGGCGATCGGGGCGCGTTCCAGGCCGCTGGAGGCGGTGGAGCCGATCACGGCGCGGACGCCGAGGATCAGCATCTCGCCGTCCTTGAAACGGATGTCGGTGTCGGCGAACAGGCGGCTGCGCTTGATCAGGGCCGAGTCGCGCAGGGTCAGGCGCATGACCAGGTCCTTCGGCGCGGCGCCGTTGGCCAGCGCCTCTTCAAGGCTCTGGCGCAGGTCGCTGACAGTGGCCAGGCGGGGGGGCATTGCGGGTTTGGCCATGGTCAGGCTCCGGTCGGCGCCGAACAGGCGCATTGCGGGGCAAAAAGTTTGTCCGACATGGCGCCTTTCGCCCCGACGTCCCGCGATGCGAGACTGCAAATCGGGCAGGACGGCACAGGCGCCGGCAGGGTTCCCATCAAGGAACGTGGAACTTCCTAGCACGGTCGTTTGCGTCGGAGCGGATAAAAGTACGGAACCGGCCGTTCGCGCGCGGAGTTTCTGGAAAGTGAGTTTCCAGGAGGAGCCGCCATGACCGACAAATCCAAGATCCAGGGCGAAGGCGACTATGAGTCGGCCAAACGCTATCAGGACGCCCAACATGAATTCGCTCAGTCCGGCGCGGTCGAGGAGGGCGCTCGGGAGGCAGAACAGGCCCTGGACGGCCCCGAAGGCGCGGAGCTGGAAAAGGCGCGCACGGAAACAGGCGCGGTCAAGCCGCAGTAGACGGCAGGGTCGGGCGGGGGCGTCGGGCTGCCCCCCAATTCCGATCACCCCGCCGGAGGCCCAATCGGTTCACCTTCCATCGGGCGCGAGCTCCTCCCCCAGGCGCGCAGCGCCGGTTAGGGGGAGGTGGCGGCCGCGCAGCGGTCGACGGAGGGGGTCCGCTCCCCAAGCCGGCAGCAGCGGTCAAGAGGTTCAGCCGCCACCAGCGGTGGGGACCCCCTCCGTCAGTCGCTTCGCGACTGCCACCTCCCCCGCATCGGCCCTGCGGTCCTGGGGGAGGATTTCACGCAAGGCGGATTTCAATCGGTCGCAGCGACTATGGGCGCTGGCCGGATGAGCGGGTAAGACGGGGAAAGCCTAGCCAATCACGCGCCGGGCAAGGGCCGGGAAGACCTTGCCGATCTTGCTTAGCAGGTAGTCGCAGTAGGCGCCGTCGAAGGCCGACAGATCCGCGCCGTCCCAGCGCGGGCCGCCGCGCGCGGCCTCCCGGCCGGGCAGCGGACGGATCACCGCGTCGAATCCCGGGTCGAAGAACAGCGGGAAGGACAGGCGGTCCCGACCGCTTACGTTGCGCACACGGTGGGGGGTGGAGCGGAAATGGCCGCCGGTCAGGCGGTCCAGCATGTCGCCGATATTGCAGACCAGGGCGCCCGGGATGGGCGGGGCCTCGATCCAGGAGCCCGGCCCGCCATCGGGGATTTTCACCTGCAGTCCGCCGATGTCGTCCTGAGCCAGAAGGGTCAGAAGGCCGTAGTCGGTATGTTCGCCGACGCCCCAGGCGGGATCGCCGGGCTGGGCGGCGGGGTAGTGGAAGATGCGAAAAAGCACCGTCGGGTCGGCGGTGTAGGTCTCGCGGAAATAGTCGCAGGGCAGGTCCAGGCTGAGAGCGACGCCCTCGAGCACCGCCTGGGCGGCGCGGGCGGCGCCGGCCATGAAGGCCAGGGCGGCGGGCCGCAGGCCGGGCACGCTTTCGGGCCAGAGGTTGGCGCCGTGGAGGGGCAGTCCGGCCTGGACGCGCGGGTCGTCCGGGCCCAGCTCCTGACCCAGATACAGCCCCTCCTTGCGGTCGGGCCGGCCCGAGGTCAGCTCGGCTCCGACCGGGAAATAGCCGCGCCAGGCGGGGCCGCCCAGGGTCATGGGGATGGCCAGCTTTTCCGCTTCCGGCAGGGCGAAGAAGGCGCGGCTCCGCGCTTCCAGATCCGCGAGCACGGCGGACGTCACGCCGTGGCCGACAACATAGAAGAAGCCGGCGGAGCGACAGGCCGCGCCGATCCGTGCGCCGACGGCGGCGCGGGCCCCCAGGTCCGCGCCGAACAGGGGCGCGATGTCGATGACGGGCAGGGCTTGGGTCACGTCTGTCCACCGCGGGAAAAAGGAAGGCGGCCGGATGCTACTGCATCCGGCCGCGCAAGGGCAGGCAGTCGCCCGCTTGCGACTATTCAGCCGCCAGCTTCTGAGGGGTCGCGAGACCCTTGCGGATGCGGCTGCGGCGGCCGTCGATGGAGACCGGCACGTCTCCATCCAGGGTCACGCGGCGCATGACCCGGTGCTGGTCGCCGTAGTCGTCGACAGCGTAGTGCTGGGTGGCGCGGTTGTCCCAGATGGCCACGTCGCCCTGCGTCCAGCGCCAGCGGACGGTGTTTTCAAGGCGGGTGACCTGTTCCTGCAGGATGTCGAACAGCCGGCGGCTGTCGGCGCTGGAGAAGCCGAGGAGCTGTTTGATGAAGTGGCCCAGGACCAGGGTCCGCTCGCCGGTGACGGGGTGGACTCGGACGACGGGGTGTTCGGTCTCATAGACGGTCGAGGCGAAGACGGCGCGATACTGTTCGACCTGCTCCTGGGTGACGCCCGGCTTGGCGGCGGCGTAGTCGTAGGCGTTGGTGTGCAGGGCCCAGAGGCGGTCCGCCAGTTCGCGCAGTTCCTCGGGCAGGCGCTCATAGGCCTCGGCGGTGTTGGCCCAGACGGTGTCGCCGCCATGGGTGGGGGAGGTCACCGCCCGCAGGATCGAGGCCTTGGGATAGGCGTCGACGAAGGTGACATCGGTATGCCAGCTGTTGGCCCGGCCGCCCCGATCGCTGTTGAGTTCCAGCAGATAGGTCGAGCCATCGGCGACGGGCACGGTGGGGTGGGCCACGGGGTCGCCGAGGCGGGCGGCGAAGGCCTCCTGACCGGCGTCGTCGAGGTGGTTCTGACCGCGGAAGAAGATCACCTTGTGTTTGTGCAGGGCGTCCTCAATGGCCCAGAGGGTCTCGTCGGGCAGCTCGTGGCTGAGCCTGACGCCGACGATTTCGGCGCCGATGCGCCCGGCGACGGGGCGGATGTCGAGGACGGTCTTGGTGGTCTGGATGTCGCTATGGCCGTCAGCACTCATGGGAAGTCTCCTTTTGGTGGGTTGGGGTTATTCAGCGGGGGCGGGAACGACGCCGCTGTCGCGGTCGTCGAGGGCGCGGCGGATGTCGGCGTGGCGCTCGGCGTCGAGCGGGAAGCCGGCGATGAGGGCGGCGGAGGCGGCGTGGGCCAGGGCCGGGCCGAGGGCGAAGACCAGCTTCAGCCCCAGCAGGGCTTCCGGCGCATTGGCCGCGCCCGGCCTGAAGCCGAGGACGGCGACCAGGGGCAGGGCGACGCCGATGGCCACGGCGGTGGCGGTCTTGCCGGTCAGGCTGAAGATCGAGAAATAGAGGCCGTTGCGGTCCTCGCCGGTCTCCAGCCGCTGTTTATCGGCGACGTCGGAGACGATGGCCCGCAGCATCAGGTTGCCGGACCCCTGGGCCAGGCCCTGGGCGATGGTCAGGCCGACCAGCAGGGGCAGGGCCTCGGGGGTGACCAGCAGCAGGCCGAGGTTGATGCCAACCTGGACCAGTTCGCCGACGATGGCCGTGCGGTGTTTGCCCAGCCGGTAGCCGATCTGCAGCCAGATGGGGCCGGCGAAGACGCCGAAGATGAACTGCACCAGGAACAGCAGGGCGGCGAAGTCGGGGCGGCCCATGTAGGCGGCGACGAAGAAGACGAACAGGCTGGAGCGGATCAGCTGGCCCAGGGTCACGGCGAAGTCGGAGGCCAGGACCCTGAGAAGAAGCGGGTCGCGCAGGGCCTTCACCAGAGCCAGACGGCCGGCCTTGCCCTGGATGCGGGCGCGAGGCGGCGCCGGCGGTTCCTTGACCAGCAGCAGGGCGGCGACGATGGCGGGCAGGAAGGTGGCCAGGATGAAGCCGCCCATCACCGCGACCTTCAGGCTCTGGTCGACGGCGACGCCGGCCTGTCTGGCGACCTGGTCGAGGATGGCCGGCAGGATGAGGACCAGCAGCAGGCCGAGCGCCGAAGTCACATGGAAGAAGGTCTGGACCCGGCTGCGCTCGTGGTACTGGGCCGACAGTTCGCCCGCCCAGGCCGAGACCGGGATCTGGATCATCGTCCAGCCGATGTAGAAGACGATAAGCCAGGCCGCGAGCCAGGCGCCGCCCGGCTTCACTCCGAAGGCGCCCGGGATGAAGATGGCGGTGGTGGCCAGGACGAACAGCGGGGCGCCGGCGGCGATCCACGGCTTGCGACGGCCAAAGCGGCTGCGGGTGTGGTCCGACAGCAGCCCGACGAGCGGGTCGGTGACGGCGTCGAACACCCGGGTCAGCATGAAGATGGCGCCGACCAGGGTGAGGCCGAGTCCCAGATCCTGGGCGTAGTAGGGCGGCAGGTAGACGGCGAGGGGAAGCCCCGCGCCGGCCAGGGGGATGGCGAGGGCCGCGAAGACCCCCAGCCGCCAGGCGGCGGGCCGGGTCGGCGGCGAAGCGTGGGAGGCGGACGTCATCGCGGCGGCCTCCTAGTATTTGGCTCGGAGGGTCAGGCCGACCGTGCGCGGATCGCCTGGCGCGCCGTAGAGGGCCCCGGAGTTGCCGGCCTGGCTGCTGATGTATTGGAAGTAGTCTTCATCGGTGACGTTGCGCGCCCAGACAAAGACGTCCCAGTAATCGTTCGGCCGGAAGCCGGCCCGCAGGTTGACCAGGGTGTAGCCGCCAATCCGCGAGTATTTGGAATCGGAGGCGGCCGAGAAGTAGCTGGAGCGATAGCTGGCCTCGACGCCCAGATAGGCTTCGCCATCGAGGGCGCCGAAGGTGACCGGGACGTTGTATTCGGCCCCGCTCGACACCGCCCATTTGGACACGCCCGGCAGGTCCTTGCCGCTGAGATCGCAGGCCGTTGTGGCGGCGCCGATCCGCTCCAGCGGGCAGGGCCCGTTCTGGTAGTCGATGTATTTTGCGTCGGTGTAGGAGACCGAGGTGTAGGCGGAGAAGCCGCCGATCGGGGCGAGGCGCAGGTCGACCTCGACGCCCTGGGAGCGGACCTCGTTGATGTTGTCGAGATAGGTCCGCAGCGCGCCGCCGGCGGTGTCGACGACGTTGGCCTGGTAGTCCGCGGTCTCGCTGCGGAAGAGGGCGAGGTTGGCGGTCAACCGCTTTTCGAACAGCTGGGACTTGAGCCCGACCTCGACGGTGGTGGTTTCCTCCGGCTCGATGACGGCGCGGTCGAGGACGGGATTGCCGGACGTGTCGAGGGGCAGGCCGGCGAGGTTGAGGCCGCCGGACTTATAGCCCCTGGCCAGGTTGCCGTAGATCAGCAGGTCGGGGGTCGCCTTCCAGGCGAGGTTGATCTGGCCGGAGAAGCTGCCGTCGGAATCTTCGGCCGTATAGGCCTGGGGACGGGCGATGGCGGCCTTGTAGGCCAGCAAGGTCGGGTTGACGGTGGCCAGGCCGCCCGAGACGACGCCGGCATAGTCGGCGTCTTTTTCCTCATAGGTATAACGCAGACCGGGGGTGAGGCTGAGGGTGTCGGTGAGGTTCCAGGTCACTTGGCCGAAAGCGGCGTAGCTCTTGGTGGTGGAGTTGGCCTGGAAGTCGGAACGATAGCCGTCGAGCAGGGCCGATGGCAGGGCGGGGCTGAGCAGCCAGTAGGTGGCGTTGGCGCCATAGAGGGCGACCCCCTCCGCGTCGATATCCTGCCAGAAGGCGTAGAGGCCGGCGACATAGTCGAGGGTATTGGAACCGTTGGAGGCGAGGCGGAATTCCAGGGAGCCCTGGTTCTGTTCGTCGGCGTTCTCCGACCGTTCGATGATCTTCAGCCGGGTGAAGTCGGCGTCGTTGGCGGGGTCCCAGCTCCAGTAGCGCCAGGCGGCGACGGTGGTCAGGGTGACCTTGCCCAGGTCCCAGTCGGCCACGGCGGACAGGCCGCCTATCTCCTGGTTGGCGTGGGCCTCGGCGTTCGCGTCGGTCTTGCGGTCGAAGGGATCGAGGCTGGCGGGGGCGTAGCCGATGCCGGCGGCGAGGGCCGGATACTGGGCGGCGGCGGGCTTCAGGCTGGTCCCGACCCCGGCGAAGACCAGCAGGCAGCAGTCGGTTTCCTGGCGGTTGTAGTCGCCGGTCAGACGCAGCTGGAAGGCTTCGTTCGGCCGCCAGAGCAGGCCGGCGCGGAGGGCCAGGTTGTTCTGGTCGTTGACATCCTCGCCGGTGGTGACGTTGTCGACCAGGCCTTCGCGGCGGGTGCTGGAGATGGAGAGACGCCCCGCCAGGGTGTCGGCGATGAGCGGGCCGGAAACGGAGGCCTTGGCCTGGGCCAGGCCATGGTCGCCGATGGTCAGTTCACCCTGGGCTTCCTGCGTGAAGCTGGGGGCGCGGGTGGTGATGTTGAGGGCGCCGGCGGTGGTGTTCTTGCCGAACAGCGTGCCCTGCGGTCCGCGCAGGATTTCCACCCGCTCGATGTCCAGCAGGTCGAAGGTCGCGGCTGCCGGTCGGCTATAGTAGACTTGATCGATATAAATGCCGACGCCGGCTTCCAGGCCATCGTTGGCCAGGCCGGTGTTGTTGCCGAGGCCTCGGATGTTGACCTGGGTGTTGCGCGGGTTGAAGGAGCTGAACTGCAGGCTGGGGGTCAGCTGGGTCAGCAGCTGGACGTTATAGGCGCCGGTCTTCTCCAGGGTCTGGGCGCCGAGCACCGAGAGGGCGATCGGCACGTCCTGGGCGTTTTCCTCGCGGCGGCGGGCGGTGACCACCAGGTCGTCGACCTGGGTGTCGGTCGCGCCGGCGTCGGCGGACCCATCGGCGTGGGTCTGGGTGAGCGGCGTGGCCTCCGCCGCAAGGCTCGGCGCGGCCGCCAGCAGGGCCGCGGTCGCCGCCGAAGCGGCCAGAAGGGCTTTCAGTTGTCTTGTAGGCACGGTTATCCCCTTGAGCGGCGGGACGTCTGTCCGCGCCGCCCTGTCTGTCGGTGTTGGATCGAAGGTGGTTTCCGCCCGCGGGCGGCGGTCAGGATGCCGTCAGGGCTGCATCCGCATTCGGCGACATCGTTGCATCGTCCGTATTCCTCAAGCGCCATGGGCGCGCGCCGACGCCCGACCGGCGTCGCCCACGACATCCCTCTGCCGCCGACGCGAGACCGGGGGGCGGCGTCAGCGCTTAATGTCTACTGACTTGATGGGAATTGAGTCATCCCAGATTTTCTGAGGCTGCCATGAGATAGTGACAGCCACGCCCGCTTGCGCTTTGAGATTCTCCTGCCCCCGTCGCGCCTAGAAAAACTGCAGGCAACTAGTCGCCGAAACTTGGCGTCAGGCGTCGGCCCAACGGCGCAGGAGGTTGTGGTAGCAGCCGGTCAGGCTGATCAGGCTGGGGTGGTCGTCGCCGACCTCGCCGCGCAGGCGCTGCAGGCTGAGGTCCATGTCGAAGAGGATGGCGCGGGCCGCGTCGTCGCGGACATGGCTCTGGATCCAGAAGAAGCTGGCGGTGCGCGCGCCGCGGGTGACCGGCGTCACCCGGTGCAGGCTGGTGGCCGGATAGAGGATCATGTCGCCAGCGGCCAGCTTGACCGACTGCAGGCCGTAGACGTCCTCGATCAGCAGTTCGCCGCCGTCATAGGTCTCGGGATCGTCCAGAAAGAGGGTGGCCGAGAGATCGGTCCTCAACCGTCCGCCGTCCGGCAGGGTGCGGATGGCATTGTCGATATGGGAGCCGAAGCTGTGGCCGCCCTCGTAGCGGTTGAACAGCGGCGGAAACACCTTGGCCGGCAGGGCGGCCGACTGGAAAAGCAGGTTGCCCGCCAGGGCCGCCTCGACCTCCTGGCCGAGGGCCCTGGCCTGGGCGCAGGTCTCGGGAAGCTGGAGGTTATGTTTGGCCAGGGCCGACTGGTAGCCGGCGGTCACCTTGCCGTCGGCCCAGGGCGCGCCGGCCAGGTCGGCCTGGAACCGGGCGACCTGGTCAGGGGTCAGCAGGCCTTCGATCTGGATGAGCATGGCCTGCCCTACCCCAGTTGCGAGGCGCTATCAACAAAAGGCCGCCGGGACCGACCGAAACTGGGCCAGGGCGTGGTCGGCGTCACGCAGGCAGAGGCGGTGGTAGAGGGCGGCCGCCTCGTTGTCGGCGCTCTCCGAGGCCGCCTGGGCCTCGGCCGCGTGCCAGTCGCGCAGGTCGGCGAGTTGGCGGAGGGAGAGGAGGCGGCATCCCGGGGAGGGGCGGCCGTCGGCGGGCCGGAGACGCAGCGGGCCGCCAAGCCCGTGGATCTCGCCGCCGCAGACCCAGTAGCGGGCGATGTGGGGTGGGGTGATCAGCATGGCGGGATGCCTCCGGCCGGTCCGGCGATCCGGAAGGTTCGGCCCTGGCTCTCCAGCCAGCCTTCGCGCGGCGCGGGCGGCGGCAGGCGGCGGCAGAATCTCAGGCCCTGGCGATCAAAGCTGTAGGCGAGGCCGCCGTCGGCGGTTCCGGCGTAGAAGAGCCGGCCGTAGTCCGGCTCGGGGGAGCCGTCCGGACGGCGCCGGGGGAGGGTCTCGAACCAGGCGGGGTCGGCATGGCTGACGGGTCGTGGAGGGGCGGCTGGAGGCGTCAGGCTGATCTCCCGGGATGGCGTGGGCGTGAAGGGTCGGCGCCGACAAGGAAACATTTGCGCGCTCCGGCCCGTCCTTGGACGCCGACGGGAATCGAAGCGGCCGGACCGTCACTGTATGAAAAATACAGTTCGTCGGCAAGCGGCCGTCTCCAATCTCAAGTTGGGCCGGGCGGCCGAGTTCGCCGTTCGCGCGAGCCAAAGTCGCCGAAAACCGAGGCGGCGTAAGGTTTTGCGCGCTGCGTGACCCATTATGGGCGGGCTGACAAGATGTCGCAGTGACCGCGCCGCGCAGAATTCTAACTCCTCACTCTGGGGAATTCATGCGAAGGCCAGGACGTCTTCCAGAGCACCCCGGACCTCCTGATCATGGAGGGCTCTTTGCGAGAGAAGGCGATCTGCGTTGATGCAATCCGATTCTGGCGAAAGCGTCAGCACCGTCTCGCAGGACCGCCAGCTGTTGGGCCTAGCCGCGCGTTATCTGCTGGATGTGGTCAGCCAGGTGGCGCCGGTGTTCGAAGGCGACATCCTGCTGGGCCTGACCTTCGCGACCATCGTTCGGGGCAGCGTGGAGCATCTCGAGCCGAAGGCCGCGCCCTTGAAGGTGCAGGGTGTTTTTCCGGACGGCGTGCGCCGCCCCGTCACCATCGCCGCTGTCGCGCGGAGCCTGGGCCTTCCCCGAGAAACGGCCCGCCGCTACGTCCACCGGCTGATCGCCATGAACTTCTGCCGTCCCGTCGGCGCCCGGGGAGTCATCGTTCCGGCCGAAGTGATCCGCTCCGAACGGTTCACGCAGATTGCACGAAGCCATTCCGACGCGCTGCGAGATCTCTGCGAAACCGTCCAGAGATCGGGGGGCTAGGTCCGCTTCCGGATCCCGGCCGCCAGACTGGCGGTAAGGACGATGGCGGCGCCGATCGCCGCCGCCAGCGCGACCGGCGGCTTGGCCGACCTTTCCGCGACCCACACCGCAGCCAGGCCCCAGGCGATGGGCAGGCCGTAGGCGAGATGGCGCAGCCGCCACAGCACGCCCAGGGCGATCACCACTACCCCCGCGATCCCGAAGGTCGCCCAGGCGGCGGCCGTCGCTCCCGTGATCACACCATAGGCGGTGAGCACGGTCAGCAGGTTGATGGCGCTGGCGATGGTCAACCAGCCGGCCAACATCCCCAGAGGCCAGAAGACCAGGCGCTGGCCGGCCACGCCCAGGCCGCTCTTCAGCGGGGCCGCTTTCAGCAACCCGGAGATCGCGGCCAGGGCGGCGACGACGATGATGGCGACCGTCGCCAGCTTGGCGTCCAAAGCGGCCGCGACAAGCCAGGCGGCGCAGCCTGTCATGGCCAGCATCGATGGCCAGCCGACGGCGGCCAGGGCCGGGGTCTCGGGCGTCTTCGGCAAGGCCTGCCAGACGGCGAAGGCCAGAAGCCCGAGATAGATCAGGCCCCAGATCGAGAAGGCGTATCCGGCGGCCCTGAGCGTCTGGTCGCCGTCATCGGCGAACATTTCCGCCGACAGGCCAAAGTGGCTGAGGGTTATGATCGGGGCGGCGGACACCGCCACGATCGCCGCGCCGACAATGGCGAGAGTCCGCAGGGGCGGCTTGCGCGCGGCAGGGGTGGGAGCGTCGGTCATCGCTGATGTCTTGGGGATCGTCGGGGAGGCCATCTGAGGGGCTGTCTGGGTCATCCGCCGCTAACGCACGGCCGGAGGCGGGGTTCAGCCTGGGCCGACGGCTGCTTCGTCAAACCCGCAAGCCTTCGAAGGGCAGGGCCCAGAGCAGTTCGACATCCTCGATCGGCTTGAAGCGGGTGTTGATGCTTTCCAGGGTCCAGAGGCCGGGGGCGGCGCCGCGACGGAGGATCTTGACCACCTTTCGCCCGTCGGCGAGGCGGGCCATGACCTCCTGGCCGACCAGGGGGCTGGGGTCGTCATAGCGGCGGCCGAAGATCAGCCGCTCGCCATGACGAAAGCGCGGCATCATCGACTCCCCGTCGACGGTCAGGACGATGCCGTCCTCCGGCACCATCGGATCCAGCCAGTCGGCGGCGGCGCCCATCTCATAGTCGTCGTCGAACAGGGCCTCGGCCCCGGCGGCGACCTTGCCGAGGATCGGAAGCCCGGGCCGCCTGGCCTTCATCGCCCCCTTGCCGGCATAGAGCCATTCGGCCCGGACGCCGAAGGCCCGGGCATAGTCCTCGGCCTTTCGGAAGGAGAAGCTGGCGTTGCCGTTTTCGTTCGAGGCGTAGGTGTTGAGGTTCCAGCCATGAGCCCGCGCGGCGTCGGCAGCGGAGCCCAAGCCCTTGTTTCGGCGGGCTTTCCGGAGGCGTTCTGCGGCGGGGGCGTCGGGAGGCATGTAGGAAACCTACGTTAATTCCTGTATGTTGTCTACAGATTGCGGTTGTCGCGTGCCTGTATTTTTCGTACAGTAACGGAATGAGAAGCCACATCGAGATCATTGCCGCCGGCGGTGGCCCCACCCGACTGGCCCGCGCCCTCAAGGCGCCGCCGGGGCGTGTCTTCCAGTGGAAGCGGCTGGACTCCATTCCGGCCCGCTACTGGCCGCAGATCGTCGGTCGCGGACTGGCGAGCCTGGAGGAACTGGCCGCCGCCTCGGCGCGAAGACCCAGGGCCTCCTCCGGATAGCGCCGCCCCGCCGCCGCCTCCCCTTCCTCAAGTTCGAGATCGTCCGATGATGATGACCACCGCCTCCAGCGCGGCGGCGCGATCCCCCGCGCCTGTGTTTTCCCGCAACCCCGACGCCGCCACGCGGGGGCCATCCCGTCCGCGGCCGAGGTCCGAATGGCCGCAGGCCCGGCTGGACCAACTGCGCGCGCTGTTCGACGAGGGCCTGTCTCACCTGCTGATCGCCGGGCGGATGAAGGTCGGCAAGGGGGTGGTCAGCGCCAAGCTGGCCAGGCTGGGCTGGGTTCGGGAAGCGACGCTGAGCGCCGCCGCACCCCAGCCCCGGGTGGCGCCGCAACTGATCATCGACCCGGGCCGGCTGCGGCGGCTGGAGTTTCTGGGGCCGCGGGACTGCCATTGGCCGGTGACCGAGGACGCCCAGGGCGTCCAGCTGTTCTGCGGCTGCCCCAAGGCGCGGGAGATTCCCTATTGCCCGGGACATCAGGCCGGGGCGTTCCGCCGGCCGTTCGGCTGGGAGCGTCAGGTTCTTGAGGCGGGCCCCAGGCGTCCGGCGATGCGGGAAGGCCTGGGCTGGGATCGGTTCCGAAACACGCCGCCGGCCGACGGGCGAGGTGCGCCTTGAGCGGGAGCGCCGAAGGCATCGGTCCGCGCAAAGCTCCGACCAAGGCCCCAATCAAGGCCCCAGCCAAGGCGTCCATGAGGACCCACACCGAGGTGATCGTCGCGGCCGGTGGCCAGACCCGTCTGGCGCGGGCGCTCGGCGTTTCCGTCTTCGTGGTCAACGCCTGGAGGTTCAGAGAGGTCATTCCGCCCAAATACTGGCCGATGCTGGTCAAGGCCGGTTTGGCGACGCGGGCGGAACTGTCGTCGGCCGCCGAGGCTCGCAGGCAGGTGATGGCGCGCAAGGCGGACAGAACCGTGAAGCGGCCCAAGGGAGACTGGAGAGCGGGGGTGTTGAAGCCGCTAAGCCCCGTCCGGGGGGCGGCGGCCCGTCAGCGGCTGGCCGTCTTCTGCAAGATCATCGAGGTTCCTGGCGTTGACCGCCGGCGGCCGGGCGGCCCGCCGCATCTTGGGGCGCATCACCGGCTTTGGCTCAACCGGCTGGAAGCGTTGGAACGGGGCGAAATTCTGAGGCTGATGTGTTTCATGCCGCCGGGATCGGCCAAGTCGACCTATGCCGTGGACGTCTTCACGCCCTGGTTCATGGCCAGGGCGCCCAACCGCAGCGTGCTGGTCGCCACCTATGCCAGCAGCCTGGCCAAGCGCCGGGGGCGCAAGGCGCGCTCGGTGGCCCGGCAGCCGGTCTTCGGCCAGATCTTCGGTCAGACCATCACCGGCCGGGCCGGCGCCGCGGACGCCTGGAGCTTGACCAACGGCTCCGACTGGATGGGCGCCGGGATGCTGGCCGGGATCACCGGCAACCGCGCCGACCTGATCGTCATCGACGACCCCGTGAAGGGCCGCAACGCCGCCGACAGCCCGCTGATCCGTCGCCGGACGCGTGAGGAGTTCGACGACACCGTCCGTACGCGGTTGAAGTCCGGCGGGCGGATCGTGTTGATCCAGACCCGCTGGCATGAGGAGGACCTGGCCGGGGGGCTGTTGCCGCAGGATTATGACGGCCGGTCCGGGCCGGTGCTGTGCCGGGACGGTGAGTGGTGGGAGGTGGTCAATATCCCCGCCCAGGCCGAGCGGGATGACGATCCGCTGGGCCGGGCCAAGGGCCAGTACCTGTGGCCGGAATACTGGCCAGAGAGCCATTGGCCGCAGTTCAAGGTCAATCCTCGAACCTGGAACGCCCTGTTCCAGCAGCGGCCGAAACCGGAGGAGGGCAGTTACTTTGAGCGGTCGCGGTTCGGCCGGTTCAAGGCGCAACAGCTGCCGAAGGTGCTGCGCTACTACGGCTCCAGCGACTATGCGGTGTCCGAGGGCAAGGGCGACTTCACCCGGCTGACGGTCTGGGGCATCGACGAGGCGATGACCCTCTGGCGGGTGGACAGCTGGGGCGGCCAGACCACGGCCGACCAATGGATCGAGCACCAGGCGGAGCTGATCGCGAAATACCGGCCGCTGGGCGGCATCCGCACCTGGTATGGCGAGGCCGGGGTGATCCAGAAGGCCATCGAGCCGATGCTCAAGGCCAAGCTACAAGCGATGCGCCTGAGCTGCCCCCTGCAGTGGCTGGCCTCGGCCCAAGACAAGACGACCCGGGCGCGGGCCGCCCAGAGCCTGGTGCGGGAGGGTCGGGTGATGGTCAAGGACGACGCCGACGGCGACTGTTTCATCGACGAATGCGTGGCCTTCCCGGCCGGGCGGCATGACGACGAGGTCGATTGCCTGTCGCTGATGGGCCGGGTGCTGGACAGGCTGCGCACCCCGGCCTCGGCCCCACGGGAGGAGTTCGCCGAGAGCGGACGGGTGTTCGAGGACTAGTCGCGGCGGACCTCGGCCACTGGGACAGGTCCGCTGGCGTGGACGACCGGCTGTTCGCCGGCGGGGGAGGTCTGGACGGCGAGGGAGGCGCGGTAGAAGGTCTCCGCCAGGGCGCCGATCCAGTAGGGGGCGCTGTTTTCCTTGCCGACCGGCGACTGGTCGCCATGGCCGTACTCGACGCGGGGGTCGCCGTCCTCGAACATGTCGACGCTGTGGGTGAACTCATGGACGATGGTGTTGACCATCTCGGCCACCGACCGTCGCAGCTTGGAGCGGTGATAGAAGAGGGTGTGCGGCTGGTCGGGGTCGGTGAGGGCCACGGTGTTGCGATAGGCGACCGCCTTCCAGACCGGCGGGCTCCAGACCTTGATGGTCATCGGGGCGACGGCCTCGCGAAGCCGCCGGGAGACCTCGGGCGGCGCAATGTCGGTGAAGTCGAAGGCCTTTTGGGCGGCGATCGCCTGCCAGAAGCCGGCGTTTGCGGCGAGCTGGTTCACATAGGCGACGGCCGCGGCGAGGTTGACGTTCGTTCCGGCGTAGATGACCTGCATTCGGTTCCTCCCGGCGGACGATCTAGCCCGGATTCGCCGATCCGCCAGCCAGGACCGAACGATCGCCTGGCGGCGTCGGGGTCAGGACATGGGATAATGAGAGCCCGCCTCAATTCCCGGAGAGACCCATGGACCACGACGTCCGCCTGCTTGCCGAGGCGTCCCGTCCGTCGACGATCAACGAGGCCCGGCTGAGGGCCGAGGAAGAGGATCGCAACCGCCGCCGGCAGGGACGGTCGGCGACTTCCTGTCGGACGCATTTTGGTCGGACGAGCAGCGGGGTGGCGATGAAGACGTTGATGGGGTGAGGCGCGGCAGTTGGGGGCGCTCCGGATGACGGCTCCTGCCTCCATCCAATGAGCGGTCTGTGGGCTTGGCCGCTAACGGACCCGTTGCGAATGTTCGACAAGCTCGGCTTGGGGGCAACGCCTATCGAGAAAGCGGACACGCGGCAACGCCGCGTGTCCGTCTGTCATCAGGCCGTGATCTGCCTAGCGATCTCCTGGAAGAACGCCATGTGCTCCTGGTCACGGTAGCCTGCCTCGTCGAAACTGCGACCGTAGTTGCGGTTGGCCGACGCCTTGACGATGACCACCCGCCTCGAAGCATCCACCCAGCAGTATTGGTTGTATATCCCGATCGCCGCTGCGGCGCCGTCGTGAAGCCAGAACTGGTAGCCGTACCCGAAAGGGGCGGCCGTGCTGCCCTCACTGGTGAGATGAGGCCCGCCCGCCTTTGTGGCGGCCCGTATCCACGAAGCTGGCACGACTTGCCGGCCGTTCATTTCGCCCTCTGCGGCAACGAGGAGGCCCAGGCGCGCGCGGTCTCGCAGGGTGCAGATAAGACCCGCACCGGCCCATTCCGCCCCCTCGCCATCGATCGCCATGAAAGCTTCCGCCTCGGCGCCCATCGGCCCCCATAGCCATTCGTGCATCAGGTCGCTCAGGAAGCGACGGGTCGCCCTTCGGAGAACCAGACCCAGCACGTTGGTGTCGATCGAATTGTACTGAAGCTTCGTCCCTGGCTTCCAGTCACGCGGGAGGGTCGCGGCGAAGGCGTCCAGCGAGCCGCCCGTCGCGTGCACAACGCCATGTCGGCGGGTGTCAGATTCGGGGTCAGCGTAGTTCTCATACCAACGCACCCCGGATGACATGGTCAGGACGTCAAGCAGCGACACACCTTCGTATCCGGAGCCGATCAGCTGTGGCGCCAGGTCGCTCACGCAAACGTCGACCCCTTCAAGAAAGCCCTGCTCGATGGCGATTCCGACCAAAAGAGAGACGAAGGATTTGGTGATCGACCAGCAGGGCCAGGGCGTCGTTGGGCCGAGCGGGCGCCTGTAGGATTCGTGGACAATCCTGCCGTCGGCCAGAACCAGCAATCCTGTCGTCTCGGTATCGGCCAAGAAGTCACGGGTTGATCGGCGCCGACCGGAGAAGGCGTAGTTGTCCGGCAGCTGGATATGGCGGCCATCCGGAAGAGGCTCAGGGGAGTCGGATCGTCTTACGACGCGTACCGGATAGGCGCTCAAGAAGTCGCGGAAGTACAGCGCTTGAGGCGCGCCGCTAAATAGTCTTGAATTCTGAGTGAGCCAACGTTTGGCCATTGTATTCTCCATTTCCCGGCGCATGAAGCCGTAGGAAAATGGAACCGCTCCCCGGCGAGACCCGGTGGAGCGCTTTCCTGAGGGGTATCAAAGCTGCGGCTCAGGTCAATCCCGAAGTTCCGGGGGGGCAAGCATCCAGCGAGGCCGTGTGGAAACGCGCTCTTCAAGTCGTTGAACTCAAGGCTGGACAAGCGCTGCGCGTGTCGAGGGACGCGTCGGCCGGATCCCACTCAGGTCTGGATGGCTAGATCAATGACGCGACGCCGGGGATGGCGATCACTCGCTCGAGATGAAATCCGGGGATACTGTCCATAAGAGGCGCCTGCTGTAGGTCCGCGCGGTTGGATCGTACTTTTTTCAAGCTACGGCGCTGACCGGGGACAGGAACGCCGGTCCGGCGGCGAGGGCCGACTTCGAGAGACGGGGCGGCGATCCAGTCCCCTGGGCGGTGGTTTGGGGACGGGTTCTCCGCATCCGCGCGGCGTCACGGCGGGAACCGGTCTGACCCGGAGTAGCCATCGTCTTCCGCGGG
>JBIIAX010000022.1:0-92685 GCA_044239675.1 Caulobacter sp.
GAGGAGGATCCTATTGGCTCCACACCACACTCATCACAAACCCAGGTTCCGGCAGGGCCTGCAGCAGCCAGACCCCCGCCGTGACCGCCACCGGGCTCTCCGACCGGTTCGCCCCCGCCTTCCGGATCAGCGCCGGTTCAGGGTCGACCCCGAACGCCTTGAACCAGGCCTCGCCAAAGGTCCAGCCGCGGAAGAAGGTCTCCGGCGTCAGGTCTTCCGGCGCGGCCCCCAGGTAGTGGGCGGCGATCTCGGCCATGCGGCGACGGGGGTCGATCCACTCTATGTCGATGCCCAGCCGGATCACCGGCGAATGGGCGATGGCGGCGGCGACCAGGCCGCGGCCGTGGCTGCGCGACACCAGCGGCGCCGGTGTCCCGGCCTCCAGTTCGGCCTGCAACGCCCGGGCGGCGGCGCTCTCGGCCGCCTTGGGCGGCCGGGTTCCCGGCGCGTGACCGGAAAGTCGGCGGGCGGCGTAGCGGGGCCCGTCCGCCATGCCGGTCCTAGACCAGCGACCCGTGGCAGTGCTTGAACTTGCGGCCGGACCCGCAGGGGCAGCTGGCGTTGCGGCTGGTCCGCTCCCAACCGGCCGGCAGGGCCGAGACGGGCAGGGCGGCCCGTTGTTCGGCGCCGATGTCGGTTCCGGCGTCGGCGAAGGCCAGGGCGCGTTCGTTCTCGCCGGTATAGGGGTCCATATGGACCTCGGTCAGGCCGGCCAGGGGATCGGGCTCGGGTTCGGCATAGGTAAACTCGACCGTCATCAGCCAGCGGGTGGTGCTGGTGCGCAGGTCGCCCAGCAGCTTTTCGAACAGGGTGAAGGCCTCGGTCTTGTACTCGTTCAGCGGATCGCGCTGGCCATAGCCGCGCAGGCCGATGACGTTGCGCAGGTGGTCGAGGTGCATCAGGTGCTCGCGCCAGTGCATGTCGATCATCTGCAGCAGGAAGCTCTTCTCCACCGACCGGGTCTGGTTGGCCGACAGGATGGCTTCCCGCTCGGCGGCGCGGGCGTCGGCGGCCTGCTGGATCCGCTGGTGGATTTCCTCGTTGGCGATGCCGTCCTCGGCCGCCCATTCGGCGATCGGCAGGTCCAGGCCGAGGACCGTCTGCACCCGCTCGGTGAGGCCCTCGACGTCCCACTGCTCGGCATAGGCCTTGGGCGGCAGGGCCTTGGCGACCAGGTCGTCGATCACGTCGCTGCGCATCTCGGTGATGATTTCCGAGAGGTCGGTCGCCTCCATGAACTCCTGGCGCTGTTCGAAGACGGCTTTCCGCTGGTCGTTGACCACGTCGTCGTACTTCAGGAGGTTCTTGCGCATTTCATAGTTGCGCTGCTCCACCCGCTTCTGGGCCGTGGCGATGGCGCCGTTCAGCCACTTGTGTGTGATCGCCTCGCCCTCCTGCACCCCGAAGGAGCGCATGATGGCGTCCAGCCTGTCGCCGGCGAAGATGCGCAGCAGGTCGTCCTCGCAGCAGAGGAAGAACTTGGAGCGGCCGGGGTCCCCCTGACGGCCGGTCCGGCCGCGCAGCTGGTTGTCGATCCGGCGGCTTTCGTGGCGTTCGGTGCCCAGCACATACAGGCCCCCGGCGGCCAGGGCCCTGGCCTTGTCGGTGGCGATCTGGGCTTCGAAGTCGGCCTTCTCGGCGGCCTCGGCCTCCGCCGCCGGCTCGATGCCCAGGCCCAGCTGCTCCTGGCGCCACTTGGCCATATGCATCTCGACATTGCCGCCCAGCTGGATGTCGGTGCCGCGGCCGGCCATGTTGGTGGCGATGGTCACCGCGCCGGGCACGCCCGCGTCGGCGATGATCAGGGCTTCCTGCTCATGGTAGCGGGCGTTGAGCACGCTGTGGGGGATGCCCTTGATGGTCTTGCCGTCGATCTCGAAGCTGTGGGCGTTCAGCATCTCCGAAAGCTGTTCGGACTTTTCGATGGAGACGGTGCCGACCAGGATCGGCTGGCCGCGCCGGTGGCAGTCCTCGATCTGCTTGATGATGGCGACGTTCTTCTCGGCGGCGGTGCGATAGACCTCGTCGTCCTCGTCGATCCGCGCCACCGGCCGGTTGGTCGGGATTTCCAGCACGTCCATCTTGTAGATGTCGCCGAACTCCTGGGCCTCGGTCGCGGCCGTCCCGGTCATGCCCGACAGCTTCTTGTAGAGGCGGAAGTAGTTCTGGATGGTCACCGAGGCCAGGGTCTGGTTCTCGGGCTGGATATCGGCGCCTTCCTTGGCCTCGATGGCCTGGTGAAGACCTTCCGACAGGCGGCGGCCGGTCATCATCCGGCCGGTGAACTCGTCGATCAACACCACTTCGCCGGCCTTGACGATATAGTCCTTGTCGCGGGCGTAGAGGACGTTGGCGCGCAGCGCCTGGTTCACATGGTGGACGACGGAGACGTTGGCCGCGTCATAGAGGCCCGCCGTGCCCTCTTCCAGGTGACCGCCGGCGATCAGCATCTCCTCGATGACTTCCTGGCCCTGCTCCGTCAGCAACACCTGGCGCTGCTTTTCGTCGAGGTCGAAGTTGGCCTTGTCGAGGATCAGCTGTTTGGCCAGCAGGTCGACGATCTTGTAGAGCTCGCTGCGGTCCTCGGTCGGGCCGGAGATGATCAGCGGTGTGCGCGCCTCGTCGATCAGGATGGAGTCCACCTCGTCGACGATGACGAAGTTGTGGCCGCGCTGGACCATTTCCTCGACGTCGTAGACCAGGTTGTCGCGCAGGTAGTCGAAGCCGAATTCGTTGTTGGTGCCGTAGGTGATGTCGCTGCGATAGGCGGCCTGGCGCTGGCTCTGGCTCAGGCCGTTGACGATGACCCCGACCGACATGCCCAGGAACTGATAGACCCGGCCCATCCATTCGGCGTCGCGGCTGGCCAGGTAGTCGTTGACGGTGATGACGTGGACGCCCTTGCCCTCGAGCGCGTTGAGGTAGGTGGGCAGGGTGGCGACCAGGGTCTTGCCCTCGCCGGTCCGCATCTCGGCGATGCCGCCGCCGTGCAGGATCATGCCGCCGACCATCTGCACATCATAGTGACGCTGGCCCAGCACCCGGCGGGAGGCTTCCCGCACCACGGCGAAGGCCTCGCTGAGCAGCTTGTCCAGGGTCTCGCCCTTGGCCAGCCGCTCACGGAATTCAACGGTCTTGGCCCTTAGCTGCTCATCGCTGAGCGCCGTCATCTGGGGCTCCAGGGCGTTGATCTTGGCGACGTTCGCCGTCATCGCCTTGACCTTGCGGTCGTTGGCGGAGCCGAAGAGCTTTTTGAAGAGGCCGGACATGAAGCAGATAGTATCCGTGTAAGGTGAGCGTCGCGGCAGGCGAAAACCTGATCCACGCCTGAAAAACCGCGTTTTGAGCGCGCGGGAGACTTAAGCAGCGACCCCCCTTAAGTCAACGAGCGGCCCCCAAGGTAAGCGCAATGGGCCCATTGCTCCCGGACCGCTGCACTGGTAGCGATGCGACCAATGAAGCGGCCGCTTATCAGGGCTGCCGACCTATGAGGTAGGGATGCCCACGAGACCAAACCGCAAGTCGCAAAGCGAGGCCGGCGGCGTTCTGCGGGACATTCTGACATTCGAACGCCTGCTGACCGGACCGGTGGTCCACCTGATCTACTGGGGCGGCCTCGGCATCATCCTGGTCGGCGCCTTCTTCGGCATCGGCGCCGCCGTCGGCGTGGCCTGGAAGGAACAGGAGCTGGTGGGAAAGCTGCTGGCCATTCCGGTGGCCGTCGTCGGGGCCCTGTTCAGCGCCGCCCTGATCCTGCTGTGGCGCTCCTTCTGCGAACTCTACGTCGCCGTCTTCCAGATCGCCGACGACCTGAAGGGCCTGCGCGCCGCCGCCGAACGCGAAGTCGGCCCCGCTCCCCGCGTCACCCCGCCGCCGCAACGGCCGCTCCCCTAAGCCCTTAGCGCCGCCTCGACCGCCTGTAGCGCCAACTTCGGCCGGCCCTCCGCGTCGAACAGCAGCGGCGTGTCCGAGGCGCTTTCCTTGCGCAGCCAGCTGTCGGAATCGCGGACGCCCCAGACGGTGAAGGCGAACTGCTGGCGGGCGGGCAGGGCGGCGAAGGCGGTGACGGCCTCGGCATAGAGCCGGGCCTGGGCGGCTTCCTTCTCGGCGCGGGGAACCAGCAGGCCCCGGGCGCGGACGACGGAGACATCCATCTCCGAGATGTGGATCGGCAGGCCGAACCGGGCCAGGGCCTGGATGGTCCGGGTCAGGGCCCCGGCGGGCAGGTCGGCGTTGCAGTGGGTCTGGCAGCCGATGCCCGACAGCGGCGCCCCGGCCTTCAACAGCCGGTCGATCAGCCTCTGATATTGGGAGAGCTTGGCCGGATTGCTCTCCAGATTGTAGTCGTTGATGAACAGCGGCGCGGCCGGATCGGCCGCGTGGGCGACGGAAAAGGCCCGCACCATGTGATCCAGCTCGCCCAGCCGCTGGCTCCACAGGTGGTCGCGCAGGGCGCTGCCGTCGTCCTTCACCGCCTCGTTGACCACGTCCCAGCCCGACGCCCGCCCGCGGTACCGGCCGACCACGGCGGTGATGTAGTTGTCGTAGGCCTGGCCGAAGCTGACCCGGTTTTCGTCCAGCCGTTTGAAAGCCTCGGGCTCTTGCGCGTACCAGACCAGGGTATGGCCGAAGAGCCGCATGCCATGGTCCTGGGCGAAGGCGGCCATGCGGTCGGGCCGGTCGAAGCGGAAGCCGCCATCCTCGCGGACGATGTATTCCATCTTCATCTCCCACTCAGCGGTGATCTGGGAGAAATGCCGGGTCAGCAGGGCGGTGAACGCCGCATCGTCCAGCTGGCGATCCTGGATACAGGTCCCGATGGGGAAAGGCGCCAGGGATTTGAGCGGCGCCACGGGTCCGACCGGCTGACCGTTGGCGCGCGGCCCGCAGGCGGCCAGGGCCAGGGTGGAGCCCAGGAGGGCGCGGCGGGATGTGACTCCCTTCCCCCTCGAGGGGGGAAGGGTCGGGGATGGGGGTGTTTCCCCGGCGCCGCCGGAAGGACCGGATAGGGCATCGGCGCCCTCTTGGGTCAAACCCGACCGGACGGCGTGTACACCCCCACCCAACCCTCCCCCCTCGAGGGGGAGGGCTTTCATGGGGCGTCGCCTCACCGCGCCGCGACCCGGCGCAGGCCGAGTTCGTCGAGGGCGGCGGTTTCGCGGCGGTCTTCTTCCTTGCGGGCGGCGTTGGCGACGTTCCTGGCCACCTGCTCATATTTCTTCAGCGCCTCGAAGGCTTCACTCAGCGCATCGCGGGCGCCTTCCTCCTCGGCGGCTAGGCCGTCGAGGGTGTCCTGGATGGCCTTGCGGCGCTGCTTCACGCCCTCACGAAAACCGACCAGGTACCAGCCGGCCTCGGCGTCGCTCCGGGCGTTGGCCAGTTCCATCTCGGCCTCGGCCTCCAGCACGGCCATCTTCATCTCGGACTGCACGCGGCGGTCGACGATCAGCGACAGGCGCTTCTGAAGTTCCTCGACCTGAAAATTCGAGATGCGGATCAGCGAGCCTACGGCCTTCATGCGAAGTCACCCGAAAGAATGCGGTCAAGGCTGTCGAAGGAGTCATCGAGGCTGGTGGCCTCGTCCTTGTCCTGCCCGAGGAAGGCCTCGATGGAGGGGTTCAGGGCGATGGCCCGGTCGATGACCGGGTCGGCCCCGGCGCGATAGGCGCCGATGCGGATCAGCTCTTCCATATTGGCCCAGGCGGCCATGGTCTGGCGGGCGCCCTTGACCACTTCCCGCTCGGCCGGGGTCTGGCAGGCGGGCATGGTCCGGCTGATGGATTTCAGCACATTGATCGCCGGGAAGCGGCCGCGCTCGGCGATGGCCCGCTCCATGACGATGTGGCCGTCGAGGATGCCTCGCACGGCGTCGGCGATCGGCTCGTTATGGTCGTCCCCATCGACCAGCACGGTGAACAGGCCGGTGATCGGCCCCGCCGTCGTGCCGTCCGGGCGGACCGGCCCGGGACCTGCCCGCTCCAGCAGCTTGGGCAGTTCGGTGAAGACGGTGGGGGTATAGCCCTTGGTGGTCGGGGGCTCGCCGGCGGCCAGGCCGATCTCGCGCTGGGCCATGGCGAAGCGGGTGACGCTGTCCATCAGGCAGAGGACTTCCATGTCCTGGTCGCGCAGGGCCTCGGACACGGCCAGCGTCATATAGGCGGCTTGGCGGCGCTTCAGGGCCGGCTCGTCGGAGGTGGCGACGATGACGACGGCGCGCTTCAGCCCCTCTTCGCCCAGCGTCTCCTCGATGAACTCGCGCACTTCCCGGCCCCGTTCGCCGATCAGCCCGACGACGACGGCGTCGCAGTCGGCCTGGCGAGCCAGCATCGACAGCAGCACCGACTTCCCGACGCCGGAGCCGGCGAAGATGCCCAGCCGCTGGCCCCGGCAGGTGGTGGTGAAGACGTTCATGGCCCGGACGCCGAGGTCGAGCCGTTCGCCGACCCGGCCGCGCGCATGGGCGGGCGGCGGGCTGGCGCGCAGCGGATAGCTGGCCTCGCCCTGGGGCAGGGGGCCCTTGCCGTCGATGGGTTCGCCAAAGGCGTCGACGATGCGGCCCAGCCAGGCCTTGCTGGGCCGCACCGAGGCGCCGTCCGGCTGGATGCGGATCTCGGCCCCCGGCGCCACCCCCTCGACCGGCCCGAACGGCATCAGCAGGGCCCGGGAATCGCGGAACCCGACCACCTCGGCCGGCAGCGGCGACGCGGCCCGGCGAGTGATCTCGGCCCGGGCCCCGATGGCCAGGTGTGAGAGCCCGCCCCGCGCCTCGATCAGCAACCCGTTCACGGCCGCCACCCGTCCATAGACGGTCAAGGGTTCGATACGCTCGACGGCGGCGATGAGACTGCGCAAGGTGGGGAAATTCCGAACCGGGTTACAGGCTGCCGATTCTGGGCGCGCGGGCTTAACCGGTGGTGAAGAGTCCCGCGACGCAATGCCCCATCACCGTATGTCCTCGCGAAGGCGGGGACCCAAGCGAGATCGGCCGAGCCAAAGCCGCGCGCCCTGCACCCGCCCGTGCATGGATGCCCGCCTTCGCGAGCATGATCGGTGGTGGGGGAGGGGGCGTAGCCCCACTCCCCCAAGCCGCCCTACCGCAGATCCGGCGGCGTCGCCTCCGCCGTCAGCATTGCGATGGCTTCCTCGACGGTGACAATCGTCTGGTCCTGGGAGCCCAGCCGGCGGATGGCGACCTTGCCCTCCTCGGCTTCCTTGCGGCCGACCACGGCGATGACCGGAACCTTGGCCAGGCTGTGTTCGCGGATCTTGTAGCCGACCTTCTCGTTGCGCAGGTCCGTCTCCACGCGGAGACCGGCGGCCTTGAACTTCGCGGCCGTGGCGGCGGCGAAGTCGTCGGCGTCGGAGGTGATCGTCGCCACCACCGCCTGGACCGGCGACAGCCACAGGGGGAAGGCGCCGCCGTAGTTCTCGATCATGATGCCCAGGAACCGCTCGAAGGTGCCCAGGATGGCGCGGTGGAGCATGACCGGCCGGTGCTTCTGGCCGTCCTCGCCGACGTACTCGGCGTCCAAGCGCTCAGGCAGCACGAAGTCCAGCTGCAGGGTGCCGCACTGCCACGTCCGACCGATGGCGTCCTTCAGGTGGAACTCCAGCTTGGGACCATAGAAGGCCCCCTCGCCGGGCAGATGCTCGACCGTCACCCCGGCGGCGATGGCCGCCCGCTCCAGCTTGCTCTCGGCCAGGTCCCAGGTCTCGTCCGTGCCGGCGCGCAAATCCGGCCGCAGGGCCAGCTTGACGCTGTGCAACTCGACGCCGAGGTCGGCGTAGATCTGGTACAGCAGCTTGACGAAGGTCGTCGTCTCGCTCTCGATCTGGTCGTCGCGGCAGAAGATGTGGCCGTCGTCCTGGGTGAAGGCCCGCACCCGCATGATGCCGTGCAGGCCGCCCGAGGGCTCGAACCGGTGGCAGGCGCCGAACTCGGCCATCCGCAGCGGCAGCTCGCGGTAGGACTTCTGGCCGACGTTGAAGATCTGCACATGGCCGGGGCAGTTCATCGGCTTGACGGCCAGGCTCTCGCCCTCGTCCGTCTCGCAGACGAACATGGCGTGGCCGAACTTCTCCCAGTGGCCCGACTTTTCCCACAGCGAGCGATCGAGGATCTGCGGCGTCTTGACCTCGACATAGCCGCCGTCTTCCGTCCGCCGGCGCATATAGGCCTCCAGCGTGCGGTACATCGTCCAGCCCTTGGGGTGCCAGAAGACCATCCCCTTGCCCTCTTCCTGGATGTGGAAGAGGTCCATGATCTTGCCGATCTTGCGGTGGTCGCGCTTCTCCGCCTCTTCCACCCGCTTGAGATAGGCGGCGAGGTCGTCCTCGCTGGCCCAGGCCGTGCCATAGATTCGCTGGAGCTGGGCGTTGTTCTGGTCGCCCCGCCAGTAGGCGCCGGCCAGCTTGGTCAGCTTGAACGCCTTGCCGACGTGCTTCGTCGACGGCAGGTGAGGGCCCCGGCAGAGGTCCTTCCAGTTTCCCTGGCGATAGACGCTGATCGGCTGGTCGGCCGGGATGCTCCGGATGATGTCGGCCTTGTAGATTTCGCCGATCTCTTCGAAGTGGGCGATGGCCTCGTCGCGGTCCCACTCCTCGCGGACGATCTTCTCGTCGCGATCGACGATCTCGCGCATCTTCTTCTCGATGGCCGCGAAGTCGTCCGTGGAGAAGGGCTCCTCGCGGGCGAAGTCGTAATAGAAGCCGTCCTCGACATTGGGACCGATCGTGACCTGCGTGCCGGGGAACAGCTCCTGCACCGCCTCGGCCAGCACGTGGGCCGTGTCGTGGCGGATGGTGTCCAGGGCGTCCGGGTCATTGCGGTCGACGAACTCGACCTTGCCGCTGGACAGCGGGCGGTCGAAGTCGATCAGCCTGCCGTCGAGGCGGACCAGCAGGGTGCGCTTTTCAAGGCTCTTGGAGATGGCGGCGGCGACGTCGCGGCCGCTGCTGCCTTGCGGATACTGACGAACGGAGCCGTCGGGGAAAATCAGGTCGATCATGACACTTCGCATTTTCTTTTTGGTGGGGGCACCGGATCATAGCCGGAGCCGCCCCAGGGATGGCATCTGCACAGCCGGCGGGCGGTCAGGTAACCGCCACGGATCGGTCCGTGCTGGATCAGCGCGTCGCGGCCATAGTCCGAACAGGTCGGAAGAAAGCGGCACTGGCGCCCGATCCACGGGGACAGCGTCAGCTTGTAGGCGCGGTGCGCCAGCCGGACGCTGCGTTCATAGAGGGTCATGCCGACGCATTGTTGGGTGAACGAAACCCGGCGCTTATCCCACGCCGCAGCACGGGATCAAGCCGCGTCGGCCTTGCTAGTTCGCGGGGGCATCGTGGAACGGGCCGCCTGGACAGCCGCCAGCGCCGCTTCGAAAGCCAGCAGGCTCGAGGCGTGACGGGCGGGATAGTCCTGCACGGGCATCAACACGGCGAGGTCCTTGAAACGGCCTTGGGGCGGGGGTCCGCCTTCCTTCAACATAGCACGGAATGCATCTCGCGCCGTTTCAATTTCGTTTTCGTCGGCCCCGATGACGTTTTCGCCCAGCACCGCCGCCGCCGCCTGGCCCAGGGCGCAGGCCTGGACGTCCTGGGCGAAGTCGCTAATCCGGCCGTCGCCATCCAGGATCACGTCCACCACGATCCGGCTGCCGCACAGCTTGGCGACCTTCTCCGCCGACCCCTGGGCCGCGGCCCCCTGCGGCGCGCCCAGACGCCCGGCGCGCGGCATGTTGGCGGCCAGGGTCAGGATGCGGGCGCTGTAGAGATCGTCGATCATCAGGACCTGGATGTGGGGGCGCTGCCCCCGGCCTGCCAGCGCTTCTCGGCCTCGGCCTTCAGCGCCTCGCCCATGGCCTCGAACCCCTGGCGGATCTGGCTGCGCACCGGCCGGACCATGTAGCGGGTCAGCAGGCCGGAGAAGATCTCGCCATTGGAGAAGATGCAGCTACCGGGCTTCAGTTCCTCGATCTCGATGAACCGCAACGACTTGACCCAGCCGCGAGCCATGCTGGTGCGCCAGTGGATGTGGTCATAGGGCGCCCAGTCGAGGACCACCGGCCGCACGCCGCGCGGCTTCAGTCCCGGAAGCTGTTCCTCCAGCTCCAGGGCCTCGCCGATGCGGATGACGCCGGACGCCTTGGGATAGAGCGGGTTCCAGTCGGACCAGCGGTTGACGTCCGACAGCACCTCCCAGATGGCGTCGGTGGTGGCGGTGACGCCGATGCGGTGTTCGATTCTCATCGCTTTAGCTCCCGGCCTCTCAGGCCGGCTCCTTCATCCGCCAGGTCGCGCCCTGCGGGCCGTCCATCACCACAACACCCAGGGCGTCCAGCTCGCCCCGAATACGGTCAGCCGTCGGCCAGTCCTTGGTGGTCCGCGCCTGAGCCCGCTGCACCAGCAGGGCCTCGACCTGGTCCTTCAGGCCGCTGTCGGCCCCGCCCTGGAACCACTCCGCCGGACCCTTCTGCAACAGGCCCAGCAGGCCGGCGGCGGTCAGCAGGTCGTCGCGGGCAGCAGCGATGGCCCCCTTGTCGCCGCCGGTCAGGGTCTCGCGCAGTTCGTCCGACAGGCGGAACAGGGCGCTCAAGGCCTGGGGCGTGTTGAGGTCGTCCAGCAGCGCATCGGTGACCCCGGCCACCAGCGGACCCAGCTCCGAGCCGCCCTTGGCCTCGGCCCCGACTTCCCGGGCGGCGTCCTGCAGCGTGCCGTACAGCCGGTCCAGGGCCTTGCGGCTCTGTTCCAGCAGGCTCTCGGTCCAGTCCAGCGGCTGGCGGTAGTGGGCGCTGAGCAGGGCCCAGCGGATCACCTCGCCCGGCACGATCTTCAGCAGCTCGTTCGGGATGATGACGTTGCCCAGGCTCTTGGACATCTTCTCCCCGGCCATATCCAGGAAGCCATTGTGCATCCAGTAGTGGGCGAAGGGCGCGCCATGGTGGGCGCATTTCGCCTGGGCCAGTTCGTTCTCATGGTGCGGGAAGACCAGGTCGATGCCGCCGCCGTGGATGTCGATGGGCAGGCCCAGAACCTGTTCGATCATCGTCGAGCATTCGCTGTGCCAGCCGGGGCGTCCCTCGCCCCAGGGGGAGGGCCAGCGCGGCTCATGCGGCTTCGACGGCTTCCACAGCACGAAGTCGGCGGCGTTGCGCTTGTAGGGGGCGACCTCGACCCGGGCGCCGGCGATCATGTCGTCCAGGCTGCGGCCCGACAGCTTGCCGTAGTCGGGGGCGGCTTGCGTATCGAACAGCACATGGCCCTCGGCCTCATAGGCCCCGCCGTTGGCGATCAGGGTGGCGATCATCTCGACCATCTCCTGGATATAGTCGGTGGCCTTCGGCTGGTGCGTCGGGCGCAGGGCGCCCAGCGCGTCCATATCGGCCAGATAGGCCGCCAGATAGCGTTCGGTGATCACCGAGATCTCGACCCCTTCGTCGGCGGCCTTCTGGTTGATCTTGTCGTCCACGTCGGTGACGTTGCGGGCATAGATCACCGCATCCTCGCCGTAGACATGGCGCAGCAGGCGGAACAGCACGTCGAAGGCGACCACCGGCCGGGCGTTGCCGATATGGGCGTAGCCATAGACCGTGGGGCCGCAGACATACATCGTCACCCGGCCGGGATCGCGCGGATCGAAGCGCCGCTTCTTGCGGGCCATGGTGTCGTAGAGGGAGAGATTCATTCGAATACTGACGTTGCGTTAGGGATTGGCGTGTCGCCGGACTGACCCATATAGCTGTCGTCACCGGGCGAGGCCACGCTTCTCCGGCGATGTGAGTGGGGTGGCACGCGTCATTCCGGGGTGATGGTCGCCCCGGCGCAACTCGGCCCCGGAAGGCTCCCCAGCATGGACGCCGTCACCGAGCGAACCCTGGCCGTGCGCGGCCTCCATCTGGAACCCGTCAGGCGTCCCTCCCGCGAGGAGGCCATGGAGGCTGTCCGCACCCTCATTGCCTGGGCCGGCGACGATCCGCGCCGCGAAGGGGTCATCGACACCCCCAGGCGGGTGGTCGACGCCTATGGCGAATGGTTCGAGGGCTACGACGCCGACCCCGGCAAGGAACTCAGCCGCATCTTCGAGGACGTCCAGGGCTACGACGACATCGTCATGCTCAAGGACATCGAGGTGGAGAGCCACTGCGAGCATCACATGGCCCCGTTCATCGGCAAGGCCTACGTCGCCTACATGCCGACGAACCGGGTCGTCGGCATCTCCAAGCTGGCGCGGGTGGTGGAGATCTTCGCCAAGCGTCTGCAGACCCAGGAAACCATGACCCAGCAGATCGCCGACGCCATCTGCGATTCGCTCCAGCCCGCCGGCGTGGCCATCCTGATCGAGGCCGAGCACCAGTGCATGACCACCCGCGGCGTCCACCACCGCAACGTCTCCACCCTGACCACCCAGTTCCGCGGCGCCTTCAAGACCGACGCCAGCCTGCGCCAGCGCTTCCTCGACTTCGCCAACGCGCGTAAATAGGCGGGGTCGACCGAAAAGCTTCCTTCCCCCTCAAGGGGGGAAGGGTTGGGGATGGGGGTATATCCCCGGTATGGCCAGTTGATCATAATTGGGCTCGGCGCCCGCTTCGGACTGACCGGATAAAGTCTGGATACACCCCCACCCAACCCTCCCCCATTGAGGGGGAGGGCTTTCGGCGCGGCGTTCTGCGGCTTCCGCGCTGTGGTTTCCAACTTCGAGGTCCCTCCAAGCCGCAGAGGAACAACAGGACAGACGGATGACCCAGTTCCCCACCGCGCCCGACACCGCCGCCCTGGAACGGGGCTCCGTCATCGCGCCGCGCTTCGACGCCAACGGCCTGATCGCCGCCATCGCCCAGCATGCCGACAGCGGCGAGATCCTGATGCTGGCCTGGATGAACGCCGAGGCGCTGCAGGCCACCCTGGACACCGGCGAGGCCCATTATTTCAGCCGCTCGCGCAATACCCTCTGGAAGAAGGGCGAGACCAGCGGCCAGGTCCAGACGGTGGTCGAGGTCCGCTTCGACTGCGACCAAGACGCGGTCCTGCTCAAGGTTCGCCCGCAAGGCGACGGCGGCGCCTGCCACGTCGGCTTCCGCTCCTGCTTCTACCGTCTGGTGGTCGCCGGGGCGCTGGTGGAGAAGCCGTAGGGACCGTCGCGTGGCGGCAAGATCGCAATTCCGCCCCTTTGGGGGCGGGGGACCACGGCGAATACGCCGTGGTGGTGGGGGCAGCGCAGGTAGTGGCGCCCGTGTTCAAGAATGCTGGCGCTAAGAGTGCTCAGCGCGAAACCACCACGTCCGGCGCTGCCCCTTCAGTCAGTCGCTTCGCGACTGCCAGCTACCCCAAAGGGGCAGCGATTTAGGCGCTGCCCTAACTCAACCCACTGACCCCCGTCCCGTCTGGCTTCACGGTAAACGTCGCGATCGTCTTCGCCTCATAGTCCGGCGCGTGAATCGTCGACACCGCCACCATCTCCGCCACCGCGCTCTCACGCGTCAGGGTCAATTTCACAAACCCCTTGGCGGCGGAATCGGCGAACTTGATCTCCTTGTTGCGGGCGACGAAAGCTTCGTTCAACGGCAGGCCCGGCAACAGGTCCTCAAAGCCCGGGCTGGTCACGCCGGTGGCGCCGAACTCGGCGGCCACCAGCTTGCCGGCGTCGTCATGCAGTTCATTGGCCCAGAAGCTGTGGCTGTCGCCGGCCAGGACGATGGGGCGGGCCCCGGCGTCCTTGAACATGCCGTAGACCCGTTCCCGCGCCGCCGGATAGCCGTCCCACTGGTCGAGATTCAGCGGCACATCCACCGCCGACAGGGCGGAAGACATGGCCACCCGCTTGGCGATTTCCGGCGGCAGGGCCGCCATCACCTGGCCCCAGGCCTCCTCGCCCATCTGTTTGCGCAGGTTGGGGGCATAGGTCCGGGCCATGACGATCTGGTTGCCGATCACCTGCCAGGCTTCGCCATCCTTCACCGACCGCTTCAGCTCTTCGCCGAACCAGGCCTCCTGTTTGGGGCCCATCAGCTGGCGGGACGGATCGTTGAGCAGCTTGAAGAAGGCCGGCAGGTCCGGCAGGCCGTCGACGATCTTCAGGTCGGTCTCAAGATCGAGCGGGTGGCCGCGGGCGGTCAGCCGGGTCTCGGTCATGATCAGGCTGGCGAGGTCGCCGAAGCGGAAGCTGCGGTTGATGGCTTCCGGCATGGCGGCCGCCGGCTCGCGGATCGGCATCCATTCAAAATAGGCCTTCAGGGCGGCGGCCTTGCGGCTCGCCCATTCGCCTTCGCCTGGATTGTGGTTCTCGGCCCCGCCGGCCCAGCTGTCGTTGGCCGTCTCATGGTCGTCCCAGACGACGATCCAGGGGGCGCGGGCGTGGGCCGCCTGCAGCTGGGGATCGGTCTTGTAGCAGGCGTGACGGCGGCGATAATCGTCCAGGCTGACGATCTCGTGCGGCGGGTCCAGCACCCGCGCCTTGGCGGTGGGCGAGTTCATGCCGTAGTCGCCGGGGGCCGCGCCGTATTCGTAGATGTAGTCGCCCAGGTGAACCACCGCATCCAGCCGCTCAAGCTTGGCCAGGGCGCCATAGGCGTTGAAATAGCCGGCCGGATAGAGCGAGCAGCTGACCACCGCCAGGACCACGTCCTTGACCTTGCCGGCGGGCAGGGTGCGGCCCCTGCCGATGGGGGAAAGGGCGTCGCCGAAGCGGAACTGGTAGAAGTACTCGGTTCCGGCCTTCAGGCCGGAGGCGTCCACCTTGACCGTCCAGTCGCGCTCGGCTGAGGCCCCGACCTTCAGGAACTTCGCCAGCCCTTCGCGCTCCAGCTTCGGGTCCGTGCCGATCCGTAGCTCGCCCTGGATCTGGCCGCTGGCGCCGGCCGGCGGGGTGACCCGCGTCCAGAAGATCATCCGGTCGGTCAGGGGATCGCCGCAGGCGACGCCGTGGTTGAAGCTGACGGCTTCCTCGGCCCGGGCGGAACTGGCGCCGCCCGCGGCGGCCCCGACGCCCAGCAGGGTAAGCAGGCGGCGACGATCAATTTTCATGGCGATTTCCCCGGGTGCGACTTTCGCGCGTTATGTTTGATCCTATCCGACAACAGGAAGATGACGCATGTCCAGTGAAGGCCTCCACGTCCCCCGCGAAAAGCTGAAGGCGAAGACCCTCAATCTCCACTACGCCATCTCCTCACTGATCGAGGAACTGGAGGCGGTCGACTGGTACCGTCAGCGCGCCGACGACTGCGACGACGAGGAACTGCGCAAGATCCTGCTGCACAACGCCCATGAGGAGATCGAGCACGCCGCCATGGCCCTCGAATGGATCCGCCGCAACGACAGCGAGTTCAACGACCAACTGAAGGAATACCTCTTCACCGAAGGCTCGATCACCGGAAAGGAAGAGGAAGCCACGGGGAAGGCGGAGTAGGGGAGGAACTTCTAATCGCTGCCCCCCTGGGGTAGCTGGCTGCGGCGTAGCCGCAGACTGAAGGGGCAGCGCCGGCTTCAGACGGTTACACTCAGAGCAGGTTCAGCGCCGGCTTTCTTGAACCCGGGCGCCAACACCTGCGCTGCCCCCACCACCAGGCGGGTATTCCCGCGCGGTCCCCGCCCCCAATGGGGCGGAATTTGGTGAAAGCCAGCGCCCCCTCAAATCCCCTAGAACGTCCACCCCACGCTGGCCCCGAACATCCTCGGCGCCCCGGCGATGAAGGTGGGCAGGCCCAGGCTGTCGCCGGTGTTGCCGGCGTCGATGATGTAGTCCTCGTCGGCGATGTTGGTGACGAAGACCTCGAAGGTGACGTTGGCGTCGGCCGGGCGGAACGAGGCCCGCAGGTTCCAAAGGCCGTAGCTGTCCTGCAGTTCGTCCTGGATGTTGTCGGCGACGAAGACCGACGGCGGCTGCTGGAAGGCGGGCAGGTCGTTGTTGTCGTCGAAGAACACCTTCGACTGCCAGCTGTAGCTGGGCCGCACGTCGAAGGTCCCGCCGATGGCGTCGAACTTCCAGCTGGCCCCGATTGAGGCCGAGTGGTCGGGCGACAGGCGGAAACGGTTGCCGTCATAGGCGCCGCCGTCGAAGCGGCCGTGGCTATAGGCATAGGTGGCGAAGATGTCGAGCCCCGTGGCGGCCCGCCATTCGACCTGGCCCTCGAAGCCATAGGCCTTGGCCTGGCCGGCGTTGGTCAGGACAAACAGGGTGCCCTGCTGCTCCACCGTCTGGAAGTTCTGGTAGTCGTAGTAGTAGACCGCGCCATCGACTCGCAGGCGGCCGTCGAGCAGGGCCGCCTTGGCGCCCACCTCATAGCTGTCCACCGTCTCGGATTCGACCGACTGGAAGCGGGCCGCGCCGTATGGCGTCGAGGGGTTGGCGGCGGCCAGGACTTCCGGCCGGCGACCGCGGGCGTAGCTGGCGTAGAGGTTGGCGTCGTCGGTCACGGCGTAGCGGGCGACCAGCCGCCAGGTAAAGCCCTCGTCCTTGTTGCTGGCGATGCTGAGGTCGCCGTTGTTGGCCGTCGGCTGGAAGGTCAGGCCGAAGTTGGGCAGCAGCGAGGTCGGGATCAGCTGGACGAAGGGGCTCTGCAGGGCGCCGAGGATGGCGTTGGCCTGGGCCACGGCGAGCGGGTTGCCGGACGCGGCCAGCTGGGCCGCGCCGATGGTCCCGCCCAGCACGCTGCGGCCGCCGATGGTGCGGGACGCGAAGCCGGTGTCCTTGTCGTCCCGGGTGTAGCGGACGCCGGCCGAGATTTCGAACCGGTCGGTGAGCGAGACGGTGCCGTCGGCGAAGACATCCCAGCTGTCCAGCTCGCTGGTGTTCAGCGCCGCTTCCATGTGGTCGGGACGCAGGTTGGCGGCGATGGCCTGGGCCTGGGCCGAGGTCAGCAGGATGTTGCCGCCGCTCAGGCTGGCGACCAGGCCCTGCACCAGGGCGCCGGTGAAGGCGGTGTTGCCGAAATAAGCGGCCGGGGCCGGGGTGGTGGCGGGCAGGCCCGAACCGGCGGCGCCGGCGTTAAGTTGCCCGGTCAGGTCGGCCAGGCTCATCCGCTCGTCGAACTGCAGCGGCAGGTCCTGACGACTTTCATTGCGGAAGTAGGAGGCGCCGACGAAGCCCTTGAAGCGGTTCCCGCCGTCGTAGTTGAGGCGAAGCTCCTGGCTCCACTGCTTGTCCTCGGCGTCGTTCAGCCCGGTGAGGATGGGCAGGGAGATGCCGTCCGGGTCATAGGTCTCGCGGCTCTCGAACTCGCGGTAGGCGGTGATCGAGTTGAGGGTGAAGGCGTCGGAGACCTCCCAGTTGATCAGCAGGCTGGCGCCCTGGACCGTGCGGTCGACGCCCAGCGGGCCGCCGACGAAGCCGTCGGGGGAGGCCAGGGCCGCGCCATCCCAGGCGTCGCGAGTGGCCAGCACCTGCCCGGTCGCCGGGTCGGTGGGGGAGAAGCGGCCGGACTTGAAGGCGGTGCCGTTCGGCTCGTCCTTCTGCCAGTTGACGATCAGGTCGGCGCGGAAGGCGTCGGTCGGCTCGAAGCCGAGGCCGACGCGGAAGGCCTTCGTGTCGGTCGACTGGAAGTCGCCGTCGCCCAGCACGTTCTGCACATAGCCGTCGCGCTGGCGAACCTTGCCGGCCAGGCGGACGGCGAACATCTCGCCGAGCGGGACGTTCACGAAGCCCTCGGCCGAGCGCAGGTTGTTGTTGCCCACCCCGACCTTGGCGGCGGCGTCGAAGTCGCCGATCTCGGCCTTGGCCTGGATGACGTTGACCGCCCCGATCAGGGCCCCGCGACCGTAGAGGGTCGATTGCGGCCCCTTGGCCACCTCCACCCGGGCGATGTCGAACAACTCGACATAGGAGCCCTGCGACTTGGAGATCGACACCCCGTCCTGGAACACCGAGACGCGGGCTTCGGAGAAGCTGTCGGTGCTGTCGGAGGTGATGCCGCGCATCACGAAGCCGGGGTTGTTGGGCGACTGGTCCTGGACCTCGAAGCCCGGGGTGAACAGCGACAGATCGGCGAAGTCCTCAATGCCGAGCGCCTCCAGCCTTGCGCCGCTGTAGGCGGTCAGGGCGATCGGCACATCGACGGCGGCCTGTTCGCGCTTCTGGGCGGTGACGATGACCTCTTCGACGCCGGTGCTCTCCGGGGCAGGGGCCGGAGCCTCCTGCGCCTGTGCGGCGGTAGCGGCGATCATGGCGGAAAGACCCGCTGCGGCGAGCAGCAGGCGACGGTAGCTGGGCGTCATGGTCGTATCCCCTCGAACCCTGAACGTGATCCCCGCCGGTTAGTCGCCGTCCGTGACGTTGTCACGACGAATTCACGAACCGAGGAAATTAAAGGGATTGCGGGGAGTCAGCCCTGCCAGTCGCGATTCGTGGCCGGGTCTTTTCCTTGCGTTCAGGATGCTGACGGACGATGTGCGGGGTTCGCCATACAGGCGTGGTTATGGGCGGCCTCATGGCGGAAGACATCGACGATCTGCTGGACTTCGAACCGGAAGAGGTCGGCGGCGCCGAGGATGGCCCTCCGGAGATGGGCGTCCGGGTCCTGGAGATCACGCCGCAGATGGCCGGCAAGCGGCTGGACAAGACCCTGGCCGACCGCCTGACCGACCTGTCGCGCGGCCGGGTGCAGAGCTTCCTGGCGGCCGGGCTGGTCACCCGCGACGGTGTCCTGCTCAGCGACGCCTCGGCCAAGGCCCAGCCCGGTCTCTATACCCTGCTGATCCCCGCCGTGATCGCCGCCGAGCCGGCGGCCGAGGCCATCCCCCTGACCGTCCTCTACGAAGACCCCTACCTCATCGTCATCGACAAGGCCGCCGGCATGGCTGCCCACCCTGCTCCCGGCACCCACAGCGGCACCCTGGTCAACGCCCTGCTGCACCACTGCGGCGACAGCCTGTCGGGCATCGGCGGGGTGGCCAGGCCGGGCATCGTCCACCGGCTGGACAAGGACACCAGCGGCGTCATGGTCGCCGCCAAGACCGACGCCGCCCACGCCGGCCTCTCGGCCCTGTTCGCCGCCCACGACATCGAGCGGGCCTATACCGCCTTCGTCCGCGGCTCGCCGCGTCCCCGCAGCGGGACCATCGAGACCCGCATCGGCCGCAGCCAACACGACCGCAAGAAGATGGCCATCCTGCGCACCGGCGGGCGGGAGGCGATCACCCACTATGCGACCACCCGTCTGTTCGGCCCCTCAGACAAGCCGCTGGCCGCCCGCGTCCGCTGCCGGCTGGAAACCGGCCGCACCCACCAGATCCGCGTCCACCTGGCCAGCAAGGGCTCGCCTTGCCTGGGCGACCCCGTCTACGGCTCCGGCGCGGCGGCCTTCCAGGTCAAGGCGGTGATGAACGCCGCCGGCCTCCACCGCCAGGCCCTGCACGCCTCGGTGCTGGGGTTCGTCCATCCGGTGACCCGCGAGACCCTGCGCTTCGAAACCGACCTGCCTGCCGACCTTGCGGCCCTGGAGGCGGGTCTGGCGGCGCTGTAGGGGGTTTGCGTGCTTCGACACGCGGCCGCTGGCCGCTGCTCAGCATGACGATTTTGGGTACGGCCGCCCCTGTGCGTCATCCTGAGTAGCCCGCGCAGCGGGCGTGTCGAAGGACGCACCATCGTTTCAGCGCATCTTTTCTAACAACCCACTCAGGGGTTTTCGATACCTGAGCGCCACAGTCAGGATTACAAATCCTTCACGGCCTTCAAGAGGGCCAAAAGGGCTCCTATCTAGGAACAACGAGGGGGCGGGGCGGTTCATGCCTGAATGGGTGGACCCGGATCGCCCGCCGCCAGAGGGGATTTGACTATGGCCGCCACTGCAATTTCCGTGATGTCGCCTGACGGCGGCCTCTCCCGTTATCTCAGCGAGATCCGCAAGTTTCCCATGCTCGCGCGCGACGAGGAGTTCATGCTGGCCAAGGCCTGGAAAGAGCATGAAGACCCCGACGCCGCCCACCGCATGGTCACCAGCCACCTGCGGCTCGTGGCCAAGATCGCCATGGGCTACCGCGGCTATGGCCTGCCGATCGGCGAGGTCATCTCCGAGGGCAACGTCGGCCTGATGCAGGCGGTGAAGAAGTTCGAGCCCGACAAGGGCTTCCGCCTGGCCACCTACGCCATGTGGTGGATCCGCGCCTCGATCCAGGAATACATCCTGCGCAGCTGGTCCCTGGTGAAGATGGGGACCACGGCGGCCCAGAAGAAGCTGTTCTTCAACCTGCGCAAGGCCAAGAGCCAGATCAGCGCCTTCGAGGAAGGCGACCTGCGGCCCGAGCACGTCGCCCACATCGCCACACAGCTGGGCGTGCAGGAAAGCGAAGTCGTCTCGATGAACCGGCGACTGTCCGGCCCCGACGCGTCGCTGAACGCCCCTATGCGGGTCGACGGCGATGCCGAATGGCAGGACTGGCTGTCCGACGACACCCAGGTCAGCCAGGAGACCCAGCTGGCCCAGGACGAGGAAAAGTCCCTGCGCATGGGTCTGCTCGAAGAGGCCATGGCCGAGCTGTCGGATCGCGAGCGTCACATCATGACCGAGCGCCGGCTGAAGGACGATCCCGCCACCCTCGAGGAGCTGGCCGCCCAGTACGGCGTCAGCCGCGAGCGGGTCCGCCAGATCGAGGTCCGGGCCTTCGAAAAGCTGCAGAAGGCCATGCAGACCGCCGCCCGCGAACGGAACCTCGTCAACGCCTAGGCTGCGACGGAGACTGGACATCCTGGATGTCCAGTTTCCTGTCCCCAAGGATGTCTAGCCGACGGTCAGCACCACCTTGCCGACATGCGCGCCGGCTTCCAGATGCGCATGGGCCTTGGCGGCCTCGGTCAGGGGGAAGGTGGCGTCGATCACCGCCCTGACCTTGCCGGCGGCCACCCATGGCCAGACGATCCGTTCGATTTCAGCGGCGATGCGGGCCTTCTCATCGGCGTCGCGGGGCCGCAGGGTCGAACCGGTGATGACGGCGCGCTTCTGCATCACCTTCAGGATCGGCACCTCCAGCGTCCCGCCGCCGAGCGAGGCGATGTAGACGATACGTCCTCCGATGTTCAACGATTCCAGGTTCTTGGCGAAATAGCTAGCTCCGACCATGTCGAGCACGACGTCGGCGCCGCCGTGGTCCTTGACCACCATCTCGAAATCCTCGGCCGTCGTATCGATCGCGACATCGGCTCCCATCTCCAGCGCCTTGGCCGCCTTGTCCGCGCCGCGCCCGGTGGCGATGACCTTGGCCCCCGCCGCCTTGGCCATCTGGATGGCGGTGACGCCGATCCCCGAGGTGGCCCCATGCAGCAGCAGGGTCTCGCCGGCTTTCAGCCCGCCATGCTCGAAAACATTAACGAAAACAGTGAAAACCGTCTCCGGCAGGCCGGCCGCCTGAACGAAGTCCAGACCTGTCGGGATAGGCAAGGCGTGCCGGGCGTCCACGGTGACATATTCCGCGTAGCCGCCGCCGCCCAACAGCGCGCAGACTTGGTCGCCGACTTTCCAGCGCCCCGCCGCCTGAACCACTTCACCCGCCACTTCCAGGCCCAGCACGGGGGAGGCGCCGGGCGGCGGCGGGTAGTAGCCGAGGCGCTGAATGATGTCGGGGCGGTTCACCCCCGCCGCCCTGACCCGGATCAGGACATCGCCCTCGCCCGGCACGGGAATGGGCGCCGTTTCGGGCCGCAGCGCTTCTGCGGGGCCCTTGCCGCCCTCGATGTTGATGATGGTCATACCGACGTCGGACATGGGCGAACGGGCTCCAAGGCTTGCGCGAAGGGCCGCGCAGGGGTCAGATAGGGTGGAACCCGGACTTTCGCGAGGGTGGCCCGACTTCGCGAGTGGAGAGACGGCGATGATCGATGAACCGCTAGGTCCCCGCCCCGGTCGTGGCGACGCTGTCAAGGCGCTCAGCCGTGAGGACCTTGAGATCTACGGCGTGTCGGAACTGGAGGAGCGGATCGAGGCCCTGCAGGCGGAAATCGCCCGCAGCCGGGCGCAGATCGACCGCAAGCAGGCGACGAAATCGGCGGCGGACGCATTGTTTAACTTCAAGAACGGCTGAAGTCGGGGCATGGTTTACGAAGGGTTGGCACGGGCGTTGCACACCTGCCTTCCCGGGCGATGTGTAGTGGTCGCCGCTTAAGCCACTTGGGGGACGGAGTGTCCATGAACGATCTAGGCGCGCTGGCGACGGCGCCGTGGCGAGCAGGCGTGATCGCCGACTTTGCTCGCTCGGAGCTTTTCGAGCGGACCTTTCAGGAAGGCATGGACCTGGTCGAGGAGACAGCCGCCTATCTGGACGGCGGCGGCCGTCAGGATTCCAAGCTGTTGTCGCGCAATGCGGCCCTGGCCTACGCCTCGGAAAGCATGCGGCTGACGACCCGGCTGATGCAGGTGGCCAGCTGGCTGCTGGTTCAGCGCGCCGTGCGCGAAGGCGACATGGCGCCGGACGCCGCCTGTGACGACCGCTATCGCCTGGGCGCCGAGGCTGTCTGCCTGGCCGAGGCGCCGGAAGAGATTCTGCCCAACGGCCTGCTGACCCTGCTGGACCGCTCCGCCCGCCTGTACGAGCGGGTGCGGCATCTGGACCGGCGGATGTATGTGGAAGCCTCTGAGATCGAAACCCCGAATGGGGTGCTGAGCCAATTTGATCGTCTGCAGGCCGCGTTCGGGGCGGTGGGAGCCTGATGTGGCCTAAGGCTTGATCACCTTGCAGCCGAGCCGCTGAGCGGCCGCCAACAGGCCTGTATCCAGTGTTGCGATGGCGATGTCCAAACGCAGGGCCATCGCAATGTGGATCGCATCCGGCGCCCGCAGCGTGAGGTCGAGGCGGCGGACAAACTGCTCCCCCAGCCGAATATCCGTCGGCTCGACGGTTGTCTGTCGCGCCTGTTGCTGGACCCAGACGTCGAAATTGGTGAACGCCTCACGCCCCTCGTCGGCGGTTAGGTCACCCGTTCTGACACGCCGCGCGATCACCGAGCTGACTTCAGCGGAAGCAAAGTCACTGACCACGGCGACCGGCTGAACCCGTTCCATGAAATCCAGCACTCGGTCGTTGAAATGGTCATAGCTGATGAGGGGCACCAGGACGCTGGTGTCGAAATAGACCCTCACGGACCCTCGTCGCGCATGCGCCGCACGGCGGCTGCGGCGTCTTCGGACGGCAGCGTCTTGCCGACCCGAACCCGTTTCAGCCAAGCAAGGCTTTCCAGCGACACCGGCCGATCCGCAGGCTGCTCAGGAACGAGGCGCACCACGCTTCGCCCATGCCGGGTGATCACCACCGTTTCGCCTTCAAGCGCGCGGTCGATCAGCTGGGATAGGTTATTCTTGGCGTCGGCGACGCTGTGACTGGCCATGAGATAAATATAGCCATCCAATAGCCATTTTGTCCAGCGGACACGAAAAAGGCCGGCCCGTGATGACACGGGCCGGCCTGATCTTGTCGCCAGTCTGTAGCGGAGCGTCCTGAGACGCCGCCCACTACTTCTTGGTGAAGGCGCCGAACTTGGCGTTGAAGCGGCTGACGCGGCCGCCGCGGTCCAGCAGGTGCTGGTTGCCGCCGGTCCAGGCCGGGTGGGTGTTCGGGTCGATGTCGAGGTTGAGGGTCGCGCCCTCCTTGCCCATCGTCGAACGGGTCTTGTAGGTGGTGCCGTCCACCATCACCACGTTGATGAAGTGATAGTCGGGGTGGGTATCTTGTTTCATCGGGCGGTCCAACCGACGTAAAGCGTCGAATAAGAGTGAGACGCGGGGTCGCCCGCGAAGACGGGCGGCTATACATAAGGCCGCGCGACAAGGCAAGGGCCAGGCATGAGCACCATCGAAACAGGACAGGCGTCGGTCGAAGGACGACCGAGCGCGGGGGCCGCCTTGGCCCAGAGCCTGAGCGAGGACGCCAACCGTCGCCCCAAGTCCAGGGACGTGCGGAACCTTCGCCGGCTTCTGCCCTATATCCGCGACCACTGGGGCTTTGCCCTGGGCGCGGCCGGCTTCCTGCTGGTCTCGGTCACGGCGACCCTGGCGATGACCAGCGCGGCCAAGTCGGTGGTCGACCATGGCTTCGCCTCGCGTTCGGCGACGCAGTTGAACCAGACCTTCCTGCTGCTGGGCGGGGTGGCGATGCTTCTGGCCCTGAGCACGGCGCTGCGCTTTTATTTCATCAGCCGACTGGGCGAGCGAGTGGTGGCCGACCTGCGCAAGGGTCTGTACCGCCATGTGCTGACGCTGGATCCGACCTTCTTCATGAACACCCGCACCGGCGAAGTGCTGTCGCGGATGACCACCGACATCACCATCGTCGAAAACCTGGTCGGGTCCTCTGCCTCCATCGCCCTGCGCAACCTGCTGTCGCTGATCGGTGCGACGATCATGCTGGCCATCGTCAGCCCCAAGCTGACCCTGTTCGTCATGCTGCTGGCGCCGTTCGTCGTCGCGCCGATGTTCCTGTTCGGCAAGCGGGTGAGGAAGCTGTCCACCGAGGCCCAGGACCGGTTCGCCGACGCCGTGGCCTTTGCCGGTGAGAGCCTCGACGGCCTCGACACGGTCCAGGCCTTCGGCCGTGAAGGCTATGCCGACCGTCGCTTCGGCGAGGCGGTGGAGATCGCCTTCCGCAAGTCGGTCAGCCGCATCGGCGCCCGGGCCCTGATGACCGCCCTGGTCATCACCCTGGTGTTCGGCGGCATCTCGGTGATCCTGTGGACCGGCGCCCATGCGGTGCTGAACGGCACGATGAGCGGCGGGGCCCTGGTGCAGTTCGTCTTCCTGTCGGTCATGGCCGCCAGTTCCGTCGGCATGCTGGGCGAGGTCTGGGGCGAGGTGCAGAAGGCGTCCGGCGCCATGTCGCGGATTTCCGAGCTTCTGGCGTCGACGCCCAATATCGCCGCCCCGGCCAGTCCTGTCGCCCTGCCGTCACCGGCGCGCGGCGAGGTCAGTTTCGAAGGCGTCGACTTCGCCTATCCGGGTCGCCCCGACCTGCCGGCCCTGCGCGGTTTCGACCTTTCGGTGAAGCCGGGCGAGACGGTGGCGCTGGTCGGCCCCTCCGGCGCCGGAAAGAGCACCGTCTTCCGGCTGCTGCTGCGCTTCTATGATCCTCAAGCCGGCGTCATCCGGCTGGACGGCGTCGACCTGCGCGACGCGGATCCGGGTGAGGTGCGCAGCCGCCTGGCCCTGGTCGGTCAGGACGCGGCGCTGTTCTCCGGCTCGGCCCGCGACAACATCCGCTTTGGCCGCCAGGACGCCACTGACGCCGAGATCATCGACGCCGCCAAGGCCGCCGAGGCCGCCGGCTTCATCGGCGCCCTGCCCGAAGGGTTCGACACCTCGGTCGGGGAGCGGGCCAAGACCCTGTCGGGAGGGCAGCGGCAACGCCTGGCCATCGCCCGGGCCCTGGTCCGCGAATCGCCCATCCTGCTGCTGGACGAGGCGACCAGCGCCCTGGACGCCGAGAACGAACGGCTGGTGCAGAAGGCGCTGGACGAGGCCATGACCGGCCGCACCACCCTGGTCATCGCCCACCGCCTGGCCACCGTGCTGCGGGCCGACCGGATCGTGGTCATGGAAGAGGGCCGGGTGGTCGAGCAGGGCACGCACGGAGAGCTGGTCCGCAAGGGCGGCCTCTACGCCAAGCTGGCGGGCCTGCAGTTCTCGGCCAACGCCGCCTGACGGGCTGCGGATCCTGACGGAGCCCCGCTGCGACCGAATGCCGCCAAGCCCTTTATTGCCCTTCGGGCGTTAGAGGCGTTGTGTCCGGTCGCGATTCCGGAAGCTGAGGGCTGACAGGGTGCAAGATCTCGACGCGATGCTGCTGGCGAGACTCCAATTCGCCTTCACAATCGCCTTCCACATCATCTTTCCGAGTTTCACCATCGGCCTGGCCAGTTTCCTGGCGGTGCTGGAGGGGCTGTGGCTGGCGACCCGCCGCGAGGTCTTCCGCAACCTCTACCTTTTCTGGGTCAAGATCTTCGCCCTGAGCTTCGGCATGGGCGTCGTCTCCGGCGTGGTGATGAGCTACGAGCTGGGAACCAACTGGAGCGTCTTTTCGACGACCGTCGCCCCGGTTCTCGGGCCGCTGTTCGCCTTCGAGGTTCTGACGGCCTTCTTCCTGGAGGCCAGCTTCCTCGGGATCATGCTGTTCGGCTGGAAGAAGGTCGGACCGGGCCTGCATTTCACCGCGACGGCGCTGGTCGCCATCGGCACCCTGATCAGCGCCTTCTGGATTCTGTCGGCTAACAGCTGGATGCAGTTTCCCACCGGCTATGCGGTCCTGCCGGGCGGCAGCCTGATCGCCACCGACTGGTGGCAGGTGGTGTTCAACCCGACCTTCCCCACCCGTCTGGCCCACATGGCCCTGGCCGCCTTCCTGACCACCGCCCTGGCTGTCGGCGGGGCCAGCGCCTACCTCCTGCTGCGCGACCGGGAGCAGCCGGAATCGCGAATGGCCTTGCGGATGGCCATCGGCATGTTCGCCATCGTCGCACCGCTGCAGCTGGTCGTCGGCCATGCCTCGGGCGAGGTCGTGCGCCAGCACCAGCCGCTGAAGCTGGCTGCCATCGAGGCCTACTGGAAGACCAGGGCGGACCAGGATCAGAGTCTGGTCGGCCTGCCGGATCGGAAGGCGGCCAAGACCCACGGCGAGATCGCCATTCCGGGCGTCGGGAACCTGATCCAGGGTGTGTCGAAAGACACCGTCATCCAGGGGCTGGAGGACTGGCCGCGCGAGGACTGGCCGGTGGTCGGGCTGGTCTATTGGGCCTTCCGGGTGATGGTCGGTCTGGGGCTGGCGATGATCGGCCTGGGCGCCTGGGGGGTGTTCCGCTGCCTGCGCGGCGGACCGGAGCAGGATCGCTGGTTCCTGCGGGCCAGCGTGGTGATGGCGCCGATGGGGTTTGTGGCGGTGATCGCCGGCTGGATCGTCGCCGAAGTCGGCCGCCAGCCCTGGGTGGTCACCGGGCTTCTGCGGACGCGGGACGCGGTGTCGCCGGTGGGGGCGGGGCAGATTTCGGCATCCCTGCTGGGCTTCCTGATCGTCTACGCCATCGTGTTCAGCGGCGGGGCCATCTACATCCTGCGGCTGATGCACCGGGGACCCGCGCCGCACGAGGCCGCCCCGACGCCGGACGACCGCGCGCCGGGAAGCGCCATGGCCGCCGCGCCGCCGGAACCCGGAGGTGGGGAGCTGGGCGATGGTGAACAGCGCAAGGACCTGGGCCGAGACGGCAATCAGGACGACGCGGGAGGGCGGCCATGACCCTGGACCTGCCTCTGATCTGGGCCGGGCTGATCGCCGTTTCGGTCTTGATGTACGTCCTGCTGGACGGCTTCGACCTGGGGGTCGGCATCCTGTTCCCGTTCGCCCGCAGCCCCAAAGAGCGGGACGCGATGATGAACACCATCGCGCCCTATTGGGACGGCAACGAGACCTGGCTGGTGCTGGGCGGCGGCGGGCTGTTCGCGGCCTTTCCCATGGCCTACGCCATCATCGGCCCGGCCCTTTACCTGCCGCTGATGCTGATGCTGCTGGCGCTGATCCTGCGCGGCGTGGCGTTCGAATTCCGACTGCATGGTCGAAAGCGGGGCAAGGCCCTGTGGACGGCGGCCTTCGCCGGCGGGTCGCTGGCCGCCACCCTGGCCCAGGGCCTGGTGCTGGGCGGTTTCATCCAGGGGGTGACGGTCAAGGCGGGCGCCTTCGCCGGCGGCCCGTTCGACTGGCTGACCCCCTACAGTCTGCTGGTCGCAGTCGGGCTCGTCGCCGGCTACGCCCTGCTCGGCGCCGCCTGGATCGTCTGGAAGACCGAGGGGGCGCTGCATGACGACGCCCGCCGCTGGGCGACCATCGCCGGCATCGCCAGCGCCGTCCTGCTGGCGGCGGTCAGCCTGGCCACCCTGCTGATCCATCCACGCGTCGCCAGCCGCTGGGGCTTTACCGGAGACGGGTTCGACATGGCCGTCTTCCTGCCCCACCTGCCGATCCCGCTGCTGGGCCTGGCCGGACTGTTGATCATCGGCTTCTGGCTGAGGAAGAAGGCCTCGCACCTGGCGCCCTTCCTTGGCGCCCTGCTGGTCTTCCTGTCGGGCTACATCGGGCTGGCGGCGAGCTTCTTTCCCAACATCGTTCCCTACGACGTGACCTTCCGCCAGGCGGCCAACGAGGCGGGAGCCCTAGGCTTCATGCTGGTGGGGGTCGCCATCCTGCTGCCGGTGATCCTCGGCTATACCGCCTGGGTCTACTGGATCTTCCGGGGAAAGGTCGCCGCCGATGCGGGATATCATTGAGGGCCCGCCGGACGAGGACGAGACCCTGCCGCCGCTGCGCCGAAGGCTGCTGTGGTTCGCCCTGCTGGCCCTGGCGGGCTCGACGACCACGGCGATGGCGGCCTACGCCCTGAGGGCGCTGCTCAAGCTGTAGCGACAGCCCTTGCCTGACCCTAGGACCGCCGTTTCAATCTGCGCCCCAAACAAGAAAGCGGGAGCGCGGCATGGATCTGGGACTGAAGGACAAGACCATCTTTGTGGCCGGCGCCAGCCGGGGCATCGGCCTGGGCATCGTCGAGGCCTGCCTGGCCGAGGGCGCCAAGGTGGCGATCACCGCGCGCGGCGCGGACGCGCTGGAAGACACCCGCAAGCGGCTGGCCGGCCAGTACGGCGCGGACCGCCTCTGGGCCATGGCCGGCGATCTGCGCGAGACAGCCGTGATCGAAAAGGCGCTGGCCGGGACGGAAGAGGCGCTTGGACCGATCTTCGGGGCCGTGGCCAACGTCGGCCTGCATCCCTGCCCTCCCGGCGCCGAGGTCGATGACGATACCTGGGACGCGGGCTTCTCGCAGAACCTGGGCTCGGCCTGGCGGCTGGCGCGCGGCGCCTATCGCCTGATGCAGCCGCGTGGGGCGGGGTCGGTTTTGTTCATCAGCTCCATCGCCGGTCTCGGCGCCCTGGGCACGCCCCTGACCTACGGCACCGCCAAGGCGGCGGTGAACCACCTGACCAAGGAGCTGGCCCGGGTGTCGGGCGCCAGCGGGGTCCGCATCAACTGTATCGCCCCGGGCAACATCGTCTTCCCGGGCGGCGACTGGGAAAACCGCTCGACCGGCCCCCGCGCCGAGAACTGGAACCGCTGGGTCCGCCGCGAGGTGCCGATGCAGCGGTTCGGAACCCCGGAAGAGATCGGTTCGACCGCCGCCTTCCTGATGAGCGACAAGGCCAGCTTCATCCATGGCGCCGTGGTGCCCGTGGACGGCGGCCAGACACGATGACGGAGCCTTCCATGACCGAGACCGCCGCTGCAAAAACCTATGAAACCCTCGACATCCGCACCGAGGGCGAGACCGCCTGGGTGACCCTGAACCGGCCGCAGAGCCTCAACGCCCTGAACCGCCAGATGGTCGAGGACCTGCGCGACTTCTTCGTTGGCCTCTACTGGCGCCGTGACGTGCGTGTGGTGGTGCTGCGCGGGGCCGGCGCGGCCTTCTGCGCCGGCCTGGACCTGAAGGAGCGCAGTGGCGGCAACAGCGATCGCTCGGTCGGGGCGGGGCTCACCGCCCAGCGACGGATCAGCGAGATCGTCATCGCCATGCGCCGCTGCCCCCAGCCGATTATCGCCTGTATCGACGGCGCGGCGGCCGGCGGCGGCTTCGCCCTGGCCCTGGCCAGCGACGTGCGGATCGCCACGCCTAGGCTTCGCATGAACGCCGCCTTCATCCGCATCGGCCTTTCGGCCTGCGACATCGGGGTCAGCTACTTCCTGCCCCGGATGGTCGGCAGCTCGGTCGCGGCCGAGTTCATGCTGACCGGCCGTTTCATCACCGCTGACCGCGCCCGGGAACTGGGCCTGGTCAGCCGGATCGTCGAGGCCGACCAGCTGCAGGCCGAGGCGCAAGGCTTCGTCGAGGACATGCTGCACGCCACCCCGCTGGGCTTGCGGCTGACCAAGGAAGCCCTCAACCACGCCATCGACGCCGGCGGCCTGGAAGCGGTGATCGCCATGGAAGACCGCAACCAGATCCTGGCCAGCAGCGACGGCGACTTCCAGGAAGGGGTTCAAGCCTTCCTGGAGAAGCGCAAGCCGGTCTATTCGAAGCGGGACGCGTAGCTCAGATCCTTCTCCCGACAAGCGGGAGAAGGCTTCTCGCACTACCCCGCCTTCCGCGTCAGCATCTGGAAGCGGACGCACATGCCGACCGCCGCCACCGCCAGGCCGAAGGCCAGGCCGATCCAGACGCCGAGGCCGCCCATGTGCAGCCCGACTCCCAGGCCGATGCAGACCGGGGCTCCGGCCAGCCAGTAGCTGCCGGCGGCGAGGAACATCGGCCAGCGGGCGTCCTTCAGCCCGCGCAGGCTGAGGGCGCCGACCACCTGCAGGGCGTCGAACAGCTGGAAGGCCGCCGCCACCTTGAGGAAGACCGCCGCCAGGGCGATGACCTCCAGATCGGCGGGCTCTCGCCCGGCGATGTACAGTCCAGCAATTTGCTTGCCGAACAGCGCCATCCCCAGGCCGAAGACCAGGACGATCAGCGCGCCGATGCCCATGGCCGAGAAGCCGGCCCGGCGGGCGCCGGCGAAGTCGCTGGCCCCGGCGTGCAGCCCGACCCGCACCGTCGCCGCCATGGCCACCCCAAGGGGCACCATGAAGGTCACCGAGGCGAAGTTCAGGGCCACCTGGTGCGCGGCCAGGGAGGTGGCCCCGAAGGTCCCCACCACCAGGGTCATGGCGTTGAACAGCATGGCCTCGAACAGCATGGTCAAGCCGATCGGCACGCCCAGGCGGAACTGCTCGATCAGCTGCATCCAGGCCGGCCGGAAGAACCGGCGGAACACCCGCACCCGGCGAAGGGCAGGGGTCCACCAGATCACCGCCACCATGGCGACGAAGGAGAAGACCGCCGAAGCCGAGGTCGAGATCCCCGCCCCGACGATCCCCAGTTTCGGCGCGCCCAGATGGCCGAAGATCAGCACCCAGCCCAGCAGGGCGTTGAAGCCGATCGCCGCCAGCATGACCAGCAGCGGCGCGCGCGGACGCTCCATGGCCGTGGCGAAGTTGCGCAGCACCTGGAAGCCGAAGGTGAAGGGCAGGCCAAAGCACAGCATGGCCGTGAACTGCCCCGCCCCCTTGGCCAGCTCCGGCTCCTGTCCGAGGTGGCCGAGGATCCAGTGGGTCGACAGCAGCACCGGGAACAGCGGGAAGGCCAGCAGGGCGGCCGCCCACAGACCCATCCGCACCACTGCCCGCACTCCGGCCTTGGCGTCCGGATTGGCGCCCAGCAGCTGGGCGATCATCGGCGAGACGGCCATGGCCGGGCCGGAGCCCAGCAGCCAGCAGAAGTAGTAGACGGTGTTGCCGATCGCCGCCGAGGCCAGGGCGGCCGTGCTGAGCCGCCCAAGGTAGACGATGTCGGTCGCCAGGATCGCCATCTGGGCCAGCTGGGTGATGACCAGCGGGCCGGACAGGGCCAGCAGGGCTTTGGATTCGCCGATCCACAGGGCGCGGCGATGCGCCTTGGCGGCGGTGGCGTCACGGCCGGCCTCGCGGGCGACAAACGACGCGGCGGCGTCGCGGGCGGGTTTTTCACTCAGGATATCGTGGATCACGACAGGTCTTCTTTTTATCTTTGACCCGGGCCGGCGCGATGAAAGCGGGCATGAAAAACCCCTCCAAAGCGTCGGCTCGGGAGGGGGCGTAGAGGCTTCGATCGGGATGGATCTAGGCGGCTTTCCTCTTCCGAGCGCAGGCGGCAAGACGACCGCCACGGGTGGCGGACGGCTTTTGCTTGCAGGTGATGTCGATGACGACGTTCACGGTTGAGGCGCTCTCGGAAGGGCCCTTGCGGGCCGGAATAGTGGCAGGGGTATGCCGCCCCGCGCCAAGGGTCAACCCCGGCGAACGAGGGTTTTGACACTGTTGCAGGTGGGCAACCCTTCCCTCCTCTTCATGCGGAGGGACAACGCGCGAAGCGCGGCGGGTGGGGAAGTTTGTCGCTCGAGCGGGAGAATCAATAGGAGATTCAAGACTTCCCCACCCTTCGGTCACTTTGCGACCTCGCCCTCCCCATGAAGGGGAGGGAGGATCAAAGCTGGTCCAGCCCGTAGGCCGCGTGCAGCGCGCGGACGGCCAGTTCGGTGTAGGCGCTCTCGATCAGGACGCTGATCTTGATCTCCGAGGTCGAGATGACCTGGATGTTGACGCCCTTGTCGGCCAGGGCGCTGAACATGGTCTTGGCGACCCCCGCGTGGCTGCGCATCCCCACCCCGATGACCGAGACCTTGGCCACGTCCTCGTCCAGGGCGGCGTCCTCGAAGCCCAGTTCGGCCTTGAGGCTTTCGACCACGGCCATGGCTCGGCCGGCGTCACGCTTGCCGACGGTGAACTCCATATTGGCCATGGCCGCGGTGCGGGCATGGGCCTGGACGATCATGTCGACATTGACGTTCGCATCGGCAAGCGCGCCGAAGATGCGGGAGGAAACACCCGGGGTGTCGGGCAGGCCGAACAGGGTGACCTTGGCCTCGTCGCGGCTGTAGGCCACGCCGCTCACGATCCGCTTTTCCACGATATCCTCCTCGTCGCACAGGATGGTGCCCAAAGACTCAGGGGCCCCGGGCGCCTCACCTGGCTCGACAAAACTCGACAGCACCCGAACCGGCACCCGGTGGGCCATGGCCATCTCGACCGACCGCGTCTGCAGCACCTTGGCCCCGAGAGAGGCCATCTCCAGCATCTCTTCGTAGGAGATCCGCGCCAGCCGGCGGGCCTTGCTCTCGATGCGGGGGTCGGTGGTGTAGACGCCGTCGACGTCGGTGTAGATGTCGCAGGCGCCGTTCAGGGCCGCGGCGATGGCGACGGCGCTGGTGTCCGAGCCGCCCCGGCCCAATGTCGCCAGACGGCCATCGCGGGTGACGCCCTGGAAGCCGGCGATGACGGCGATCTCGCCGCCGTCCATGGCCGCGCCCAGCGCCTCGGCCGGAATTTCCTCGATCCGTGACTGGCCGTGGGCGTCGTCGGCGATGATCGGGATCTGCCAGCCCATCCAGGACCGGGCCCGCAGGCCCATGTTGCGCAGGGTCATGGCCAGCAGGCCGGCGGTCACCTGTTCGCCGCTGGCGACGACGACGTCGTACTCGTCGTCGGACGACGGCAGGCCGGGGGCGGCGGGGCCGCAGCCGTCGGTCCAGGCGACCAGCTCATTGGTCTTGCCCGACATAGCGGAAACGACCACGGCGATGGAGCGGCCGGTCGCCGCCTCGGCGGCCACCAGCCGGCCGACGCGTCGGATGCGCTCCAGGTCGGCCACCGAGGTGCCGCCGAACTTCATGACCAGCCGTGACACGGGCGGCAAAACTCCCCCAGACGAAACAATCGTGCCCCGCGCGGCGGACAGAACGCTATCCGGCGCAAGGAGCCGCCTTCTAACGGCCCATTGGCGGCGCCGCAATGCGCGGATGCGCAATTCCGTGAGCGGACGGGACAAGCCTGCCCGGCGGGACTAGATATGGGTCCATGAGCGACGTCGCCCCCAACCCAGAACCTGACCTGTCCCCCAACCTCAGCCGAAGCATCGACCCCGCCGATGTGGAGCGGTTTTCCCGGATCGCCGCCGAATGGTGGGACCCCAAGGGCAAGTTCGCGCCGCTGCACAAATTCAATCCGGTGCGGCTGGCCTTCATCCGCGACACGGTGCTGGGCCGGTTCGGCGGCGACGCCAACGCCCGCTGTCCGTTCGCGGGCCTGAAGCTGCTGGATATCGGCTGCGGCGGCGGCCTGCTGAGCGAGCCGATGAGTCGGCTGGGCTTTTCGGTGACCGGGGTCGACGCCTCCCCGCGCAACATCGGCACCGCCGGGACCCATGCCGCCGAACAGGGGCTGAAGATCGACTACCGCGCGGCCACTGCCGAACAGCTGGAGGCCGAAGGCGCCGGGCCCTTCGACGTGATCCTCAACATGGAGGTCATCGAGCATGTCGCCGATCCGGGCGATTTCCTGCGCACCTGCGCCCGGATGCTGTCGCCGGAGGGGGTGATGATCGTCGCCACCCTCAACCGAACCCTCAAGTCCCTGGCCCTGGCCAAGCTGGGCGCCGAATACGTCCTGCGCTGGGTCCCGGCCGGCACCCATGAGTGGAAGCAGTTCCTCAAGCCCGCCGAACTGCGCGGCTTCATCGAGGGCCACCCCTTCCGGATGGAAGGTCCCTTCGGCGTCACCTACAGCCCCCTCACCGGCCGCTGGGACCGCTCCGCCGACTGCGACATCAACTACATGATGACGGTGACGCGGGCGGGATGAGGGACGGACCACATCTTTGGCTGGCCTGGGCTCTCGATGAGCCGGACTACGGATGGCTAAGCTGCGACGCAGGAAGCGATGGCTTCGCAGGCTGGTCCGAGGATTTCATAGGCAAAAAGGAACTGCTGGCCTTCGCCAAGGCGCTCGAGGCCTTTCCGATCCCTGCGGATTCGCCGCCGTCCCTGTTATCTGGTGTTAGTTTGCCGCCGATGCCGATCTGCATCGACATTTCGGTCCGCCCCACGAGCGCCACCGGAGAGCTCACGGTGTTCGTAAAACTGCGGAGCAATCCTGACGATTTCGACGTGGATCGGGAGGTGACGTTGTCTATGCAGGTCGAGTACGCGGCGCTGCCTCGCTTCGCCGCCGCTATCCGAGCGATGGTCCGTCAGGGTGGCGGCGAGGCCTCCCTCTGGGCAGAGGCCTAGTTGACCTCTTCCTTCTTCGGCGGGGCCGGCGGCAGGGGGGCGACGTTTACGCCGTCTTCGATCAGGGCCCGGGCTTCCTTGGGAGTGGCCTCGCCGTAGATGGGGCGTTCCTCGCTCCTGCCTTCGTGGATGGCGCGGGCCTCCCGGGCGAAGGTATCCCCGACGTAGTCGAAGGTCTCCTCGACGTGGGCGCGGACGGCGCTAATCGCCTCCATCATCATCTGCTGCATGCGGGGTTGAGGCTCGGCCTCGCCCCGGCGCTTGGTCCCGGCCACGGCGGGGGCCATGATCTGTTTGCGGACCTCGCCGCTGTCACAGGCCGGGCAGCGCACCAGGGCGCGCGCCGACTGGTCGTCGTAGTCGGCCGACGAGCCGAACCAGCCCTCGAACTCATGGCCGGCCGAACAGGCAAGAGCGTATTTGATCATGCCGCCGGACCGGTGAAGGGGCGGGCGTTCTTGAGGGCCGGAATGGCCGCGCGGGCCTTGTCGGCCAGGGCCGGATCGATGTCGGCGAAGATCACGCCGGGCTCGTCATCCAGCGAAGCGGCCAGCACCTCGCCCCAGGGCCCGACGATGATCGAGCGGCCCCAGGTGCCCCGGCCGTCCTCATGGAAGCCGCCCTGCGCGGCCGCGAGGATGAAGCTGCCGGTCTCGATGGCCCGGGCCCGCAGCAGGATTTCCCAATGGGCCTCGCCGGTCGGTCGGGTGAAGGCGGCCGGAACGGTGATCACCCTGGCCCCGCCGATGGCGAGGGCGCGGTAGAGGGCGGGAAAGCGCATGTCGTAGCAGATGGTCAGGCCCAGGGCCCCGAACGGCGTCTCGGCCAGCACCGCCCTGTCGCCGGGGGTATAGACTTCCGACTCCCGCGCCGTTTCGCCGGTCGGCAGGTCGACGTCGAACATGTGCAGCTTGTCGTAGGTCGCGGCCACCGCCCCGTCCGGCCCGATCAGCATCTGGCGGTTGGCAGCCTGGCCGTCCTCGCGCAGCACCAGGGCCGAGCCGATGTCGATCCAGACCTTCAGCTCCGCGGCCTGGGCGCGCAGTCCCAGGACGACTGGGTCCGCCTCGGCGCTGACAAGCAACGGCAGCAGGGTCTCGCGCCTGCGCTGGAGGACGTTGGTCCCCTCCGGCGTGACGATCAGCAGCGCCCCGCCCGCCGCCGCCTGCCGCACCAGCGGGGCGACATGGGCCAGCGCGGCCTGGTGGGTGGCCGGCGTGCGGGTCTGGACGAGGGCGACCTTGAAGGTCATGCGGCCAGCATGGGGTCCAGCTTGCCCGCCCGGTCGAGAGCCAGCATGTCGTCGCAGCCGCCGATATGCTCCCCGTCGATGAAAATCTGCGGGAAGGTGGTGCGGCCGGACTTGTCGATCATCTCCTGGCGCAGCTTGGGATCCATGCCGGCTTCGATCTCCTCGAAGGCGACGTCCTTGGCCTTCAGCACGCTCAACGCCTTGGCGCAGAAGCCGCAGAAGGGACGGGTGTAGATAACGACCTGGGCCATGGGGTCTCCAATAGGGGCAAACTCGAGGTTTATGTAGGGGCTCTGGAGCGTTCTTTCACCCGGGCGATGACGGCCAGGCTGACGGACGACGCGCCGGCGGCCTTCAGGGCCCGGGCGCAGCCATCGGCGGTGGCGCCCGTGGTCAACACATCGTCGATCAGAAGGATGCGCTTTCCGGCCACCTGCTGCGCCCGTCCTCCGGGCACGGCGAAGGCGGCGGCGACATTGCGACGGCGCCCGGAGGCCGACCGGCCGCCCTGGCTGGCGGTGGCGCGGGTCCGGGTCAGGGCGTCCGGCAGGAAGGGCTTGCCGGAGACCAGGGCCAGCCGCCGACCGATCTCGGCCGCCTGGTTGTAGCGCCGCGACAGCAGCCGCCAGCGGTGCAGCGGCACCGGGGCGATGGCGTCCGCCTCCGCGATCAGGTCGCGGGCCGCGCGCGACAGCCAGCGGGCGAACAGCGGCGCCAGGTCTGTGCGGTCGGCGTGCTTGAACTGCAGGATCGGCTCGCGGCTGTGTTCGTCATAGAGACAGGCGGCGCGGGCCCGGTCGAAGCGGTGCGGCTTGGCCTCGCAGGACGGACAGCGGCCGATCATCGCATACTCGGCCGGAACGCCGCATCCGTCGCAGACGGGATCGTCCAGGAAGGTGATCCGTGCCCAGGCGCCGGGGTTCATGCCCGGCGAAATGACCGGCGCGCCGTGCTGATCGACATTGGGCAGGATCAGGTCGAGCGCCCGGCGGCCGAATGCGATAAGGCCAGGGCCGGGTTTCCAACGCGCCCCTCCAGGACCATCTTCAGCCGACATGTCCGAGCCGCCCCTCCTGTTCGATCGCGCCCTGCACCGCCTGCGGCTGGACCGGGCCGCGCCCGGCTATGCCGCCGCCGACTTCCTGAAGACCCGGGCGGCTGGCGACGCGGTGGAGCGGCTGGAGACGATCATGCGACGGTTTCCCCGGGCCGTCGACCTGGGCGCGCGCCATGGGGCGTTTCGGGCCGCCCTCGCGCGGAGTGATGCGGCGGAAAAGATCGACATGCTGATCGAAACCGACCTTTCCGCCCGGATGCTGGGCGGCCGGGATGGCCCCCGTGTCGTCGCCGACGAAGAGCGCCTGCCCTTCGCTGCCGAGAGCCTGGACCTGATCGTCTCGACCCTCGCCCTGCACTGGACCAACGATCTGGTCGGAACCCTGGTGCAGATCCGCCGGGCGCTGAAGCCCGACGGCCTGTTCATCGGCGCCTATTTGGGCGGGGCCAGCCTGACCGAGCTGCGTCAGTGCCTGCTTGAGGCGGAGTCGGACCTGACCGGCGGCGCGTCCTTGCGGGTCTCGCCCTTCGCCGACGGTTTCGATGGGGCCGGCCTGTTGCAGCGCGCCGGCTTCGCCCTGCCGGTCAGCGATGTCGACCGGGTGACGGTGCGCTATGCCAACCCGCTGCGGCTGCTCAGCGACCTGCGGGCCATGGGCGAGACCAACGCCTTGCTGGACCGCTCGCGCAAGCCCCTGACCCGGACGGTTCTGATGCGGGCCATGGCTCTGTATCTGGAGCGGTTCTCGGGCGCGGACGGCAAGGTCCCGGCCAGTTTCGAGATCATCACCGTCACTGGCTGGGCGCCGCACGACAGCCAGCAGAAGCCGTTGAAACCCGGCAGCGCCAGGATGCGGCTCGCCGATGCGCTGGGAGCGGCGGAGCAGAGCGCCGGCGAGAAGCCGGGCGGCTGATTCGCGCTCAGCCGCCTATGGCGTCGCTGATGGCCGTGGAGACGGCGTTCATGATGTCGGTGGTCTTGTTGCCGAAAGCGGTCACCGAGGTGACGATGACCAGGAAGATGCAGGCGCAGATCAGGCCGTATTCGACGGCGGTCGCGCCGCTCTGGTCCCGCCAGAAGCGCTTCAGATCAAATCGCGCAGCCAGGCGACCAGCGGCGCGTCGGCCGGAGGCATGGGATAGTCCGCCAGTTTGCTGGGTTTCACCCACGCCAAGGCCTCGTGTTCAAGCGCGGTGACCACACCGTCCCACCGCCGCAGCAGATACAATGGCATCAGGAGGTGAAACGAATCATAACCGTGGCTTGCAAAGACGAAGGGCGCCAGGCAGGCCTCCTTGACCTCGATGCCCAGTTCTTCCTTTAATTCCCGGATGACGCAGGCCTCCGGCGTTTCGCCCGGCTCGACCTTGCCGCCCGGAAATTCCCACAGCCCCGCCAGCTGTTTGCCCTGCGGCCGCTTGCAGATCAGCACCCGGCCATCCGCATCGATCAGGGCGGCGGCGACAACCAGGAGTGTAGGTTTGGGGTTCGGAATCTGCGACATGCCTTCGACCTAGCAGCCGCTCACGGGTCACACCAGCCGTCCGCGATTCCCGGGAGGGGAGGGGCGCGGGGCCGGCGATCCTCTGCTATGGAGGCCGCAAATCTGTCCGACAGGAGCGTCCCATGGCCAAGCTGACCCTCGATCGCTGGAACATCTCGATTGGTGATGGCCAGCCGCTGGTGGTGATCGCCGGCCTGAATGTCATCGAGGACCTGGATCTGGCGCTGAACACGGCCAGGACCTTGAAGGCCATCTGCGCCGACCTCGGCCTGCCCTATGTCTTCAAGGCCAGCTACGACAAGGCCAACCGCTCCTCGCTGAAGAGCTATCGCGGACCCGGCCTGGAAAAGGGCCTCGCCATCCTCTCTGAGGTGAAGAGCCGGGTGGACGTGCCGATCGCCACCGACATCCACACCGTGGAGGAATGCGCGCCCGTCGCCGCGGTCGCCGACCTGGTGCAGATCCCCGCCTTCCTCTGCCGCCAGACCGACCTGGTGGTCGCCGCCGCCCGCGCCACCCAGGCCGCCGGCGGCCTGCTGCACGTCAAGAAGGGCCAGTTCCTGGCCCCCTGGGACTGCAGGAACATCCTCGACAAGATCAAGGAAGCCACCGACGGCGCGGACATGACCGTGCTGTGCGAGCGGGGCAATTCCTTCGGCTACAACAACCTGATCGTCGACATGCTGGGCATCGGCGAGATGAAGAAGCTGGGGGCGCCGGTGACCATCGACGCCACCCACGCGGTGCAGCTGCCCGGCGCCGACCCCCGCACCGGCGGCGCCTCGACGGGCGGACGCCGCGACGGGGTCTCGGTCATCGCCAAGGCCGCAGTGGCGTCCGGCGCCGACGGCGTCTTCCTGGAATTCCACCCCGACCCGGACAAGGCCCTCTGCGACCCGCTCAGCTGCCTGCCTCTGGACGGTGCGGAGGCGCTTCTAAAGACGCTGAAGGCGCTGCATGAGGTGGTGAACTAGCGCTTAGGGACCGGTTGCCCGCCCTCAGGCGGGCTACCTGTCCCTGGTCAGCACCGGCCAGGGAATTGATCACGGTTCAGTCGTAGAGGCTCTGGCGTCTGGACCTGTGCCTGCATCGTCGCTCCGCGCGAACCGGGGACAGGTAGCGCGCTCGATGCGCGCAACCAGTCCCCAGACGGACCCAACGCCACTTTAACTCCGGTAATCCCCGTTGATCGCCACATACTGCTTGGTCAGGTCGCAGGTCCACATCACCGCGTGGCCGCGGCCGACTCCGACATCGACCCCGACTTCCAGCTCCGGCTTTTTCATATAGGCGCTCATCTTGGCCTCGGAGTAGCCGGCGGCGACCATGCCGTCCTGGGCGGCGATCAGCTTGCCGAAGCGGACGCTGAGCTTGTCGCGGTTGACCGGCTCATCAGCCCTTCCGACCGCCATGACGATGCGGCCCCAGTTGGCGTCCTCGCCAGCGAAGGCGGTCTTGACCAGCGGGCTTTCGGCGATGGTCCGGGCGATCTTGCGGGCCGAAGCGTGGCTCTCCGCGCCGGTGACGACGATCTTGACGAACTTGCTGGCCCCCTCGCCATCGCGCACCAGGGCCAGGGCCAAGTCGAGCAGCACCCCCTCCAGCTTCTCGCGGAAGTCGGCCAGGCGCCTGTCGCCGGCGCGGCTGATGCGCGGCGCCTCGGACTGGCCGGTGGCGAACAGCAGCAGGGTGTCGTTGGTCGAACGGTCGCCGTCGACCGTGACGGCGTTGAAGGTGGTGCGGGTATAGAGGCTGACCAGGGTCTGCAAGGCGCTCGGGGCGATATTGGCGTCGGTGACCACGAAGGCCAACATGGTGGCCATGTCCGGGGCGATCATCCCCGAGCCCTTGGCGATGCCGGCGATCCGCACCGTCGCGCCGTCGATCACCGCCGTGGCCTGCGCCCCCTTGGCGAAGGTGTCGGTGGTCATGATCGCGCCGGCGGCGGCGGCCCAGCCATCAGAGGTCATCCGGGCATCCGCCTCGGCCAGACGGGCGGTGATCTTGGCGTCGTCCAGCACCACCCCGATGACCCCGGTCGAGGCCATCATCACGTCGCGCTGGCGGCAGTCGAACCGCTTGCCCGCGGCGGTGGCGACCCGGCGCACGGCGTCGGCGCCGGGCTTGCCGGTGAAGCTGTTGGCGCAGCCGGCATTGACCACCAGGACCCGGACGTCCTCGCCCTTGGAGGCGGTCAGCTGGCGCTTGCACCAGTCGACGGGGGCGGAACCCACCGCATGGCGGGTGAACACCCCGGCGGCGCTGGTCCCCTCGGCGAACCGCATGATCAACAGGTCGTCGCGCTCGTGCTTGTAAAAGCCGGCCCGGGCGGTGGCCATCTCCACCCCGGCGATCGGGGCGATCGTCGGGAAGGGCGTGGCCAGGGGAGAGATGGCCAGGCCCGGCTTGCCGGGCGCGGCCTCCGGCGCGGAGACGGCTTCCGGCTCATCCTTCGCCGGTCGCATCAGGCCGCGCTTGATCGCGGAGGTTACGGGCTCCAGGGCGCGTTCCACGGCATGGCCGACGAACTCAGCCGGTTTGGCGGCGGCCTCCAGCAGGCCCTGGGTGTTGCCGGCGGGTTTGGGGGCCGCGGCCTTGGCAGAGCCCTTCTTCGCGGGCGTCTTGATCGGCTGCTTGGTCATTTCTTCTGCGGCCCGGTCGGAGGCGAGGCGGCGGGCGGAGCGACGGGCGGCGCGGCCGTCGCGGGCGGCGCCGTGGCGGGTTCGCTTGGGGCGCCCGGCACGGTCTGGTTCTTGGGCAGCAGGTTCTCGACCTTGGCCCCGCCGCGCAGCTTTTCCAGCAGATCGCGGACCTGTCCATAGGTCAGGAAGCGGACGATCTGCGGCCGGGCGGCCTCGATGGTGATCGGTTGCTCGGGACGCTTCTCATCGACCCGCACCACCGCCCAGCCGCCTTCGACCGCGAAAGGCCCGACCAGTTCGCCGGGCTGGGCGGGCTTGAGGGCGACCTGATAGGCCGTCGACATGACGTCCAGGGTAAAATAGCCGCCGAAATCACCGCCGCTGAACCGGGTGGCGCTGTCGGTGGAACGCTCCATGGCCAGGGCGTCGAAGGAGGCCCCGGCGGCCAGCAGCCGCTTGACGTCTTCGCCGGCCGCGGCGCTCGGCACAACGATCTGGCGGGCCTTGTATTCCTCGGACTGGGCCGAGAGCTTCTGCTGTTCGCGGTAGAGGCTCTGGATATTGTCCTCGGTGACGCCCTTCTCGACCACGCCTTCCACCAGCATGTCGCCGAGGATTCGCTTGCGGGCGGCGACCAGCCGACGCTGCGCCACGGGGTCCTTGTCGATGCCGCGGCGCACCGCCTCCGAAGCCAGCAGGTCCTGGTCGATGACCTCGTCCAGCACCTGCCGGAAGAGGTCGGACTGCAGATCAAGCGGTTCGCCCTCGCCGATCAGCCCCTGGGCCACGGCCTCGCGCTTGACGTCGGAGGCCCAGATCGGCTGGCCGTCGACGCGGGCGACAGCGACGTCGCCGGTTTCCGGCGGCTTGTCGCTGACCTTGGCCTTGTCGCAACCAGCCAGGGCGAGGGTCACGATGGCGCCCAGCAGGGCCAGGAGGATGGCGGGGCGTCTGATCATCGACGGAAGAACTCCAGCAAACCTTGAAGGTCCACCTAGAGCCTTTCGGCGACAATGAAAATCGTTTGCCGCGATGGCCCGCCCGAAGTCGCGGCGGATCGTCCTAAATCTGATGTTTACCGAAACAGGACAAGGATTGGACTTTGGATATCCAGAGCTGGGGGCCGGCCCGACTGTGTTCAACGCCGACGAGAAGATCATGCAGCGCATGGCCCCGCATCTGCAGCGGGTGCTGATCGTCGATTCGCAACCGGCCTCGGTGAAGCTGCTGCAGGAACTGCTGCGCAGTCTGGTGACCTGTCAGGTCTGGGCGGCGCCCTCCGACGCCAAGGCGGTGCAGGTGGCCAGGGCCATCGATCCGCAGATCATCTTCCTGGAACACGCCGGCCCGGAACTGGACGGCGCGCGCCTGGCGCGGGCGCTGCGGCGCAGCGATCTGTCCTGCCGCAAGGCGCCGATCATCATGGTCACCGGAGAGGCCACCGCCCAGGCCATCCTGGGCGCCCGCGACGCAGGCGTGCATGAATTTCTGCGCAAACCCTACACCATCAAGGATCTGACCCGCCGGCTCGAGGCGGTGGCGCTGAAGCCCCGCGACTGGGTGGAGGCGGTCCACTATGTCGGCCCCGACCGCAGACGCTTCAACAGCGGCGACTACGCCGGCCCCCGCAAGCGGCGCTCGGATTCCCGCAAGACTCCCGACCAGGCCAAGATCCTCCAGGCCCTGAAGATCGTCCGGGCCGCCGTAACCGCCCTCGACAGCGACTGGCCCCAGGCGCGGCGGGCCCTGCTGGCCCAGGCCGCGGACCTGCAGCAGGCGGCCGTGGCGGTCGGCGACCTGAAGCTGATGGAGGCGGCGGCCAACCTCAACCGCGCCGTTGGCGACGCGCTCGACCGGCGCAAGCTGGAGCCGGCGGTGGCGGCGCTGATGCCCTTCCTGCCGAAGGAAGAGTCGGCGGCGGCTTAAGCGCTCGTCTTCAGGCCGCCGAGCGGGGAAACTACGCCGCCAGCTTCAGCTTCTCGAAGATCAGCGGGTGCATATCCAGGTTGGCCGCCAGGATGTTGCCGCTCTCCAGCATCTCCTCGCCGCCGTCCAGGTCGGTGACCTTGCCGCCGGCTTCGGTGATCAGTAGAAGGCCGGCCGCCATGTCCCAGCTCTTCAGCCCGCGTTCCCAGAAGCCGTCGTAGCGACCGGCCGCGACCCAGGCGAGATCCAGGGCCGCCGAGCCGTAGCGGCGCACGCCCGCGACCCGCTGGGTGACCTGGTGAAGCTCTTTGAGGAACTGGGCGTGGCCGGGCTTGCCCAGGAAGGGGATGCCGGTGGCCAGCAGGGCGTCGTCCAGGCGGTTGCGGGCGGCGACGCGCAGGCGGCGCTCGGCGCCCAGCCAGGCGCCCTTGCCCTTTTCCGCCCAGAACAGGTCGGCGGTGATCGGGTTGTAGGTGACCGAGGCGACGATCTGGCCCTCGCGCTGCAAGGCGATGTTGATGGCGAAGTGCGGAATGGCGTGGATGAAGTTGGTGGTGCCGTCCAGCGGATCGACGATCCAGGTGTGGGTCTTGTCGGTCCCCTCGATCATCCCGCGCTCCTCGCCCAGGAAGCTGTAGCCGGGGCGGGCCTTGCCGAGCAGTTCGAACAGGGTCTGTTCGGCCTTGATGTCGGCGTTGGTGACGAAGTCGGAGGCCGAGCCCTTGCGCGAGACCTGAAGCTCCCCGACCTCGCCGAAGTCCCGGGCCATGCCCTTTCCGGTCTTGCGGGCGGCGTCCATCATGACGTTGATCAGGGGGGAAGTGGCGGGCATGGAGGCGTCTCGAAAAAAGGTCGCGGAACCTAGCGATGGGGGGACCTTATAGCAAGGTTGGCTACGGCAATCCGCCTTGCTGCCCTAGGTCGGCGACTGTGGAGCGCCGAAGCCGACACCGCGCCCCCTTCCCCCCTCCAGGGGGAAGGGAGCGATGTCGCGAACGACAGAATCCCGAGTCCTCTGTCAGGCCCGCGCCGCCAAACCTCTCCCGATCGCTGCGTTTAACGCCCTCACCCCCTCTGCCGGCCCCTCCGGATGGCGCCAGACTCCGGCGCTGACGGCGATGAAGTCGGCCCCGGCCGTCGCCAGGCCTTCGGCGTTGTCGGCGGTGATGCCGCCGATGGCGACGCAGGGGATCTGCATCGTCTCCTGCCAGATGGTCAGGATGTCGGGATCGGGCCGGAACTCGGTTTCCTTGGTGTCGGTGGGAAAGAAGGCCCCGAAGGCGACGTAGTCGGCGCCGGCCTCCGCCGCCTCCATGGCCAGGTGGCGGCTGTCGTGGCAGGTCACCCCGATCATCGCGTCCTTGCCCATGACTTTGCGGGCCTCGGCGCAGGAGGCGTCGGACTGGCCGACATGGACCCCGTCGCAGCCGAGCCTGGCGGCCAGTTTGGGATCGTCGTTGAGGATCACCGCCACGTCCCGCGCCCGGGCGATCGCGCCCAGGACATCGACCGCCGCGGCGATGACGGCTTCCGGCGCATCCTTCAGCCGGATCTGCAGGGCGGCGACATCGCCCGCGTCCAGGGCCTCGGCCAGCAGCCGGCCAAAGGCGGCCAGATCGTCGATGACGGGCGGGGTGATCAGATAGAGACGGCAGTCGAGGGTCATGGCCGGGGTTTAGGCCGAAGCGTGTCCGCATGCAAAAGCCCGCTGCCAGGTACGAAAGGCTGGTTTGGGGGAGGCTCAGATGCGGACTGTTTCCATCACGACAATCGCGGCGAGTTTCCCTTCTCCCCCAGGTGGGAGAAGGGACGCCTCACCGCAAACGACAGAGCGGAGGCCCGTCCGATATCTAGAGGCCGTTCGACAAGGGACGATTTGCTAGCCTCTTTACTGACCTAGCGTGACCCGGTTCACGTTCGGGGAAAGCACAAGAAACCACGGGAGCGACGTGTGAATTTCGATTTTTCCGACGAGCAGAAGCAGCTGAAGGAGGAGGCCCGCCGCTTCCTCGCCGACCGCTGCCCGCCCTCCGCCGTGCGCGCCATCCTCGAGGGGCCGGAGCCCTACGACAAGGCCCTGTGGAAGGGCCTGGCCGAGATGGGCTTCCTGGGCGCCGCCATTCCGGAGGAATACGGCGGCGTCGGCCTGGGCCACCTGGAACTCTGCATCATCGCCGAGGAACTGGGCCGGGCCGTCGCCCCGGTTCCGATGACCTCCTCCATCTACCTGGCCGCCGAGTTCCTGCTGGCCGCCGGTAGCGAAGACCAGAAGGCCAAGTGGCTGCCGAAGCTGGCCTCCGGCGACAGCATCGGCTGTTTCGCCTTCTCCGAGGGCGTCGGCCGGGTGACCGCCAAATCGATCAAGGTCGCCGCCTCGGGCGGGACGATCTCCGGGACCAAGGCGCCGGTCGCCGATGGCGACATCGCCGACCTGGCCATCGTTGCGGCCCGCGGCGGCTCCGGCGCGGGCGAAAACGCCATCAGCCTCTACCTCGTCGACCTGACCGGCGGCGGCGTCAGCCGTGAGGTGGTCGACACCATCGACCCGACCCGCAGCCAGGCTCGCATCACCTTCGACAAGGCCGCCGCCGAACCGCTTGGCGCCGCCGGCGAAGGCTGGCGGATCGCCGCCGAGGTCATGGACCGCGCCGCGGTGCTGATCGCCTTCGAACAGGTGGGCGGCGCCGACCGCGCCCTGGAGATGGGCCGCGACTACGCCCTCGACCGCATGGCCTTCGGCCGCCAGATCGGCAGCTTCCAGGCGGTGAAACACATCCTGGCCGACATGTATGTCTCGGCGACCTTGGCCCGGTCCAACGCCTATTACGGGGCCTGGGCCCTCTCGACCGGCTCGTCGGAACTGCCCGTCGCGGCGGCGACCGCCCGGGTCAGCGCCACCCAGGCCTTCCAGCACTGCGCCAAGAACAACATCCAGGTGCATGGCGGCATGGGCTTCACCTGGGCCTTCGACTGCCACCTCTACTACCGCCGGTCCAACGCCCTGGCTCTTGGCCTTGGATCGCTCTCCACCTGGGAAGACCTGCTGATCGATCGCCTGCGCCAGCGCAACGACGCCCCGGCCGCCGCGTAAGGGAAGGACACAGACATGAACTTCGACGACACACCCGAAGAAGCCGCCTTCCGCGCCACGGCGCGCGCCTGGCTGGACGCCAACGCCCCCAAGGACCTGGAGACCGACCTCAAGAAGAGCGGCTTCGCCAGCATGAATGTCGGCGGCCGCGACCCGATCGCTGTCTCCAAGGCCTGGCAGAAGAAAAAGGCCGAGGGCGGCTGGGCCTGCCTGCACTGGCCCAAGGAATACGGCGGCCGCGGCGCCACCCCGATCGAGCGGGTGATCTGGGGCCAGGAAGAGGGGGTCTTCGGAACCCTCTCGGGCACCTTCACCATCGGCCATGGCATGTGCGGCCCGACCATCATGGCCTGGGCCTCGGAAGACCATAAGCGCCAGCTGCTGCCGCCGATGGCCGCCGGCGAGACCATCTGGTGCCAGCTGTTCAGCGAACCGGCCGGGGGCTCCGACCTCGCCGGACTGCGCACCCGGGCCGAGAAGGCGACCGACGGCTCGAACGACTGGATCATCAATGGCCAGAAGATCTGGACCAGCGGCGCCCAGCACAGCGACTACGGCATCCTGATCACCCGCACCGACCCGGCCGTGCCCAAGCACAAGGGTCTGACCATGTTCTGGCTGGACATGAAGTCGCCCGGCGTCGAGGTCCGGCCGATCAAACAGGCCAACGGCCAGTCGGGCTTCAATGAGGTCTATTTCACCGACGTCCGCATTCCCGACAACCAGCGCCTGGGCGCGGTGGGCGAGGGCTGGAAGGTGTCGCTGACCACCCTGATGAACGAGCGGCTGTCGATCGGTTCGGGCATGCCCACCGGCTTCCCGGAACTGTTCGACTACTGCATGAACCTGCGGACCGAGGACGGCCTGGCCATCAATGACCGTTCGGTCCGCTCGTGCCTGGCCACCTATGCGGTGCGGGCCAGCGGCCTGAAATACACCGGCATGCGGGCGATCAGCGCCCTCTCCAAGGGCGAGACACCCGGGCCGGAAAACAGCATCGGCAAGCTGGTCGCCGGCGCCACCATGCAGGAGCTGGCGACCTACGCCCTCGACCTGCAGGGTGAAGCCGGGGTGATGAACAGTCCCGAGGACGCCGCGGCGGCCGGCCGCTTCCAGGCCATGCTGCTGCGCTCGCCGGCCACCCGCGTCGAAGGCGGCACGGACGAGATTCTCCGCAACATCATCGCCGAACGGGTCCTGGGCCTGCCCGGCGATATCCGCGTCGACAAGGACGTTCCCTTCAAGGACATCCCGACCAGCGGCCGGGGGTAAGGCTGCCCAAAGCGTCCTCATCCCCGAGCCGGGGATGAGGAATCTGGGCCGGTCAGTTGAGAATGCGTTGCATCGGCGGCCCGGGTTCGCTAGATGAGAATGCAACGCATCTTCCTGGGGCGCCCGGTCCGTGTATATTTGTAATTGCAATGGTCTTCGCGAGCGTGACGTGCGGCAGGCGATCGACGCCGGCGCGACCCGTCCGGCCGAAATCTTTCGCCATAAGCAGTGCCAGGCCCAGTGCGCCAAATGTGTCTGCGAGATGCGCGAGATGATCCAGGAAAGCCGCCAGGCCCTGCGCTACGCCGCCGAATAGGCTTAAGAACCAGTCGATTACCGGGGATGTGAGGCGGTCGCGGAGATTTGTCTGCGGGCGCGAGGCGTTCGCACGGATAAGGGTTGCGCCCCCGACGGGCGACGGGCGATGAACGGCTTCAATGATCTTGAGGAGTCTGCGCCATGAAGGGCGATCCGGGCATTATCCGCATCCTGAACGCGGTCCTGACCAATGAACTGACGGCGGTAAACCAGTACTTCCTGCACGCCCGGATGTATCAGCACTGGGGTCTCGCGAAGATCGGCAAGATCACCTACGACGAATCCATCGGCGAGATGAAACACGCCGACAAGCTGATCAAGCGAATCCTGTTCCTCGACGGCCTGCCCAACCTGCAGGACCTGCACAAGCTGAAGATCGGCGAGACCGTGCCGGAAGGCCTGGCGGCGGATTTGTCGGTCGAGGTGGGCGGGCGCGAGACCCTGATCCCGGGCATCAAGGCTTGTGAGGAGGTCCAGGACTATGTCAGCCGCGAGCTGCTGGTGGAGATCCTGTCGGACACCGAGGAGCATATCGACTTCCTCGAAACCCAGCTGGACCTGATCAAGACGCTGGGCGAGGCCAACTATCTGCAAAGCGCCATGGGCGAGCTGGAAGGCGGAACCGGTCACTGACCGGAGCGCCTTAAAGGGGCGGAACCGCCCCTTTAGCGCCGCGTTTGGCCTGACAATGGCGGCAGGGAGACTGGCGACAGGGAGGATTGGCATGCGTTATGAAATGGGCCCCGAGGGCATGGTCGAGGTTCCGGCCAGGCCGGTGACCACCACGGGTCACGTCCTGCTGGGTCTGATCTTGGCCGCCGGCGCCGTCGCCACGGCCGAACTGATCGCCAACCGCCAGAAACACCGCGATCTCGATCCCGACCTGATGAGCGACTATGCCGAGATGCAGTCGCCGGTGGCCAATCCGCGCAAGGCCGCCTTCGCCTTCATCTGGCCGTCGATGTTCACCGCCCTGACCATCTCAGGCCTTCGCGTGTGGAATTCCCCCACCGGACCGACCCGCACCCGCGCCCTGACCCTCTGGGGTCTGGTGCAGGCCTTTTCGGCCACCTGGATGGCCCTGGGGCCCAAGCGCGTCGGCGGACGTGTCGCGGCGGCCGTGGCCTCGATCGGCGCCGGCGCCGTCTACGCGTGGCACGCCAGCAAGGTCGCCCCCCCGCCTGGCGCCGTGGCGGCCCCCTCGGCCGGCTGGATGGGTCTGGCGACCCTACTGGGCGACAGCTGGCGGCACCGCACCAATGGGGTCGACCGCACGGTCCATTAGGGTCGGCGTTTTCGATACCCCAACACCCAAACTCCCGCTCAGACCCGCTTTTGCGGGGATGAGCGGAATTGAAGAAGCTGCTGATACGATCCGGTATCCGTCCGGCTCGCCGCTAAGCCCGATCCAGCCTCAATATCTCAACCACCTCACCGGCTTCGGCCGGCGCCGCCTTGGGCGGCCGCCGCAGCAAGGCGCCCGCGGCGGCGAAGACCGTGACCAGCGAACTGTCCTGATCGGGCAGGGCGCGGACGCCGCCGTCCTGGAACACCGCCCGCATCCAGTGTTCGCGCGGGCCATTGGCCGGCAGGGCCTCGATCAGGCGGGCGCGTTCCATCACCGGCCCGGCGACCTGTCCCTGCATCGCCGCGATCAGCGGCCTGAGGAACAGCTCGGCGCAGACGAAGGCCGAGGCCGGGTTGCCCGGCAGGCCCAGCACCCGTCGCCCGTCCGCCAGCACCCCGAACCAGGTGGGCTTGCCCGGCCTGACATTGATCGTCTCGACCTCCAGGGCCAGTCCCAGCCGCCCCAGGGCCGGCTTGACCAGGTCATAGTCCCCGACCGAGGCCCCGCCGATGGTGACGATCAGATCGGCGCCGGCCGCCGCCACGGCCGCCGAGATGGCGTCCAGATTATCGCCGGTGGGGGTCAGGCGGAGGGGCAGGCCGCCCCAGCGGCGGATCATCGCCGCCAGGCCGGTGGAGCCCGACTCATAGATCTGGAAAGGCCCGGCCTCGCCACCGGGCGCCGCCAGTTCCTCGCCGGTGGCCAGGATGGCGACACGCGGCTGGCGCGCCACCGACAGGCTCGCCCGTCCCGCCGCCGCCGCCAGGGACAGCCGCCAGGGATCCAGCCGCGTCGCCCGGGTCAACAGGGTGTCGCCGCATCGGAAATCACCGCCGGCGGGGCGGATATGGCTGCCGGCCCCCGCCGCCTGGCTCAGGCGGACGGTGTCTCCCGACCGTTCGGCCTCTTCCTGGATAACAACCAGATCGGCGCCCTTGGGCAGGGCTGCGCCGGTGAAGATCCGCACCGCCTGGCCGGCCCCCACTGTTCCCTCATGGCCCCGTCCCGCCGCGCTCTCCCCGACGATGGCCAGCACCGCGCCCTCGGCGGCGTCGGCCCGGCGAACCGCCCAGCCGTCCATGGCCGAGGCGGCGAAAGGCGGCTGGTCGCGGGTCGCCAGGATGTCCTCGGCCAGAACCCGCCCGTCGGCATCGGCGAGCGGGACGGTCTCGACCGGCAGGGCATGGGCCTCTGCCAGCATCCGGGCGCGCGCGACGTCTACGGTCAGGCCCTTGAGGGGGCGGGGTTCGGTCATGTCTGGCGCTCCACCGTATGGTCCGTAGAGCGGAAGGCCGCCGCGCCGCTAGCCCACGAAGGCCCGCTCGAGCACATAGTCGCCGGGTTCGGCATTGGAGCCTTCGGTCAGGCCCTGGCTTTCGATCAGGGCCGCCATGTCCTTGATGAACTCCATCGACCCGCACAGCATGATGCGGTCCTCGTCCTTATTGAACGCGGTCTGGTTCAGGCCGAGGTCGGCGAACAGCTGGCCGCCGAGGATCAGGTCGGTGAACCGCCCCTGGCGTTCGAAGGGCTCCCGGGTCACGGTCGGGTAGTAGACCAGCTGGGCGCGGGCCTCGTCGCCGACCATGGGATCGTCGAAGATCTCGCGGGTGAACAGGTCGCGGTAGGCCAGCTCCGCCACCTCGCGGACGCCGTGGCCGACAATCACCTGCTCGAAATTGGCGTAGACGTCCGGATCGCGGGCCACCGAAAGGAAGGGGGCCAGGCCCGTGCCGGTGCCGAACAGGAACAGCCGTTTGCCGGGCCGCACGGCGTCCAGGACCAGGGTGCCGGTCGGCTTCTTGCCCAGGAGGACCTGGTCGCCCGGCTGGATATGTTGCAGGCGGGAGGTGAGGGGGCCATCGACCACCTTGATCGACAGGAACTCCAGTTCCTCGGCGAAGCTGGGGGAGGCGATGGAATAGGCGCGCAGCACGGCCTTGGTCTCGCCCTGTTCGGTGCGCGGTGGCAGGCCGATCATCACGAACTCGCCGGAGCGGAAGCGGAAGGTCGCGGGCCGGGTCACGGCGAAGCTGAACAGCCGGTCGGTCCAGTGTTTCACCCAGACCACCGTCTCCAGCGACTGGGCGGCCGAGGGGGTCCAGGCCGGAACGACCGGCGCCTGCAGCTCCGTGGCGGAAACGTCCGACATGGCAAGTCCTTGAGAGATTGGGCGCGAAACGGCGCCGAAGCGTGGCTTTCCATGTGATGTCAGCGGGCGGAATGTCAACGCAGGGATGCTGGAGGCGGGGTTAGGGTTCCTCTGCAAGGAATCTTGCGGCTTTGCCGCCACGTCAGTCTTGGCGCCGCCGGCCGACCTGCCTAGCGTCTGGCAAAACAAGGAAACGACCATGACCGCCTATGTGATCTTCATCCGCGACGCGACCCATGACGGCGAGGCCATGGCCACCTACGGCAAGCTGGCCGCCGGCGCCCGGGGCGACCACAAGATGACCCCGCTGGCCTTCTATGGCGCGGTGGAAACCCTCGAGGGCAAGGAAGCCGAGGGCGTGGTGATCATCAGCTTCCCGACGATGGACGAGGCCAAGGCCTGGTACAACAGCCCCGCCTATCAGGAAGCCCTGCCGCATCGGCTCAAGGGCGCCGACTACCGGGTGATCCTGGCCGAGGGCCTGTGATCAAGCTCCAATAGGGGCGCCACCTGACCTTAGGACTGTCTCGCTTTCGTCATGGCGGGGCGTTAGGACCTCGCCATGACCCGCAAGCTGCCCTTCACCACCATCGAGAACCTCCGCGACTTCGGCGACTACGCCGCCGGCGACCGCCGGATCAAGAAGGGGGTGCTCTACCGCTCCGCCAACCAGGCCGAGGCGTCCGAGGAAGAACTTGAGGCGCTGGCCGCCCTTGGCGTCCAGCTGATCGTCGACCTGCGCCGGCCGGGCGAGCGGGAGCGGATGCCGTCGCGCCGCTGGAAGAACTTCGCCGCCGAGGTGATCGCCAGCGATCATCCCGAGGAGGGTGACGATCCCTGGCAGGCCTTCATGAAGCGTACGGCGATCACCTCGGACTCCATGCGGGCCTATATGACCCACTATTACGACGTGGCGCCGCACGAGGAACGCCACATCGACCTCTATAGGCGCTGGTTCGAGCGGCTGGCCGCCACCGACGGCGCGGTTCTGGTCCATTGCGCGGCCGGCAAGGACCGCACGGGGATCATCTGCGCCCTGACCCACCACATCGCCGGGGTGCATCCCGACGATATCATCGCCGACTACCTGCTGACCAATGACGAGGAACGCTTCGCCCGCCGAATGCCGCAGTTCCTGGCCCATGTGGAAGAGCTTACCGGCGCGCGTCCAGACGAAGCCGCCGCCCGCACCACCATGGGAGTCGAGGCGCAGTATCTGGACGCGGCCTTTGCCGCCATGAAGCGCGAGAACGGCTCGATCGACGGCTACCTGCGCGACGTCCTGGGTGTCGACGATGCACGCCGGGCGGCGGTGCTGAACCGTATCCTCGACTAAGCGCGCGAAACCTTAGGGCTGACCTTGGGAAAGGCCCTTTCCAGCCCCGGAATTTGAGCCCACGCTAGGGAACAAGGCCGCGACAAGAGACGGCTTCGAATTTCGGGATTTGGAGACGTCCAGAATGGTTGATCAGACCGCGTCAGGGTCGCTTGGCGACCGCATGCCCGGGACCCTGGAGCCCGCCGCCCAGGCCGCCGCCGATGCGACCGGCTATGCCGACGCCAGTTTCAAGAGTTTGCCCAGGGGCGCGCTGGCCTGGGCCATCTTCCAGGGCGGCCGCGACCCCTATGTGATCCTGATCACCATCTACATCTTCGCCTCCTACTTCACCGCCCTGGTGGTCGGAGATCCGGTGAAGGGCCAGGCGATGATCGCCACGGTCACCACCATCAACAGCCTGTTCATCGCCCTGACCGCCCCCTTCATCGGCGCCTCGCTGGACCGGTTCGGATCGCGCAAACCGCTGATGGCCCTGATTGTCGGTCTGATGGTCCCGCTGATCGCCGTGTTGTGGTTCGCCATGCCGGCCGGCAAGGGTCTGCCGATCATCGCCACCCTGTGGATCTTCGGCCTGATCGGGGTGCTGTTCGCCTATTGCGAGGTGATCCACAACAGCCTGCTGATGGGGGCCGCGGGTCCCCGGCACGCCCCCCACGCCTCGGGCCTGGCCCTGGCCGCCGGCAACTTCTTCTCGGTCATCACCCTGACCTTCTGCCTGTTCGCCTTCGCCCTGCCCGGCTCGCCCGGCACGGAAAGCTGGACCTTCCTGCCGCACGCCCCGCTGTTCGGGCTCAACGCCGCCACGGCCGAGCCGCTACGCATCTCCGCCCCCATCGCCGCCGGCCTGCTGCTGCTGGGCTCCATCCCGCTGTTCCTGTTCACGCCGGACGCCCCCAAGACCGGGGTCAAGCTGATGACCGGCCTGCGGGAAGGGGCGGTCAGCCTGTGGCGGACCATCAAGCTGATGTTCAAGGAGCGGGACCTGGCCATCTATCTGGGCTCGCGGATGATGTTCAACGACGGCATGACCGCCCTGCTGATCTTCGGCGGGATCTATGCCTCCGGGGTCATGGGCTGGCGGATGGAGATGTATGCCTATGGCATCCTGCTCAGCGTCTTCGCCGTGGTCGGCGGGCTGCTGGCGCCGCGCCTCGACAACTGGCTGGGTCCGAAGAAGGCGCTGCAGCTCGAGGTCGCCGGTTCGATCCTCTGTATCATCGGCCAGATCGGCATGCGCCCCGACACCATCCTGTATTTCTGGAAATACGATCCGACGGTGCATCTGTGGGAAGGCATGTTCGGCACCCTGCCGCAGCTGCTCTACCTGCTGATCGGCTTCGGCGTGGCCATCACCGTGACGGCGCAGTACGCCTCGGCCCGCACCATGCTGACCCGCCTGTCGCCGCCGGACAAGCTGGCCGACTTCTTCGGGCTGTTCGCCCTGTCCGGCACGGTGACGGTGTGGCTGGGATCGCTCCTGGTCGGGGTCTTCACCGGCATCTTTCACACCCAGCAGGCCGGCTTCATCCCGATCGCCGGACTGTTGATGCTGGGGCTTCTCGGCCTGTTCTTCGTCAAGGGCGGCGGCAAGGGCGAATACCGGGCTTAACCGGAGCCTTCCTTCCTCGGCCGGCCGGCGCTATGGCCGGTCCATGCGCTGCATCGCCATCGAGCCGCGCCCCTGGCGGGCGCCGGCGGATGTCCTCTCGGCTTTCGGGGAGGAGGCGGGGAGTTGCGCCTTTCTCTCGGGCGGCGGCGGCGTCCGGGCGCGGTGGTCCTATCTGCTGCGGGCGCCGGACCAGGCGTTGCGGATTGAGCGCGGGGATACCGCCGAGGTTTTCGACGCCCTGACCCGGCTGCTGGGCGAGCCGCAGCCCAATCATCCGGACGGACCGCCCTTTCAGGGGGGCATCGCCGGTCTGGCGTCTTACGAATTGGGGAATCGCATCGAGGCCCTGGGCCTGGCGGGCCATGCCGATGGTTGGCCGGACCTGGCGGTGTTCCGCTATCCGGCCCTGCTGGCCTTTGATCATGCCCGAGGGGAGGTTCTGGCCATCGGCCGGGGCGAGACGGACGGCGAGGCGAGGGCGCGGGCGGTGGCCGCGGCCGACTGGCTGAACGCCCCGGGGCGCGACCCCGTCTACGGGCCCCTGACGGATCGCTTCGAGGCGGCGCCCGCCGCCGACTACGAGGCCGCCGTCGCGCAGGTGGTCGGCCGCATCCACGCCGGTGAAATCTTCCAGGCCAATATCGCGAGGCTGTGGCAGGGCGCCCTGGCGGCCGGCGCCGCGCCCATCGATCTGCTGGCCCGGCTGGTCGGCGACAGTCCCGCCCCCTTCGCCGGCTGGCTGCAGCTGGGGGATCTGGCCCTGGTCTCCAACTCGCCGGAGCGATTTGTCACCGTCGACGCGGGGCAGGGTTTCCGCATCGAGACCCGGCCCATCAAGGGCACCCGGCCGCGCGGCGCCACCCCGGCCGAAGACATCGCCCTGACCACCGAGCTGTTGGCCAGCGCCAAGGATCGGGCCGAGAACCTGATGATCGTCGACCTGATGCGCAACGACCTGGCCCGGGTCAGTCCCCCCGGCTCGGTCCTGACGCCGGAGCTGTTCGCGGTGGAGAGCTTCGTCAATGTCCACCATCTGGTCTCGACGGTCACCGCCCGTCTCGCGCCGGGCCTGACCGCCGTCGACCTGTTGCGGGCCGCCTTCCCGCCGGGCTCGGTCACCGGGGCGCCCAAGGTGCAGGCGATGAAGGTCATCGCCGGGCTGGAGGCGCCGCGCGGCCCCTACTGCGGTTCGCTGTTCTGGGCGGGCTTCGACGGGGGCTTCGACTCCAGCGTGCTGATCCGCACCGCCGCCTTCGCCCGCGACGGCGAGGGCTGGCGGGTCGAGGCGCGGGCCGGCGCCGGCATCGTCGCCGACAGCGATCCGCGCGCAGAGCGGCTGGAGACCGAGGCCAAGATCGCCGCCCTGAAACAGGCCCTGACGGAGGCGGCGGGATGAGCGGCGTTCCCCTGGACGATCGCGGTCTGCTGCTGGGCGACGGCCTGTTCGAGACCCTGCTGGTCAGGGACGGCCGACTGATCCTGTTCGACGCCCATCTGGACCGGATGACGGCCGGCTGCGGCGTGCTGGGCCTGCCGGCGCCGGATGCGGACGACGCGCGCCGACTGTGCGAGGCGGCGCTCCGGGATGCGGGGCTGGAAGCGGGCGACGCGGCCGTCCGCCTGACCCTCACCGCCGGTTCCGGCGGGCGGGGGCTGGACCGCCCGGCGGCGCCCAGGCCCCGGCTGCTGGCTGCCGCCGCCCCGATTTCCCGGCCGCGGGGTCCGCTGGTCCTGGCCACGGCCAGTGTGCGGCGCAATCAAGGGTCTCCAGCCTCTCGCCTGAAAACCCTGTCCTACCTCGACAATGTCCTGGCCCGCCGGGAAGCCGCGCCGGCCGAGGCGCTGATGCTCAATACCGCGGGCCAGGTCGCCTGCGCCGCCATCGGCAACCTCTACTGGGTCGAGGGAGAGGTGGTTCACACCCCCGCTCTGGACTGCGGCGTGCTTGCTGGGGTGATGCGGGCGGAAATCCTGCGGCGGGCGCCGGGGCTGGGGATCAGGATCCTGGAGGTTCGCGCTCCGGCCGCGGCGCTGGCGGCCACCCCGGCCATGGCCATGAGCAACAGCCTGGCGGGTCTGCGGAGGATCGCCAGCCTGGACGGACGCGCCCTGCGGGGACATCCCCTGCTGGACCGGTTGGCCGCCGATCTGGCGGACGTCAGTTGGTCTTGGTGACGGTGTCCGACTTGCGGGGCCGCAGGTAGAACTTCTTGGTGAAGGTGACCGCGTTGGGGACGAAATAGTCCACCGGCGAGTCATAGCTGTAGCTGACCTCGGACATGATCACGCTCTGGCCGGCGACGGTCAGCAGACCCGTGGGCACGGTGACGACCGTGCCGTTGGCCAGGGCCGTCATGCCGCTGACGCTGCTCCAGGCCACCTTGGGGCTCAGGCTGGCGTCGGCGACGACCGAACTGACCCGCATCTTCAGGCTGGTGGTGGGGAAGGGGCTGATGATCGTCTGACCGATGGTGAAGATGTCGGTCATGGTGGCGGTGCTGACCTGGGTCGACTGGGCGACCAGGTCGCCGATGGCCGAGGCGGTATGGCTGGCGCGCCGCTCCGCCATCATCGCCTGGGTCAATTCGGTCAGTCCGAAATAGAAGGCGATCAGGGCCGGGGCGATCAGGGCGAACTCCACGGCGGAGACACCGCGCTTGTCGCGCGCGAGGCGGCGGAACAATCCCATCAGGAGGCCCATGGCTCGTTGCGGAAGGTGACCGTGGTCGAGATCAGCCGCTTGCCGCCGGACAGGGTTTGCAGGGCCGTATTCAGCAGAGGGGTGATCAGGGTCCAGCTGTAGTAGACGCGGACCAGGACGATGTCCTCGGCATTGCCCGGCTGGAAGGTGGTCTTGGTCGGGTCGACCGCGCCGTTGGTCACCGGGCTGACCGGAGCGATTCCGGCGAAGGTGGAGAAGGTGCGAACGTCCACGGTCAGGTTTGCGGCGCAGTCGGAGCCGAGCCAGGCCATGTCGGAACAGATGGCGGTCTTGAAGGTGTCCGCCGTGCCGCCGGAGGCCTGCAACTCACCGGTGCGGATCTTGCGGCTGGCCGTGTCGGCGGCGTTCTGCAGGGTGGTCGAGACCAGAAAGACCAGACCCAGCTCAAGCACCGCGAACAGCAGGGCCAGGAAGGGCAGGGCGACAAAGGCGAACTCCACGGCCGCCGACCCGCTCTCGGCGCGACGGAAGCGGCGGAAGTAGCGGTCAGGACGGAGGGTGAACTGGGTCATTGCCTCACAACCCTAGCCGGTCGTCCTTAAGGCCGGGTTTAGGCCGGCCGGCATGCCAGACGGCTCAGGGGTTGGGCGATTTGGAGGCGTCCGCCCCGGAGTCCGTCGCCTCGCAACGCGGCGAGCAGGCGAATCCGGAACTCTTCCCGCCTCTATAGAGCGTGACCTGCCCGGAGTCGGCGGAGGTGACGATGATGGTCCGGTCGAGGATCATCCGCCCCGCCCGATCGAGCACCACCACATTGGTCGTGCCGAAGCTCTTGCCCAGAACCAGGATGTTGCGCTCGTCCATCACCGTGACGTCGGCGATGGCCGGGTTGCCGACCGCGACATCCTTGGCGGGGGAGGCAAGGGCGATGCGGACAGCCTGATCCGTGCGCACCGTCAGGCTCTGCGCCAGGGCAGGCGCCGCGAAAAGGCTGGCGGCCAGGACGGCGAGGGCGATACGGCGCATGGGCGGAGGCTCCGGAGGTTCCGGGTGAATCTGGCCTTGAGAGTCGGCGTTATTGGTCAACAAAGGCTGAACGGCCGGCGCCCGGCGGGGCCCCAGGGGGAAGAGTCTGAATCCCGGATTCACGATGGTGAATCGATATTAAGTAAAACGAAATGTAAACTAAAAAGGCGCGGATTTGCATTTCCGCTTTACTCAGAATTAAGGTCGCGGCGTCATGGTGATCCTGCATCTGGGGCGAGCGGGTCAACGGCCTGAAAGACCCCGCCGTTGAACCGCTAAAAAGGAGATATTCATGACCAAGTTCGTTTCGCGTTTCCTGAAGGATGAGTCCGGCGCCACCGCCATCGAGTACGGCCTGATCGTCGCGCTGATCGCCGTCGTCATCATCACCGCCGTGACCCTCCTGGGCACCAAGCTGAACACCGCCTTTGAAGGCATCAACAACAAGCTCCCCTAAGACGAAGGGCCGCAAGGCCCTATCCGATAAGGGAAAGATCTGGGGCCCCGGCGAAAGCCGGGGCCCCTTTTCGTTGCCCATCGGGCTGGCCGGGAGCGGACGGAGCTCGATCCGGCCAGCCAGGGTCGGACCCGCGCCCGTCAGGCCGGCCGCCGTCGTCAGGATCCATCCAGCCCCCGTTTCGGGCGACCTGCTCCAGAATGGAACATCCCCCGCCAAAGGCCCGCGGCAGGCTCTGGATGCGCCTCGGAGCGCGACGACAAAATATGCGGGACAGAGCAGTGGGCGATTTCCAACGTCTCCGCATAACTCACGGAAAAATATGGAAAAAAATCTTATGGTTAAGCAAAATAAATGGTAAAATAAAATAAACCAAAAGAAAATTCGGCTCAATACTTTGATGTTTACTGGTAATTAAGCCCGGCCGCCCAAGATGGCCTTGTTTTCGGGGCGAGCAGGCCAAGCGGCTTGAACCCGCTAACTCAAAGGCTTGCAAACAGGAGATAAAGCCATGACCAAGTTCGTTTCGCGTTTCGTGAAGGATGAATCCGGCGCCACCGCCATCGAGTATGGCCTGATCGTCGCCCTCATCGCCGTCGTCATCATCACCGCCGTGACGACCCTGGGCACCAAGCTCAACACCGCCTTCACCGGCATCAACAACAAGCTGCCGTAGTCTCCGGCGCGTAACGCTGTTGAAAACGGGGGGGCCGCGGAGAGATCCGCGGCCCCTTCCGCGTTTTGGTTTCAGCCTTGTGGCCGGGCAGGCCACGCCGGGTGAGCCGGCCCTGTTCGGTTGCTGAGGCGGCAGGCCCCTCCACGCTGCGGACTTGCCCGGGAGCGATGGCGGCGGGCCGGCTATGGATTTGGGAAGTGCTCCACGTGGGTCTCGCCGGTGCGCCCGATGTACAGCGCGCGGCGGCCGGAGAAGGATACGACATAGCTGGCGCAGCCCGCCGTCGCCGCCTTCTCGCAGAAACCCCTGTAGCTGTAGCCGGGGACCTGTTGCTGGGCCTCTCCGATCGCGGCCTGCAGGCGCGCTGTGTCGAACGTCGGAGCAATCGCAGCAGTAACCCGATGAGCCGGAAGCTGGGCGCTCTGGCCATCGGGCAGGTAATAGGTTGCGGTCGCCCGCCGGAAGTCGATCTCATAGCTCTCGAATCCGGCTTCCATCAACATTCCCACGATCTGCGGAAAGGCCATGGCGCCGTCCTCGGCGGCCGCGAGGCAGGCGCCCGCCACGGCTTGCTGGTGTTCGGTCATAGGAATTTCTCCACCGGGCTGGATCGCGCTCATTGGATCGGGACGGCGGTCATCTGGCCGCGTTGGGCGAGGCTCTTCAGGAGACGCTCCAGCGTTTCCCGTTCATCAGGCGTGAGACAATCGAAGAACTCAGCATCGTTCCGGTCGGCAAGAGCGGCCAGGTCCGGCACGAGGGCGGAGCCGCGATCCGTCAGCGCGAGTGTCTGGGCGCGGCCGTCGACCGCGCTGGCCTCGCGCACCATCAGCGCCTTGGCGATCAGTCGGTCAGCCAGCTTGCTGATCGCGCCTCTCGACAGGCCCATTTCGTCGGCGAGGCGACTGGGCGGCATCGGGTCCCTGCCGTACAGCGCGCGCATCAGGCTCCATTCGGCAACCGTCACCTCTCTGTCAGCCAACTTGGCCGCGAAAGCCTGGGACACGTGGTTGGACACTCTGCGCAGCCAGAAGCCGATATGCGCGGACAGGTCCGAAACGGGCTGGATGGAGGACATGAAAACCCTTTGATTGACTAGGCAACTACATCAGGGTGATTTCCTAGTCAACTTGTCCTGCCGTCGCTTCCGTTAAGGTGAGCGGCCGCTTTGGCGCCACCGCCGGTCTGATCGGCGAAATTCCGGCCCCCGGTCGCCGGCTTCAACCTTTGGTTCACGCTAACGAGGCATTGTCGCCTTCGATGTTGCACCTCATCCAGACCCTCCTGCTGATCGTGTTTCCGGCCCTGGTCATTGTTGGCGGGCTGAAGGACATCACCAGCTTCACCATTCCCAACTGGATCTCCCTGGCCCTGATCGGCGGCTTCGCCCTGGCGGCGGTGGCGCTGGGCCTACCCTGGCAGACCATCCTGCTGTCTCTCGGCATCGGCGTCGCGGGACTGTTCCTGGCCATGGGCATGTTCGCCATGGGATGGATCGGCGGCGGGGACGCCAAGATGTTCGCGGCCGCCGCCCTGTGGCTGGGCTGGCCGGCCTCAATGGATTTCATGCTGATCACCGGTCTGGCCGGCGGCGCCCTGGCGGTGTCGCTGCTGGGCCTTCGATCGGTCTGGGTGCGCCACCTGACGGTGCGTGGTCCGGACTGGGTCGGCAGGCTGGCCACCCCGGGGGGCGACGCGCCCTACGGCGTGGCCATCGCCATCGGCGCCCTGGCGGCGTTTCCCAAGAGCCCCCTGGCGTTGGCGTTCGCGGCCTTCGCCTGACAGGCGGACCTTTAGGCGGACGTTAACCATGGGCGGCCGATGGTGGAGCCGCCGCCAGAAGGGCGCGACGCGAATCGCCCGCGTGCGGGGTCCAAGGCCCGGCACGCCAAGTTTTTCCCCGCACATCGCGGGACAGCAGTTCGAGCCGCATGAGCCCCGTCCGCCTCTTCATTCTCGTGATCGCCGCCCTGGCCGCCATCGTGCTGGCCTTCATGGTGCGCGGCATCTTCGCGTCCAAGGCGCCGCCGCCGCCGGCCGCGGTCGCGGCGGCCCCGGCGGCCAAGCCGACGGTCCAGGTTCTGGTCGCCAAGCGTGACCTGCCGATCGGCACGCGACTGACCGGCGCGGACATGGGTTTGCAGCCCTGGCCGGCCGAGGGCGTCAGCCCGACCTACATCACGGACGGCGCGGCGCCCGCCGTGGCCAAGACCGGCGCCGCCGGCGCCGCGGAGGACGCGGCCAAGGCGGCCGGCAACCTGTTTTCCGGCGCGGGCGTGGAGTCGATGGTCGGCGCCATCGTCAAGGAGCCCTTCGTCACGGGCGAACCGATCACCGCCGGCAAGGTCGTGCGCGGCGGCGAGGGCGGCTACATGTCCGTGGTCCTCGGCCCCGGCATGCGGGCCATGGCCGCCCCGGTCACCGTCGATTCCGCCGCCGCCGGCTTTATCCTGCCGGGCGACAGGGTGGATGTCATCTACAGCCGCGACAGCCAGTCGGAGGACGTGAAGGGCTTCATCACCCGGACGGTGATGCGCAATGTCCGCGTCCTCGCCATCGACCAGAAGGCGGAGGCCGACAAGGACGCCAAGACCATGGTCGGCGCGGTCGCCACCCTCGAAATCCCCACCGGCGACGCGGAGACCATGGCCAGCGCCATCGCCCAGGCCCGGGCCAGCGGCGTGCTGATTCTCGGCCTGCGCAGCATTTCCGACACCGCCGGCGGCGCCACACGGGGCGGCGGCGCCCTCGCCACCGGCCAGACCTCAACCGTGCGGGTCCACCGGGCCGGCGTCGTGACCGAAGTGAAGGTTTCCCCATGAAGCGGCTGCGGTTCATTCCCGCCCTGATCGCTGCGCTCGGACTGCAGCTGGCCGGTCCCGCCACCCAGGCCCAGAGCCGGACCCCGCCCCTGGCGGGCGGCCCGTCGCAGGCGGGCTATGGCTATTCTGAAGCGTCTTCAGGCGGCGCCGTCCGTGTCGACCTCTCGGCCGGCGCGGCGGCTCAGTCGCTGGCCCTGCCGCGCGGCAAGTCGGCGATCATCGAACTGCCGATCGACGCGCGCGACGTGCTGGTCACCAATCCCGCGGTCGTCGACGCCATCCTGCGCACGCCGCGGCGCATCTACATCATGGGCCTGGCCGCCGGTCAGACCGACGCCGTCTTCTTCGACGCCACGGGCCGCCGCATCCTGTCGCTGAACGTCCGGGTCGACCAGGACATCAGCGCCATCGCCGAGACCATCAACCGCGTCCTGCCCGGCTCCCGGGTGCGGATCGAGCCGGCGGGCGACTCCATCATCCTCACAGGCCTGGTTCTAAACCCTTCGGACGCCGACAAGGCCGCCCAGATCGCGTCCAGGTTCGTCGCCAAGCCCGAAATGGTGATGAACATGCTGCAGGTGGCCGGCAAGGACCAGGTCATGCTGAAGGTGCGGGTCATCGAGGTGAACCGCAACGTCATCAAGCAGCTCGGCTTCGACCTCAACGCGGTTCTCGGCCAGTTCGGCAAGGACCAGCTGACCTTCGCCTCGGCGGCCACCTTCGGGGTCAACGGCGCTCTGTTGGGCGGCATAACCGGCGGCTACTCCAAGGACACCACGTCCGGCGGAACCCTGCCCGGCTCCGACGGCCTCAACAGCACCAGCAACACCATCAAGGCGTTCGAGCGGGTCGGTCTGGTCCGCACCCTGGCCGAGCCGAACCTGACGACCTCCAACGGCGAACCGGCGAACTTCCTGGCCGGCGGCGAGTTCCCCGTCCCGGTCGGCCAGGACAACACCGGCAAGGTGACCATAGAGTTCAAGAAGTACGGCGTCGGCCTGGGCTTCACCCCCATCGTCCTGTCGGGCGGCCGGATGTCGTTGAAGATCTCGGTCGAGGTCTCCGAACTGAGCAACGCGGGCGCCTTCTCGCTGAGCACCGGCACCGACGCCAGCCTGGTCATCCCCGGCCTGTCGGTCCGCCGGGCGGAGAATACCGTCGAGATGTCCTCGGGCAGCTCGATGATGATCGCCGGCCTGCTTCAGGAGCGATCGGCCCAGAACCTGGATTCCATCCCCGGGGTGATGAACGTGCCGATCCTCGGCACGCTGCTCCGTTCCCGCGACTTCACCACCGGCCAGACCGAGCTGGTCATCCTGGTCACCCCCTACATCGTCGATCCCCGCGCGCCGCAGCAGTTCCAGAGCCCCGCCGACGGTCTGCAGCTGGCCAGCGACCTGGAAACCAACCTGCTGGGCAAGCTGAACAGGACGGTGAACGCGCCGCTCGGCGCCAACGCCCACCGTCCCTACCAGGGCCCCATCGGATACGTGATCGAGTAGCGCATGACCCAGATGACCCGCACCGCCTCCCGCCCGTCTCCCTCCCGCCCGTCTCCCTCCCGCCCGTCTCCCTCCCGTGTGTCGCTCTCCCTGCTGGCCGTCGCCGCCGCCGGGACCCTGCTGGCCGGCTGCGCCACGGCCACGGGGCCGCAGACCGATCCGATGACGCCGACGGCGCTCGACGCCTGGGAGCGGACGGTGAAGGTCACGCCGGTTCCGCAGGACATCGCGCTGGCGCCGCACGACAGCGGCCTGTCCGCCAATCAGGCCGCCGCCCTCGAGGGCTTCGTCGGACAGTGGATGCGAGCGGAGGCCCGGGAGATCGTGGTGCGGGCTCCGGACAGCGGGCCCGACGCCCGCGGCGCCAACCGCGTCGCCTGGGACGCCCGTGACCGGCTCCTGGCCCTTGGCGTGCCGGCGGCCCAGATCCGCATGATCGCCGCCGATTCCGGCGGCGCTCCGAAGGCCCCGGTGGTGATCAGCTACAACCGCTATGAGGCGGAGACGCCGACCTGCGGAAGCTGGTCCAGCCTGACCCAGACCAATGACAACCGCGCCTATGACAACTTCGGCTGCGCCATCGCCGCCAACATGGCCGCCCAGGTGGCCAATCCGGAGGATCTGCTGCGGCCGCGCGACATGACCAGCGCCGACGCCCAGCAGCGCGGGGTGGTGTTCGAGAAGTACCGCAAGGGCGAAGCCACCGGGTCCGCCCGGGACAAGGTGGCCAGCGGTGCGATTTCCCAGGTGGTGAACTGACCGTCATGCAGCCCAGGCCCGCACAGCAGGATCCCTTCGACCTCGGATTTGACGCCGTCGACGACTTCGCGCCGATGGATCAGGCGGCCGCGGACCCTTGGGCGGATCTCGGCGCTCCGGCGCCCAAGGCCGGTCAACCCGCCGCCTATTCGGCCGATCCCTTCGCCGATTTTCCACCCGCCCGTCCCCAGGCTGAGCCCGAGTATCCGCGTATGGCGCCCGCCGCATCTCCCCATAGTCCCGTCCACGACATGATCGCCAGCGCCGAGGCTTCGCTTGGCGAGGCCTCCGTGCCCCGGATCACCATCCACGTCTTCTGCGCCCGCGCCGACACCGCCGAGCAGATCGAAAAGGCCTCGGCCGACCGTCGGCTGTCGCGCGCCTCGACTGTGGTGCGGGCCGGCGGCCTGTCCGCCGCCGTCGAGCATTATCAGAACCAGCCCACTCCGAGCCTGGTGGTGGTCGAAAGCCTCGATCCGGCGCCGGAGATGATCGCCCAGCTGGATCGCCTGGCCGAGGTCTGCGATCCCGGCACCAAGGTCATGGTCATCGGCAACGCCAACGACATCGCCCTCTACCGCGAGCTGATGCGCCGGGGAGTCAGTGAATACCTGGTTCCGCCGCTGGCCCCGCTGCAGGTCATTCGCGCCATCAGCGGCCTCTATGCGGATCCATCCCAGCCCTTCCTGGGCCGGCAGATCGCCTTCGTCGGCGCCCGCGGCGGCACCGGCTCCTCGACCCTGGCCCACAATGTCGCCTGGACGATCTCCGAACGCTTCCAGGCCGGAACCGTCATCGTCGACTACGACCTGGCCTTCGGCACCGCCGGGCTCAATTTCAACCATGACCCCCTGCAGGGAGTGATGGACGCCCTGGGCCAGCCGGATCGCCTGGATCCCGTCCTGATGGACCGGATGATGGCCCGTTGCACGGACCGGCTCAGCCTGTTCGCCGCCCCGGCCACCCTGGACAGCGACTACGACATTTCGTCCGACGCCTATGAGGAGGTCACCTCCAAGATCCGCGCCGCGGCGCCCTTCGTGGTGCTCGACCTGCCGCACGGCTGGAACAGCTGGACCCGCCGCATGCTGATCGCCTCCGACGATCTGGTCATCGTGGCGACCCCGGACCTGGCCTCGCTGCGCAACGCCAAGAATATGGTCGACCTGGTCCGCCAGGCCCGCCCGAACGACAACCCGCCACGCCTGGTGCTCAACCAGGTCGGCCTGCCGGGCCGTCCGGAAATTCCGACCAAGGACTTTGGCGACGCGCTGGGCATCAGCCCCTCGCTGATCATGCCCTTTGACGCCAAGACCTTCGGCCAAGCCGCCAACCACGGCCAGATGATCCCCGAGGTGGCCCCCAGGACCAAGGCCGCTGAAGGCATCGAACAGCTGGCCCAGATGATCAGCCGTCGCGATCCGCCCGCCGTCCAGAAGGGCGCCATGCTGTCCGGCCTGTTCAGGAAGAAATAGTGTTCGGCAAGCGCTCCACGGAAGGCGATCTCGCCTCGGCCAGAACGGCCCCGCCGCCGGCCCCGGCCGGCGCCGCCATCTCGACACGCCCGCAGTCTGGACCCGCGGCCCGTCCTCCCGCCGCACCGGCGTCGCAGAAACCCCAGTCGTCGGCCGCCCTGCGCAGCAACCAGGTGATGGAAAAGCTCAGCGCCGCCCAGGCCCCGGCGACCGAGATCGTCCGGGAACAGACCGACTACTACCACGCCACCAAGACCACCATCTTCAACGCCCTGCTCAACACCATCGACCTTTCCCAGCTGGCCCAGCTGGACACCAAGGCGGCGGCGGCGGAAATCAAGGACATCGTCGCCGAACTGGTGGCGATCAAGAACGTCTCCATGTCGGTCTCCGAGACCGAGATGCTGGTCCAGGACATCATCAACGATGTTCTCGGCTATGGCCCGCTGGAGCCCCTGCTGGCGCGGGACGACATCAGCGACGTGATGGTCAACGGCGCCAGCCGCGTGTTCATCGAAGTCGGCGGCAAGACCCAGCTGACCAACGTCCGCTTCCGCGACAACGCCCAGCTGATGAACATCTGCCAGCGGATCGTCAGCCAGGTCGGCCGGCGCGTCGATGAAAGCAGCCCCATCTGTGACGCCCGCCTTCCCGACGGCAGCCGGGTCAACGTCATCGCGCCGCCGCTGGCGCTGGACGGCCCGACCCTGACCATCCGGAAGTTCAAGAAGGACAAGCTGACGATGAAGGACCTGGTGGACTACAAGTCCATCAGTCCTGAAGGCGCCCGGGTGCTGGGCGTCATCGGCGCCTGCCGCTGCAACGTTATCATCTCCGGCGGTACGGGCTCGGGCAAGACCACCCTGCTCAACACCATGACCGCCTTCATCGACCCGACCGAGCGGGTGATCACCTGCGAGGACGCGGCCGAACTGCAGCTGCAGCAGCCTCACGTGGTTCGCCTGGAAACCCGGCCGCCGAACCTCGAAGGCAGCGGCCAGATCACCATGCGGGACCTGGTCAAGAACTGTCTGCGGATGCGGCCCGAGCGGATCATCGTCGGCGAAGTCCGTGGCCCCGAAGCCTTCGACCTGCTGCAGGCGATGAACACCGGCCACGACGGTTCGATGGGCACCCTGCACAGCAACAGTCCCCGTGAAGCCATCAGCCGGGTGGAATCGATGATCACCATGGGCGGCTACGGCCTGCCCTCGCGGACCATCCGGGAAATGATCACCGGTTCGGTGGATGTGATCATCCAGGCGGCTCGTCTGCGTGACGGCTCGCGCCGGATCACCCACATCACCGAGGTGGTCGGGCTGGAAGGCGACGTCATCGTCACCCAGGACCTGTTCGTCTACGAGATCACCGGCGAGGACGACGCGGGCAAGATCGTCGGCAAGCATCGCTCAACCGGGATCGCGCGGCCGCGCTTCTGGGACCGCGCCCGCTACTATGGGCTGGAACGGGAACTGGCCGAGGCCCTGGACGCGGCGGAGTAGGCCATGACGACCATCCTTGTCGCCATCCTGGCGTTCGTCACCATCGCCGGGCTGGGCTTCGTCTTCGCCGGCGGCGGCCAGTCGACCAAGGCCGCCAAACGCACCCAGGCGATCGTCTCCGGCGGGCCCCGCGAGACCCGCAAGGCGACGACCCGGGCCACCAACACCCCCGAGATCCGTCGCAAACAGATCCTCAAGACGCTGAAAGAGCATGAGCGGCAGCAGAAGCGCGCCACGCTCAACCTGTCGGCCAAGCTGCAGCAGGCCGGGCTGAAGGGCAATGTCCGCAACTTCTGGATCGTCAGCGCCGTCGTCGGGCTGTCGGCGTTCGGCCTTATGGTGGTCCTTCACCAGAATCCGCTGATCGGCCTGGCTCTGGCCTTCGCCGCCGGCTTCGGCCTGCCGCGCTGGGTGGTCGGCTTCCTGGCCAAGCGCCGGATCAAGAAGTTCACCGAGCATTTTTCCGACGCCATCGACATCATCGTGCGTGGCATCAAGTCCGGCCTGCCGGTGCATGACTGTCTGAAGATCATCGGCCGAGAAAGCGCCGAGCCGCTGGCGGGAGAGTTCCGCAAACTGGTCGAGAACATCGGGGTCGGGGTGTCGATCTCCGACTCCCTGGAAAAGATGTATGAGCGCATGCCGACCAACGAGCTGCGCTTTTTCGCCATCGTCCTGGCCATTCAGCAGAAGACCGGCGGCAATCTGGCGGAGGCCCTGAACAACCTTTCCCAGGTCCTCAGGGCCCGCAAGCTGATGCGGGAAAAGATCAAGGCCCTGTCCTCGGAAGCCGTCGCCAGCAGCTTCATCATCGGCTCGCTGCCGCCCGGGGTGGTTCTGCTGATCACGGTGACGACGCCCACCTATATGGCGCCGATGTTCAATGATCCGCGCGGCCACCTGATGCTGCTGGGGGCGGCCTTCTGGATGAGCTGCGGCATCTTCGTGATGCGCAAGATGATCAACTTCAAGTTCTGACGGGGCGGCACAGTCATGACCCTGGTCAACACCCTCACCGATCCGGACAACATCCTGACCGCCTTCGTGGCGGCGGTCAGTTTCGCGACCATCGTCACCCTGGTCTCGCCGATGCTGCGCGGCAGCAGCCTGGAAGGCCGGCTCAAGTCCGTCGCCAACCGGCGCGAGGAGCTGCGCAAGCGAAACCGGGAAGCCCTCAACAAGAAATCGACCTCCGGACCCGGCACCCTGCGCCACACCGACGAGGGCATCTACAAGAAGGTGGTCGAGCGGCTGCAGCTGTCGCGGCTGCTGGAAGATCCCAAGGTAGTCGACAAACTGGCCCAGGCCGGCTTCCGCGGTCCTCGGCCGGTATCGACCTTCTACTTCTTCCGCTTTGTCATGCCCTTCGCCTTCGCCCTGGTCGTGGCCATCTACCTGTTCCTGATCAACGGCTTTGGCCTGCAGGTCATGCAGAAGCTCACCGCCTGCGTCGCGGCCCTGCTGATCGGCTACTACGCGCCCAACCTCTATATCTCCAACATCGCCACCAAGCGGCGCGAGAGCATCGTCGCGGCCTTTCCCGACAGTCTCGACCTGCTGCTGATCTGCGTGGAAAGCGGCATGTCCATCGAGTCGGCGATCATGAAGGTCGGCCAGGAGGTGGGCAGCACCTCGATCGAGCTGGCCGAGGAACTGACCCTGCTGACGGCGGAACTGTCCTACCTGCCCGAACGACGTCAGGCCTATGAGGGCCTGTCCAAGCGGACCAATCATCCCGGCATCAAGTCGGTGACCACCGCGATGATCCAGGCCGAACGCTACGGCACCCCGCTGGGCTCGGCGCTGCGGGTGATGGCCAAGGAAAACCGCGAACTCCGCCTTTCGGCCGCCGAGAAGAAGGCCGCGGCCCTGCCGGCCAAGCTGACCGTGCCGATGATCCTGTTCTTCCTGCCCGTGCTGTTCGTGGTGATCCTTGGTCCGGCGATCATCAAGGTCCAGGACATCATGGCCAAGCAGTAGGCCGCCGCGGACCCACGGCGGGGTTGCGGGGACTGCGAGAGAGGATCACCCTCGGCTCATGTCCAGCAACCTTGCTTCCTTCGCCCTGCATGTCGACGACATCGACCGCGCCCGCGCCTTCTACGAGGCGGTGTTCGGCTGGACCTTCGAGCCTTGGGGACCGCCCGGCTTCTACCTCATCCACACCGGCGACGAGGCCGATCCCGGAATTCAGGGCCTGATGCACAAACGGCAGATCCCGCGCACCGGCTCAGGCCTGAATGGCCTGGAGCCCACCTTCGCGGTGGGCGACCTGGACGCGGTCCTGAAGGCGGTGGAGGCGCATGGCGGCCAGGTGACCATGGCCAAGGCGACCATTCCCACGGTCGGGACCTTGGTCCGTTTTCTGGACCCGGAAGGCAATGACATCGGGGCCATGGCCTATGAGCGCCGGCCGGCGACGCGCTGATCGCTTGGGGGGAAAGGGGCGCGCCCCACAACGGCTTCCGCCTTGGAGGTGTCGATGTCCAATTTCATTCAGGTGACGCCCTTCCTGCATGTGCAAGACCTTGAGCAGGCGCTGGCCTTCTTCACGGACATCCTGGGCTTCGAGGTCCAATTTCGGTATCCCGACTATGCCTATATCCACCGGGAGACGGTGGGGTTCCGGTTGCTCGAGCAGCACGGTCCCGACGGCGCGCCACCGGGCAACCGCCGCTTCGCCTACTACATCGATGTGCGCGACCTGGACGCTCTCCATGCTCAACTGAAGCCGAAACTGGACGGGCTTCCGGCCGCGGATGTCCACGGCCCGGTCGATCAGCCCTACGGGCAGCGGGAACTGATGATCCTCGCGCCGGATGGCAACCTGCTGGTCTTCGGCCAGGCCATCGCGGCCTTGGCCTGATTGGGGGGCGATGCCCGGCGGACCGTCCCGCTCGACAAGAGCCTCGAAGAACCCCGGCTGATCGGTCTCGCCAACCTTACAGATTTGCGAGGCGGGCCACAGCCGCCCGTAAGCAGCCGGGCGGAAGCTCTCCTCGCGGCGGCCGGACAGGCCGCGCTTCAGGAAGGACTTGAACGCCATGAAGACCCTTGCTCCTCTGCTGTTGATCGCTGGCCTCGCCGTCGCCACCGCGGCCGGCGCCGCCACCCCGCCGGCGTCCGCCCCCAAGGCCAAGACGCCCCCGGTCACCGCCGCCAAGCTGGAAAGCTGCAAGGCTGACTGGAAGGCCCAGACCCATCACAAGGGAACCGAAAAGGCCTTCATCAAGGCCTGTGTCGCGAAGGGCTGATTTCCCGCCCCCCAATCAGTCTTCGCAACGGCGGGCGGTCGCTTCAGCGGCCGCCCGTTCGCTTTTCCTCCGGACCAAGCCGGTTCAGGATGGGTCACAAGAGCCGGTCGGGAGAGCCAGATGAGTCGCCGCGTTCTGCTGGTCGAAGACGACGCCGACACGGCCGACTATGTCCTCAAGGGCCTGCGCGAGGCGGGCTTCACCGTCGAGCACGCCGCCGATGGTCGCGACGGCCTGTATCTGGCCACCGCCTCCACCTTCGACGTCATCGTCATGGACCGTATGCTGCCGGGCATGGACGGCCTGGCCGTCACCCGCGCGCTGCGCGCCGCCGGGGTCGAGACCCCCATCCTGATCCTCAGCGCCCTGGCCCACCTGGACGAGCGGGTGAAGGGCCTGCGGGCCGGCGGCGACGACTACCTGACCAAGCCCTTCGGCTTCTCTGAACTCGCGGCCCGGCTGGAGAACCTGATCCGGCGCGGCGGCGCGCGGCCGCAGGAGACGGTGCTGGACTGCGGCGATCTCAGCCTCGACCTGCTGACCCGCCGGGTGACCCGCGCCGGCCAGACCATCGACCTGCTGCCGCGCGAACTGAAGCTGCTGGAATATCTGCTGCGCCACCGTGACCGGGTGGTGACCCGGACCATGCTGCTGGAAGAGGTGTGGGATTATCGCTTCGATCCCCACACCAGCCTGATCGACACCCACATCAGTCGTCTGCGCAAGAAGATCGATGAGACCTTCCCCACGCCCCTGCTGCACACCATCCGCGGTTCCGGCTACCGTCTGTCGGTCAACCCATGAGCGCCTTCCGCGTCAGCGCCAGGCCCTCGGTCCTGGCCGCCATCCTCGGCGTCTGCATCACCCTTTTGCTGACCGCCAGCCTGGCGGCGGTGGATATGGCCGGCGAGGCGCAGATCGGCCGGCGCCAAAGGCTGGTGGCGGAAACCGCCCGGGACTATTTCGTCGCCTTCGCCCATGAAGAGGGCCTGCCGGCCATGGCCGCCGCGCTTGATCGGCGGGCGCGGCTGGAGGACGGGGCCTTCACCTACGCCGTCTACGACAATGGTGGAAACCTGCTGGGCGGCGAGGCCTTGTTGCCGATGCAGCGGCTGCCGGGGGCGGGCTATCACAGCCTGAAGATCGGCCAGCGGGCCTTCGAGGTTCTGGTCCAGCCGATCTCCACCGGCGGCTCTCTGGTCATCTTCGAGGACCTGGCCGACCGCCAGGCCTTCCGCCGGGCGGTGCTGAGCGCCGTCTTTGTCGCCCTCCTGGTCAGTCTGCTGGCCGTGGCCTCGGCCAGCTTCTGGCTGCAGCGCCTATTGGTGCAGCGGGCGCGGGGCCTGGCCGAGGCGGCCGAGCGGATCGCCGCCGGCGACCTGTCGGCCCGGGCGCCGGCGCAGCCCGGCGGCGACGTGTTCGACGACCTGGGTCGGTCGGTGAACAGCATGATGGGCCGGATCGAGGACCTGCTGGGCGACTTGCGTCTGGTCACCGACAGCCTGGCCCACGACCTGCGCCTGCCGCTGTCCCGCCTCCGCGCCGCCCTGGCCAGGGCCGCCGATCCCACCCTGCCGGAGGCCGAGCGGCTGGAACAGATCGACCGCGCCCACGCCGGGGCCGATGAAATCCTCTCCACCCTGACCAGTCTGCTGGACATCGCCCGGGCGGAATCGGGCCTGTCCCGCGACAGCATGGAGAGCATCGACCTCAGGGCCCTGGTCGAGGAGATCGCCGAGCTGTTCGCGCCGCTGCTGGAGGACGAGGGGCAGGGCCTGTCGGTGCTGCTGCCGGACCAGCCGCTGATGGCGGTGGCCCATCCGCTGGTGCTGCGCCAGGCCCTGGGCAACCTGATCCACAACGCCTCCCGCTATGCCGGCGACGGCGCGGCCATAGCGGTGAGCCTGGAATCGGGGCCCGGCCGGGCGCGGATCGTCGTCTCCGACAACGGTCCCGGCATCGCCCCGGAAGACCGGGGACGGGTGCTGAACCGCTTCGTCCGGCTGGACGAAAGCCGGAGCACCCCGGGCTCGGGCCTGGGCCTCGCCATCGCCGCCGCCTGCGCCAAACTGCATGACGGAAAGGTGGTTCTGGAGGACGCGGGGCCGGGCCTGCGCGTCGTTCTGGACATCGCCACCGGACCCTCTTGACCTTCCAGAGTCCGAGGCGCATGGCGCCCTCACGGTGACGGTTTCACCGCCATCGCAACCCTCAAGGACCCACAAACCCCATGCCCAGCGACAGTAGTCGATTGTTCGCGCTGCCCCGGCTGCCGGTGACCTGACCCTTGTGGCCTGGCTCACCGGCGCGCCGTGGCGGCGTGTCGAAAGGTGAGCCATGCAAGTTCAAGACAACGCCGCCCTGACGGCGGCCGATCCCATTCTCCTCGTCGAGATCGCCAGCGACTATGTCGGCGATGTCGTCCATCAACTGAACCAGCTGTCGACGGCGGACGCCGTCGCCAGCCTGCGGCATCTGTCCGTCGAGCGGACCGTCGAGATCCTCGACCGGCCCGAGCTGGAAGCGGTCGGAGACCTGATCCTCGCCCTGCTGCCGGCCTTCGCCGCCCAGGTGCTGAAGGGCATGTCGGCCGACCGGGCGACCGACGCCCTGCGGTCTCTCGAGCCCGAGGAGCAGGAGGGCCTGCTGGCCGGCCTCGACTCCGAGACGGCGACCGTGCTGCGCGCCCTGCTGACCTATCCGGCCGGCACGGCGGGCAGCATCATGACCACTGAGTTCGTCAGCGTGCCGGCGAGCTTCACCGTCGCCCAGACCCTGCGGCATATCCGCGAAGTCGAGCGCAGTCGGGAAACCGTCTACGCCATCTATGTGCTGGAGCCGGGCGGCGGCCAACTGCTGCGCACCATCACCCTGCGCCGGCTGATCATGGGCGAGCCGGACCAGAACATCCTGGAGCTGGCCTCGGACCTGACGCCGATCTCGGTGCGGCCGGGCGCCGATCGGGAAGAGGTCGCGCGGCTGATCTCGATCCACGACCTGCTGGCCGTGCCGGTGCTCAGCCGTGACGGCCATGTGCTGGGCATCGTCACCGTCGATGATGTCATCGACGCCATCATGGCCGAAAGCACCGAAGACGTGCAGCGGTTCGGCGGGGTCGAGGCGTTCAACGAACCCTATCTGCACATCGGTTTCGGCCAGATGATCCGCAAACGGGCCGGCTGGCTCTGCGCCCTGTTCCTCAGTGAAATGCTGACCGCCAGCGCCATGCAGCATTTCGAAAGCCAGCTGCAGAAGGCCATCGTCCTGACCCTGTTCATCCCACTGATCATGAGCTCGGGCGGCAATTCGGGGTCTCAGGCGACCTCGCTGCTGATCCGCGCCCTGGCGCTGGGCCAGCTGAGGCTTTCCGACTGGTGGCGGGTGGCGTTGAGGGAGCTGCCGACCGGCCTGACCCTGGGCGCCATCCTTGGCGTCATCGGCATGTCCCGGATCGGCGCCTGGCAGGGACTGGGCTTCTACGACTACGGCGTCCACTGGCGGCTGATCGCCCTGACGGTGGGCGTCGGGCTGCTCGGCATCGTCACCTTCGGCTCGATGACCGGCTCAATGCTGCCCTTCGTGCTCAAGCGCCTTGGCTTCGATCCGGCCAGCGCCTCGGCCCCCTTTGTCGCCACCCTGGTCGATGTGACCGGGCTGGTGATCTATTTCAGCGTGGCGCTGCTGTTCCTTCGCGGCACGCTGCTCTGAGGGGCCGCCCAGGGTGCGGGCCGTCCGCTCCAGCTTGTTCCAGCCGACGGCCTGCCCCTTCACCGCCGCCATCACCGCTCGGCAGGCGGTGACGTAGAGCAGCTGGCGGTAACAGAACCGCTGGACCAGAACGAGGCCCAGCAGCCGCCAGTCCTCATCGCCCTCCAGCAGGAAGGCGATGGCCGCCCCGGCCAGCTCGACCAGCTGGAAGATCAGATAGAAGCTGATGGCCAGCACCGCGCCCGAGGGCGCCGGGTCGGCCGGATGCATGACGGCGGCGGCCGCCGCCGAGATCAGCGACACCACCAGCAACAGGTCCATCACCGGGCTGATCAGCGGGAAGACGATCTGGAACAGCACGACATTGGTGCGGACCAGGGCGTTCAACCGGCGCGAGCGGGCGGTCTTGGCGCCGGTGTGGCGCTTGAAGGCCGCCTGCAGAGTGCCGAACATCCAGCGGAACCGCTGCTTCATGAAGGGCTTCAACTTTTCCGGCGCCTCGGTCCAGGCGACGGCGGCCGGCTCGTACAGCACCCGCCAGCCCAGCCGCTGCAGTTTCAGTGTCGCGTCGGCGTCCTCGGCAAGGGTGTCGCCGTCGAAACCGCCGGCCGCCAGCAGGGCGCCGCGCCGCCAGCCGCCGATGGCGCCGGGCACCACGGGAATAGCGTTCAGCACCTCGAAGGCGCGCCGGTCGAGGTTCTGGCTGGTCAGGTATTCCAGCGCCTGGAAGCGGGTCAGCAGGGTGACCCGGTTGCCGACCCGGGCGTTGCCGGCCACGGCGCCGACGGCGGGATCGGCGAAATGCCGGCCCAGCAAACCAAGCGCGTCCGGCTCCAGCACCGTGTCGGCGTCGATGACCACCACCACCTCGGCGTCGGTGGCCCGCAGCCCGGCCGCCAGGGCCGAGGCCTTGCCGCCGTTTTCCTTGACCACCAGCCGCACGCGCGGATCGTCGCCCAACACCGCGCGGACCACCTGGGCGGTGTCGTCGCTCGAGCCGTCATCGACCACCACCACCTGGAAGCCGGCGGCGTCCTTCGGTTCGGCGGCCAGCACCGACCGCACGGTCGCGCAGACCACGGCCCGCTCGTTATAGGCGGGCACGATGACCGCCAGGGCCGGGATCGGGCCGGTCAGGCCGCGCCGGCGCCGGTCGCGCCTGGCCTGGACCAGGGCCAGGACGAAGACGAACAGGAAGCGCAGCGCCCCCAGGGTCAGGCCGATGACGAAGGCGGCCGCCAGGAAACGATTGAAGCCGCGCACCGCGTCGAAGCCGATGCGGTCCAGGCTCGCCTCGCCCTGCTGGCTGGCGGGGATCGGGGCCATGATGTCGCTGCGCCTCAGGCCCAGCAGCTCATGGGTGGTGACAAAGCGATAGCCGTCGGCCCGCAGGCGCTGGATGATCATCGGCAGGGCCCCCACCGTCTGGGCCCGGTCGCCGCCGGAATCGTGCATCAGGATGACCGAGCCGTCGCCGCGCTCGATGCCGCTGACGGCGTTGCGGACGATGGCGGCGACGCCGGGCCTCTGCCAATCCTGACTGTCCACATGCAGGCCAAGGCTGGTGTAGCCCATCTCGGTGGCCAGCCCCAGAACCCTGGCGTCGTCCACCGTCGCCGGCTCGACATCCTCCGCATAGGGCGGGCGGAACAGCACCGGACGCACTCCCAGCACCGCCTCGAACAATCGCTCCGTCGCGTTCAACTCCAGCTTCGCCTGTTCGGTCGGAATCTGGCCGATGTTGGGGTGGGTGTAGGTGTGGCTGCCGATATCGTGCCCCTCGGCGACGATCCGCTTCATCAGGCCGGGCTCGTCCTCGCCCGCCGCCCCGATGACGAAGAAGGTGGCCGGGACCTTCCGCGCCTTGAGGATGTCGAGGATCTTCGGCGTCCAGACCGGGCTGGGGCCGTCGTCGAAAGTCAGGGCGGCGACCTTGTCGGTCCGCTTGCCCCAGCGGGCCAGGGTCAGGGCCTGGGGATAGGCCTGGACCGCCTCGTCGGTGATCAGGCCTTCGCCGGCGTCGTAGTCCAGGCTCCGTCGGCCGGCCCTCGGCTCGCCGGTCACCCGCAGGGCCTCGCCTTCGCCTTCGTAGACAATGTCATAGCCGGCCTGCAGCGTCTTCATCTGGCCGACAGCCGCCTCGTCCGGAACCCGGCCGCGGCTGAACCACGACCAGACGCCGGGGTCTTCCGAGCCCATCCGCCACAGGGCCAGCCCTCCGACCCCCTGGTCGAGCGCCGCCCGCGCCTGGTTGAAACCGGAGGCCGCGTCCAGGAACCAGACCTGATGGTCGACGCCGTCCTGCTCGCGATAGCCGAAGCTGGGGATCAAGGCCTTGGGGTCAAAGTGGACATCGGCTCGCGAGTCCTGCGCGACCTGCCAGGCTTCCTGGACGGTGACCTCATGGCCCTTGCCGGGACCGGCCCAGTCGTAGCCGTAGGAGCCGATGGCGACCACAAACTTCGAGGCGTCGAGGGTCGCCAGCCGCTTGGCCAAGGCGCCCTCGAACCAGCCCTGGCCGGCGACCGGGCCTGGGTCGCCGTCGCCGCTGTTCTCGTCATAGGCCATCAGCACCAGATGGTCGGCGGCGGCGGACAGGGCCCGCCAGTCGGCGCCCTCCTCGTCGACGGGGACCGAGACATCCAGCACCCGGCCCTCGGCGTGCAGCCGGGCGGCCAGGTCCCGGACCAGTTTCAGATAGGCGGGCTGGCTGGCCGGGCCGACCTGTTCGAGATCGAGATGCAGACCCGCGTCGCTGCCCTGGCGCACATAGGCCAGCAGGCCATCCTCGAACCGGGCGCGGGCGGCGGGATCGGCCAGCATGGCCGCCGCCCCGGCGGCGTCCCAGGTCTGGGTCCTGGAGTCGAAGTTGTTGACCAGGGGCGTCAGCCGCACATTCGGGGCGTTGGCCTTCAGCCAGGCGCGGACCTGCGCCTCCTTGGCCGGGTCGTCATCGCGCAGGGCGCCGCCCGGCCCGGCCAGGTGTTTCCACTCGGGGACCAGGACGTCCAGCCGGGTCGCGTTGCGCTCCAGGGAGACAAAGGCGTTGTCGTCCCAGTTGACGTAAAAACCATAGCGCAAAGCCCCGGCGCTGCCGGGCGACGGCGCGGGGAGTCTGCGAGGCGCGACGGGCTCATGGCGCGCGCGCGGGGCGGGGCGGGAATGGAACACCTGACGCACGGCGGCCAGGGGCAGGGCGGGCAACTGCGGCGCCGCAAACGCGCTGAACACCAGCACCGCCAGCATCAGGGCGACGACGGCGATCAGCCCGGCGGCCAGGCGCGAGACCCAGCGGGCGCGATGGCCGTGAGGATCGAAAAACACAGGCTTTGACGCGGACACCGGCGGGCTCCCCATTGGATCAGGGCGGGTTTGACGGTGCGGCCTTACGGCGACAGGTCGCTTTCCTCACATCGCTGTAAGGGTCGGAGACGCCGGTGGGCCCGTCTGCCTGGGGCCGCTATGGTCGACCCTCCAGCCTCATCGCCCGCCGTCCGTTTCGGAGCGCTTTGCCATGACCCGCCTGACCGCCATCCTCCCCTGCAACGACCTCGACGCCTGCGAGGCCTTCTACAATCGCCTGGGCTTCACCCGCCCGGCGGAGGCGCGGCCGGCGGCCGGCGAGGAGGACAGTTACCGCATCCTGTCGGACGATCAGGGCGGCGACCTGCATCTGACCGAGGCGGTGAAGGGCTGGCTGGTCCCGGGCCGCAACCCCTTCGGCCTCTACCTCTATACCGAAGACGTCGACGCCATGGCCGCGCGGTTCCCCGGTGAGGTCATCGAGAAGGCGGGCGCGTCCCACAAGCCCTGGGGGATGTATGAATTCGCCCTGTCGGATCCCGAGGGGACCCTGGTGCGGATCGGCTGGCCGAGCCGGCTGGTGAAGGCCGGCTGACAGCGGGAGGACTAGCCGTGGGGCTGAGTAACCGACTGCCAGCTGGGGCCTGCGGCGGAAGTAGAGACCGCGCTATAGGTGTCCTGTCGCCTTAAGCCTTGAGCCCTTCCCCCTGGAGGGGGGAAGGGTTGGGATGGGGGTGGAGGCCTCGACGGGTGCGCGGTCTGTGGAGGCTCGCTTCGGGGGTGGGGCCGTCATCAGAAGCCGGCGGCCAACCCCCCGACGGACAGCCTGGCGGAACCACCTCCACCCCCAACCCCGGCCCTTCCCCCCTCCAGTGGGAAGGGTGCGATGGCGCGACCTACGGCGGGCCACCGCCGCCCCGTCGCAAACGCCGCCTTCATCGACGGATTGAAAAAAATCCTAGGCCGCCCGATCGCCCGCAGAGCCCCGGGGCGCAAACCAAGCCTCCCTGCCAATCAACAGCCCGCATTGCTGCTATAGGTATCCTGTCGACTTAATTCTCCAGTGGAGTTTCAATCAATGTCGGGCGGCGGAACGGCTCATACTATTGCGACGGCAATTTTCATCACTTGTATCAGCTTTGGGGCTTCCAGTTGCGATGATAATTGGCGCAGAACAAACGAAGATCGCGTTTCGAGAAGCGCGATTTATGCTACCGGATTTAGGGCGGCCATTCCCGTTACGGCGCAAGATATTCGGTATTATCAGGAAGAAATTTGAAGAAAGACGGAGTATTTATATTTCTCTGACAGCAGAGAGGCGGCCGATAGGTTCGCGACAATCTTTGTTGGTGGCGTACCGAGCGACCACTACGAAATGGGCATTCCTATTGGTTATCTTCCGCAACGGTGGTGGCCTAAAAAGCCGATTCCTGGCGCTCGTGAAATAGTAATAAGTTCGATGAAGGAGGGTAGAAGGGAAGTCTGGATTAAGGATCATGAGGGATATTCAGAAGTGTGGGCCTTTTTTGGCCATCCATAGTTAAAACTGATCCGCCGATTTTTAATAATCGCCAATTTGGGTATTTACATAGTTCTCGGTGTATCGGGACCTAATCCGGTGACAGGTCCAACATTCCCCCGTCGTTCCGATCCTCCTGACGCTCCTGCATGGCCCGGATCGCCCGCGCCATCGCCCCAGGTTGTCCGCATACCCCGTCGACCCAATTCCCCGCAGAAGCCGGCCCCTTGAATTTGACTTTAAGATGCCATAGGGAGCGTCACAGCCAAGCCCGGCCTGTTTCTGAAACTGGAAAGGAGAACATCATGCGAGCGACTTCAGCCCGTCAAGAAAATCTCCTCTTAATCCAGACTCTTCAGGAACAGATTGCATGGGCAATTCGCTGTCGGGCGATGTCACTCGCCTGACCTTTTTCGGTGGGGTGAAAGCACCTCGCCGTTTTATCAACGATCCGCTGTTCAGCCAGACGCCGTCGGCTTCCGTTTCTCGCGGGGACCGTTGGCGTTGCCGACGGGCCTTCTTCGTCGATCCGCGTGATGGAATCCTCAAGGACATCAAGGGCCTCGCCCAATGCCTGCCCGCGACCAATGGCGGCGGGAAGGGGGGTGCGCTGTGAGCCTGTCTCCGAAAATCACCCTGATCTCGGCGGACCCCTCCCGCCTGGATCCGGTCGCCGTCGACCAGCTCGAGGCCTCGGCCCGCTATGAGGGTATCGAGCGCGTCGTCGGCCTGCCCGATCTGCATGTCGGCGCCGGGATCGCGGTGGGGGCCGCATTCTGGTCGCCGGATCGGATCTGGCCCCATCTCGTGGGCGGCGACATCGGGTGCGGCATGGGCCTTTGGGAACTGAGCAGCCCCTTGCGCAAGTTCAGGCTGGGGTCGGTGGAGCGCAAGCTTCACGGCTTCGATGAGCCCTGGTCGGGCGACACCCATGCCGCCGTGGCGGGTTTCGATCTGCCGCCGACTCTGGCCGGCCCGGCGCTGGGCACGATCGGCGGCGGCAACCACTTCGTGGAATTCCAGCGGATCGAAGAGGTCGTCGACGGTGAGCGTTTCGATACGCTGGGCCTGAAGGCGGATCGTGTGTGGATGATGGTTCACAGCGGATCGCGGGGATTGGGGCAGGCTGTTCTTCAGTCGCACAGGACAGAGCCCGCCGGCGTCGGGATGCCTGCGGCCGGTCCGGCGGGACAGGCCTATCTGGCCGAGCATGATCAGGCCATGGCCTGGGCCGTGCTGAACCGGCGGATCATCGCGCAACGCTTCCGCGAAGCCATCGGCGCCGAGGCGCGGCCCGTCCTCGACATCTGCCACAACTGCGTGACGCCCCACCTTGGCGGATGGCTACACCGCAAGGGGGCCGCCCCGGCCGATCGGGGGCTGGTCGCCATTCCGGGCTCGCGCGGCGATTTCAGCTATCTGGTCGAACCCTTGGCCGATGGCGCCGACCGGGCCCTCTGGTCGCTCGCCCACGGCGCCGGTCGCAGGTGGAGCCGCTCGGACGCGCACGCAAGGCTGTCCGCGCGTTTCCGCATCGCCGATCTTCAGCGCACGGTGCTCGGCAGCCAGGTCATCTGCGAGGATCGCCGGTTGATCTACGAGGAAGCGCCCCAGGCCTACAAGGACATCCGGCGGGTCGTGGCGGACCTTGAACACGCCGGCCTGGTGCGCGTCATCGCGCGGCTGCGCCCCTTGCTCAGCTACAAGACGCGGGCGGCGTCATGAGCGAGGTCATCTTGCACCTGACGTCCGGGCAGGGACCGCAGGAATGTCGGTGGGTCGTCGCTCAACTGGCGGCCGCCTACGCTCGCGAAGCCGAGGCCTGTGGCGTCGTCTGCGAGGTCCTGGAAGGCTTTGAGGACCACCCCTCATCGCTGCTGCTGCGTGTCAGCGGCGACCAGGCGCCGGCCTTCGTCGCCGGCCGGACCGGCACGGTCCGGTGGATCGGCGATAGTCCGTTTCGGCCAGGCCACAATCGCAGGAACTGGTTCGTGGGCGTCGCCCTTGCGCCGGAGCCTGACCTTGTCCCTGATCTGAAGCCTGAAGATATCGACTACCAGACCCTGCGCGCCAGCGGTCCGGGAGGCCAGCATGTCAACAAGACCGACAGCGCCGTTCGCGCCACCCACCGCCCCACCGGTCTGGTCGCCACCGCGCAGGAACAGCGCTCGCAGCACGCCAACCGCAAATTGGCGCGGTTGAAACTCGCCATGATGATCGAAGAACAGCGGGCCGCGTCACGCGACAAGGCCCGCCGATCGCAATGGAGCCTCCACCAGCACCTTGAGCGCGGCAATCCCGTCAGAACCTACATGGGGGCCCGCTTCACGCCGAAATCCGCGATCTGAACCCAAACGGGCAGGGCGAAATCCTGCGAATTTCGTCCCCCCTTCCAACCGAAGCCGCCCCCGATCCTGGGCTCGACGCCTTCGGCCGCCCAATCGCCCGCAGACTCCCAGGCCGCAAAGCCAATAGCCCGCATTGCCGCTATTGGTATCCTGTCACCTCAATTCGGAGACATCACGTCCGGCCGGCTTGTCGCGCCTTTCGGCTTCGTGGAGAGCGGTTATCTTTACGTCGCCAAACCCCGCTTCCCTTCCGGCCCGAAGGTCGAGCGTTTCTGCCAATGGCTCACCACCGAAGCGGCAGCCATGCCCGCTCCCCCGACGACTCAAGATCAAGTTCGATAGGCTCCGGGTCCGGCGCCTTGCTGGACCGACACAAACTGTCCGTGGCCATCGAGAGCCGGCAGCGAACACTACGAAAGACAGCAATGAGTGGATTAGGTCAGCGACGGGCGGCGACATATCTCGTGCCAAGCCATGGGGAAATGCAGTCGGGCGTGCCGTGGTCAACGGGGCGAACGAGCTCCCTTTCCCACTTTGCGGACGCCGGCATCTAAGACACGGCGGACGGGCGCTTGCATGACGCGACGCTAAGCTTAAGTTGCAAACGAGCGAGACGGGAAGGAGCTGTTGTTGGAGATGGGGGATGTCGGCCCGGAAATATCCGCGCCGCTTGCTGACGCCTTAGCTCGACTGAGTGCGGCCAAGACGATGCGCCCTCCAAATCAGCCCATCGCTGGTTACGCGATACCCCATCCGGCGATTCTTGACAGTTTCATCGGACGCCTTGAGCGCGCGGGCCGCGACCTCCTAGCTTATGAGACTGCGGCGATCAGGGAGACCCTGGCTCTACCGATTCTTGAAGGCGATCCGCCGATCCGGGAGCACCTGGCTGTTTACGAGCAGATCGCCGAATTGCGCGCGGCTCTCCAAACTCTTTACGACAAGACCGTTGTCGCCGGCTTTGGACGTCTTGCCGCGCTGTCTGTGCCCAAGGCCGACGTCGCCGACGAATTGAAAGTGCTCACCGCGACGGTGGCAAGGCTGTCGGAAGAGGTCAGCCGCTTGGGCAAACGAGACTTCGGTGGCGTCGCATTCAGTCTTGGGTTCATGAGTGTCGACATGAAGTCGATGCAGGCCGGCCTACAGCGACTGTCGGCCGCGATCCGCCGGGATAAGGACCAGGTCGATGCCGCTGAGATCTGGTCGGTGAGCATGGAGCTGACACGCATTGCCGTTGGTCTCCAGTTGCGCGCCAACGAGCTCGGCGCGTCACTCGATGAGCGACTCGAGCAGTGGATCAGTCGCGTGGTCGAGGCCACGCGCGTTCTGATGGAAACCGCTCGCGCCATCCTCAAGAAAGCGGTCGCCAAGCGGCGGGCGGATCTCGACGCCGCGAGAGAGGTCGTGGCCGCCGCCATCCTGAGGAAGATTCCTCGCTTCGACATGGCCGTCGACCTGGGCAGTTCGATGACTAGGATCTGGATACGCGGAAAAGGGGCGGTACTTGTCGAGCCCACCGTCGTTGCGTTGCGTAATGTCGGCGGCCGCCAGATCGTGCATGCCGTAGGAACAACCGCCGCTCAGATGATCGGCAGAACACCAGAACACATGGAGACCGTTCATCCATTGAGCGGGGGAAGCGTCGTGGACTTCGAGGTCGCGGAAGCCATGCTTGGCGTGTTCCTCAAGCAGGTTAACAACCGGCGAAAGGTACCCTCCGGGCGGCTCCTCGCGACGGTTCCAACCCTGGGGCCGGAAGTCCACCGACGAGCCGTCTCCGAACTCTGCAGTGGTGCCGGCGCGCCGCGCCCGGTCCTCATCGAGCGCGGCATTGCAGCCACAGCCGGCGCCGGCACGCCAATTGCCGACACAGAGCCGACGCTCGTGGTTTGCATCGGTGGCGGGGCAACGGAGATCTGCACGTTCTCAAAATCGCGTCTGGTCTCCGTGCGTAGCACCACTCGCGCGGGTCAGTTTATCGACGACGAGATCATGAATGCCCTACGCGCTGAACACGGCATGCTGATCTCCGCCGCGACAGCCGAACGTATCAAACAGGATCTCTCCAACGGAGAGCCGATGGACCACATGCAAGTCCGAGGGCGGGACTTGCGCCAAGGCGTGCCGAGGGATGTGAGCTTTTCCTCTAGCCGGATTTTGCAGGGGCTTTCTTCGGTCCAAGCGATCGCCGTCGACGTCAAGGATGCGCTAGACACCATGCCCGCCGAAACAAGGGCCGCCGTCAGTTGCATCCATCTCGTCGGTGGCGGCGCCCTCTTCCCGCCTATTGCTGTAGCGATCGGGTCGGTCACCGGGCTCAAGGTCGTATTGGCCAACGATCCGGCGGCGGTAACTATAGGTGGTTGCGGTGCTTTCGTGGAGGGGACAGGCCCGCTCGAGACCTGGAACGCCCGGATAGGGTAACCGTTGGCGGCCCCCCATCACGGGTCGGGCGCTATCCTGAACCGATACAAGCTTTCGGTCGCCATTTAGGGTTCCGAATTCAGGGGACACTATGCCGATTTACATCCCCGCGCCGCGCCGAGCGGCGGGACGATGGACAGCGGCGGACGTGGGATAATAGGGGCCCGCTTCGATAGGCGCCGCCCATGTCCTCGACCCCTTCTTCGACCGATCATCCGCCCTCGGCCAATTCCATGTTCAGATCGCGCCAATCCCCATACGGGGTCCAGCCGATCCCCATCCGGAACCCATGCGATCCCCAGCGGATCCCCATCCGGAACCCATACGATCCCCATCCGGGAGCCATGCGGTCCACGGCTCATGTCCTTGAAAATTCTAGAAAAATCGCCCGATTACCATGCCGGGAGCACAAAACTCGACAAACTGGATGTCCAGCCTTTTGTCTAGTCGGCGGCCAACCCCCGGGAGAAGCCGGTCCGAGGCCCCCCAACGCGGCTGGCCGGTGCGCCTACCCGCCCGGTTGGGTGACCGACTGCCAGCTGCGGCCGGCGGCGGGGCTTGAGGTGGGGCCGGCGCTGGGGGTAGTGGCGGCCTTCAGCCAGGCCATGTTGCTGGCCACCATCTCCGGCGGCAGGTCCTGGCGGGCCAGGCGTTCGGCCTCGTCCATCCGGCCCTGCAGCCCGACGACCAGGGCCAGGTTCTGGCGGATCTTGGCGGTGACGCGCGGGCTGGCGACGGCCCGGCGCAGCAGCGCCTCGGCTTCCGGCAGCTGGCCGTGGGTCGCCTGGTACATGGCCATGTTGGACAGCACCGCCGGTTCGTCGGGCGCCAGGGTCAGGGCCTGGCGATGGGCGGCCAGAGCCTCGTCGTCGCGCTGGGCCTGCTCATAGGCCACGGCCAATAGGGAGACGGGGCGCCAGTCGCGGGGGGCCAGCTTGGCCGCGTTGCGGGCCGGCTCGATGGCGTAGAAGCCCTGGCCCATGCCGATATAGGCGCGGGAGACCTCCAGCAGGGCGTTGAGGTTGCCGGGGTCGAAGACCAGCACGGTCTGGGCGGCGGCCACGGCGTCGGGGTAGCGCTCCAGGGCGCGCAGGGCCTGGGACATGCCGATGGCGGCCTCGGCGTCGCGCGGATCGACCTCGACTTCCCGGCCCCAGAAGGCGGCGGCGGCCAGGGGCTCCATGCGGCGGGCCTCGGCGCGCTGGGCGGCGCTGGCCTTGAGCGGGGCCGGGGCGGCGACGGGAACAGCGGTCTGGCCGGCGGGTTTCGCGGTCGTCGCCGGCGTCGCGGCGGCCTTGTCGTCCTTGCCGCCAAAGGGCCACCCCGCGGCCTGGGCGCCGCCGGCCGACAGGGCCAGCAGCAGCATCGCCGGGACGAGAACGGTTGCGGCGAGCGCGGGCTTGCGACACATGGAAAGAGACCTCCGGCAGGCTGGACCCGGGCAGCATCCCGCGTTCGGCTCAAGGAATCGTTAAGCATAATTGTCCGCAAGGCGCCGCCCATGAGCGATCCCGTCATCTCCACCGCCGAAGGCCGGGTGGTTTCAGTCCAGGCGATCACCGCCCAGGCCTGGATCGATGGGGCGGAGACACGGCCGGCCGGGCTGGCGCGGCTGGCCGACCTGTCCGGCTTCAAGGCCAGGACCGGCCAGCTGCTGCTGGTCCACGGGACGGATGGCGAGATCGCCGAGGCGCTGTTCGGCCTGGGCGCCGGCGGCGACGCGCTGGCCTTCCGCGCGCTGTCGGCGAAGCTGCCGGCCGGTGACTATGCCCTGGCGGCGACGCCGGAGGGCCTGTCGGCGCAGGATGTCGCCCTGGCCTTCGCCCTCGGGACCTACCGTTTCGACCGCTATCGCGGCGGCCGGGAGGCGGGACCGCGCCTGGTGGCGGGGGAGGGTGTCGACCTCGCGGCGGTGAAGAGCGTCGCCCACGCCTGCGCCCTGGCCCGCGACATGGTCAACACCCCGGCCAGCGACATGGGACCCCTGCAGATCGAGACCATCGCCCGCGAGATCGCCGAGGGGGCCGGGGCGACCATCGCCGTGACCACCGGCGACGAACTGCTGACCGAGGGCTACCCCTCCATCCACGCAGTCGGCCGCGCCGCCGGGCCGGGGCGCGATCCGCGCATCATCGAGATCAGCTGGACGGGCCTGGGCGCCACCCCCGCCTCGCCCCTGGTCGTCCTCGTCGGCAAGGGGGTGACCTTCGACACCGGGGGCCTGGACATCAAGCCCTCGGCCGGCATGCGCAACATGAAGAAGGACATGGGCGGCGCGGCCCACGCCCTGGCCCTGGGCCGGATGGTGATGGACGCCGGCCTGCCCATCCGCCTGACCGTGCTGGTCCCGACCGTGGAGAACGCCATCAGCGGCGACGCCATGCGGCCGGGCGATGTGCTGGCCACCCGCAAGGGCCTGACCGTCGAGGTCGGCAACACCGACGCCGAGGGGCGGTTGATCCTGTCCGACGCCCTGACCCGGGCCGAGGAGCTGTCGCCGACCCTGACCATCGACCTGGCCACCCTGACCGGGGCGGCCCGCATCGCCCTGGGGCCGCAGGTCATCCCCTTCTTCACCGACGACGACGCCCTGGCCGGAGAGATCGCCGGCGCCGCCCGGGCGGTGAACGATCCCCTTTGGCGGATGCCGCTGTGGCACGGCTATGAAGAGGCGCTCGATGGCGATGTCGCCGACCTGAAGAACGATCCCGACGGCTGGGCCCAGGCGGGTTCAGTGACCGCCGCCCTGTTCCTCAAGCGGTTCGCGCCCAAGGCCGGATCCTGGGTGCATTTCGACATCTTCGCCTGGAACCCAAAGGGTCGCCCGGGCTGGCCGACGGGGGCCGAGGCCCAGGCCATCCGCGCCCTGTTCAAGGTCCTGAAGGACCGGTTCGCATGACCCCCGACCGCCGACTGACCCTGCGCAGCGAGACCGCCGCCGCCCTCGGCCTGGAAGGGGCGATCACCGCCGACCGCTACGTCGAGCCGACCCCGATGCGGGTCGCCGCCGCCGCCGCGCCGCTGCGCCGCCAGCCGGAGGACGGGGCCGAACAGGAGAGCCTGCTGCTGCTCGGCGAGCGGTTCGAGGTGCTGGAGCAGCGCGATGGCTATGCCCTCGGCCAGGCGACGCGGGACGGCTATGTCGGCTGGGTGCGAAGCGAGGCGCTGGCCCGCTGGACGACGGCGCCGACCCACTGGGTGCGGGTCCTTCGCACCTACGGGTTCGTCCGCCCCAACATCAAGTCGCCGCCGGTCGGCCTCTATTCGCTGAACGCCCTGGTCACGGTCGAGGCGGTCGAGGGCAAGTTCGCCCGGACGGCGGAGGCCGGCTTCATCACCGCCGACCACCTGGCGCCCATCGGCCTGGGCTACGGGATCGATCCGGCGGCCGTGGCCGAGACCTTTCTCGGGGCGCCCTATCTGTGGGGCGGGCGGGAGAGCCTGGGGCTGGATTGCTCGGCCCTCGTCCAGAACGCGCTGATGGCCTGCGGCCAGGCCTGTCCCCGCGACACCGACATGCAGGCGGGGCTCGGCGAGGCGGTCGATCCGGCCGAGCTGCAGCGGGGTGACCTGGTCTTCTGGAAGGGCCATGTGGCGATGATGCTTGACGGCCAGCGGATGATCCACGCCAACGCCTTCCATATGGCCGTGGCGATCGAGCCCCTGGCCGAGGCGATTCGCCGCATCGACGCAGCCGGCTCCGGACCGCCGACGGCCTATCGTCGGCCCTGAAACGCGTCGGGTTTGTCCGGACGAAAAACGGGCCCGAGTCGCCTCGGGCCCGCTGCTTCCACGCTCAAGGGCGTATCGGATTTTCCAGCCGTCGGGCGGCTGGCGACTTATTCGGGCTTCGCCGGTTCGGCGGTGGCGGGTGGCTGGGTGGCGCCGCCGGGCGCGGGGGGCGGAGCGGCCGTTTCGCCGGTGGCGGTCGGGGCCTTGGCGTCGGCGGCGGGCGCCTCGGCAGCGGCTGCGGCCGGCTTCGGGGCCGGAACGGCGAGGGTCGAGCCCAGGCTGTGGAGATAGGCGATGACCTCGATCCGGTCAGCCTGCTTCTTCAGGCCGACGAAGCTCATCTTGGTGCCCTGCACATGCTTCTGCGGGGCCTTCAGGAACTGGTCGACCTCATCCCAGGACCAGACCTTGCCCTGACCGAAGGCCTTCATGCCGTCGGAATAGGCGAAGCCGGGGTGGGTGCCGGGGACCTTGCCCAGGGTGCCGTACAGGTTGGGGCCGGTGCCGTTGGCGCCGCCGGCGGTGAAGGTATGGCAGCTCGTGCATTTGGCGGTGATCGCCTGGCCGGCCGCGATATTGGCGGCAGGAATGACCGTACCCCAGTCGGGGGCGACTTCGGCGGCCGGGCCGGCGCCGGCTTCTTCCTGGATGGCCACCGCGTAACCGGGCTTTTCCAGCTCATGCGGTTCGAAAACGACGCCGCTGAGCTCCTTCAAACCAAAGATGGCCAGGCCCACCACCAGCACACCGCCGGCGATCTTGTTGAAGCTCAGGTCGCTCATGTTCGCTCGTGAAATCAGAGTTTCAAACGAGGACGAGACACCCTTGGAATCCCGCCCCTTGTTGCGCCCGCGTCTCTTACACGCTACCGCCGCCTTCGCAAGCGGGCGCGCCGTCCCGCGACGATTAGAAGCCCCCTAGAGTCGATGAAACCGATCGTCCTCATCCCCGCCCGCATGGCGGCCACCCGCCTGCCCGACAAGCCGCTGGCCGACATCGGCGGCGTGGCGATGATCGTCCGTGCGCTGCGCCAGGCTCTGGCGGCCGATATCGGTCCGGTGGCGGTGGCGGCGGGCGACCAGGTGATCGTCGATGCGGTGATCGCCGCCGGCGGCCGGGCGGTGCTGACCGACCCCGACCTGCCCTCGGGGTCCGACCGCATCCAGGCGGCCCTGGCCATGCTCGATCCGGACGGCGTCCATGACGCGGTCATCAACCTGCAGGGCGACATGCCGTTCGTCGAGCCGTCGGTGATCGCCGCCTGCGCGGCCCTGATGACCGCCCACCCCGATTGCGATGTGGCCACCGTGGTGGCGCCGGAAGCCTCGCCTGACGACCGGACCAACGTCGACGTGGTCAAGGCCGTGCTGGCCATGCAGGCCGATGGACGGTCCGGCCGCGCCCTCTATTTCACCCGCTCCACCCTTTACGGCGACGGCCCCATCTGGCGGCATATCGGCATCTACGGCTATCGCCGGGGCGCGCTGGAGCGATTTAACAGCGCGCCGCCTTCGGCCCTGGAGCGGCGCGAGAAGCTGGAACAACTGCGGGGGCTCGAGATGGGTCTTCGCTACTGGGCGTCCGTGGCAGGGGCCGCGCCCATCTCCGTCGACAACCCGGCCGACCTCGAAGCCGCCCGGGCTCACGCAAAGACTGTCTGACACACCATGCTCAAGAAGATCGCCTTCCAGGGCGCCCCCGGCGCCAACAGCCATGAGGCCTGCCGCGACTATTTCCCGGCCTATGAGGCCGCCCCCTATCCGACGTTCGAGGAAGCCTTCGATGCGGTGAAGGACGGGACCTGCGCCCTCGGCATGATCCCGGTGGAAAACTCCATCGCCGGCCGGGTGGCCGACGTGCACCACCTGCTGCCCAGCAGCGGCCTGAAGATCATCGGCGAGCGGTTCAAGCCGATCCGCTTCCAGCTGATGGCCAACAGGGGCGTCAAGCTGGAGGCGGTGAAGACCGTCTCCAGCATGGCCATCGCCCTGCATCAGTGCCGCAGGAGTCTGAAGAAGCTGGGCGTCCAGACGGAAGCCGCCGGCGACACCGCCGGCGCCGCCCGCGCCCTGGCCCAGAATCCCGATCCCAGCCGCGCCGCCATCGCCCCGGCCCTGGCCGCCGAGATCTACGGTCTCGAGATCCTGGCCCGCGACATCGAGGACGAGCGGCACAACACCACCCGCTTCTTGGTGATGACCGCCGAGCCCAATCCGCCGGCGCCGGCCTTCACCGACCGCTGTATCACCAGCTTCTGCTTCCAGGTCCGCAACCTGCCGGCGGCCCTCTACAAGGCCTTGGGCGGCTTCGCCACCAATGGCGTCAACATGACCAAGCTGGAAAGCTATATGGAGGGCGGCGCCTTCACCGCCACCTTCTTCTACGCCGAGGTCGACGGCCGTCCCGAGGACCGGGGCCTGGCCCTGGCGCTGGAGGAACTGGCCTTCTTCTCCGAGCGGCTCGAGATCCTCGGCGTCTTCCCGGCCGACGCCTTCCGCGATCGGGTGTAGCGGGGGACTGGATCGCCGCGCACCGGTGTCGTCGGTGGGGGCGTCGCGGTTGGAGCGGCGTTCCTGTCCCCGACCGGCTCCGATCGGGGACAGGTAGCGCGCACGAGCCGCCTGAAGCGCAATCGCCGGACTGTCTGCACGCGCAACCCGTTCCCACGCGAGTGAGGCGCTTTGACGAAACCGCCCGGGCGCCTCACCGTTAAGCCATGATGCGTCACAGCCTTCTCACCTCCGCCGCCCTGATCGTCCTGACTCTTGGCGCCTGTTCGGACCCGGCCCCGCAGCCGGCGCCCACGCCCGCGCCGGAAGCCGTTCCGACCGCGCCCGCGCCGGTTCCAGGAGCGACCCCGGCCCCGGAAACTCCAGTCGACCAGTCGACAACGCCCGAGACTCCCGTCCCGGCGCCCGTCCCTTCGGAGGGCGAGCAGGGCGGGACCGACCAGTGGCGGAAGGTCGCCTCAGCCGACGACGCCGATCGCTTGAGCCGTCTCGACGCCGCCTGGCGGCAGGCGCTGAAGGAGGCCGACGTCAAGTTCGGGGCTCAGATCGACGCCCAGGGCATGCTGCTGGTCCAGAAGGCTGGCCTCGCCGGTCCCAACCTGCAGCCGGGGCCCGGAACCTATCGCTGCCGCACCCTCAAGGTCGGGTCGATGAGCGGGGATGGTCTGGCCTATGTCGAGTACCCCTTCTTCAAATGCACCGTGGAAATCACCCCCGGCGGCGACCTGATCCTGACCAAGGTCGGCGGCTCGCAACGCACCCGCGGCCTGCTCTATCCGGGCAATGACCAGCGGCTGGTCTACCTGGGCGCCCAGGCCTGGGGCGCCGACGAGAAGGGCTATCCCACCTACGGCCAGATGCCCGAGCGCGACCAGATCGGCGTGCTGGAGCGGATCGGCGAGACCCGCTGGAGGTTGGCCCTGCCTTTCCCAAAGCAGGAGGCGAAGCTGGAAATCCTGGATATCCGCAAGTGACCGGATGAGCGGCTTGCAGGAGAAGGATCATTGATCGCCGGCGCTCAACCGGCCTAGGCTCCCCCAACCCTTGGGGAGCTCTCATGTCCGCCATCCGTCTGACCGCCGTCGTTCTGGCCCTGTCGCTTGCCGGGGCCTCAGCCGCGCCGGCGCAGACCGCCCTGTCGCCCGACCTCGTGCGGTTCAAGGGGCTGTACAAGGAGCTGGTCGAGACCAACACCACCCTGTCGGTCGGCAGCTGCACCGAGGCGGCTCAGAAGATGGGCGTGCGGCTGAAGGCGGCCGGCTATCCTGACGCCGACATCCAGATCCTCGCCCCGTCCGACCGGCCCAAGGACGGCGCCCTGATCGCCGTGCTGCACGGCAGGGACCCGAAGGCCAAGCCGCTGCTGCTGCTGGCCCATATCGACGTGGTCGAGGCCAACCGGGCCGACTGGGAGCGCGACCCCTTCACTCTGATCGAGGAGGGCGACTATTTCTATGCCCGGGGCGCCAGCGACGACAAAGCCATGGCCTCGATCTTCACCGACAGCATGATCCGCTATCGGGAAGAGGGCTTCAAATTCCGGCGGGACATCAAGCTGGCCCTGACCTGCGGCGAGGAGAGCGCCGACACCTTCAACGGGGTCGAGTGGCTGCTGAAGACCCATCCGGAGGCCCTGGCCGCCGGCATGGTGCTCAACGAGGGCGCGGCCTCCCGGCTCGACGCCAGTGGCAAGCCCGTCTATCTGGCCATCCAAGCCGGCGAGAAGGTCTATCAGGACTATACCCTGGAGATCACCAATCCGGGCGGCCACTCCAGCCGACCGTCGAAGGACAACGCCATCGTTCGCTTGAGCAAGGTGTTGGCCAGGATCGGCGATTACGACTTCCCCATCGCCATCAACGACTCGGTGCGCAAGAATTTCGAAGGGTCCGCCAAGCTGGAGACCCCCGAGGTCGCCGCCGCCCTGACGGCGGTGCTGAAGGACCCGAACGACGCCGCGGCCCTGGAGATCGTCACCAAGGACCGCCAGCGCAACAGCATGATGCGGACCACCTGCGTGCCCACCATGGTGGCCGCCGGCCACGCCCAGAACGCCCTGCCGCAGCGGGCCACCGCCAACGTCAACTGCCGCATCCTGCCGGGGAATGACCCACGCGAGGTGCTGAAGGACCTGGAGCGGATCGGCGGCGACTCCGGCGTGAAGATCAAGCTCTATGCCGAGCCCAGCCCCACCGCCGTCGCCCCGCCGCTGGACGAAAAGGTCCTGGGTCCGGCCCGTAAGGTAGCCGCCAAGCTGTGGCCCGGCGTGCCGATCATCCCGACCATGAGCACCGGCGCGACGGACAGCCGCTTCACCTCGGCGGCGGGCACGCCCAGCTATGGCCTGTCGGGCCTGTTCTTCGACCCGGACGGCGGCGGCACTCACGGACTGAACGAGCGGATCCGGATCAAGAGCCTCTATGACGGCCGGACCTTCCTGTACGAAGTCGTCAAGCTCTACGCGGATCAGAAGTAGGCGATCCTCCTCCAGGCGAAGCCTGGCGGAGGACTGCTGCTCTGAATCGCTGCCCCTCCGGGGTAGCTGGCAGTCGCGGAGCGACTGACTGAAGGGGCAGCGCCGGCTGGGGCAAGTTCGCACGGAGCACGGTCGGCGGCGGCGCTACGAAAAGAGAGCCATGACAATTACGGGCCGGCGTGGGGGGGGGGGGGGGGGGGGGGGGGGGGGGGGGGGGGGGGGGGGGGGGGGGGGGGGGGGGGGGGGGGGGGGGGGGGGGGGGGGGGGGGGGGGGGCGGGGGGGGGGGGGGGGGGGGGGGGGGGGGGGGGGGGGGGGGGGGGGGGGGGGGGGGGGGGGGGGGGGGGGGGGGGGGGGGGGGGGGGGGGGGGGGGGG
>JBIIAX010000023.1:0-89918 GCA_044239675.1 Caulobacter sp.
AGGGCGCCGGCCTGCTGGACCGGGTGGCCGACGCGGTGGCCGGGTCGGCCGGCGCGGGGGCCATCCACCAGCGGCTGGCCGCGGCCTGGGGCCGGGAGGACGCCGCGGCGGCGGAGGTGATCCGCACCGCCCTGGTGCTGCTGGCCGACCATGAGCTGAACGCCTCGACCTTCGCCGCGCGGGTGGCGGCCTCGACCGGAGCGGGGCTGGCGGCCTCGGCCCTGGCGGGGCTCTGCGCCCTGTCGGGGCCGCTGCATGGCGGGATGGCGGCGCGGGTGATCAACCTGGTCGAGGAGTCGCGGCGGATCGGGCCGGAAGCGACGGTGGCCGGACGGCTGGCTCGGGCGGCGCCGACGCCGGGCTTCGGCCATCCGCTCTATCCGGAGGGGGACCCCAGGGCGGCGGCCCTGCTGGCCGCCTGCCCGCCCACGCCGGAGCTGGGCGCCCTGCTGGAGGCGGTGCAGACGGGGACCGGAGAGCGGCCGAACATCGATTTCGCCCTGGTGGCCATGGCCGAGGCTCTGGAGCTTCCGGCGGACGCCCCCTTCCTGCTGTTCGCCGTGGCCCGCTCGGCGGGCTGGATCGCCCATGCGGTGGAGGAAGGCGGCGGCGGGCGGCTGATCCGGCCGAGAGCGCGATATGTGGGGCCGGCGGTCGGGGGGTAGGGACCTACTCCGCCGCGTAATAGCGGTTGCTGGCGGTCATCATGGCGCTGATCAGGTCCCGCTCGGCTTCGCTGAGCAGGGGGTTCCAGATGTCGAAGATGAGGATGACGCGAAGCTGGTCGGCGTCGTTCCAGGCCTCGTGCTCGATGGTGTCGTCGAAGGCCCAGGCCTCGCCCATCCGCCAGTCCCGCACCTCGTTGCCGACCCGGAAGCGGGCCGGGCCGGGCAGGATCAGCGGCAGGTGGACCAGCAGGCGGGCGTTGGTCGAGCCGGTGTGGGGCGGGATGTGGGTATGGGGCTCCAGCGCCGAAAACAGGGCGGTGGGGGCGAAGCCAGGCTGGTCGGCCATCGGCAGGCGCCCCAGCAGTTCGGCCGTGCCGGGGCATTGGGCCCAGGCCGAGGCCTGTCGCTGTCCGTCCTTCCACAGCCAGAGCGATCGCCAGCGGCGGGATCTGTTGAGCTCGGCCCACTGGTTGACCGGAGCGCCGGCCGGATAATCGATATAGGGGGCGAAATCCTCGTCGGCGGCGGCGAGGGCGGCATCCAGTTCGCCGCGGATCATCTCAGTGCCGGCCTCGAGGTCCGGGAACCAGGGGAAGTGGCTGCGGTCGAAGAAGGGAATGGCCGGCAGGCGCGGGTAGTGGAGCGTCAGGGGCTGCGAGACATAGGCCCGCTTGCGGCCGGCGTAGATGTCCAGGGCCTCGTCGAAGCGGTCGAGGCTCTTGTTGCCGTGACGGGTGCGGACCGCCGCCACCTCCTCGTTCAGATAGGCGGCCAGCAGGTCGCCGTTCTCGGCCACCACCTTGCGGGCCCGGGCCATGGGCGCTTCGAGGCCGGGCGCCAGGGTCGTCGGGGCGATCTTCAGGACGTTGCGATAGATGCTGACCGCCCGTCGCGGGCCGGCCAGCTGGTCGACCAGGGCCGCCTTGGACAGCAGGGCCATGAAGTCATAGGGATCGGCCGCCAGGACCCGGTCGAGGGTGGCGATGGCCTCCGGCAGCGCTCCAGTGACCCGCTGGGCCAGGGCCTTGCTCATCAGCACACTGACGTCGCCCGGCGCGCCGGCCTCGGCCTGGGCCAGCAGGGCCAGGGCCGCGCGGCCGTCGCGGCGCTGCAGCGCCGTCATCGCCTCATTGACCAGACTGCCGGTGTCGGCCGCCATCGCTCCTCCAGGCGGCGATCGCCGCAGGGAGAAGCGTTAGCCAGAGGCCGGCCGGTGCGCGACGGCTATTATTACAGAACCGTAATGGTGCGACAGCATGCCGCGGAACACCGTTACTCAACACCCAATTTGAGTGTATCGGCGTTGGGCCCGCGGATCAGGCCCGCTCGTGCACCGCTTCCTCCGCCCGCAGGGGATGGTCGATGCGGCCGACCATTTCCTTGGGGCAGACCTGCCAGAACAGGCCGCGCACCCGGTCCCAGTCGCGCAGCAGGCCTTCGGCGAAGGCCGACCCGGTCTCATGGACGTGTTCGCGCACCAGCTTCTTCAGCACCTCTTCCCAATGGGGCGAGGCGAGACGCTGGACAACGACGCTTTCCGGATTGACCTGGAGCGGGAACCGCCCGGCCAGATCCAGGACAAAGGCCATGCCGCCGGTCATCCCGGCCGCGAAGTTGTCGCCGACCGGCCCCAGGATCACCGCCGTACCGCCGGTCATATATTCGCAGCCGTTGGACCCGACCCCTTCGACGACGGCGGTGGCGCCGCTGTTGCGCACGGCGAACCGCTCCCCCGCCTGGCCGGCGGCGAACAGCCGCCCGCTGGTCGCCCCATAGAGGACGGTGTTGCCGATGATGACGTTGGTCTCCGGCGCCACCAGATGGCGGGACGGCCTGATGATGATGGTGGCGCCCGACAGCCCCTTGCCGACGTAGTCGTTGGCTTCGCCCGTCAGGACGATACGCAGGCCGCGCACCGCGAAGGCTCCCAGGCTCTGGCCGGCCGAGCCCTTCAGTTCGACCGTCAGATGGCCGGCCGGCAGGGCGTTCATGCCGAACTTGCGGACGATATGGCTGCTGGTCCGCGAGCCGATGGCCCGGGCGGTGTTGCGCACCGTATAGGTCAGCTGCATCTTCTCGCCCCGCTGCAGCAGGGGGGCGGCGTCGCGGACGATCTGGGCGTCGAGGGTGTCCGGCACGGCGTTGCGGCCGACGACGGTGCAGTAGGAGGGGTTGTTCCCCGGATCGGCCCGGACCAGCAGCGGGTTGAGGTCGAGGTCGTCCAGATGCTCGCCGCCGCGGCTGACCTGGGTCAAGAGGTCGGTGCGGCCGACCACTTCCAGCAGCGAGCGGAAGCCCAGTTTCGCCAGGATTTCGCGGACCTCCTCGGCGATGAAGGTGAAGAGGTTGATGACCTTTTCCGGCGTGCCGGTGAACCTGGCCCGCAGCTCCTCGTCCTGGGTGCAGACCCCCACCGGGCAGGTGTTGGAATGGCACTGGCGGACCATGATGCAGCCCATGGCGATCAGCGAGGCGGTGCCGATCCCGAACTCCTCGGCCCCCAGCATGGCGGCCATGACCACGTCGCGGCCGGTGCGGATACCGCCATCGGTCCGCAGGGTCACGTGGTGGCGCAGGTTGTTGAGGGTGAGGACCTGGTTGGCCTCGGTCAGGCCCAGCTCCCAGGGGGAGCCGGCGTATTTGATCGAGGTCTGGGGCGAGGCGCCGGTGCCGCCGACATTGCCGGCGATCAGGATGACGTCGGCTTTGGCTTTCGCCACCCCGGCCGCGATGGCGCCGATGCCGGTCATCGAAACCAGCTTCACCGTCACCCGGGCGTCGGGGTTGATCTGCTTCAGGTCATAGATGAGCTGGGCCAGGTCCTCGATCGAATAGATGTCGTGGTGCGGCGGCGGGCTGATCAGCATGACGCCGGGCGTCGCGTGCCGCAGCCGCGCGATCATCTCGGTGACCTTGAAGCCGGGCAGCTGGCCGCCCTCGCCGGGCTTGGCGCCCTGGGCGACCTTGATCTCGATCTCGCGGCATTCGTTGAGGTATTCGGCAGTGACGCCGAACCGGCCGGAGGCGACCTGCTTGACCGCACTGTTGGGATTGTCGCCGTTGGGCAGGGGCCGGTAGCGGGCCCGGTCCTCGCCGCCCTCGCCGGAGACGGATTTGGCCCCGATGCGGTTCATGGCGATGTTGAGGGCGCCGTGCGCCTCCGGTCCCAGGGCCCCCAGGCTCATGCCGGGGGTCAGGAACCGCTTGCGGATCTCGTTGACGCTCTCGACCTCGTCCACATCGATCGCCACGCGGCCGGGGCGGAAATCCAGCAGGTGGCGAGGCTGGCTGGCCTTCTGGCCGGCCAGGCCGGCGGACCAGCGGCGATAGGCGTCGTAGTCGCCGGTGTTGCAGGCCTGCTGCAGGGTATGGACCAGACGCGCCTCGAAGGCGTGGGCCTCGCCCGAGCGACGGGCCTTGTAGAAGCCGCCGACCGGCAGGGCGATGACCGCCGGCTGCCAGGCCCGGTTGTGGATCTCCACCGCCTTGGTCTCGATGCCGCCCAGGCCGATGCCGGAGATGCGGCTGGGCATGCCAGGGAAGAATTCGGCCGCCAGGGACCGTGACAGCCCCATGGCTTCGAAGTTGTAGCCGCCGCGATAGCTGGAGATCACCGCGATCCCCATCTTGGAGATGATCTTCAGCAGGCCCTGTTCGATGGCCGTCTTGAAGTTGATACAGACCTGGCGGAGCGACAGATCGCCCAGCAGACCGCGCTCCAGCCGGTCCTGGAAGCTTTCCTGGGCCAGCCAGGCGTTGACCGCCGTGGCCCCGACCCCGACCAGGACGGCGAAGTAGTGGGTGTCCAGGCATTCGGCCGACCGCACGATGATCGAGACGTAGGACCGCAGGCCCTTTGAGACGAGATGGGCGTGGACCCCGGCGGTGGCCAGGATCATCGGCAGGCCGATACGGCCGGGACCGCTCTCGGTATCGGTCAGGACGATGGTGGCGCAGCCGCGCAGGGCCGCGTCCTCCGCCTCGGCCTTAACCCGGTCGAGGTTGGCGCGCAGGGCGTCGCCGGGCCGGGCCTCGGCGGCCGGCAGGGGCATGGTGCAGTCGATGACCGCCAGGCTCTTCTCGCCGATGTAGCCGAGGATGCGCTCATACATGCCGGTGGTCAGGACCGGGCTTTCGAGGACATAGACGTCGGTCTGGGCCTCGTCCTGGGCCAGGATGTTGCCGAGGTTCTTGAACCGGGTCTTCAGGCTCATGACGCCGGTTTCCCGCAAGGGATCGATCGGCGGGTTGGTCACCTGGCTGAAGTTCTGGCGGAAGAAGTGGCTGAGCGGCCGGTACCGGTCGCTGAGCACGGCCAGGGGGGCGTCGTCGCCCATCGAGCCGACGGCTTCCTTGCCGTCCTCGACCATGGGGGCGAGGACCAGTTCCAGGTCCTCCAGGCTCATCCCGGCGGCGGTCTGGCGGCGGGTCAGTTCCTCGCGGCCACAGCGGCGCGGCTCCGGCCCGGGGCCGATCTCCTTTTCCAGGTCGACCATGTTGCCGAGCCAGTCGGTGTAGGGGTGGCGATCAGCCAGTTCGTCGACGATCTCCTCCTCGCCCAGCATCCGGCCGCGGGTCAGGTCGACGGCGATCATCCGCCCCGGATGGATGGTCAGCTTGCGGCTGATCCGCTCGTCCGGAACGCCGCACATGCCGGCTTCCGAGCCGACGATCAGCAGGCCGTCGTCGGTCAGGGCGGCGCGCAGCGGCCGCAGCCCGTTGCGGTCCTTACCGGCAATGACCCAGCGGCCATCGGTGGCGCAGAGGGCGGCCGGACCGTCCCACGGCTCCATCACCGCGTTGCAGTAGGAGTAGAGCGCCTTGTGCGACGCCTTCATCTGCTCGGCGCTCTTGGCGTGCCAGGCTTCCGGAACCAGCAGGGCCTTGGCCATGGGCGCGTCCCGGCCGGCGCGGACCAGCACCTCGAAGGTGTTGTCGAGGGCGGCGCTGTCGGAGCCGCCCGGCTGGATCACCGGCTTGATGTCGTCGCCGAAGTCCCCGAAGGCCTGGGCGGCCATGCGGATCTCATGGCTCTTCATCCAGTTGGTGTTGCCCTTGATGGTGTTGATCTCACCGTTATGGGCCAGCATGCGGAAGGGTTGAGCCAGCCGCCATTGCGGGAAGGTGTTGGTCGAATAGCGCTGGTGGAAGATGGCCACCGCCGCCTCGAACCGCTCGTCGCTCAGGTCGGGATAGAAGGCGTCGATGCTCTCGGCCAGAAACATGCCCTTGTAGATCAGCGACTTGGCCGACAGGGAGCAGAGGTAGAAGTCCTGGATGGCCGCCTGGGCGACGCGCTTCTCGATCCGCTTGCGGGCCAGAAACAGGGCGCGCTCAAGGGCCTCGCCCTCCAGCCCGGGGGGCGGGGCCAGCATGATCTGCTCGATCTCCGGCCGGGTGGCGTTGGCCTTCTCGCCGATCACCGAGGTGTCGACCGGCACCTGGCGCCAGCCGTAGATATAGAAGCCGAAGCGCAGGGCCTCGCTTTCGACGATGGTCCGGGCGGCTTCCTGGGCGCCGAGATCGGTGCGCGGCAGGAAGACCTGGCCGACGGCGATGGGGCCGGGACGCAGGGCGTGGCCGGCGCCGGCCACCTGTTCCTCGAAGAAGGGCTGCGGCACGCTGAGCAGGATGCCGGCGCCGTCGCCGGTCTTGCCGTCGGCGTCAACGGCGCCCCGGTGCCAGATGGCCTTCAGCGCCTTGATGGCCAGCTCGACCACCTCGCGGCGGGGCTTGCCGTCAATGGCGCAGACCAGGCCGACGCCGCAGTTGTCGCGCTCCGACGACGGGTCATAGGCATGACCGTCGATGAGCAGCTGGCGGTTCTTGCGGTAGAGGTCGAGGACGTCGGACATGATCTACTCCGCCGCGACCAGGACGGGGGTTTCCGCCGCCTGGAGCTGTTTGTGGATGGCCGTGGCGGCGTCGAAGCCGTCGCGGATGGCCCAGACGACAAGGGAGGCGCCGCGGGCGATGTCGCCGGCGGCATAGACGCCGGCCAGATTCGTCTCTTTCGAGCGGCGTTGGATCTTCACCGTGCCGGCGCGGCTGACTTCCAGGTCGGGGCTGCCCAGCATGGTCGGAAGGTCTTCCGGATCGAAGCCGAGCGCCTTGATCACCAGGTCGGCGCGCAGGTCGAAGTCGCCGTTTTCCACGGGTTCCGGGCTCTGCCGGCCGGAGGAGTCGGGCGGGCCCAGCCGCATGCGGGCGGCGCGAACGCCATTGGCCTGGCCGGCGTCGCCGGTGACCGAGCGGGGACCGGCCAGCCATTCGAAGATGACGCCCTCTTCCTCGGCATTGGTCACTTCACGCAGGGAGCCGGGCATGTTTTCCCGGTCGCGGCGGTAGAGGCAGGTGACGGCTTCCGCGCCCTGGCGGATGGCGGTGCGGACGCAGTCCATGGCGGTGTCGCCGCCGCCAATGACCACGACATATTTGCCCTTGGCGTCCAGGGCGCCGCTGTCGAAGTCGGGAACCTCGTCGCCCAGGCCCTTGCGGTTGGAGGCGGTCAGATAGTCGAGCGCGGCGACCACGCCGGCCGAGCCGGAACCGGGGACCGGCAGGTCCTTGGCGGCATAGACACCGGTGGCCAGAAGCACGGCGTCATGCTGCTCGCGCAGTTGCTCGAGGGTGGCGTCGCGGCCGACCTCGAAATTCATGCGGAATTCGATCCCGCCGTCGGCCAGGCGCTTTGTGCGGCGCTCGACCACGTCCTTCTCCAGCTTGAAGCCGGGGATGCCGTAGATCAGCAGGCCGCCGGGCCGGTCGTAGCGGTCATAGACCACCACCCTGTAGCCCTGTTCGCGCAGCCGTTCGGCGGCGGCCAGGCCGGCAGGCCCGGCGCCGACGATGCCCACCGACTGGCTGCGTTCCATCAGCGGGACCAGCGGCTGGACCCAGCCTTCGTCCCAGGCCTTGTCGGAGAGATAGCGTTCCACAGCCCCGATGGTGACGGTGCCGTGGCCGGACTGTTCTATGACGCAGTTGCCCTCGCAGAGACGGTCCTGCGGACAGATGCGGCCGCAGATCTCGGGCATGGCGTTGGTCGCCTGGGAGAGCTGGTAGGCCTCCTCAAGCCGCCCGGCGGCGGTCATCCGCAGCCAGTCGGGGATGTTGTTATGCAGGGGGCAGTGAGTCTGGCAGAAGGGAATGCCGCACTGCGAGCAGCGCGACGCCTGTTCGCTGGCCTTGGCGTCAATGAAGTCGGCATAGATCTCGTGGAAGTCGCGATCGCGCTCGGCCGCATCCCTTTTGGGCGGCGTCTTGCGCTCGACAGTCGTAAACTTCAGCATCCGCTCGGCCATGCGGCGATCCTCGAGGTCGGACCCCGCCAGGGGGTCAAAAATTGCGCGTCAGGCGTCATAATGCCCCCGAGGGGCAACAAGAATGCGACAGTCTACCTAGTTGACAATAATTGGCTCGATGACGGCTTAGTGGGCGCCCGTTGAGCGAAGAAGCGACTGTTTCGGTCCCGATTGTGGACCATCTCTCGTTTTGCCGCATTTTTTGGTCGTCGAGCCGACAGGCCTTGCCAGCCTGCCCGCAAGTTCCGACAAGGGCGAACCGTCCAAGGACTTCGCAGGGTTTTCTCCATGCCTGACTGGCTTGACGCCATCATCCTGGGTCTGGTCGAGGGGCTGACGGAGTTCATTCCCGTCTCGTCGACCGGCCACCTGCTGCTGACCCAGAGACTGCTGGGCTTGAACGATCCCTTCTGGGACACCTTCACGGTGATGATCCAGCTGGGCGCGGTGCTGGCGGTGGTGGCGCTCTATTTCATGCGCTTCTGGCAGGTGCTGATCGACCTGCCCGGCAAGCCGGAGGCGCGGCGGTTCGTGCTGAGCATTCTGGTCGCCTTCCTGCCGGCGGCGGTGGTCGGTTTCCTGGCCCACGACTTCATCAAGGCGGTGCTGTTCAACCCGATGGTGGTCTGTTGGTCGCTGATCGTCGGCGGGGTGGTGCTGCTGGGCCTCGACCGCTGGAGCCCGCAACCCCGCGTGCATGACGCCATGAGGACGCCGCTGATGACCGCCCTGGGCGTCGGGGTCCTGCAGTGCCTGTCGATGATCCCCGGGGTGTCGCGGTCCGGCGCGACCATCGTCGGCGGGGTGCTGATGGGCATGGACAAGCGGGCGGCGGCGGAATTCAGCTTCTTCCTGGCCATCCCGACGATGATCGGCGCCTTCACCCTGGACTTCATCAAGGGGCGCGAACAGATCTTCGCCCACTCCGACGGCCTGGGGATCATCGCCATCGGCTTCGTGGTGTCCTTCATCAGCGGCGCCATCGTCATCAAGGTGATGCTGGACTTCGTCGCCAAATACGGCCTGGGCGTCTTCGGCTGGTGGCGAATCGCCGCCGGGGCCGTGGGGATCGCCGTGCTGACGATGACCTAGGCGGGGTCAGTCCGCGCTCAGCGCTTCCACCAGCCGCCGCATGAAGGCCGCGCCGCGTTGCATCTGGGCGATCTCGATATATTCGTCGGGCTGGTGGGCCTGGTCGATCCAGCCGGGACCGCAGAGGACGACGGGGAAGCCGCCCTGCTGGAACTGGCCGGCCTCGGCCGCATAGGGCACGGCCCTCAGGGGGCCGTTGTCGCCGGCGAGGCGGCGGGCCAGGGCCTCGGCCGGGCCGCCGGCCTCCAAAGCCAGGGCCGGCACGTCGCTGTGGATGTGAAAGACGACGCCGGCGCCGTCCGCGCGGGTTTTCAGCGCGAGGTCCATGGCTCTGCACCGCTCGAAGAAGGGCGCCAGAAGGGCGTGCGGGTCCTGCCCCGGCGGGCATCGCAGGTCGAAAGTAAATGTGCACTGGCGGGCGAGGATATTGGCCGCCGTGCCGCCCTGGATCACCCCGATGGTCAGGGTGGCGTGTCTGGGCAGGAAGGGGGAGGCCGGGTCCGCCTCGGCGACCAACCGGTCGGCCAGGGTGGTCAGCTCGGCCATCAGTTTCAGCGCCGCCATATTGGCCGAGACGCCCAGGTGGGTCTGGCTGGAATGGGACTCGCGCCCTGTGACGGTGACCGTGGCGACCAGGATCGACTTGTGGGCCCCGACCACCTCCATGCCCGTCGGTTCACCGACCACGGCCAGGGCCGGCGGCGGCTGCTGGGCGGCGAGCCGGGCGATCAGGGCCGGAGCGCCCAGGCAGCCGATCTCCTCGTCATAGGAGAAAGCCAGCCAGGCGGGGCGTTTCAGCTCGGCGGCGACCATGTCCGGCACGGCGGCCAGGGCCAGGGCGATGAACCCCTTCATGTCGGCCGAGCCCCGGCCGAACAGCTTTCCGTCCCGCTCCGTCAGGGTGAAGGGGTCGGAGGTCCAGGGCTGGCCATCGACCGGCACCACGTCCGTATGGCCCGACAGGATCACCCCGCCGGCCGCCGCCGGCCCGACCCGGGCCATAAGGTTGGCCTTGGAACCGTCGCCGTTGGGCAGTCGGCTGGAGGCGACGCCATGGCCGGCCAGATAAGCCTCGACCCAAGCGATCAGGGCGAGATTTGAGTCGCGGGAGGTGGTGTCGAAGCCGACCAGGGTGGCGAGGATGTCGGTGGCGCGGCCGTGCAGGGCTTCGGAGGTCATGGGGCAGGTTTAACCCCGATCCTGGCCGACGCGAAGCGAAGTGGAGGATATGCTTGCCGTCTTGCCTGCAGCCCGCTACGCGCCATGCCCCATGACCGACCGCTCGCTGATCCTGACCCTCGCCTGCCCTGACCGCCGGGGCATCGTCGCCGCCGTCTCGACCTTCCTGGCCGAGCGGGGCTGCAACATCCTGGACGCCCAGCAGTATGACGACGCCGAGACCGGCGCCTTCTTCATGCGGGTCGTGGTCGATCCGGGTGAGGCCGGGACGGCGACCTTGCGCGGCGAGTTCGAGGCCATCGGTTCGGAGTTCGGCATGCGCTGGACCCTGCGCGACACCGCCGACCGCTACCGGGTGATGATCCTGGCCAGCAAGACCGACCACTGTCTGGTCGACCTGTTGTACCGCTGGCGCATCCATGAGCTGCCGATGGACATCTCGGCGGTGGTTTCCAACCACGGGCCACAGGCCTTCGAGGACGTCGACCTGAAGGGCCTGCCCTTCCACCACCTGCCGGTCTCCAAGGACACCAAGCTGGAGCAGGAGGCCGAGCTTTGGGCCCTGATCCGCGAGACCAGGACCGACATCGTGGTGCTGGCCCGCTACATGCAGATCCTGTCCGACGGCCTGGCCGCCAAGCTGGAGGGCCGCTGCATCAATATCCACCACAGCTTCCTGCCGGGCTTCAAGGGCGCCAAGCCCTATCATCAGGCCCATGCGCGGGGGGTGAAGGTGATCGGGGCGAGCGCCCACTACGTGACCGGCGACCTCGACGAGGGCCCGATCATCGAACAGGACGTCGAGCGGATCAGCCACCGCGACCGACCCGAAGACCTGATCCGCAAGGGCCGCGATATCGAGCGCCGGGTGCTGGCGCGGGCGTTGCGCTGGCGGCTGGAAGACCGGGTGCTGCTGAACGGGCGGAAGACCGTGGTGTTTACCGACTGAACCCTAGCCCTTCAGCGTGTTGACGCCCGACGGCAGCACGCCGATCAGCTGGATGCGGAAGATCAGCACGGCGTTGGGCGGGATGGAGTTGCCGGCGCCTTCCTTGCCGTAGCCTTCTTCGGGCGGAACATAGAGCACCCATTCGTCGCCGGGCCGCATCATCGGCAGGATCTCCATCCAGGCGGGGATCAGGGCGCGCAGCGGCATCACCGTGGGCGCGCCGCGGTCGAAACTGCTGTCGAAGACCTTGCCGTCGATCAGCTTGCCTTCGTAGTGGACCTTTACCTCGTCGCCCTTCCTGGGCTTGAGGCCGCTGACGGGGCCTGAGCGGATGACCCGGTACTGGATGCCGTTGGGGAGGGTCCTGATGCCCTCGGCCTTGGCGTTCTCGGCGAGGAATTCCTCGCCGGTCTCGGCGTTCTTGCGGGCGGCCTCGCCCTGGTCGCAGGCGACGAGGGTCAGGGCGGCGAAGGCGGTGACGGCGAGGGTGAGCAGGCGGCGCATGGGATGATCCTTATACCGCGCGGGGCGGGTAGCCGTGCTCGCGCAGGGCGTCCATGATTTCCTGGGTATGCTGGGCGTCGCGGGTCTCGATCATGATGTCGAACTCCGCCCCCTTGGCCGGCACGTCCAGGGCCAGGCGGTTGTGGGCCACCTCGATGATATTGCCGCCCATCTCGCCGATGACGCGGCTGACCGTGGCCAGCAGCCCCGGCCGGTCGTCGCCGACGATGCGCAGGGAGACCAGCCGCTGGGCGCGGACCAGTTCGCGGGTCAGGACCGAGGCCAGCAGGCGGGTGTCGATATTGCCGCCGCAGAGGATCAGCCCGCATTTCTTGCCGCGGAACCGCTCCGGATAGGCCAGCAGGGCCGCCAGGGCGGCCGCCCCGGCCCCTTCGGCCACGGTCTTCTCGACATTGCAGTAGAGGGCCACGGCCCGTTCGATGAACGGCTCTTCCAGCAGCAGCACATCCTCGACCAGCGGCCGGGCGACACTGTAGGTCAACTCGCCCACCTGTTTCACCGCGATGCCCTCGGCGATCGTCTGGCCGCCGCTCTGGCCGTTGAGGCCGCGCATGCGGTTGGTGAAGGAGGGATACATGGCTGGCTCGCAGCCGATGATGCGGATGTCGGGGCTGATCGCCTTGGCCGCCGTGCCGACGCCGCTGATCAGGCCGCCGCCGCCGATCGGAATGGGCAGGATTTCCAGGTCCGGCACGTCCTCGAGCATCTCCAGCGCGATGGTGCCCTGGCCGGCCATGACCTCGTAGTCGTCGAAGGGGTGGACGAAGGTCAGGCCCCGCTCTTCCTTCAGCAGCATGGCATGGGCGAAGGCCTCGTCGTAGCTGTCGCCCTCGATGACCACCGTGGCCCCGTGGTTGCGGGTGTGCTCGACCTTCACGAAGGGGGTGCCCCGCGGCATGACGATGGTCGAGGGGATGCCAAGGCGGGTGGCGTGATAGGCCAGCCCCTGGGCGTGGTTGCCGGCGCTGGCGGCGATGACGCCCTTGGCGCGGTCGGCCTCGCTCATCAGCATCAGTTTGTTGAGCGCGCCCCGCTCCTTGTAGGCGGCGGTGAACTGCAGGTTCTCGAACTTCACCCAGACTTCCGCGCCGGTGATCTCCGACAGGGTCTTGGAGTAGCGGCAGGGGGTGCGTTCGATGTGGCCGGCCAGCCGACCGGCGGCGGCGCGGATATCGTCGATGGAAAGGGTCATGGCGCCTGGCGGTTAAGCGAAGCGCGAGGCTTCACCGCAATCCACGGATCAGGTCAAGCCGCCGCATCGCCTTGCCGGGCAGTTCCGACATCCGTCCGAGCGGCAGGGCCTCCGCCGCCTGGCGCACCGCATAGGCCGCGTGGCGCATAACGGCCTGGGGCGAGGCGGCCCCGACGAAGCCGTGACCGACCGGCACGACGCAGTTGGAAAGCTCCCGCTTGAAGCGGTAGTCGCCGGCCCCTAGGTCGAGCCGCCAGTAGGGGGTGTCGGTCATCCAGCGCAGGATGTCCTGGAACAGGATCATCCCCGGGCTCCAGCGTTCGAAGTCCGGGTCGTGGCCGATCAGCCAGCTGTTGATCGCTCCGTGGGCGCGCAGATTGAACTGCGCCGCCACCAGCCTTTCGCCGACATGCAGGGTGAAGAGGATGCCGCCGAAGTCCGGATCGCGGCTGTGGAACAGGTCGCGGACCAGTTTCGAGGTCCAGCCGGCGGCCAGCACATCGGTCTGTCCGGTGGCCTTCCATTGGGCCCGCTTCCAGGCGAGCAGCTGGTCGAAGTCGGCGCGGGACCGGGAGAAGGCGGCGAAGACCGGAGTGCCGGCCTCGCGCTCCATCTTTCGGCGCTTCTTGTCGGTGTCGCGCAGGGCGGTGACGCCGGTCTCACGGCGGGCCGCCGCATAGGCGTCGTAGCCTTCCGGCATGAGGATGGAGAAGCTGGGCTGGCGGCCCTTGATATGGCTCTCGAACGGAGCCTGGCCCTCCAGCATATGGCAGAAGTCGAACCGGCCCACGCCCAGGGCGCGGACCATCTGCATCGGATCGAAGACCACGCCAGCCTCGGCCACCAGGCCCTGATAGTCGCACATCGGCGCGCCGACCGGCATGGCGGTCATGGCCCCGGCCTTGGCGGCCATGAAGCCCATCGGCCTTCCCTGATCGTGCAGCATGGCCACCTTGACCTGCGACCGCGACCCTTGAGCCGCCGCAACGGCGCGGGCCCAGTGGGGCGACAGGAAAGGGCTGTGCAGGCGCGCATCCCCGCCCTGCAAGGCGACCCATCGGTCCACCTGGCTGGCGGTCAGTTCGTTGGGCCGGACGACGTCGATCTGCAAGGAGCGGCTCATGAGCAACGAGAGGCTGCCAGACCTTTCTAGCGCGCAAGCCTTTCAGCTTGGTTTAGGTCGATCTGGTTTAGGCCAGCCAAGGCTGCAGCCTCCACCTGCTTCTCCCCGAGCGCGAACCGGAGCGGCAATTACCGTTGTTTCACTTGCCCACAGGCTGCGGCCCGGCCATGACTTTCATCGGGGGAGTTGGGGCCCGCCTGGCCCTGCCGGATATTAGGGGTTCGACAGCCATGCTGATCGTCGAGAATCTGACTCACATCTATCCCAACGGCGCCAAGGCGCTGGATGAAGTCAGCCTGATCGTGCCCAAGGGCATGTACGGCCTGCTGGGGCCCAACGGGGCCGGCAAGTCGACCTTCATGCGCACCGTGGCGACCTTGCAGGCGCCGACCGCCGGCCATGTGCGGTTCGGCGACATCGACGTGCTGAAGGACCCGGAAGAGCTGCGAAAGGTGCTGGGCTATCTGCCGCAGGACTTCGGCGTCTACCCCCGCGTCTCCGCCTACGACATGCTCGACCATATGGCCGTGCTGAAGGGGGTTTCGAACGCCAAGGAGCGCAAGGAAACCGTCGAGTTCCTGCTCAACCAGACCAATCTGTGGAACGTCCGCAAGCGCGCCCTGGCCGGCTTCTCCGGCGGCATGCGCCAGCGGTTCGGCATCGCCCAGGCGCTGATCGGCGACCCGGCCCTGATCATCGTCGACGAGCCCACCGCGGGCCTGGACCCCGAGGAGCGCAACCGCTTCCTCAACCTGCTGGCCGAGATCGGCGAGAATGTGGTGGTCATCCTGTCGACCCACATCGTCGAGGACGTCTCCGATCTCTGCCCGGCCATGGCTATCATCTGCGACGGGAAGATCGTCAAACAGGGCGCGCCGCTCGACCTGGTGCAGGGCCTCCAGGGCCGGATCTGGAAGAAGACCATCGACAAGACCGAGCTGGCCGAGGTGAAGGCCGCCCATACGGTGATCTCCACTCGCCTGTTCTCCGGCCGCACCGTCGTCCATATCGAGTCCGATCAGGATCCGGGCCAGGGCTTCGCCCCGGTCGAGGGGGGCCTGGAGGACGTCTACTTCTCCACCCTCTACAGCGCCCGCGCGGCGGCTTGAGGGCGGGGCGATGTTTGGCAAGATCGCGAGCTTCGAATTCCGCTACCAGATCAAGAACCCGGTGTTCTGGGTGGCGGCCGGCATCTTCTTCCTGCTGACTTTCGGGTCGGTGGTGATCGACCAGATTTCCATCGGCGGCGGCGGCAACATCCACAAGAACGCGCCCTTCGCCATCGCCCAGACGCATCTGATCTGGACGCTGTTCTTCATGTTCGTCTCCACCGCCTTCGTGGCCAACGTCGTGGTTCGCGACGACGAGACGGGCTTCGGCGGCATCCTGCGCTCGACCCAGGTCAAGCGGTTCGACTACCTGTACGGCCGCTTCGCCGGCGCCTTTGCGGCCGCCGCCCTGGCCTTCCTGTCGGTGCCCCTGGGCATCGTCGTCGGCAGCTTCATGCCCTGGGTGGATAAGGAAACCCTTGGTCCGCTGACCCTGCATCCCTTTGTCTTCAGCTATTTCGTCCTGGCCCTGCCCAACATCCTGCTGACCGCCTCGCTGTTCTTCGCCCTGGCGACCGTCACCCGCTCGATGATGTGGACCTATGTCGGGGTGATCGGCTTTCTGATCATCTGGACCGTGGCCAACATCGTGCTCGACAAGCCGGAGTTCGAGCAGATCGCCGCGATGTGGGAGCCGCTGGGCTTCGGCGCCTTCTTCCTGGTCACCAAATACTGGACCGCCACGGAGCGAAACGCCCTGGTCCCGGCCCTGGAGGGGCTGCTGGTCTATAACCGCCTCTATTCGCTGGTCCTGTCGGCGGCCTTCCTCAGCCTGCCCATCCTGCTGTTCCGCTTCACCCCCGGCGCCCTGTCCGGCAAGCGGGCCAAGCAGGCCAGGATCATCGCCGCCGCCGCCCCGACCGGCCCGCCGCCCGAACCGATGCGCGCCCAGCACAGACCGAGCTTCGGCCTGGCCACCGCCTGGGCCCAGCTGCGCACCCGCACCCGGCTGGACATGGGTCAGGTGTTCGGCAGTCCGGCCTATCTGGTGCTGATGGCGCTGGGCCTGTTCAACGCCATCGGCGGCCTTTGGGGCGTGACCGACAGCACCGGCTACGGCGGGGCGGTCCACCCCCTGACCCGGATCATGATCCCGGCCCTGATGGGCAGTTTCGCGCTGATCCCGATGATCATCGCCGTCTACTACGCCGGCGAACTGGTCTGGCGGGAACGCGAGAAAAAGACCCACGAGATCATCGACGCCTCCCCGGTCCCCGACTGGGCCTTCGTCGCCCCCAAGACCCTGGCCATCTCCCTGGTGCTGATTTCCACCCTGCTGGTCAGCGTCGTCGCCGCCGTGGCGATTCAGGCGATCAAGGGTTACGGCCACTTCGAGTTCGACAAGTGGATGATCTGGTACGTCCTGCCGCAGGCGGTCGACTGGATCCTGATCGCCGTTCTGGCGGTCTTCGTCCAGACCATCAGCCCCCACAAGTTCCTCGGCTGGGGGATCATGGTCATCTACCTGGTCGGCACTCTGACGCTGGGCAACCTCGGCTTCGACCACATCCTCTACAACTACGGCGGCACCCCCAACGACGGCGGCTTCGGCACGCCGCTGTCCGATCTCAATGGCCTGGGCAAGTTCTGGATCGGCGCCTGGACGGCGCGGATCTACTGGTCCCTGTTCGCCATCCTGCTGCTGGTGCTGTCCTACGGTCTGTGGCGGCGGGGGGCGGAGCTGCGCCTCTGGCCGCGCCTGCGCCGGCTGCCTCACCGGATGATAGGTAAGGCCGGGGTCGTCTTCGCCGTGGCCCTGATCGGCACGGTCGGCTTCGGGACCTGGATATTCATCAACACCAATGTCTGGAACGAGCACCGGACCAACATCGCCAATGAGAAGTGGCAGGCCGATTATGAGAAGACGCTGATCGTCCAGCGTCATTTCGACAGGGTCCCACAGCCGAAGATCCAGTCGATGAAGCTGGACGTCGACCTGCGGCCCCACCAGCCCAGCCTGAAGGTCACCGGCGCCTATGTGCTGAAGAACACGACCACCGAAGACCTGCGCGAGGTCCATATCCGCTTTGCCCGCGACCTGAAGGTCCTGGGGCTGTCGATCCAGGGCGCCCGGCCCCAGGAGACGCTGGCGAAGTTCAACTACCGCATCTTCACCTTCGACACCCCGATGAAGCCGGGCGAGATCCGGACGATGAGCTTCATCACCGAACGCTCGCAGAAGGGGTTCAAGAACAGCGGCAACGAGAACCAGGTGATCGACAACGGCACCTTCGTCAATTCCGGCGACTTCGCGCCCTACCTGGGCATCTGGCCGGGCGAGGGACTGCAGGACCGGGCCAAACGCCGGAAATATGACCTGAACCCTGACCAGCCGATGGCGCCGCTGGGCGATGTCGCCTCACGCCAGTTCAACTACCTGCGCCACGACGCCGACTTCATGACCTCGGACATCACCGTCACCACCGAGGCTGACCAGACGCCGATCGCGCCGGGACGCCGGGTCTCCGACCAGATTGTCGACACCGCCACGGGCAAGCGCCGCCGGGCCCGGTTCGTCACCCAGGCGCCGGTGATGCCCTTCTTCTCCATCCAGTCGGCCCGCTACGCGATCAGCCGGGAGACCTACAAGGGTGTCGAGCTGGAGGTCTATTACGATCCGGCCCACGCCTGGAACATCGAGCGGATGAAGACGGCGATGAAGGCGTCGCTGGACTATGACCAGGCCAACTTCAGCCCCTATCAGTTCGACCACCTGCGGTTCATCGAGTTCCCGGCCTATGCGGCCTTCGCCCAGGCCTTCGCCGGGACCATGCCCTGGTCGGAGGACCTGTTCTTCATCTCCGACTACAAGGACCCGGAAAAGATCGACATGGTGACCTATGTCGGGGCCCATGAGATCGGCCACCAGTGGTGGGCCCACCAGGTGGTCGGCGCCGACCAGGAAGGCGTCACCCTGATGAGCGAGACCCTGGCGCAGTACAGCGCCCTGCGGGTGATGAAGAAGCTCTATGGCGAGGACCAGATCCGCAAGTTCCTCAAGTTCGAGCTGAACAGCTATCTGCGGGCTCGCGGCGGCCAGCCGCTGGAGGAACGGCCGCTGAACCGGGTCGAGCCCAGCCAGGGCTATGTCCACTACCGCAAGGGATCGCTGGTCATGTACCGGCTGGCCGAGGAGATCGGCGAGGAGGCGGTCAACCGCGCCTTGCGGAAATTCCTGGCCCAGCATGCCTTCAAGGGCGCGCCCTACCCGATCAGCTCCGACCTGGTCGCCCTGTTCAGGGCCGAGGCGCCGGCAGACAAGCAAGCCCTGATCACCGACCTGTTCGAGAAGATCACCCTCTATGACCTGAAGACCAAGGCTGTGAACGTGAAGGCCCGTAAAGACGGGAAGTTCGACGTCACCCTGACCATCGAGGCCAAGAAGCTCTACGCCGACGGCAAGGGCAAGGAGACCGCCTCGCCGATGACCGAGATGCTCGACGTCGGCGTCTTCACCGCCCAACCCGGCAAGAAGGGCTTCGGCAAGGGCAATATCGAGGTGCTGCAACGCCGCCCGATCAAGTCCGGCAGCCAGACGGTGACCTTTACCGTGGCCAAGAAGCCGACCTGGGTGGGGGTCGATCCCTACAACATCCTGATCGACCGAAACTCGGACGATAACCTGATGAAGGTGGGGAGCTAAGGCTCTCCACGTTCTCCTCCGCTGTCATCCTTGGGCGCCCGCAGGGCGTTCAGGATGACAGTTGGCGGGGGGCAACCCCTACTCCCCGCCCAGCAGCACGATCCGGTCCGACAGTTCGTTCGGGTTGTCCGCTCTCGGCGGGACGTGCTGGCTGAGGATTTGGCCCGACCGTTCGATGGCCGCGACGAAGCCGCCGGCGGTGTCGCCGCGTTTGAGGCCGGCGGTCAGCAGGCCGACGACCTCCTTCCAGACGGCCTTGTCGGCGGCGGCGTAGATGCCTTCGTCGGCGATGACCTCGGCGCGGCGCTCGGCCAGGGAGGCGAAGATCAGCACGCCGGTCCGCTCGCGGGTCGTCTGCAGGCCATGGCTGAGGAACTGGTCCAGCGCCGCCTGGCGCACCCGGTCGGCCTTCAGGCCCGAGGGCGTGACGGCGGCTCGCACCGCCGGGATCGAGACGACCAGCCAGACCGTCACGAAGACCACCACCTGCAACACGACATAGCTGATCAGGGCGGTGAGGACGGTCTCCTCCACCGCCGCGATATGGCCGATCCGCCAGCCGCCGCCGAAGATCAGCATCAGGGCGTCGGGGCGGAAACCGGCCAGCAGGCCAAGCGCCGGCAGCACCAGGGCGCTGAAGGCGGCCCAGGCGATGGGGACTTCGCGATAGTCGGAAACCCGGGGGGCGAGGACGCAGTAGATCTCGCCGGCGGTGGTGGACTCGGCCCTGGCCACAGCCTGGGCGATGCGGTCCTGATCGGTGGGGGTCATGGTCATCTCACCAGCTCCCCGAGGAGCCGCCGCCGCCGAACGAACCGCCGCCGCCGGAAAAGCCGCCTCCTCCGCCTCCGCCGCCACTGCTCCAGCCGCCGCCACCGCCGTGGCTGCCCCAGTTCGAGCTGCCCGCGGCGATGATCCACGGCAGGGCCGAGGCCAGGCCGCCCCTGCGGGCACGACGGCCGGCGAGGGTGTGAACCAGGACGATGAAGCCGAAGATCAGGAAGGGGATGACGATGAAGGGAAAGTCCTCTTCGCTCTTCTGCGGCTGAGCCGCCTGCTGGGCCACGGCGCGGGCCTGGTCCTCGGGCAGCGCCAGCTGCTGGATCAGGGCGTCGGTCCCCGCGACCACGCCGCCTTCCATGTCGCCAGCCCGAAATTTCGGCAGGACCGCGCTCTGCAGGATGACGCTGGACAGGGCGTCGGTGAGGATGCCTTCGAGGCCATAGCCGACCTCGATCCGCACCTTGCGCTCGGTCGGGGCGACGATCAGCAGGGCGCCGTTGTTGAGCTTCTTCTCGCCGATGCCCCAGGCGCGGCCGAGCCGGTAGCCATAGTCCTCGATCTCCAGCCCCTGCAGGGTCGGCAGGGTGACCACGACCAGCTGGCGGCCGCTCTGGGTCTCCAGGGTCTGCAGCTTCTGGGTCAGGGAGGCTTCAGTCGCCGGGGACAGCATGTTGGCCCCGTCGACGACGCGGCCGGTCAGGGCGGGGAAGGTCGGCGCGGCGGCGAAGGCCGGGAGGGCGACCGTAAGGCAGAGCAGGGCTGCCGCCCAGGCCAGCAGTCGCCCGCGTCTCCCATCCCCCTGGAAGGGCTTTTTCCCAGTGTTCGCCATTTAAGGCGCCACCGCCGGGGCCGGCGGGGCGTCGAAGTTGACGGAGGGGGCCGTCTGGGCGCTGGCGGCGGCGGTGAAGGGCTGGGCCGGCTTCTGGCTGCTGTACAGGGTCTTGGCCCAGATCACCGTCGGGAAGGTGCGAAGGGTGGTGTTATAGACCCTCGCCGCCTCGTTGTAGTCGTTGCGGGCGACGGTGATGCGGTTCTCCGTCCCCTCCAGCTGGCTCTGCAGGGCGAGGAAGTTCTGGTTGGATTTCAGGTCCGGATAGCTTTCCTGGATCATCATCAGCCGGCCGAGCACGCCCGACAGCTTGTCCTGCGAGGCCTGATACTCGGCGAATTTCCCCGGGTCGGTGATGGTCGAGGCGTCGACCTTGACCTGGGTGGCGCTGGCGCGGGCCTCGGTGACGGCGACCAGGACGTCTTTTTCCTGTTTGGCGTAGCCCTTCACCGTGGCCACCAGGTTGGGGATCAGGTCGGCGCGGCGCTGATACTGGTTCTGGACGTTGGCCCAGGCGGCCTTCACCTGTTCGTCCTGGGTCGGGATGGTGTTGACGCCGCAGCCGGCCAGGGCGGCCGTGATGGCCAGGGCGGGCAGCAGGCGAATCAGCGAGCGGAGGCGGATCATGGTCTGGACAGTCCCTCTCAGGCGGCGTCTGACGCGCCGGCGACCACAGATATAAGGGGGATCGCGGTCTTGCGTAAGGCTCGCCCCCTTCCCGCTGTGAACCCCGGGGATTATGAAGGGCGCCATGGCCGACGGCGACGCAATTCCATCCTCCGAGAAGACGGCGAAGACGCCCGCGGCCCGGTTCGGGACCGGCTTCCTGCGCGACATCTGGTATTTCGCCGTGCTGGCGTCGGAGGTGAAGCCCGGGGCCATGGCGCGGCACGAACTGCTGGGCGAGCCGGTGCTGATCGGGCGGGACAAAAAGGGCCAGCTTTTCGGCCTGCGAGACGTCTGTCCGCACCGCGCGGCGCCCCTGTCGGCCGGGCGGATCACGGCCGAACCTGATGGGCAGAACAGCGTTGAATGCCCCTACCACGGCTGGCGGTTTGGCCGGGACGGGGCCTGCACGGCGGTGCCGTCGCTGACCGCCGACCAGCCGATGGATGTCGGCCGCATCCGTGTGCGCCGCTATCCGGTGGCCGAGAGCCAGGGGATGATCTTCGTCTGGATGCCGTCCGATCCCCGCTTCGAAGGCGATCCGCCGGAGCCGCCGCCGGTGTTTCCGGGCGTGGTCGGGGGCGGGCCGAAGATCGTCGACCGGATGGTCTTCGACAGCCATATCGACCATGCCGTGGTCGGGCTGATGGACCCGGCCCACGGGCCTTACGTCCACCAGCAGTGGTGGTGGCGCTCGGCCGGCAGCCAGCACGACAAGGCCAAGCGGTTCGAGCCCAGCGAGGCCGGCTTCACCATGGTGCGGCACGAGCCGTCGAAGAACTCCCGGGCCTACGCCATCCTCGGCGGCGAGCCCCTGACCGAGATCACCTTCCGCATTCCCGGCCTGCGCTGGGAGCATATCACCATCGGGCCGCGCCAGGTTCTGTCCCTGACCTGCCTGACGCCGGTCAATGACGGGGCGACGCGGATCACCCAGATCGTCTGGTCCGACCACCCGGCCTTTTTCTTCCTGCGGCCGTTCGTGCGGGCGGGGGCGCGAGCCTTCCTGCGGCAGGACGCGGCCATGGTGAACCTGCAGAACGAAGGGCTGAAGTACGACCCCGCCCTGCTGTGGATCGACGACGCCGATACGCAAGCCAAATGGTACCAGCAGCTGAAGCGCGAATGGACGGCGGCGAAGGCGGCAGGCCGGGCCTTCGTCAATCCGGTCAAGGCGGCCGTGCTGAAGTGGCGGAGCTGAGCCAGGCTCAGGTCGGGCTCAGGCCGGGCCGGCGCCGCGCGCCAGGGCGATGCTTTCCCAGGCCCCGACGAACACCAGGATGGCGGTGGCGGCGGCGGTCAGGCCCAGCGGCGGCAGCATCAGGCTGAAGGGGGCCAGGGCGGCCAGCAGGATGAGGCCCGTGAGGCGCGAGGGCGAGACCTTGCGGAAGATGGCCAGCTTGAACAGCAGCACCCCCAGCAGGAACAGGGCGGGGCCGCCGACCACGGCCAGGGCGGTCTTGACGTCGGTGTGGCCCGTGGGGTGGGCGATGGCCCATTCGTCGGCCACGGCGGTGACGATGATGCCGGCGATCGGCAGGATATGGACGTAGGTATAGGCCATGCGGGCGATGGCGCCGGGGTCCTCGGCGTGGGCGATGACATGGGCGGCCGCGTCGGCGTTGGCCGAGAAATAGATCCACCACATGGCCACGGCCCCCAGGAAGGCGGCGGCGAAGGCGATCAGCAGTCCGGGCGTCCAGGGCAGGCCGGCGGCCGTCGCCCCCATGACCAGCATGGATTCGCCCAGGGCGATGATGGTGAACAGGGCGCAGCGTTCGGCCAGGTGGCCGCCCTCCACCGTCCAGTCCCCGGTGCTGGATTTGCCGAGACCCGGAACCCGGAAACTGAGCACCGGCCCGGCGCAGTCGAGGCCGAAGGCGACGATCCAGGCGATCAGCCGGGTCTCCGGCGCCAGGAACCCGCCCACGGCCCAGACCAGGGCCGCGCCGGCGTGCCAGACCAGGATGCGCTGGAAGTTGCTGCGCAGCACCGGGTCATGCCGCACGGCCCAGAGGACGAAGCCGGTGCGGCCGATCTGGAACGCCGCATAGGCCAGGCCGAAGATCCAGCCCCGGTCGGCGAAGGCCTGCGGCAGGGCGGAGGACATCACCAGCCCCGCCCCCATCATCCCGAACAGCACCGCCCGCACCGGGACCTTGTCGACGTCCAGCCAGTTGGTCGCCCAGGCGGTGTCGACCCAACCCCACCAGACCGCGCCCAGCAGGATGGCGGTCTGCAGCAAGCCGATGGGCGTGGGATGGGCGATCAGGCTGTGGCTGAGCTGGGTGACCGCGAAGACGAAGACCAGGTCGAAGAACAGTTCCACATAGCCCACCTTGGCGTGGCCGCCATCGCGGGTGCGCAGCAGGGCGCGGTGGTCGCTTTTGGTCATGTGGGCCCCCTTGAGGAACAGGCTAGCCCATAGGGGCCCGCACCGTCACCACCCGCGGACACTTCGGCCTGGCTTGCTCTAGGGCCGCGCCCGCGCCACGACCGCCACAGCCTGCCGCAGCACCGGATCGTCAGGCGTCTGGACGACCGGTGAGGCGATGGCCACGTCGGGCGTCACCCCCAGCGGTCGGCGGTCGCCGCTGCCGCGGACGATGTGAGCCTTTGGAAAACCGACCACCAGCCCGGTGCGCGGCAGGGTGAACTGCTCCATCGCCCCAAAGGTGGTGGCCATGTCCGAGGTGGCCTCGCCCAGCACCGTGCCGAAGCCGTAGTCCTGAACGAGGGCGGCGACCGAGACGGTGTTGGAATAGGACTGCCTGTCGATCAGCAGCCAGACCCGTCCGGTAAATCGGCGGCCTGGCCGGGGCTCCGCGACCTTCATCGGGAAGTCGACGACCGCACCCGGCGCCGTGCCGGCGTATACGGCGGCATAGGCGCGCGAGGCCTCCCCGGCCGAGACGGGATCGTGATCGAGACGGGCCTGGTTGGCGGCGATGGCTTCCGGGCTGGCCCTGACCTTGAACTCCGAGAAGAACCGGAAGGGCCGGGTCGCGAACCAGGCGATCATCGGATCGCTGAAGGTATTATCGCCCCCCGGGTTGCCGCGCAGATCGATAATCAGATCGCTCGCCCCCGCCGCCAGGAAGCTTTCGAAGGCCCCGTCAAGAAAGGGGACGAAGGCGCGGTTGTCATACATGTCGGCCTCGGCTTTCGCCTCGGCGTTGTAGAAGGGTCCGGGGCGCAGATAGGCCACCCCGCCCGGCAGCATCCTTGCGTCGCGCAGCGGCTGTTCCAGATTCAGCAGCGGCGGCTGGGCCGCCTGGAAGGCGGCCGCCTCGGCGCGGCTCCGGGCCTCGACCGTGGTCCTGACCAGGCGGCCGTTCCGGCGGACGGTGACGGCGAAGCGTTCGCGGGCCCCGACTTCTTCCCACAGCAGCCAGGGGAACCAGTACTCCAGCAGGGAGTCGCGCATGTAACGCGTCTCCGCCGAGACATGGGCGCCGGTCAGGTCCAGCCAGGTCCGGGACGGCCGGCCATTCAGGGTCACCAGTTCATCGCCCCGCAGAACCTGCGAGGCGCCGGTGACGTCGGCGACGAACACCCGGCCGTCAACCACGCGCAGACTGAGCGGGAAGGCCTTGCCGCCGGCTTCGCGGTAGGCGCTCCAGGCCTGGCGGCCGGGGTCTATGCGGGTGTGGCCCATCTTCACCTGCGCCAGGAACAGCTGGAACCGTGCCTCGGCCTGATCCTTGGTCATGGGCCGGTTCAGGCTCTGCAAGGCCTCATCGAAGGCGCGGTCGAGCACCGGCTTGGGCGTGAACGCGTAGAGGTCGATGTGGGCGATCTTCAGCCGATCATACATCTCCTGAAAATCGGCCCTTAGCGCCTCGGCGCTGAAGGTTTCGGGCGCAGCAGCGGCGCCCTTCGTCCGGGCGTGCGGCGCCGACGCCAGCGTCAGGGCGGCGATCATCGCGAGGCCGGCGACGAGAAGGGTTGCAGGTTTCATCTTGGCGGTTCCCGGTCCCGTGTGGCCTGACTTGTCGCTAACCCCATGGCCGCTACAAGGAAACGACGGAAGCCTCCCGGTTTCCTGACCTTTTCCTGACCAAGGAGCCTGAACCTGCCGATGACCGCCGCAGCCGATACGCTGGCCATCGGGCCCTGGCGCGCCTCGCGCATGACCGGCCGGCTGGAAGCAGGCGAGACGACGCGGGAGCTGGAGCCCAAGGTCATGGACCTGCTGTTCCTGTTGGCGTCGCGCCGGGGCCAGGTGCTGAGCCGGGAGGATATCCTGCAAGGCCTTTGGGGAGGCGTGACGGTGGGCGAGGACGCCCTGTCACGCTGCGTGTTCAAGCTGCGCCGCGCTCTGGACGATGATCCGAGGCGGCCGCGCTATATCGAGACCATCCCCAAGCGGGGCTACCGGCTGCTCGCCGAGACGGGCGATGTTCCCAAGACTCCTGAGCCGCGTTGGCGCCAAGCGCTGGCCATCGTCGGGGGTCTCGTGCTGATGGCGCTCGCAGCCGCCCTCATTGGCCCCGGCCTGCTCCGGTCGGTTGGGACGGGTTCGGAGTCCGCCCGGCTGACCGCGCGGGCCGACGACCTCTACTTCCAGTTCAGTCGCCGCAACAACGAGGCGGCCATCACCCTGTACCGCCGGGCTTTGGCGGCAGAGCCCCGCTCGCCGGAGGCCCGGGCGGGACTGGCCAACGCCATGGTCCAGCAGGTCATCCGTTACGGCGGACCGGCGGGGCAGCCGCGCAGCAAACTTGGACAGGCCCTGCAACTGGGAGTCACCCGGGCCCCCGAAGCGCGCGCTCGGCTGGCTGACGCCCGGCGGATCGCGGAGCAGGCGATAAGGGACGCGCCCGGCAATGCCTCAGCGCTGAAGGCGCTTGGTTTCGTCCGGTCGGCGCAGGGCGACCTGGCCGGCGCCGAGGCCAACTACCGACAGGCCCTCAGGATCGATCCCGATGCCTGGGGCGTGCTGATCAATCTTGGGGACGTGACCGACCTTCGCGGCGACCCGGCCGGCGCCCTGCCCTTGCTGCAGAAGGCCTATGAGGTGATGGGCCGACTGTACGGGCGCGAGGCTGTCCGGATCAGTCCCTGGCAGTCGGAGCTGGGGGTCAATATCGCCCAGCGGCTGGAGGCGGAGAATCGCCAGACCGAGGCCGAGGCCTGGTACCGCCGGGCCCTGGCCGAGACGCCGCTGCACCCCGCCGCGACCGTGGGCCTGGCCAAGCTGCTGGCGCGCAAGGGAGATCGGCCGGCGGCGGCCGGCCTCTGCACCGACCTTATCGCCCGCACCGGCCCCAACCCCGACTGCGCCTCCCTGACCTAGGTTGTCTGCTGGGTCCACAGCCCGACATCGGCCTCGGCGCCGATCAGCGACAGGCCGGTGGCGATGGAGACCAGTTCGGCGCCGGACTCCAGTTTCTCCAGCCCGAAGCGCCGTTCGAAGATGGCGCGCACCGCTGGGACGAAGGAGGAGCCGCCGGTCAGGAAGACGCGGTCGACGCCGGCGGCGTCCAGGCCGGCGCGGGTCATCGCCTCCTCGACCGCCCCCTCGATGGCTTTCAGTTCGGGGGCGATCCAGCCGTCGAACTCGGCGCGGGCGACGGGGCGTTCGATGCGGATATTGCCCGCCTCGAACAGGAAGGTGGCCTGGTCGCTGGCCGACAGCGCCTCCTTCAGCCGGGAGACCGACTGGTAGAGACGGTAGCCGTGGTTGTCGTCCAGCATCTCCACCAGCGCCGCGATCTTGTCCGGCTCCAGGGCCGTGCGGACCAGGCCGCGGATATCGCGCATGTCGCGGCTGGCCCTCAGGATCGCCAACTGCTCCCAGCGAGCGAAGGCGGTGAAGTAGCGGTTGGGGATGGGCAGGACATTGTCGAAGGCGCGGTAGCTGGAATTCTTGCCGAGGCGCGGGGAGACGACATTGTCGATGATCCGGTAGTCGAAGGCGTCCCCTGCCACCCCGACCCCACTGTTTGCCAGGCCGTGGGAGCGGATCTGGTCGCCCGACCGTTCGAACCGCACCAGGGAGAAGTCGCTGGTGCCGCCGCCGAAGTCGGCGACCAGGACGGTGGCGTCCTGCGTCAGCTTGCGGGCGAAGAAGAAGGCCGCCGCCACCGGCTCATAGGCATAGCGGATGTCGGTGAAGCCGAGACGCGAAAAGGCCTCCTGATAGCGGGTCAGGGCCAGCTCCGGATCGGGCCGCAGCCCGGCGAAATTGACCGGCCGCCCGACGATCACCCGCTCGGGCAGCGCGTCCAGGGCCCCGGCCGCATGGTCGCGGACCTTGAACAGGAAGGCCGACAGCAGGTCCTCGAAGGCGAACCGCTTGCGCAGGATCTCGGTGTCGGTGAACAGCGGGCTGGCCGCATAGGACTTGAACGACTGGATGAAGCGGGTCTCCAGCGGCTCTTCCAGATAGGTCTCGATGGCCCAGGGCCCGGCTTCCACTTCGCGGCCGGCGGGATTGCCCTCCGGCGCATGGAAACTGAGGGCCGAGCGGAAGGCGACGATGGCCTCGTCGTTGTTAGGAAAGCTGATCAGCCGGGCGTCGCCGTCGCCGGTGGTGATGGAGACGACGGTGTTGGTGGTGCCGAAATCAATGCCGAGAACGGGCGGTGGGGTGGAGGGCATGGGGAATCCAACGCAAAGTCTTCCTTCTCCCGCTTGGGGGAGAAGGTGTCGGCGCAGCCGACGGATGAGGGGTCGCACCGGCGGCGAGGGGGGACGAGGGCCGCCATCAATGGCGGTGGGATCTTTCTTCAACCCCTCATCCGACCCCTTCGGGGCCACCTTCTCCCCCAAGTGGGAGAAGGGACGCAGCCGAAACGATGCTGTTGACGCGCGTCACGGGCGTTGGGGCCGTGACGACGATCCCCTTAAGCCTGGCGCTGAGCTGTCTTCCTCATGAAGCCATAACCCTCAGCCTTCCTGTGCCACGGGCTGCTCGTAGGCCGCCATCATCGCCATGTTGAGGATCCGCGAGACCGAGGCGGACAGCGGACAAATCTGGATCGACTTCGAAAGACCCAGCAGGATCGGGCCGATCACCGTGGCGCCGCCCAGGGTCTGGACCAGCTTGGTGGAGATCGAGGCCGAGTGGATGGCCGGCATGATCAGAACATTGGCCGGACCGGTCAGGCGCATGAAAGGATAGTTGGAGCGGTTCTCCATATCCAGCGCCAGTTCGGGGGGCATCTCGCCCTCGTACTCGAAGTCGATCCCGTCCATATGGTCCAGCATGGACACCGCCTCGCGGACCTTTTCCGACCGCTCGCCCATCGGGTTGCCGAAGGTGGAGTAGCTCATGAAGGCGACGCGGGGGGTGAAGCCCAGCTTCTTGACCGCGTCGGCCGCCTCGCAGGCGATCTCCACCAGATCCTCGGAGTCCGGCATCTCGGTGACGTTGGTGTCGGCGATGAACAGGGTGCGGCCCTTGGCCAGCAGGATGGACATGCCCATCACCCGCCCGCCCGGCGCCGGGTCGATGACCCGCAGCACCTCTTCCAGCACCTGGTCGAAGCTGCGGGTGACCCCCGTCACCATCCCGTCGGCGTCGCCCAACGCCACCATGGAGGCGGCGAAACTGTTGCGGTCCTGGTTGATCAGCCGCTGGATGTCGCGCTTGAGGTAGCCCTCGCGCTGCAGCCGCGAATAGAGGTGGTCGACGTAGTCGGGATTGCGGTCCGACAGCCGGGCGTTGACGATCTCCAGCTTGGCGTCGTCCGGCTCGATGCCGGCGAGGCGCATGTTCTCCTTCACCAGCTCCTCGCGGCCGCAGAGGATGGCGGTCCCCAGGCCCTGCTGCTGGAAGGCGTAGGCGGCGCGGATGACGCTGGGTTCCTCACCCTCGGCGAAGACGATCCGCTTCTTGGCGGCCGACTCCACGGCGCCGGAGATCTTCTGCAGGAAGCCGGCGGTCGGATCGAGGCGGCGGGCAAGCGTCGCGCGATAGACATCCATGTCCGGGATCGGCTTGCGGGCCACCCCGGTGTCCATCGCCGCCTGGGCGACGAAAGGCGGGATGTACCAGATCAGCCGGGGATCGAACGGCGAGGGGATGATGTATTCGGGGCCGAACTTCAGCTGCTTGCCGTGATAGGCGGCGGCCACCTCGTCCGGCACGTCTTCCCGGGCCAGCTGGGCCAGGGCCTGGGCGCAGGCGATCTTCATCTCCAGGTTCACCCGGCGGGCGCGCACGTCCAGGGCGCCGCGGAAGATGTAGGGGAACCCCAGGACGTTGTTGACCTGGTTGGGATAGTCGCTTCGACCGGTGCCGACGATGGCGTCGCTACGCACCTCGGCCACTTCTTCCGGGGTGATCTCCGGGTCGGGGTTGGCCATGGCGAAGATCAGCGGGCTGGGGCCCATGCTGGCCACCATCTCCTTGGTCAAAGCCCCTTTGGCGGAAAGCCCGATGAAGACGTCGGCGCCGACGATGGCCTCGGCCAGGGTCCGGTGGGGCGTGTCCACGGCGTGGGCGCTCTTCCACTGGTTCATGTCCTCGGCGCGGCCCCGGTAGAGGACGCCCTTGCGGTCCACGGCGATGACGTTGGAGGGCGTGACCCCCATGGCCTTGATCAGCTCGAGCGTGGCGATGCCCGCCGCGCCGGGGCCGTTCAACACCACCTTCACATCGGCCAGGCTGCGGCCGGTGATCTCGCAGGCGTTGATCAAGCCGGCGCAGGTGATAATGGCGGTGCCGTGCTGGTCGTCATGGAAGACCGGGATGTCGAGCAGTTCCTGCAACTCGGTCTCGATGCGGAAACACTCGGGGCTCTTGATGTCCTCGAGATTGATGCCGCCGAAGGTGACGCCGATGTTCTTGACCACGGTGATGATCTCGTCCGCGTCCTTGGACGAGACCTCGATGTCGATGGCGTCGACGTCGGCGAACCGCTTGAACAGCACCCCCTTGCCCTCCATCACCGGCTTGGAGGCCAGGGCCCCCAGGTCGCCGAGGCCGAGGATGGCGGTGCCGTTGGAGATCACGGCCACCAGGTTGCCCTTGGAGGTGTAGTCGTAGGCCAGCTCCGGATTCTCGGCGATGGCCAGCACCGGCACGGCGACACCGGGCGAATAGGCGAGGCTGAGGTCCCGCTGGGTGGCCATCGGCTTGGTGGCCGCGATGGCGATCTTCCCCGGGGTCGGAAACTGGTGGAAGTCCAGCGCCTCTTTGTCGGTGAAGGACTTCTTCTCGGACTCGTTCATGGGGGCCTTCGGGGGATCGCCGGGCGCGGGGACGCGCCGTCTTCTGTCGGAAAGGCGCGCAACCTACTCATCGGAGGCGTCTGGAACAACCGCCTTACGTTTCCGCCTTGGCCTTCTTCGCCCCCTGGCGACGACTGCGCTGGTATCGCCGCGATCCTCCTCCACGCGAACCGTGGGGGAGGGGGACCGCGGCCGCCGGCCGGGGAGGAGGGGGCGGCGCCGGCGGGCCGGGATTGCGATGAATGCTGTTGTCGGCGACCGCGCCAGGAGGTGAGTCGTTCTGTGTCTACGGCGTTGCCCCCTCCAACACGCTGAGCGTGGCCCCCCTCCCCCGCCTTTCAGGCCGAGGAGGATCTGCGGGCCTTGGTCCCCGCCAGAACTGGCGGGGCGTCTCCGGCTGTGCTTTTGTCCGGCCCTTGCCGCATCAGGAGCCACGCTTGACCGAGACCCCCGCCCGCCTGGCCCCCGTCCGATTGGCCATCGCCGGCGCTTTGGGGCGTATGGGGCAGGCGGTGGCGAAGAGCGCCGAGGGGCGAGGCGATGTCGCCGTCGCCGCGCGGTTCGACCGGCCCGTGGCTGACCAGGCCGGACTGGTTTCCATGGCTGAGGCCATCGCCCTATCGGAGGTGGTCATCGACTTCACCGTGCCGGAAGCCTCCGTCGCCCTGGCTGAACTGGCCGCCGGGCGAGGCGGGGTGGCTCTGGTGATCGGCTCGACCGGCCTGTCGCTTGACCAGATTCGCCGCATCGACCAGGCGGCAAGCCGCATCGCCATCGTCCGGTCAGGTAACTACAGCCTGGGCGTCAACATGCTGCTGGGACTGGTCGAGAAGGCCGCCCGGTCGCTGCCCGTGGATTTCGACATCGAGGTCCATGAAGCCCACCACCGCCGCAAGGTGGACGCCCCCTCCGGCACCGCTCTGATGCTGGGTGAGGCGGCGGCGCGGGGGCGGGACTTGGACCTGGCGAAGGTGAAGGTGGCGGCGCGTGACGGCTTGACCGGACCCAGGCCAGAAGGGGCCATCGGCTTTTCCGTGGTTCGCGGCGGCGGGATCATCGGCGACCACAGCGTCATCTTCGCCGGCGACGAGGAAATACTCACCCTGTCGCACCACGCCAGCGACCGAGGGCTCTTCGCCCGGGGGGCGCTGGCCGCCGCCCTCTGGGTCGCCGGCAAGCCGCCGGGTCTCTACGACATGCAGGACGTCCTGGGCCTGAAGGCCTGAGTTTTGGGGAGTTTTCCGATGTACCGCACCACCACTCTGCTGGTCGCCGCCAGCTGGTTGGCCTTCGCCCCCGTGGTCGCCCTGGCGCAGCCGGCGGCTGTCTCCCCTCCCCCTCCGCCCCAGACCACCTCACGGGCCTTTACCGCCACTGACCTTTTCGCCCTGCAGCAGGCGACCGACCCGCAGGTCCGCCCGGACGGCAAGCAGGTCGCCTATGTCCGCGCCAGCAACGACATCATGAGCGACCGGGCCCGCCGCTCGATCTGGCTGGTCGACGCCGAGACCGGCCGCCAGCAGCCGCTGGTCACCGGGTCCGGCAACCATATGTCGCCGCGCTGGTCGCCGGATGGCAGGCGGCTGGCCTATGTCTCCACCTCCGAAGGCGGCTCGCCGCAGCTGTTCGTCCGCTGGATGGACACTGGAGCCACGGCCCGGATCGCCACCCTGCCCGAGGCGCCGGAGGGCCTGTCCTGGTCGCCGGACGGCCAGTCGATCGCCTTCCTGGCCTTCGTCGGCCAGGACGGGCTGAAGCTGAGCAACGGCCCGGCGCCCGACAAGCCGGAGGGCGCGAGTTGGGCCGAGCCGCTGAAGATCATACAGGGCCTGCGCTTTCGCACCGACGACGAGGGGCTGCTGCGGCCCGGCGCCGCGCAGATCTTCGTGGTATCGGCCGAGGGCGGCGCGCCCCGGCAACTGACCGCCGGCGACTTCGGCAACGGCGGGCCCCTGGCCTGGAGCAGAGACGGGACGACGATCACCTTCTCCAGCGGCCGCGAGCCCGGCTGGCAGCGGAACATCACCCAGTCGGACCTCTATGCCCTGACGGTCTCGACCGGCGCGATCCAGCGGCTGACGACGCGCAATGGCCCGGACGGCAATCCGGTGCTGTCGCCGGACGGCCGGATGATTGCCTTCCTCGGCTATGACGACCGCAAGACCGCCTATCAGGACACCCACCTCTATGTGGCCGGCGCCGATGGCTCGAACCCGAAGCGGCTGCTGGCCGACCTCGACCGGTCGATCGACGATCTTCGTTGGTCGTCCGACGGAAGGAGCCTGATCGTCCAGTATGTCGATGAGGCGGTGACCAAACTGGCGCGGGTGGACCTGGGCGGCAAGCTGAGCCCCCTCGCCGAGGGACTGGGCGGCGGCGGGCTGGACCGGCCCTACAGCGGCGGCGGGTTCGACGCGGCCGGCGGAACGGTCGCCTATACCCGCACCAGCACGACCCGGCCCGCCGACCTGGTCATCCAGCGCGGGGGCAAGACCACCCAGGTCACCCGGCTGAACGAGGACCTGCTGGGCGGCAAAGCCCTGGCGAAAACCGAGGCGCTGGAGGTGAAGTCGTCGATCGACGGCAAGCCGGTGCCGGCCTGGCTGGTCTATCCGGCCGGGTTCGATCCGGCGAAGAAGTATCCGCTGTTGCTGGAGATCCATGGCGGGCCCAACACCAGCTATGGCCCGACCTTCGCCACCGACATGCAGCTCTATGCGGCGGCCGGCTATGTGGTTCTCTACACCAACCCCCGGGGGTCGACTTCCTATGGCGAGGACTTCGCCAATCTGATCGACAAGAAATATCCGGGCCCCGACTACGACGACCTGATGAGCGCGGTGGACGCCGCCATCGCCAAGGGGTTCGTCGACGACCGTAACCTGTTCGTCACCGGGGGCTCCGGCGGCGGGGTGCTGACCACCTGGATCATCGGCAAGACCGACCGCTTCCGCGCCGCCGCCGCCCAGAAGCCGGTGATCAACTGGACCACCGAGGCCCTGACCAGCGACATCCCGACGGTGACCAGCGAATACTGGTTCTCCAAGCCTCCGTGGGAGGACCAGGCCGGCTATTGGGCCCGCTCGCCCCTGTCGCTGGTCGGCAACGTCAAGACGCCAACCCTGGTGGTGGTCGGGGAGAAGGACTACCGCACGCCGGTCAGCGAGTCGGAGCAGTATTACCAGGCCCTGCAGCTGCGCGGCGTGCCCTCGGCCTTTGTCATCGTGCCGGGCGCCAGCCATGGCGGCATTGCGGCGAGACCCTCGCAGTCGGGCGCCAAGGCCGGGGCGATCATCGCCTGGTTCGAAAAGTACCGGATCAGATAGCGGTGCATCCGGCGGGCGTCTTCCATGAGACGGACGGGGCGGCCCTGGCCGCCCTAGCCATGTCCGGCCGGCTGGCGCTGATCTGCGGCGTGGCGGAGGGGCGGCCGCGCGTCGCCCATGCGCCGATCCTGCTGGAGGGCCGGCGTCTGCGGTTTCACCTGTCGCGGGGCAATGTCCTGGCGGGCGCCCTGAAGGACGGCGATCCGGTGCTGGCCGTGGTGACCGGGCCGGACGCCTATGTCAGCCCCGACTGGTACGGGCTGGAGGGCCAGGTCCCGACCTGGAACTATCTGTCGGTGGAGATGGAGGGGCCGGTCCGGGTGCTGGACGAGGCTGGAACCACGGCGGTGCTGGACGACCTCTCGGCGGATTTCGAGGCGCGTCTGCTGCCCAAGCCGCCCTGGACGCGGGCCAAGATGACGCCCGGCCGGTTCGAGGCCCTGCTGCGCGGCATCGTCGGCTATGAGGTGGCGGTGGAGCGGTTCGAGGGCATTCGCAAGCTGGGCCAGAACAAGCCGGAAGTCGCGCGGGATGGGGTGATCGCGGCGCTGGAGGCCCTGGGCGAGACGAGGGTTTCAGGGTTGATGCGGGAGCTGTGACCCTTCTCCCGCTTGCCGGGAGAAGGATTCATGAGGCCCTCATCCGCCGGTCTACCCGCCAGGTGCGGTAGGGCGTGTAGTGGCTGCCGGTCCAGGCCTGGGCGGTGACGGTGACGCATTCCTCCTCGACCTCGATGAGGTTGAAGCTGGCCGGGACGCCCCGTTCGCGGATCGACAGGGTTCCTGCGCCGACCGCATAGGTGCGGCCGTCGCCGTAGGGGTAGGGCTGGACGAAGGGTGTGTGGATGTGGCCGGTCAGGACCAGGTCGGCCCTGGCGCGGGAGAAGGCGTCCGCCGCGTGTTTTCCACCCCAGACCTTGCCGGTCATCGGCCCGCCGGTGATCTCCACCAGGGGGTGGTGGCAGGCGATGACGCGGAAATCGGCCGGCGAGGCGCGGGTCAGGCGGCGGGCGGTGCGGACCACCTGCTGGTGATTGATCTGGCCCTTCGACCAGTTGAGGCGCGGCTGCACCCCCCGGGCGGTGTTGACCGTGGCCAGGATCAGCCCGGCCACCGGCGGCGGCACGATACGGTCGCCCAGCCAGCGCCGGAACCGCAGCCAGGGCATGGCGGCGCGGTAGAGGATGCTGAAGTAGGGCACATCGTGGTTGCCAGGGGTCACCGAGACCGGGACCGGCAGCCGGTCGATCCAGGCCTTGGCGGCCTCGAACTCCGAAGGCAGGCCCTGGGCGGTCAGGTCGCCGGTGAGGATGGCCAGATCCACCGGATGAGCGGCCAGCCAGTCGGCGGCGGCGGCCACCGCCGCCTTGTTCTCCCCGCCGAAATGTATGTCGGAGGCATGGAAGAGCCGCAGGGTCACGCCGCCTCCGTCGCGGCGGTCCCGTGTTGGGCGTTCCCATGCCCGGATGCCCCGTGCTCCGCCGGAACAAGGGCGCGGAAGGCATTGGGCTTGAAGCGAACAAGGGCGGTGCGGCCGAGATGGACCGTTTCCCCGTCGAGGATGGCGGGGATCCGGCCGCCGGCCCAGGCATAGGCCTGGCGGCAGACGGTGACCTGGACCGAAGGGTCATGCCGCCAGTCGCCGGCGGCCGCCGAAAGGGCCAGGCGGAAGACGTCCAGGGCGCCGGCCGGATCAAGGGCCGCGGCCTCCAACCCTACCGTGTCGTTGTCGATTCCCTTGGAGACCAGAGGGCACATGAAGGTCAGGGCCTCGGACTTGCGGCGCTCGGCGCCATCGAGGGTGAAGCGGAGGCGGCCGCTGAAAGCCTGGCGGAGGGCCCGGCGGCCCCGCGCGATCGCCAGCCACAGCTTGCCGGAACGGGCCGCTTCCCTGGCCCGGGCCCAGAGGGCGGGGGAGCCGAGAATGGCGGCGACGAAGAACTCATGGCCATCGACCGTGCCGCCGGAAACCCGGCGGATCTCCCCGTCGGCGAGAATGTCTTCCAGCGCTGTCTTCCAGTCCCTGCGGCCATAGAGGGCGCCGGGCAACATGTTCATGGTGCCGCCGGGCAGGGGGGCCAACAGCGGGCCCCTTGGACCCACAGCTTCCGCCGCAGCCCGGGCGGTGCCGTCGCCGGCGACCACGACCAGCAGGTCGGGCTTGGCGTCCAGGGCTTCCTTGAGAAGCTGGCCGAGCGGGCCGTCGGCAGTGGTCCGCACCACCGCCTCCACATCATGACGCGCCAGGATGGCTTCCACCTCGGCCCGGACATTGGGTCCCACACTGCCGGACGCCGGATTGGCGATCAGCTGGATCCGCTTCACCTTGACCGGGTCGGCCTTCGGCTCGGGATGTTCTGGCTCGGTATTCAACATGCCCCCCTTCACGACATCATCCAGGAGCGTCGCCAGACGGCGTATCGGCGGCAGGTGGGTCTGACGACAGCTTGTCCTGCACCTTGCGCAGACCCTCTCCAGCCTCGTCGGTCGCCTTCTTCAGGGTAGGGCCAGCCTCGCGGGCGGCCGTGGACACACTCCGGTCCATCACCGCGCCGCCGTCCTGGAACGAGCCTTCCTTGACCGCCAGCACCAGGGAGGCGCCGCCAACCAGGGCGACGGCCACCAGCGCCATGGCGATCATCGGTGAGCGACGATGACGGGCCCTTTCCTCGCGGCGGCCGCGCTCATAGGCGTCCTTCAGGGCGTGGTCCGTCGGCCCGACGTCTGTTGAGGGGTGGGGGTGCGCGGCAATCCTTTTGCGAAACCAGTTGGCCATGGCGGAGAGCTCCGAACGTCTGAATGAATCTTCGCAGGTCAAACGGAGGCCCGGCTCGTGGGTTCCCCGGGATTGACAGAGTTCCCCCTCGGGTTCCCAGGGCGGAACCTCAATAGATCACGGGCGTTGGCCATGCATAGTGGGGCGTTGCGTCGATCGACCGCTTCGATCGACCGACCAGACGAAGAGGCAGCCAGAACCGTGCGCCGACTTATCTCCCCTTGGACCGTGATGCTTGCGCTCGGCGGGGTATCGTTGGCCGGCTGCGCCAGCGTTCCGCCGCCGCCGCCTCCGCCTATGGGAGAAACCATGGCGCGGCCGTCTGGGGCGCAGGGAACTGGCCAGCAGGCAAGTCCGCCCTCGGCCCCCGGCGTCAACAAACGCCAGTATCTCGATCAGAAGACCGGGCGGTACTACTATTTCGACCCCGTTCGCGGGCGCTATTTCTGGGAAGACGGTCGGCCGCGCGGCTGACCGGTGGGGAAACGGGCCGACACGGCCGTGAGTTGGGGTGACACGAGATGCGGGCGAAAGTCCTTTCCATAGCGGCGCTGGGCGCCGGCCTTCTGGGCCTCACCGCGTGCGCCGGCATGACGCCCGGCAAGCCAATGGGTTTCGCCCCCTGTGACGATGTCAGGGTGGCTATCTATTTCGAGCCCAATGTCGCCGAGATCAGCCGCGAGGCGCGCGCCGTGCTCAAGGGCGCCGCCGACCAGGCCAGAGGCTGTCACGTCGATGGCGTGGACGTCATGGGCCTGGCCGACGCGGTCGGGGCGGCGGACGCCAACCTGACCCTGTCGGAACAGCGGGCCGCCGCCGTCACCAAGACCCTGACCGGGCTCGGCCTGACGCAGATCACCGTAGGGGCGGCGGGCGATGCCGGAGCGGTGACCGGGACAGGCGCCTCCGCGCCTCTGCGCCGCCGCGCCGATGTGGTGGTCAAGCTGTCAGCGAAATAGCCTTCAACGCCTCTGGCCGCGCGACTCACACAGCAAGGACGCCGGCCTCGTGATCGAGGCAGGCGTTCCTGTTTCCCCCGCCAAGCTTGACCGACGCAAGGAGGCGTCAGGCGAGGGGCGCCGGGCCAGTAGCCGAATGGGAGGGGGGTGCAGAGGCGGCAGGCTGACTGACGTCAGCCTCAAGTCGGGGGGGCGTCGCCGCCTCTGCAGGAAGTTCAACGGGGCAGGCTGGAGTCCGTTCCCTCATCTGTCGCTTTTTTCGTCCGGGGCGTGCATCAGCCCTCGTGTCCGGTGAACAGCCGGCAGCTGGCGGAACGGGCCTGGGCGGAACGAGCCGGGGCGGCTGACGTTATTACAGGCAATGACCGCATCTCGCAGCCACCCGCTCAAGGAGCCGACCATGGCCGAAGTGATCCAACCGACCCCTGACCACGGCCCCATCCTGGAGGCGACCGACGCCCGCCAGGGCCGTCGCGGCCTCCATATCCTGTGGGTTTTGCTGATCTCCACCATCCTGGCGGCCACTGTGCTGTTCGTCGCCTGGGGCATGAGGTCGGGCGATCTGGCCGCCGCTGATCGAACCGAAACCCCGGCGACGGCCGAGAGCACGGCGACGGCCCTGCCCGGCGCCTCCGCCCCCACCGCCGCCAACCCGGGCCCCACCTCTACCGCCCCAAACTAAGCGCCGAGCCACGAAAAAAGGGCCGCCCATCCGGGCGGCCCTTTTGACAGTCTGAATGCTCTCCTCGACCTAGGCGGCAATCTTCTGCCGGCCCGGGTGGAAGAACAGAGCCTGGCCGATGGCGGCCTTCACCGTCTCCGGCTGGAAGGGCTTGGTGATCAGGAAGGTCGGCTCGGGCCGCTCCCCGGTCAGCAGCCGCTCCGGGAAGGCGGTGATGAAGATCACCGGCACATTCATCTGGCCAAGAATATCCTTTACGGCATCGATGCCGGAGGAGCCGTCGGCCAGCTGGATATCGGCCAGCACCAGACCGGGCGCGCGTTTGGCGACGGCGGCGGCGGCTTCGGAACGGGTGGCGGCGATATCCAGGACATTGTGCCCCAGTTCGCGGACCAGGGCCTCGATGTCGGCGGCAATCACCGGCTCGTCCTCGATGATCAGCACTTCGGTGGCCAGTTCGGCGTCGATATCGACCTGGGCCTGGGCGATCAGCCGTTCGACCTCGGGATAGGAGGCGTCGAGAATCTGGGCCGCTTCGGTCGGGGTGAAACCTTCAAGGGCGGTGAGCAGGAAGGCCTGCCGCGAACGCGGGGCGATCCGCATCAAGCGGTCGGCCGGTTCCGTGGCCTGACTGTCGTCGGTGGTGCGATCCTCCAGCCGGGCGCCGGAGCTGCCCCAGATGGTGTGGAAGACATGATAGAGGGCGACGCGGGGCGACAGCTGGTCCTGCAGCGTCTTTTCACCAGTCGCCAGGGCCTCAAGGGCGACCCGGACATACTGGTCGCCGGACGTCTGGCTCCCGGTCAAGGCGCGGGCGTACCGGCGGACATAGGGAAGATGTGGCGCCAGGCGGGCAAGAAGACTCATGACCCCTCCGTTCAAATGTCTTCGTTAAAGTCGGCCGTGCTGACGCACCGACTGATGCGCCCGCAACGACCCTGAGCATCGAACGTGTGGAACGCAATGGGGTTCCGTGCATTTGCATCCTGGGCCAACATGCCGGCGGAAAGCCTGCGGTTGGATCGGGAACCGGAAGGGGCGGGGGGCGTTGATGCGGAAACCAAGCAGTGACAGGGGGCCGGCGCACGCCAGCGCTGATCGCATGATTGAACAGACATCCAGTCAGCCGACTCGCCGGGCCGCCGAAGGCCTCGACGAGGCGCGGCTTCGCCAGCGCGCCATCGGCGTGAAGCTCCGCCAGATGTTCGATGAGGTCGTCAACGAACCGGTTCCGGACGAATTTCTCGACATTCTCAGGCGCGCCGATGAACGCTCCGAAGGGGAGCGCTGACTTGAGCGCCCTCGAGACCCGCCCCGAACGCCCAGAACGCGCCCTCAACGATCCGGTCCGGGACAAGGCCTTCCAGAAGGAACTGGTCACCCTGATCCCGCACCTGCGCGCCTTTGCCCGCACCCTGACCGGGGACGCGACCCAGGCCGACGACCTGGCGCAGGACGCCCTGATCAAGGCCTGGGACGCCCGCGCCAGTTTCCAGATGGGCACCAATATGAAGGCCTGGACCTTCATGATCCTGCGCAACCAGTTCTACTCGGACAAGCGCCGGTCCTGGCGCTCGACCCAGCTGGATCAGGAAGCCGCTGAACGCACCCTGATGGCGGTGGACGATCCCGAATCGCCCGTCGCCCTGGACGAGCTTCGCCTGGCCATGGCCTCCCTGCCGGCCGAGCAGCGCGAAGCCCTGATCCTCGTCGGGGCCGGCGGTTTCGCCTATGAAGAAGCCGCCGACATCTGCGGATGCGCGGTCGGCACGGTGAAGAGCCGGGTCAGCCGCGCCCGCAAGGCCGTCCAGGGAATCCTGGAAGCCGGCGCCTATGACCGCGACGGCAAGTCCGCCGGCGAGGCCATGGGTCACATCCTGTCCGAGGCGGAGCGATTGAGCGCCGCCCGGTGAGGCGGCTTCTTCGCGGCAGGTTGCACCCGGGGGAAGCGGGCCCTTCCCGCCCGGCCGAGCGGACCATACGCGCCCGCCTGGCCTTCACCCTGGCCCTGGCCCTGGCGCCGGTCCTGTTGCTCGGCGTCATCCAGTCCGGCCTGTCCTTCCGTCGGGAGGCTTTGGAACAGAAAGCCGCCCTGCAGGGGGCCGCCCAGCGCAGCGCCGCCGGGGCGCGGGTCCGGATGGAGGCCTCGAGCATCCTGTTGGAAACCCTGGCGCCCGGGGTTCTGGGCCTCGACTGCGCCCAGCGCCTGGCCGACGTCATGCGGCGGATACCGGGCTACGCCAATCTGGTCCGCTTCGACGCCCGCGGGCGGGTCGCCTGCTCCGCCGCCGGCGTTCCCTCCGATCCCCAGAGGGGCGCGCGGCCATGGTTCCGCGACCTGTTCGCCGGCAAGGACATGACCGTCACAACGGCGGCGGGAGTCGCCTATGCCCGGGAGCCGGCGGTCCTGGCCTCGGTTCGCGCTGGCGCCGCGGGGGGAACCGACGGGGTGTTGACCGCTGTCATTCCACTGTCCAGCCTGCGTCCGACCACCGAAGGCCGCGCCCTGCCCAAGGACGCCGACGTCGCCCTGGTCGATTCCACCGGCGCCCTGCTGTCGGTGACCAACAAGCATGCCTTCCCGGTGCTGCCCAAGGCCTGGCTGGACCGGGCCGCCGGCGCGGGCGCCGGCGAACTGGAGTACGACTGGGGCCCTGACGGCCGGCGAAGGGTGTTTTCGATCGCGCCCCTGGTCCGTGACGACGTCTATGTCGTGCTCTCGGCCCCCTCGCGCGGCCTTCTCTCCTCCTCCTGGCTGGATCCGCTTTCCGGCCTGGTCTTCCCGCTGCTGGCCTTCACCGTGGCCCTGGCGGCGGTCTTCTACGCCGCCGACCGCTCGGTTCTACGCTGGATTCTCTATCTGCAGCGGATCGCCGACATCTATGCCCGGGGCCGGTTCTCGGTCCGTCCGTTGCAGGCCGAGAACGCGCCCCTGGAGATCCGCCATCTGGCCGAGACCCTGGACGCCATGGCCGGGGCCATCGTCGCCCGCGACACTTCCCTTCAGGAAACCCTGACCCAGAAGGACGACCTGCTGCGGGAGATTCACCACCGGGTGAAGAACAACCTGCAGGTCATCTCCTCCTTGCTGTCGATGCAGGAACGGGCCCTGACCGATCAGGGGGCCCGGCAGGCGATCAACGACACCCGCCAGCGGATCACCGCCCTGGCCCTGATCTACCGCGCCCTCTATCAGGGGGCCGACCTCAAACACGCGGACCTGAGGCCCTTCCTCGAAGAACTGACCGCCCAGCTAATGATGAGCGAAAGCGCCAATGGCTCGGTGCGGGTCGAGGTCCATGCCGATCCGCTGATCATCGATCCGGACAAGCTGGCGCCCCTGGCCCTGTTCGCCGTCGAGGCGATCACCAACGCCCAGAAGCATGCCCTGGCCGAACGCGGCGGCGCCCTGGACGTGACCTTCAAGGTCGATGGGCCCGAGGCCGTGCTGAGCATCGCCGACGACGGCGGCGGGCTGAGTCCGCCCAGGGAAACCCTGGAGGCCAAGGGTGTCGGCCGGACCCTGATGAACGCCTTCGCCCGGCAGCTGCGCGGCCGCACCGAGATGACCATCAACCCCACCGGCGGCCTGACGGTGACCCTGGTCTTCCCGACCCCGGAGGCCACCGACTGAGGCCCGCGAACCTGCGGTCCGCGGAGCTGCGGTCCGCGGAGCCCAGGATGGAACCTCACCCCTCCGGCGACGTTCTGGTCAGGCAAGTCAAACGCCCTGCGTCCTGGGGCCCCATTGGAGTTTTCAAGATGCGTAAGATGCTCGTTCTGGCCGTTCTGGCCGCCGCCCTGACCACCACTGCCTGCAACACTGTCAAGGGCGCCGGCAAGGATGTCTCCGCCGCCGGCGACGCGGTCTCGACCACGGCCGAAAAAGCCAAGCCCAACTGAGGCTTCGCCTTCAAGAGATAGCAGACGGCCCCCGGAGTGATCCGGGGGCCGTTTTTGTATGACCCGTGGAGGGTCAGGACATCCGGTAGCGGATCGGCAGGGTCTTGGGTCCGCTGACGAAGTTGGCCTGGGCCAGTTTCGGTTCGCCCGCCAGCTCCAGCGATTCCAGCCGGGGCAGCAGCTCCTCGAACAGGATCCGCATCTCCATCTTGGCCAGATGCTGGCCGAGGCACAGGTGGGCCCCATAGCCGAAGGCCAGGTGCTTGCCCTCCTGGCGGTCGGCGTGGAAGGCGTCGGGGTCGCTGAACACCGCCTCATCCCGGTTGCCGGAGGGATAGGCCAGCCACATCCAGTCGCCCTTGGCGATCTTCTGGCCGCCGATCTCGGCGTCCTCGGTGGCCGAACGCATGAAGTGTTTGACCGGGGTCATCCAGCGGATGGCCTCATCGACCATCGACGGGATCAGCGAGGGGTCGGCCTTGACCTTGGCGAACTCGGCCGGATTGGCCGCCAGCCCCCAGACCGCGCCCGCCGTGGAAGAGGATGTGGTGTCGTGGCCGGCGGTGGCGACGATGACGTAGTAGCTCATGGCCTCGAAGTCATTGATCGGCACGCCGTCGAGCTGGCCGTTGGCGATGACGCTGGCCAGATCACCCTGCGGGTTGGCCTTGCGGTCGTCGGTGATACCTTTGAAATACATGAAGAAGTCGGCGATCACCGACTGGATCGCGGCCATCGCCTCGGGAGTTCCCATGGCTTCCTTGCCGTCGCGATTCATCTCCGGGTCCTGGGCCCCGAACAGCTCCTGCGTCAGCTTCAGCATCCGGGGCTCGTCCTCGGGCGGCACCCCGAGAATCTCCATGATCACCCGCAGAGGATAGTAGAGAGCGATCGCGTTCACGAAATCGCATTCGCCGCCCAGGGCCGCCATATGATCCACATGCTCGCGGGCGATCTGGCGGATGCGGTCCTCCAGCTTGCGGATGTTCTGCGGCAGGAACCAGGACTGGCTCATCACCCGGTATTTGGGATGATCGGGGGCATCCATCTGCACCAGGGTGCGGACCAGGTGCGGGCTGCCGCCGGTCATCTTGCGGACCGCCTCGTCGGCCTCCCTGGTGGTGAAGGTGGTCGGCATGTCGCCGGAGTGGAACAGCTGGTTCTGCCGGCTGACCTCGAGAATATCGGCGTGGCGAGTGACCATCCAGAAGGGATACAGCCCTTCCAGTTCCACCTTGCCCAGAGGCTGGTTGGCTCGCAGCCAGCGGAAGGCGTCATGCACGCTGTCATCGGCATAGGCCTTGGGGTCGATCACCTTCATGGCGATCTCGTCGGGTATCCTGATCGTGGCGCTCATGCGTCTTTTCTCCCTGGAGGCCGAGGATGCCGCCATGACGCCACGGAAGCAAAGTGGCGCGGCCGTTTCGCAATCGGCGGTTCGATCCGTCATCCATGCGGCGGCATTCTCCCGCGGCTAGAACCCGCATGACCGTCGCCCCGAGGCCCGGCTAGGGTGGCGCCTCGGGCGGAGGGGATATGTCGCGCAAGGAAACACCGGCCGCCGGCGCGGTCAGCCGCCGAAGCCTGCTGGCCGGTTCAGGGCTGGCCCTGGCCTCCGGCGTCGGCTCCAGGGCCGCGGCCCAGTCGACCACCGTCGTCCCGGACAGCCAGATTCCCTTCGCGCCCGACTCTCCCAGGCCGGGAGCACGCGGGGCGGCGCCGGTCCAGACCCTGGCTCAGGCGCAGCCGCTTCCGGCCAATCCCCCGATGCCCGGGGAGGGTCCGCCTGACAGCGATCCGGACTTCGGCGGGCCGGACGCCGCCGCGCAAGCCCCCGCCCTGGAGTCGCCGCCGGTCCAGCCGACCACCGACTGGAACTGGGTCCGCTCGCAATGGGCGCTGGACTGGAGCTGGGTGAACCTTTCGGCGATGCTGTTCGCCTCCAATCCGCGGCCGGTCCGCGCCGCCATCGCCCGCCACCGCGACGGACTTGACGCCAATCCGGTGCTGTATCTGGAGGCCAACAACCGGCCCCTGCAGAACACCGCCCGCCGCGCGGCCGGCCTGTATTTCGGGGCCCAGGCCGACAACATCGCCCTGGTCGAGAGCACCACCTCCGGCATCGGCCTGATCTATCAGGGTCTGTTGATCGGCTATGGCGAGGAGATCCTGACCACCACCCACGACTACTATGTCACCCATGAATCCCTGCGGTTGGCCGCCGCCCGGCACGGCGCGAGCGTTCGCAAGATCAGCCTGTTCGACGATCCCCGCGCCGCCAGCGTCGGCCTGATCGTCGGCCGGCTGATGGCGGCGATCACCGACCGCACCCGGGTGCTGGCCCTGACCTGGGTGCACAGCTCCACCGGCCTGAAGATGCCGATCGCGGCCATCGCCCAGGCCCTTAGGGGCGTCAACGCCGCGCGCGATCCGCGTCAGAAGGTGCTGCTCTGCGTCGACGGCGTCCATGGCTTCGGGGTCGAGGACGAGACGCTGGACAGCCTGGGGTGCGATGTTCTGGTCGCCGGCTGCCACAAATGGGCGTTCGGACCACGCGGGACCGGCGTGGTCTTCTTCCGGCCGGAAGCGCTTGCCCGCTTCGTCCCGACCATCCCCAGCTTCCTGGCCCCCAACGCCTATGGCGCCTGGCTGGGCAACTACGATCCGGGCGCCACCACCGGGGCGCGGATGACGCCGGGGGGATTCAAGGCCTTCGAACATGTCTGGGCCCTGACCGAGGCCTTTCAGTTCCTGGGCATGGTCGGCAAGCCGGCCATCGCCGCCCGCACCCACGCCCTGGCGTCCCGGCTGAAACTGGGTCTGTCGCAGATGCCGCATATCGCCCTGCGCACGCCGCCGGACCCACGGCTTAGCGCCGGGATCGTCAGTTTCGATGTGCCGGGGCTTTCGGCCGACGCGGTGGTGCGCCGGCTGCGCGCCGGCCGGGTGATCGGCTCGGCCGCCCCTTACGCCACCCGCCATGTCCGCCTGACCCCCAGCTTCCGCAACAACGAGGCGGATGTGGATTTCGCCCTCCAGGCCCTGGCCGACATCAAACGCTGATCGCTGGCCGATTGCCTCAGAGACGCCTCAGGCTAAGGTCAGGGTGACGCCTCACCCCCGCGAAAGGCCGCCCATGCTCCGCCGCTCCGTCCTGGCCAGTCTCGCCGCCGGCCTGGCCACACCCGTCTTCTCCGGGAAGGCTGTGGCCCAGGGCCTCCAGCCCGCCGCGCCGCTCGGGCTGATCAAGGTGACCATGACCACCGGCGAAGGCCCGATCCTGCTGGAACTGAACGGCGACAAGGCCCCGCTGACGGTGGCCAACTTCCTGCGCTACGTCGAGGCTGGCCGCTACAACCGCTCATTCATCTACCGGGCCATGAAGGCGCCCGGGATGGAGTCGGGCCTGGTCCAGGGCGGGGCGCGGCCGGTGGCCGGCCGGCAGATCCCGCCGGTCGTCCATGAACCGACCACCCAGACCGGACTGCTGCACACCGACGGGACAATTTCCCTGGCCCGGATGGCCCCCGGAACCGGAACCTCCGACTTCTTCATCTGTGTCGGCGACGCCCCCTATCTGGATGCCCGGCCCGACGCGCCCGGCGACAACCTGGGCTTCGCCGCCTTCGGCCGGGTGCTGGAGGGGATGGACATCGCCCGCCGTATCCTCACCCTGCCCACCTCGCAGGAGGCGGAGAACCCGGTGATGAAGGGCCAGATGCTGTCGCCGCCGGTGCCGATCCTGACCACCGTGCGAACGGCCTGAATTTTTTACGCGGAAATGTCGGGGGGCTCGAAAGTCGTTCGTCGTTTCGTCACGGCCCCGCGGTGGCGCCGGCCCACAAGGAGGAGAAACGCCATGCGCGTACTGATGATCGTCAAGGCTAACGCCGATTCCGAAGCCGGCGTCATGCCCACCGCCGAGAATGTCGAGGCGATGGGCGTGTTCAACAACGAACTGATCGCCGCCGGTGTGTTGGTCGATGGCGCCGGCCTGCACCCCAGCAGCAAGGGCGCCCGGCTCAGCTATCGCGGCGGGCAAAGGGTGATCACCGACGGCCCCTTCGCCGAGACCAAGGAACTGATCGCCGGCTATTGGGTGCTGCAGGTCAAGGACTGGGACGAGGCCCTGGGCTGGCTGCGCAAGGTCCCGCGCCCGGACTTCAAGGACGGCGACGTCGAGGACGTGATCGAGCTGCGCCGGTTCTTCGAACCCGAGGACTTCGCCGGGATCGCCTCCGAGGAGATCATCGAACAGGAGAAGGGCTGGCGCGAAGAGCAGCTGAAGAAGGCGCCGAAGGCCTGACGCCGACTATCCGCCCCGCGCCACGAACCCACCGTTGAGGAACCGCTTGTCGGCCTTGCCATAGAGGAAGGGTTCCCCTTCCAGGGTGAGGACCGTGCCGCCGGCGTCTTCCAGCACCGCCTGGGCGGCGGCGATGTCCCATTCGCTGGTCGGGCCGTGGCGCGGGTAGATGTCGGCCGCCCCCTCGGCGATACGGCAGAACTTGACCGATGAGTCCATGGCCAGGGTGGTGTCGAAGCCGTAGGTCCGGGCCAGGCCGCGGGCGGTCTCATCCCTCATGGTATGGCTGATCAGGGCGACGGCCTGGCCCTTTGGCCAGGGCCGCACGCGGCAGGCCTGGGGCGGAGCACCATTCACCCGCTTCAGGGCGCCGGTGCTGGCGGTATGCCAGGTCTCGCCGCTGGTCGGACTGCAGACGGCGCCGGCCACCGGGCGCCGATCCTGGATCAGGCCGATATTGACGGTCCAGCTGGGGTCGCCGCGAACGAAGGCCTTGGTGCCGTCGATCGGATCGACCAGGAAGAAACGGGGCCCGATCTCGTCCGGCGTCCCGTACTCGGACGCATGTTCCTCGCCGATGATCGGGATCTCCGGAAACCGTTCGGTCAGCAGTCGGGTGATCAGAATCTCGCCCTGGCGATCAGCCTCGGTCACCGGGCTGTTGTCGGCCTTGGCGTCAACGGCCAGGGCGGTGCGCCAAAGGGGCAGGATCAGCCGGCCGGCCTCCTCGACGATGTCCGCCAGGATGGGCCCGATATTGTCCCTGTCACGACCCACCCGCCATCACCCTCGATCGTCGTTGTCGTCGTCGTAGCCAACGACTTCCAGCCGGACGACCGAGCCGTCGAGGGCCTGTTTGCCGACATGTTCGAAATCCACCGTCACCCGCCGGCCGATACAGGACTGCACCTGGCCCAGGCCCCAGTCGGGCTGGCCAGGATGGCGCACCAAGGCGCCGGGCTCCAGGAAGGGGTCCATGGACTCGAGGGTTTAGGCGTCGGAGGCAGGATGCGCCAACGGTTTCGCCGTCCGCCGCGAAGGGACGGGCTTTTCTGGTGGCGCTAGTCTTCAGCGGGCCGTCCCTCCCCCGAAGTGGGGAGGGCCAGACGCCCCCTCTTTCTTGGGGGCGGCGCAGGGTGGGGACGTCTGTCGTGCTGAGCGGATTGGCGCTGGACGCCGTCCCGATCCTTCGGTCGTGGTCGCAATCTCGTCGCCGTCGTTTCGAGGGGATAACGGAGGGTGTCATTCGCCCTTGGGCCGTCGGGCGCCCAGGATGTCCATGATCGCGTCCGATACCCCTGTCATCGACTCGTCGATGTTCCGGTTGGTTACCCGCAGGACGTAGGAACCCTCTCGACGCAGCACGGCGTCTCTCACTGCGTCATGCGCCCGTTGCGCGTCCTCGCCATGGCCGCCGCCGTCCACCTCAATGACCAGCCGCCGTGCGAAACAGACGAAGTCGAGGAAATAGCCTCGAAACGGCGCCTGCCGCCGGAAGTGGTAGCCAGCGCGCCGTTGGGTCTTCAGCCATCCCCACAGCCGCGCTTCGTGCCGGGTGAGATTGGAGCGGAATTCTCTCGCGCGTCTGGTGGACATGAACTTCCCCACCCTTCGGCTGCTGGCGCAGCCTCGCCCTCCCCATGAAGGGGAGGGACAGAGGTGACCTCAACCCTGGTCGTCGCCGCCGGAGCGTTCGCGGCGTTGGCCTCGGGGCTGGCTGGCGCGGGCCTTGGCCTCCTCCCAGTAGCTGGGGCCGTCCTCCGGCTTGAACATGGTGCGGGGCGCGCCGTCCTTGCTGACCACGGCGAAGACATTGCTCTGGGAATCATAGATCAGCTTGTCGCCATTCGGCCGGCTGAAGGTCTGGGCGCCGGCCGGCGGGTCGCTGGTGAAGGCCTGGGCCTTGCGGACATAGTCGTTCAGGGTCTTGGCCCCGAAGTCCTCGCCGTTGCGGGCGAATTGCCGCTCGGCGGATTCCTGGGCGGTGCGGCGGCGGCTGGCGGCCCACATCGGCTTGCCGTCGACCAGCGGGGCCGGTTGGGTCCGCGGATCGATTTCCGGGACCGCCTCGCGCGCGGCGCCGGCGCTGTTGCTGGAGCTATAGTCGCGGCCGGAACTGGGGGATCCGCTCTTGGCCGGGCCCGCTTCCGCCTGGTCACGGCTGGGTTTGCTGGCCGGGCCCCCGTCGCAGGCGGCCAGGGCGAGAAGGCCGGCGACGGCCAGGCTCAGATTAACGATACGGGCCATGGTTGATCTCCCCTCAGCGGCGCGTTTACCGATCACTGTTCGCAGATAAGATCAAAACGTGAACACTGTCGAGTCCCGTTTTGCGTGGGGCCGCAAAGTCGCTAGGTAGGGTCCAACGGATGTCTGGAGCACGGCTTTGACCCAACGGCGGGTGTTGCTGATCGTCGGCGGGGGGATCGCCGCCTACAAGACGCTGGAGCTCACCCGGCTCCTGCGCAAGGCGGGCGTCGCCGTGCGGCCGATCCTGACAAGGGCCGGCGCCGAATTCGTCACCCCCCTGTCGCTGTCGGCCTTGGCCGAGGACCGGGTCTACAGCGAGCTCTTCTCCCTGACCGACGAGGCGGAGATGGGCCATATCGAGCTCAGCCGCTCCGCCGACCTCGTCGTGGTGGCGCCGGCCACCGCCGACCTGATGGCCAAGGCGGCGAACGGCCTGGCCGGGGACCTGGCCTCGACCACCCTGCTGGCCACGGACAAGCCGGTTCTCATGGCCCCGGCGATGAATGTCCGCATGTGGGAACACGCCGCCACACAGCGGAACCTCGCTCGGCTGAAGGCCGATGGCGTCCATTTCGTCGGCCCCGACGAGGGGGCCATGGCCTGCGGCGAATATGGCGAGGGCCGGATGGCCGAGCCGGCCGCCGTCTTCGAGGCCATCCAGGGCCTGCTGGAGGGCGGTCGGCCGCTCGCCGGCAAACATGTCCTGGTCACCGCCGGCCCCACGGCCGAGGCGCTGGACCCCGTGCGGGTGCTGACCAACCGCTCCAGCGGCCGCCAGGGCTTCGCCATCGCCGGCGCCCTGGCCCGGCTTGGCGCGAAAGTCACCCTGGTCGCCGGGCCGGTGTTCCAGCCGACCCCGGCCGGGGTCGCCCGCGTCGATGTGGAGAGCGCCCGCGAGATGCTGGCCGCCTGCCAGTCCGCCCTTCCCGCCGACGCCGCCGTCTGTGTCGCCGCAGTCGCCGACTGGCGCCCCGACGAGGCTTTCGGCATCAAGCTGAAGAAGGGCAAGGACGGCCCGCCGGTCCTGACCCTGGTTGAAAACCCCGACATCCTCGCCACCCTGGCGGCTCACGGCCCACAGCGGCCGAAGGTGGTGGTCGGTTTCGCCGCCGAGACCAACGATGTCGAGATGCACGCCCGGGCCAAACTGACCCGCAAGGGCTGCGACTGGATCGTCGCCAATGACGTCACCCAGCCGGGGGTGATGGGCGGCGAGGACAACGCCGTGATGATCATCTCCAGGTCCGGCGTCGAGCGCTGGGACCGCGCCGGCAAGGATGAAGTGGCGATGAAACTGGCCTTACGTATCGCGAAGGATCTGACTTGAGCCCCCCCAATTCCAAGGTTGAAGTTCCAATCGTCCAACTGGACCACGCCCGGGGCCTGCCCCTGCCCGCCTATGAGACCGCCGGGGCCGCCGGGATGGACTTGCGCGCCGCGGTTCCAGAGGGCGAGGCCCTGACCCTGGCCCCCATGGCGCGGGCCATGGTCCCGACGGGCCTAAGCTTCGCCGTGCCGCAGGGATTCGAGGCCCAGGTGCGGCCGCGTTCCGGCCTGGCCGCCAAGTCGGGGATCACCTGCCTCAACACGCCCGGCACCATCGACGCCGACTATCGCGGCGAGGTGAAGGTGATCCTGATCAATCTGGGGGAAGACGCCTTCGTCATTCGCCGGGGCGATCGCATCGCCCAACTGGTCATCGCCCCGGTGGTCCAGGCGGCGTGGCAGGCGGTGGAGAGTCTCGAGGAAACGGCGCGCGGCGCCGGCGGCTTCGGCTCGACCGGCGCGGGTTAGTCTTAGCCCGGCAGCGTGTTCAGCCCGATCAGCAGATAGCCGAAGAAGCCCAGCGCAAACGACCCGCCGGCGATCCAGGCCAGGGTCAGCAGCGGGTGTCGGGTATCGGCCGTGGTGGTTTGCATGACGCTGGGTCCCTGTTCTATCGCGGCATTTCGTTACGCGGGAACACACCGGCGCGCCGTGCCTTTGGCGCGCGTCGTCTGAATGGATGCTGACATGATTCGCCTGTCAATTGATCATGCGGCCGAACATCTCGCCCGCCGCGTGCGTGGGGCGACGGGCGGCGGGCGGCTGTTCATCCCCTTCGGCCCCGGGGAGCCCCTGGGTTTGAGGGCCGCATTCAGCCGTTCGGCGGACCTCGCGGAGCGAATCTGTTTTGTCGGCGCTCCGATCCCCGGCATCAACCGAAGCGACTGGTCGGCGCTGAACCCGACCGCCAGCTCCGAAGGGACCTTCCTTTCCGGCGACTGGCGCGCGGCCTTCGAGGCCGGTCGTTTCACCCTGCGGCCGCAGACCTGGTTCCAGACCTTCCGCTGGCTGGCGACCACGCCGCTGGACGCGGCGGTGTTCCACGTCAGCCCGCCGGGCCCGGATGGCCGGGTCAGCTTGAGCGTCGGCAGCGATCTCGCGCCCGCCGTGCTGCGCCGGGCCGGGCTGTTCAAGCTGGCCATCGTCAACCGGCGCCTGCCCGCGGTGAACGGTCCCTCCCTGCCGCTGGAAGCCTTCGACCTGGTTTGCGAGGATGACCATCCCCTGCTGGACTATGACGCCGGCGATCTGGACCCCGCCTTCGAGACCATCGCCGGCCATATCGCCGCGGTGACCCCCGAGGGCGCCAGCCTGCAGTTCGGCGTCGGCAAGGGCGGGGTGGCGGCCCTCAAGGGCCTGCGCGGCCGCAAGGGGTTGAAGATCTTCTCCGGCATGGTCACCGATCCGTTGGTCGAACTGCTGGACGAGGGTGCGGTGGACAGCGTGGTGACCGGCCTGGCGGCGGGCACGGATCGCCTGCGAAGCCGCCTGGGCGACCCCCGCATCCGGTTCGCCGCTTCGGACGAGACCCATGACATCGCCGTGCTCGCCGGCATCCCCCGGCTGGTGGCGGTGAATTCGGCGCTGGAGATCGACCTGCTGGGCCAGGCCAACGCCGAGTTCCAGGGCGGCAAACAGGTGTCCGGCGTCGGCGGCCTGACCGACTTCCTGCGCGGGGCCCGCCTGTCCGAAGGCGGCGTGCCGATCATCGCCCTGCCGGCTTCAGCCAAGGGCGACAGCATCACCCGCATCGTTCCCCGGCTGTCATCCCCGACGGTCACCGTGCCCCGCGCGGACGTCGGGGTGGTGATCACCGAGCACGGGATCGCCGACCTTCGTGAGCTGGGTGTCGACCAGCGAGCCCAGGCCCTGATCGCCATCGCCAGCCCCGCCCATCGCTCAGGGCTGTCGAACGCCTGGGACGAGATGCGGCGGACGCTCTGAGCGTTGCCCTTGCGGGTTCGGCCTACAGGGGAGGGTGAAGGATGGCTCGCGCCGCTTCCACCGCGCGGACCAGATCGACCGCGTCGAACGGCTCACCGTCGCTGTGACCCCAGACGGGACCCGGCCAGGCGGGATCACCGATGCGGCGGCCGACCACATGCAGGTGCAGCTGGGATGTGACGTTGCCGAGGGCGCCGAGGTTCAGCTTGGTCACCGGCAGGCCAAGGACCTCCCCCACGGCGCGCACCGCCCGTCCGGCCAGCACCCCCTCCTCCACCAGCCGCGCCCGGTCAGCCGGGCACAGATCCTCAACCTCCGTCAGACCCGGCAGCCGCGGGATCAGCACGATCCACGGGTAACGGGCGTCGGCATGGAGCCGGGCGTGGCAGAGCGGCAGGTCGGCGATGGCGTGGCTGGTGGCGATGAAAGCGTCGTGCAGGACGAACTCGACCATGCCCCTATCCCCGCTTCGGAACCGCCGCCCAGTAGTCGAAGTCGAGGACGACCTCGCCCGGATAGGCGCCGGCCTCGTCCTTGTCCGGCAGGTCGGCGCAGGGCCGGTCCTTGGTGGCGACCAGACGCAGGCGCAGGGCGCCGACCCCCTCGCCGAGGTCTGCCTTGTCCAGCACCTCGCTCCAGGCGAACACCGTGGCCCCGGCGAAATAGGGGTTCACATGGCGACCGCCGTTGATCGCCAGGATCAGGCCGGCGTTCTGCAGGCCGTTGAAGCTCAGCGCCTTGGCCGTGGAGATGACCACCCCGCCGTAGACGAGGCGCCGACCCGTCGGGTCCTTGGCCCGCTCATACTGGTTGAAATGGACCTTGGCGGTGTTCTGGTAGAGGCGCGTCGCCATCTGATGCTCCGCCTCCTCGATGGCCATGCCGTCGACATGGTCGATCTTCTCGCCGATCTCATAGTCCTCGAAGGCGTGCGGGGCGCCGGCCAGTTCGAAGTCGTAGCGGGAGAAATCGAGGCCCTGGGGCAGGACCAGGTCCGACGCCTCGACGGCGCCTTTCAGCTTCGGCGTCGCCTGCTCCGCGACCTCCGCGTCCTCGCTGCGTTTGCGCACCATCACCCAGCGCACATAGGACAGCACCGCTTCCCCATGCTGGTTGGAGCCGGTGGTGCGGACGTAGACCACGCCGGTCTTGCGGTTGGAGTTCTCCTTCAGCCCGATGACCTCGCTGACCGCCGTCAGGGTGTCGCCCGGATAGACGGACTTTAGGAACAGACCCTCGGCATAGCCCAGGTTGGCCACGGCGTTGAGGCTGATGTCCGGCACCGTCTTGCCGAAGACGATGTGGAAGGCGATCAGCGGATCGACCGGCGCGCCCGGCAGGCCGGAGGCGCGGGCGAATTCGTCCGACGAGAAGAGGGCGAAGCGAGGCCCGTAGAGGGCGGTATAGAGGGCGACATCCCCGGCGGTGACCGTGCGCGGGGTGGCGTGGGTGAGAATCTGGCCGAGGCGGAAGTCCTCGAAATAGTTGCCCGGATCGGTCTTCGACATCGCCTGCGCCCCACGTTTAATGCTGCCGCCCCTATTGCCCCGGCCTTGGCATCGGCGAAAGGGGGCTTGAGGGGAACTCTGGCGGGGGCTAGACCGCGCGCGACCCTTTCCTTCATCCAATAACGATCCGGAGACTTCCATGGCCCGAGCCAAGATCGCCCTCATCGGCGCCGGCATGATCGGCGGCACCCTGGCCCATATCGCCGCGCGCGAAGAGCTGGGCGACGTCATCCTGTTTGACATCGCCGAGGGCACGCCGCAGGGCAAGGCTCTGGACATCGCCGAAGGTTCGGCCGTGTTCGGCAAGGACGTGGCCCTGAAGGGCGCCAATTCCTACGCCGACATCGCCGGGGCCGACGTCTGCATCGTCACCGCCGGCGTGCCGCGCAAGGACGGCATGAGCCGCGACGACCTGCTGGGCATCAACCTGAAGGTCATGAAGGCCGTCGGCGAGGGTATCAAGCAACATGCCCCGAACGCCTTCGTCATCTGCATCACCAACCCGCTGGACGCCATGGTCTGGGCCCTGCGCGAATTCTCCGGCCTTCCTTACGAGAAGGTCGTCGGCATGGCCGGGGTGCTGGACAGCGCCCGCTTCGCCTACTTCCTGGCTGAAAAGACCGGCGTCTCGGTCGAGGACATCCACGCCTGGACGCTGGGCGGCCACGGCGACGACATGGTGCCGATGGTGCGCCACTCCACCGTCGCCGGCCTGCCCCTGCCCGACCTGATCGCCCAGGGCTGGATGACCCAGGAAGAGCTCGACGGGATCGTCAAGCGCACCCGCGGCGGCGGCGGCGAGATCGTCAAGCTTCTGAAGACCGGCAGCGCCTTCTACGCCCCGGCCGAAAGCGCCATCGCCATGGCGACCAGCTACCTGAAGGACAAGAAGCGCGCCCTGCCCTGCGCCGCCTTCCTGACCGGCCAGTATGGCCTCAAGGACCTCTACGTCGGCGTGCCGGTGATCATCGGCGCCGGCGGCGTGGAAAAGATCATCGAGTTTTCGACCAACGACGAGGAAAAGGCGATGTTCGCCAAGTCGGTCGAGTCCGTCCAGGGCCTGATCGCCGCCTGCAAGACCATCGAGCCCTCGCTGGCTTGACATCGATACCATGACGGCGGCCCTCTTTCCGGCAACGGAAGGAGGGCCGTTGTGCGTCTGGCGATTGGCTGTCTGGGGGTGTTGTGCGGTATGCTGGGAACGCTTGCTCATGCAGCGGAGCCTCGACCGGAGTTGTGCCAGGCCTTCATCGCGCTTGCGGCGGCGGCGACCGCCCAGCACAGAACCATCAAGGTGAGGGTCGTCTCTGGCCCGGAAGAGAAGGCCTGTTGGCAGGACGGACCGGCCGAAAGACAGTTCTGCAGCGACGCCCTCCCGTCGATCGGCATGGAATTTCGTGACAACTACCCGACCGCGCTCGTGGGCTGCCTGATCCAAAGCGGAGTGCTGGCCGAGGCTCGGCGCGATGGGGGGTCAAGCGGCTTGATCGAGATGATCGAAGTCGCGCCCTACCGGTTTGAGGAACGGGTGATGAAGCGGCTTACGCAGGTGAGCGGCGAGCTGAGTTCGGGTGAACTGCTCTCCATGACCATCACACCAGTCGACAGCTGGCGCGACGCCTTCGACCTGGAGGTTCGTCCGGCGGCAAGCCGCGAGGGGGTAGCGCCCACGACCCCTCAGCGCTAACTGAGCGCTCATGACCGACACCGCCTTTGACCTTCGCCCCACCCCCGTCGTCCCGGTCGAGGGCGGCAGGCCGTTTCCCGTGCGGCGCATCCTCTGTGTCGGGCGCAACTATGCCGCCCACCGGCGGGAGATGGGCGGCGACGACCGCGATCCGCCGTTCTTCTTCGCCAAACCGGCCGACGCCATCGTCACCCCGGGCGAGGATGTCCCCTATCCCACCGCCACCAGCGACCTGCACCATGAGATCGAGCTGGTCGTGGCCATCGGGCCGGGCGGGTCGATCTTCGGCTATGCCGTCGGCGTCGACCTGACCCGCCGCGACCTGCAGAACGCCGCCAAGGCCAAGGGCCATCCCTGGGACGCCGGCAAGGGTTTCGACCATTCGGCGCCGATCAGCGCCATCCGGCGACTTGACGGCGACCTGCCCGACGCGCCGATCAGCCTGTCGATCAATGGCGAGGTCAAACAGGCGGCGACCATCGGCGACATGATCTGGTCGGTGCCGGAGATCCTCGCCGAGGCTGGCAAGCTGTGGACCCTGGAAGCCGGCGACCTGATCTACACCGGCACCCCCGAAGGCGTCGGGCCGATCCAGCGCGGCGACACCGTCACCGGCGAGGTCAAAGGCGTCGGCGCCCTGTCGTTCAGGGTCATCTGATGCGGCTGCACGGCTACTGGCGCGCCTCCGCCCCTTACCGGGTGCGGATCGGGCTGAACCTCAAGGGGCTCGCCTATGACCAGGCGCCGGTCAATCTGCTGGCCGGGGAACAGGGCGGCGAGGCCTATGCCGCGCTCAATCCCCAGAAACTGCTGCCGACCCTGGTGACCGACGACGGCCTTCAGTTGACCCAGAGCCTGGCCATCCTGGAGTGGCTGGACGAGACCCACCCCAACCCGCCGCTGCTGCCTAGGGGCGCGAACGCCCGGGCCGCCTGCCGGGCCATGGCCGACATCGTCGCCTGCGACATCCATCCGTTGAACAACCTGCGCCTGATGAAGGCGATCACCGCCCTGGGCGCCGATCAGGCCGCGCGGGACGCCTGGGCGCATCGCTGGATCATTGCCGGCTTCGACGCCCTGGAGCCGATGATCGCCCGGCACGGCGGCGGTTTTGCCTTCGGCGAGGCGCCGACCATCGCCGACTGCTGCCTTGTTCCCCAGGTTTACAACGCCCGGCGGGTTGGCCTGGACCTGACGCCGTGGCCGGCGTTGATGGCCGCGTTCGAAACCGCCGACACCCATCCCGCGTTCGTGGCGGCGAGGCCTGACAATCAACCTGATGCGACGAAGGGCTAGCCCATGCTGGACGACCTGAAAGCCAACAACCGCGCCTGGTCGGCGAAGAAGACCGAGGTGGATCCCGAGTTCTTCCGAAGGCTGGAGAACCAGCAGAGCCCCAAATACCTGTGGATCGGCTGTTCCGACAGCCGGGTGCCGGCCAACGAGATCGTCGGTCTCGACCCGGGCGAGTTGTTCGTCCACCGCAACGTCGCCAACCTGGCGCCCCCGCAGGACGCCAACTATCTCAGCGTGCTGCAGTTCGCCGTCGAGGTGATCAAGGTCGAGCATGTGATGGTCGTCGGCCACTACGGCTGCGGCGGGGTGGCGGCGGCGGTGGACGGCAGGCGGCGCGGCCTGGTCGATCACTGGCTCCACCCGATCCGCGAGGTGCATGAGCACCACAAGCACGAGCTGGAAACCCTCGAAGGCGACCGCGAGCGCTGGGACCGGCTGGTCGAGCTGAACGTCATGCGCCAGGTCCGCAATGTCGCCTCTGACGTCTTCGTGCAGGACGCCTGGGGTCGCGGCCAGAACCTCTCGGTCCACGGCTGGGTCTATTCCCTGCACGACGGGCTGGTGAACGACCTGAATGTCACGGTCGCGGACCCCGGCGAGTTCAGCAAGCTGTCGGGGTTTTAGGAAACCGCCTTCCTTCTCCCGCTCGCCGGGAGAAGGACTCGCGCCTACTCCCCGCCCCGCAGTTTCGCCACCAGCCCCTTGAAGTCCACCTTCCCCGTCGACAGGGCGCCCGCCCTGAACGCCCGGCCGGCGATCCACACCACCAGCGCCACCGTCGCCAGCATGATCGCGCCTGTGCCCAGCACCTGCCAGATCGGCGGGCCGCTGGCCGCGCGGGCGGTCATCATGAACGGCGTGAAGGGCGGTATCCACGACAGGATGTCGAGCGCCGGGGTGTCGGGCCGGCGCAGGGCCTGGCTGAGGAAGATGACCGGGATGGTCAGCAGGATCATGATCGGTCCCAGCAGGGTCTGGGCCTCCCGCGTCGTCTCGCAGAAGGAGCCGATGGCGGTGAAGATCGAGGCGTACATCAGATAACCGGCGATCAGGTAGAAGGCGAAATAGAAGATCAGCCCGCCGCCCATCAGCACCTTGCCGACGTCCCCCGCCACGGCCGGGGCGAAGACATTGAGCATGACGGCGCCGACGGTTCCCCAGACGCCCAGCACCGTGCAGGTCACTCCCGCGACCCCGAGGATTTTGCCGAAGAGGATCTCCGGCACGGTGGCGGAGGACAGCAGCACCTCCAGGATCTTCGATGACTTCTCCTCGATCACCCCGTTGAGCAGGATGCCGGCGCCGGTGAAGATGACGCTCCACAGCAGCATGGCCGCGCCGAAGCCGATGACCCCCGGCAGCCGGTTGACCAGCGAGGCCTTCTGGTTGGTCTTGGGCGAATAGTCGGTGACCGCCGGCTTCAGGGCCGCCGCCGCCTGCAGGAGGGCGGGACTGACCCCGGCGGCCTCCAGCTTGGCCTGTTCCATCTGGCCCGCCACGACGCTGCGGACGAGTTCGGTGGAGGTCAGCAGGGGGTTGTCGGTCCAGACGTCGATGGCGATGGCCTCGCCCTGGCCGTGGATGACAAAGGCGGCCGCCAGCTTCTGTTTGCCCTCCAGCCGCGCCTCGCCGGCCAGCCAGGGCTTGAGGGCCGCGCCGATGCGGGCAGGCTCGCCCGGCAGGGCGATCGGAGAGTCGATGATCCGGGCGCGGGGCTTGCCACGGTTGGGGCTAGCCAGTTGCTTGGCGATCAGCGGCGCGAACACCTGTCCCGGCGTCTGGTCGACCAGGACGATGGCGGGGGCCGGGGCCGAGGCCTCCATATAGCCAGAGGCGACCATGACCAGGGCCATGCCCAGCGGCAGGGCCAGCATCGACAGCCAGAAGCCGACGGTGCGGACATAGGCGACGTACTCGCGGGCGGCGATCTTCAGCAGGCGTCTCACGCGGCGATCTCCGGAACGGTCTCGAGGCTTTCGCCGGTGAGCACGATGAAGGCGTCGTGCAGGCTGGGCTCGCGCAGTTCGAACCGCTGGATATCCAGTCCCTGGGCGAAAGCGGTCTTCAGCGCCTCCTGGCCGGAGGCCCCGGTGGCCAGGGTGCAGGTCTGTCTGATCATGCCCCCTGTCAGAGGCTGGCTGGCCACCGAGGCGACGCCCGGCAGGGCGGCGGCGGCGCTGGCCTGCAGCGGGCCTTCCAGCACCAGGGCGCGGGGGGCGCGGGCCTTGGCCTCGTCCACCGTGCCGTCGAAGGCCTTGCGGCCCTTGGCCAGCAGGACGACGTGTTCGCACAATCGTTCGGCGTGCTGCATGACATGGGTGGAGAAGACCACCGTCGCCCCGGCGGCGGCCAGGTCGCGGATCATCGTCTCCAGTGTCTGCTGGTTGACCGGATCGAGGCCGCTGAACGGCTCGTCGAGGATGACCAGTTCGGGACGGTGGGTGACGGCCGCGATCAGCTGGACCTTCTGGGCCATGCCCTTGGAGAGGTTGCGGATCTGGCGGTTCTGGGCTTCGCCGAGGCCCTGCGCCTCCAGCATTTCTCGGGCCCGCTTGCGCGCCTCGCCGGATGGAACGCCCTTCAGGCCCGCCAGGAAGACGATGGCCTCGACTGGAGTCATCCGGCGGTAGAGGCCACGCTCCTCGGGCAGGAAGCCGATGCGGTCGCGGACGCTACGGCCATCGGGGGCGCCTAGGACGCTCAAGGTTCCGGAACTGGGCTCACTGAGGCCCAGGACCATCCGCAGGGTCGAGGTCTTGCCCGCGCCGTTGGGGCCGAGAAAGCCGAGAATCCTGCCCTGGCTGGCGGTGAAGCTGAGGTCATCGACGGCGGTGAAGTCGCCGTAGCGTTTGGTCACCCGGTCCAGTTCGAGCGCGGCGGTCATGGAAGCTCCCCGGAGTCTGGGCCGGACCATGGCCCGCGCGGACTGAAAAGGGGTTAACCGGCGCTCGCCGCCTCACGCACCCGGACGATGGCGTCGACCACGACGTCGCGGTGTTTCAGTCCGAGCATGGTGGCGTGGCCGGCGGTGTCCATGTTGACGTGGAAGCCGCTGCGGCTGACCCGGGCCGGCTCCGACTGGAACTCCTTCCAGTCCGACATGGCCCCTTTGCGCTGGGGACCCGCCGTGACCACCCCGATGGGCAGATCGGCGTCATAGGGGGTCGCGGTCTTTCCGATGGCGGAGCTGGCCATCCACAGGCCGACCTCTTCCGCCGCCCAGCGGTTGTGACGGCCGGACGCGAAGGCCCGTCGCTTCTCGGCATTGGCCACGGGCGGCAGGCCGATGGCGTCGCCCATGAACAGCCGCAGCGGCTTGAACAGGCCAAGGCTGGCCCCCACCCCGGCCAGCTTGGTCGCCGTGGCGAACCGGCCGATCCAGACTTTCGCCACCGGCAGGTCGGCGGCTTCCGGCGGGGAGGCGTCGAGCAGGACCAGGCCGGCCACCCTGGCGCGGTTGCGGGCGGTGAACAGCCGCAGATGCAGGCCGGCCATGGAGTGGCCGACCAAGACCAACGGTCCCTTTTCCCCGGCGGCGGCCAGAAGCTTTTCCAGGTCGGTGACGATGGCCAGGCTGTCACGGGGGCGAGGGCCCGCATCGGACCGACCGAGACCGGCGCGGTCATAGGCGCAGCTGCGCACGCCCTTGGCGGCCAGGCCGTCCTGGATGGCGCCATAGTCTGCCGACAGGCCGAAGGCCCCCGATTCCAGCACCACCAAAGGCCCGGCGGCATCGGCGGGACCGGCGCAGACGATATGCATCCGTCGGCCCTGGCCGATATCGACCATCCGGCCGGGACCGGACCTGGCGGCGAAAAGGGACATCAGGCCTCCGAGGGCAATGTAGAGGGCGAGGCCCAGGACGACGACAGCAAAGCCCCGGACGATCCTGTTGTCGGCGACTTTGATCATAGGCGCGAACCTAGGCCGGTTCGGCAAAAGGTCGAGTGGCTTCAGGCGCCCGGAATGATGAGGGGCTGGACTTTGATCTTCGACAGCGGAACAGGCGTCCCTGTCTGAGGCGTCACGGCCTTGCCGCCGGCAGGATGCGGAGCGGCGACCAGCGGCTCTCCGGCGGCCGTAGCCTCCATCTCCCGCAGGCGGGCGCGGGCCTCGGCGGCTTTCGCCGGATCGCGGGCGACCATCTCGACCGGGCCGCCGACGGTCAGCATCGAGCGGATACGGCCGCCGTTGCTGGCCAATTGGACGACGCCGGGCGCGCGGTTGACGGCGGCCATCCGCACCGAGTCCGGCCAGCGGGACACCACGGCGATCCGCACCCGACCGGAGATGCGGGCGGCGTCCTTCAGGGGCAGGGCGTCGGCCGAGGCGAAGGTCTGGCCGATGAACAGGGCCGGGTTAAGCGGCCTGCCGTCTCGGCGGATCTCGAAGTGGAGATGGGAGCCGGTGGAACGGCCGGTGCCGCCGACATAGCCGACGGTCTGGCCGGCCAGAACCGGCGAGCCGGCCTTCAAGCCGCGCTCGGGGCGGCCCAGGTGGGCGTAGAAGGAGACCAGGCCGTCTTCGTGCGCCACCTCGATAAAACGGCCGTAGGAGGCGCTGAGGCCCTCGCGGGCGACCGTACCGGCCAGGGTGGCGGCGACCGGGGTGCCGGAAGGGGCGGCGATGTCGACGCCCTCATGCAGGCGACCGCCCTCTTCCCAGGGCATCTTGCGCATGCCGAAGGGTGAGTTGATCTCGAAACCGGCGACCGGGCTGTTGAAGGCCAGGATCTTCAGCATCGGGTCCTGGGAGGCCGGCGCCAGGTGGGCGGCGACGGCCGCAATCGTCTTGGGCGGCGCCACGGATCCGCCGGAGCCGGCGACCTCGCGGTGCTCGGGCCGGCCGACCGATCCCATGGCGAAGGCGGCGGTCATGGCGACGGCGCCCATGACGAGACCGCCAATCACGGGAACGGCGGCGCGGTAGGGGCTCTTCAGCTGAGCCGGAACGCTATTGGACACTGTGATCAACCTCGTACCGGCGCCGCGCCTTGGGTCAGCCATGGGGGAGACGGCTGGACGCGGCGGAGGGGTTTTACCTGATCTCGAAGCCGGGCGGTCATGCCGGGCCAATCGGGCGAGAAGAGGGCGGTCCCTTACGCAGGTTACGAGGAGAAGGCAACCTTTGGCCCGTCCCGAGGGGGAATCGGGGCGGGCCGGATTGGAGGTTTAGTGGACCGAGACCGGGGCCAGTTCGTGGGCCAGGGCGGCGGAAACGGCGGCGGCGCGATCGCTCATCACGGCCAGCCGCTCGCCGTCGGCGCGGTGCACCGCATAGAGGGTCTGGAGCGGATCAAGCTCGACGTTCTCGAGCGCGGCGGCCGGGGCGGACGCGATGATCTCGGCGCCGGTGACGGGGCGCACATAGACCAGGTTCGGGGCGCCCAGGGCGGCGAAAGCTTCATTTGTCAGTCTAACGGGTGTCATAGCGACCACCTCCTTGGTTAAGCGAACGCGCGGATCGGCTCTAAGGTTCAGCCGCCGGTCCGGATGGGAATCTTCTGGATCAGCCGCTCGGCCTTCGGCCGCTCCAGATCGATATGCAGCAGGCCGTGCTCCAGCAGGGCGCCGGCCACCAGCATGCCGTCGGCCAAAACGAAGGTCCGGATGAACCCCCGGGCCGCGATGCCGCGATGCAGGAAGGCCCGGTCCTGGGCGTTTTCGCCCTCGCCGCGCCGGCCCGCCACGGTCAGCATCTCGCCCTCCACCTGCACCTCCAGCTGGTCCGGCGAGAAGCCGGCCACCGCCAGGGTGATGCGCAGGCCGCCATCTTCGCGGGCCTCCACATTGTAGGGGGGATAGCCTTCGGTGGCCGCCCGCTGGGCCCGTTCGATCAGGCTGCGGGTATGGTCGAAGCCCAGAAGAAACGGGCTGTCGAACAGCAGTGTGCGTGTCGTCATCGGTCCTGTCCGAGCCCTTATTGCCAAGCGACTCCCGCAATGGATGGCCCTGACGGCGCCAGCCCTTGCGGCTGAGGATATAGGTGGCGATTGTTGCGGGGGTTCGCAAGGAGATGGAGATGGGCAGGCTGGGAATGACGATGGCGGCGATCTGCCTCCTTTCGGCCGGACCGGTGGCTGCGGCGCCGGCTGGGAAATCCGCGCCGCTTGATCCCAAAGCCCAAGGTCAGATCGACAAAGCCTACGGCCTTGTCGGGACCGATCCCGACGCCGCTCTGGCCTTGATGAAGCAGATCGCCGAGACCGGCGACCCGGAGGCGATCAACGGTCTGGCGGTATTCATCGACAGGGGCGTCGGACAGACAGCCGACCCCGACGCTGCGATGGCGATGATGGAACAGGCCCTCGCCAAGGGTTCGATCGGCGCTCGACTGAATATCGGCACGGCCCTTTTGACCGACAGCGACGCGGACAACGATGCAAGGGGCGTCGATTTGCTGCTGCCCCTGACCAAGAATGACGCCGTCGCGGGTCAGACCCTCTATCCGCTGGGTCGGGCCATGTTGCTGGGCCTTGGCGGCCGACCCCAGGACATTGATGGCGGCCTGTCGATGCTGGAGCTGGGCGAGCGGTTCAACGGCGACAACGAGGACCTGCTGTTCCTGCTTGGGCGAGCCCATCAGAACGGCTGGGGGTCCTGGGATCCGAACCCGGTGAAGGCCGCGGGCTATTTCCGCCGGTCAGCTGAGCTTGGCGACCCTCGCGCCCAGTGGAACTACGCGATGGCGCTGCTGAACGGCGAAGGTGTCGCAATCAGCGAGACGGAGGCCTGGAAGTGGGTGAAGGCCTCCGGAGAAGCCGGCTATCGAAACGCCCAGGTCAGCACCGCCGTCATGCTGGCGATCGGTCAGGGTGTGGCGGAGGACGATGTCCAAGCACGGGCCTGGTACGAGAAGGCGGCGCTCGCGGGCTCGGCTCACGCGCTGTCCAGCCTGGGGATGATGCTGATCACCGGCGAGGGCGGACCTGTCGACGCGGTGACCGGCCAGGCCTACCTCGAACTGGCGGCGGCCGGCGGCGGCGCCTTCAGCAAGCGCCTGTTGGATGAGCGAGGCATCGCGCCAACGGCGGGGCAACGCGCAACCATCGACCGGATCAAGGCCAGCTGGCGTGGCATGCCGCCAAGGGACGGCGGCTGAACCGTGTCCGGAGCCGAAAGGCCCGGCCGGCGTTTGCCGCCCATGGCCCGGGCCCTGAAGACCTACACCGCCGAGATCGACGGCCTCCATCAGTGGATCGTCGCCGCCGCCAACCAGCGGGCGGCGCTGGACGCCTTTGGCCTGCACCAGAACCTGTTCGCCCAGGGCCTGGCGGCGGAGACCAAGGAGCCGGAGCTCGTCGAGGCGGCCGCCGGCGCGAAGGGTCAGCCTCTGCGCCGGCTGAAAAGCGGCAAGGGCGGGTTCGAGGCGGTGGAGTCCGATGTCTCCGACTGGTCCAATGCGCTGGACGCCGCCAAGGCCAAGCCGAAGGCCAGGAAGGCTCCCAGCCGCGCCGCCCTGGACCGCGCCCGCAAGGCCCTGGCTCAGATCGAAACCGACGGCGCCGAGGAACTTGAGACTCTGGAAGCCGAACGCGACGCGGTCGAGGCGCGTCTGACAGCGGCGCGGAACCGGCTGGAGAAACAGACCGACAAGGCCAGGGCGGCGGTCGAGACCGCCGAGGCGGCCTGGCGCAAGGCCGGTGGCTAGTCGGTCACCAGAGCCAGGGCCTTGGCCGCCGGGGCGATGCTGACCGTCCGGCCCCAGTCGAAGCCGACGAAGTCGGTCTCGATGCCGTCGGCGAAGATCACCCCGCCCTCGCCCATGTGGGAGACGATGGACACCGGGGCGCCGGACAGCTTGCCGCCGCGCAGGGCCGTGCCCGTGGCGACGCTTGGGAAGGGCTCGCGCACCAGCCAGGCGACGGCGCGCTCCTCGGGTGTGAGCACCAACTGCCGGCCGGTCGCCTCGAGGATCGAGCGGGCCCAGCCGGTGACGCCGGTGCCGGAGGCGACGATCAGGCCGCTGGAGGACTGGTCCTCCGCCCCGTCGGGGACGGCGATGCGGTAGCGGGCCGACTGGTGGCTGCGGTGGCCGACGAAGATTTCGTTGAGGGCCAGCAGCCGCTCGCCATTGTCGAGGCTGGCCTCGACCATGGCCCGGTTCTGCAGGGTCACGGCGCGGGCCGCCGTGGCAGGCAGCAGAGCCTTAAGCCGGCCCGCCGCCAGCCGCACCAGCACCCCGTCGTAGCGGTCGGGCGAGGGATTGACCCCCAGCACGGGCTGGCCGTCGAGATATTTGGCGATATTGGCGACCAGGCCATCCTGGCCGACGGCGACGATGATGTCCTCCGGCCCGAACAGGAAGCGGTCGAAGTCCGCGCGACCGACCTGGGCCGTGCGCCAGTCCGCCGGGACCGCCGCCCGGGCCAGACGCAGGGCCTGACCCTGAGCGGCGTCGGGGCCTTCCAGGTCCTCGATCTTCTGGCCGCGCGTCTCGAGGAAGAAGCGCGCCTGGTCGCGCGTGCCGTGGCGGGCGACCAGCTGCTCATAGTCGGTCGGCCGGGTGACGAAGACCACACGGGGCGGGAGGCTGGACATCGGGGGGCCCGTCAGCCCGCCGGCAGCCGGGCGGGCCCGCGCAGCTCGCCGACCACGGCCGCCAGCAGGTCGGGGGTGACGTTGAGATGCTCGATCGTCTTCAGCTTGCCGGCGAACTCCCGGGCGGCGAGACCCAGCAGCACGGACGGCGGCACGTCGCGGTAGACCGCGACATGGGCCTGTTCCGCCTCCGCCCGGGCGCCCTCGACGGTGCGGATACGCTCGGCCTCGGCGGCGGCCTCGATCTGGCTGGCCTCGGCGACGCCGGTGGCGCGGTTGCGGGCGTTCTCGGCCTCCTCGGCGATCAGCAGCTTCTCGCGGCGGGCCAGCTCGGTCTTGTTGGCCAGTTCGTTCTCGGCGATGGCCCGTTCCTTATCCACCGCCAGGGCGCGGCGTTCGAAGGTGGCCTGGTCGGCCTTCTGCTGCAGCGACTCGAAGGTCGGGGTCTGCAGCGCCCGCTCCAGTTCGCGCGAGGGCGAGAGGTTGGTCAGCCGGACGGCGATGATGGTCACGCCAATCTCCTGCAGGGACGTGGCCTCGGCCAGGGCGGCCTCCAGCCGCTGACGCAGCGGGTCAAGGCCAGCGTCCAGCAGGTCCCGCACGGGGGCCTCGGCCATGTATTGCAGGGCCGTCTGGCTGACCAGCCCGTTCAGCCGGGTCTCGATCCGCTGCAGCGGCTCGCTCTGGTGGACTCCGGTCACCAGGCCGATGCTGAAGTCGACCCGCTGGGCCAGCAGTTCGGGATTGGCCACATGCCAGGTGATGGTCCCCTGGCCGCCAATGTCCTGGAAGTCCTTGGACCGGCCCTTGACGAAGATGGCCATCTCGCGGTCGTCCATCGGCACCTCGGAGATGCTGGCGCTTTCCGGCGAGAACCAGAAGGTGATGCCCCGGCCGCTCCGCGCCGGCCGGCCGTTGCGGTAGCGGATGACGTGGTTGGAGGCTTCGCTGCGCAGCTGGGCGAGAAAGCCGAAGTTCTTGATGTGGGCCATGGGAGGGCTCCTCTTTGGGGGGGCGGGATCAGGCCGCCGGGGTCAGATCTTGGCTGTTGATCAGGGCGACGCCGGCCGTCTTCAGGCTGGTCAGGGCGGCGTCCAGGGAGCCGTCGGTGTCGATGGGACGGGTGGCGTCGAGGACGATTGTCGCCTCGAACCCCTCGGCCACCGCGTCCTCGGCGGAGAAGCGGACGCAGAAGTCGAGCGCCAGTCCGACGAAGACGCAGCGTCTGAAGCCGCGCTCCCGCAGGAAGCCCGCCAGGCCGGTCGCGGTCCGGTGGTCGTTCTCGTAGAAGGCCGAATAGGAATCGACGGCCGGATTGTAGCCCTTGCGGACGATCATCTCGGCCCGGACCAGGGCCCCGTCCTTGATCAGCGGATGGAAGTCGGCGCCGGGGGTGTTCTGGATACAGTGGTCGGGCCAGAGCACCTGATCGCCATAGGCCAGGCGGGTCACCGAAAATGGCGCCAGGCCGTGCTGCGAGGCGAAGGAGACCTGGTTCCGCGGGTGCCAGTCCTGGCTGAAGGCGACATGGCGGAACCGGCCGGCCAGATGGTTGATCAGCGGCATGATGGCGTCGCCGTCCGGGACGGCCAGGGCGCCGCCCGGGCAGAAGTCGTTCTGGGCGTCGATGACGATGAGGATGTCCCTGTCGAGCGAGCCTAAGGGAGCGGTGTCGGATAGGGTCATGGTTGGTCTCCTTCCAGGAATGATCAGACGAAGACGGGGGCGCCGATGACGCCTTCGGTTCCGAAAATCCGCCAGTAGCGGGCGACCTCGTCGGCGGGGCCGGTGGCCTTGGCGAAGTTGTCGGACAGCTTGACCGCCGGGCGGCCGTTCGCCGACTGCACTTTGCAGACCAGGGACACCGGATCGAACAGGTCCTCGCCCCTCGGGTCGCATCCCCGGAAGTCGTTCGAGGCGTTGGTGCCCCAGCCGTAGGCCCGGCCGACGCGGCCGGCGAAATGGCGGTGGATGTCGCCGATGTCCTCGCCGTGCCGGTCGAAGCCGTCGATGCCGACATCCAGCCCGTCGGAGAAGAGGACGAAACGGTCCAGGGGATCGACGCCGTTGCGCGCCAGCCAGGCGATCAGCTCGTCCCCCGCCTCGGCGGCCTTCTTGGAGTCCGGACGATAGCCGCGCCAGTCGCGGGCGATGGAGGCCGGCGCATCACGCAGGAACTGGCTGGTGCCGAAGGTGTCCGGCAGGGTGACCAGCAGGTTGCCGGAATACTCCTGAAACCAGGCGGCGCAGAGGTCGTATTGCGCCCGGCGCAGGCTGTCGTCGTCGGGGGCCAGGGCGGCCAGGACCATGGGCAGTTCATGGGCGTTGGTGCCCTTGGCCTCGACCCCGTGCTTGAAGGCGAGGAAGGCGTTGCTGGTCCCGACGAAGGCGTCGCCCAGCACCTCCGCCATGGCCAGCATCACCCACTCCTGCCAGAGGAAGGAATGCCGCCGCCGGGTGCCGAAGTCGGAGATGGCCAAGCCGTCCAGGGTCTTCAGCCTGCGCAGCTTGGCGAGGATCTTGGCCTTGGCCGAGGCGTAGAGGAAGTCGAGCTCGATCTCGCTGCGTTTCTGATGGCCGGCCCGCGACTTCAGTTCGCTGACGATGGCCAGGGCGTGGATCTCCCACCAGGTGACCTCCGCCCAGGGGCCGGTAAAGGTCAGCTCGTACTGGCCGTCGACCTTGCGCAGCTCATAGTCGGGCAGGCGCAGGTCCCGCAGGAACTGGATGAAGGCCGGTTTGAAGATCTGCTGCTGGCCGTAGAAGGTCGCCCCACCGATCCAGATCAGCTCGTTCTCGCGAAAGCGCAGGGTGCGGACATGGTCCAGCTGGGCGCGAAGTTCGCTCTCCGGGATGATGTCGGCCAGGCGGACAGTCTTGGTCCGGTTGATCAGGCCGAAGCTCACCTGCACCCCTGGATACCGGCCATGGATGAACTGGGCCATCAGCAGCTTGTAGAAGTCGGTGTCGAGCAGCGACCGCACGATCGGATCGATGTGGAAGCTGTGGTCGTAGGCGCGCTGGGCGAAATCCACGGGAGGCTCTCCGTCGTTTGGTCGGGCCGGCAGGTCAGTCGGTGGTGACGATCAGGCCCTTGAGGCTCTGGATGATGGCGTAGTGATCCTCGAACATCATCGACCGCTCGATCCGGTCCAGCGGCCACCAACGCGCCTGGCGGGCGTCGTCGGCCCCCTTGATGCGGGGCAGGGCCAGAGCCGCCTGGATCCGCGCCGGATCGGTCTCCGGTTCGCCCGGCCGCCGGTCGGGGACCTTGGGCTGCAGGTGGAACAGGGTGGCGTGGGTGATGGTCCGGCCGCGCATCGAGCGAAACGGCGCGTCGAACACTCGGGTGGCCTGAATGCTGCCCTTGAGGACGCTTTCGGGGACCTTCAGTTTCGTCTCTTCCCGCAGCTCGCGGATGGCGGCGTCGGCCAGATATTCGTCCTGTTCGACAAAGCCGCCGGGCAGGGCCCACTGCCCCTTGCCGGGGCGGGCCTTGCGCTGGATCAGCAAGACATGGGCGGCCTGGATGACCACGGCGTCGGCGGTGACGAAGATCGGCGGATAGGGCGCCGCCTCCCAGGCCTTGCGGTATTTGGCGACGAAGGCCCATTCCTCGACGAGGTCGCGGTAAGCGGCCGTTCGGCGAAAGGCCTTGAGCCAGTCCAGCACGGGCGCCGGCATATCCGCCTTGGCCGGGCCTTCCAGATAGCCGTCCACCGCATCCGCATCGACCGCCAGATAGGCGCGGCGGATGGCGGTACCCGACACAGCCTCGTGATGCGGAACATCGATCGCCGCCCAGCTCGGGAAGGCCCGCAGATAATAGCTCGACCGGTCCTTCGAATGGCCGATCAGGGCGACCCGCGCCGCCTCCGGCGCGGCGATTTGCGCCAGGACCGCGTCGGCCAGGGTCTGAACCGCTTCCGTCCACAGGGTGATGTTGCCGAAATCCTCGCAGGGGCGGATCGACACCCGCCGTTGCTCGTCCGGGCTCAGGCAGGCCAGGATCATCTCCGCCCGCTCGGCGTCGGTGAAGGGCAGGACGTCGGGCCGGCGGGCCGCGCCGCTCGAGCCGATGACGATCAGCAGGTGGCGGGCCTGGGCCAGCGCCTGGCGGACGATCTGCAGATGCCCGCTATGAAACGGCTGGAACCGGCCGACGAAGACGGCCAGGTCGGCCCGGGGGGCCGGTGTATCGATGGTCATAGTGACTCCCACTATGCGTTGCGCCTTCGGGTCTTTCCCGAGGACGACGCCATCTAGGATCGGTCGCGACGACCTGTCAAACCATTTTTGCTCAAGTTGAGCAAAAGTCTGTCCTTCGTCGACCAGGGGGGGAGAATGGGGTGATCGAGGCCTGGGAGACATGGAAAGGGCCGCCCGGTTTACCGGACGGCCCTTATTGGTGGAGCTAAGCGGAGTCGAACCGCTGACCTCTTGAATGCCATTCAAGCGCTCTACCAGCTGAGCTATAGCCCCGAAGTCTCGGGTCGCTCCCACCGGGGTGACCCGGGGGGCGGCGAGGGCGGGGTTCTAGGCTGTCGGCTTTCGCCAATCAACCCTCCCCCGCCGTTTTTTATTCAGACGTCGTCGTCGCCTTCGCCGGGCAGTCCGTCGATCTCGTCATCGGGGAAATCGTCGTCGTCCTCGTCTTCGAGGAAAGGCACATCGTCGGCTTCCTCGGCGAGATCTTCCTCCTCGGCGAAGTCAACGCCCAGGTCGTCGGCCGGCGCGGAGGGCGCGGCGTCGCCGTCGGCGTCGTCATCGGTCTCCAGCGGCACGGCGGCGGCTTCGTCGTCGATCTCCGGGGTTTCGTCGGGCTCTTCCTCGAAGCCGTCGGCATCAGGATCGACGACGGGCTTCTTCGGCGCGTCCTCGTCCTTCTCGTCGTCGGTCTCGTAGTCAGCGGGGGCGGCCCGGGCCCGGACGCGGCGGTTGCGCACCGCTTCTTCAGGGTCGAAGGATTCACCGCATTTGGGGCAGGTGGCCGGGCGACGGTTGAGATCGTAGAATTTTGCCGAGCAGCTCGGGCAGAGCTGCTTGACGCCGAGTTCGGGACTGGCCAAGGCGGCGGCCTCTCTAAATAGCGGGGAGTTAAGCGGCGGCTCCCTTGCCACGCGCCGGAGGCGCTGTCAAAAGGCATTCCCCTCCACCCCAGCCTGGTCTTCACGGGAGCTTGTCGTTCCGGCATGACGCACGCCGTCCTTTCGGCCCGCCCCGGCGCCGCCCTGACCGGTCGGCTGAAGGTTCCCGGCGACAAGTCCATGTCCCATCGCGCCCTGATCCTGGGCGCGCTGGCCAGCGGGACGACCAGCATCGAGGGCCTGTTGGAAGGCGACGACGTCCTGGCCACGGGCCGGGCGATGCAGGCCTTCGGGGCGAGCGTCACCCGCACCGGCGAGGGCGCCTGGACCGTCGAGGGCCGGGGCGGCTTCGCTGAGCCCGGCGACATCATCGACTGCGGCAACGCCGGCACCGGGGTGCGGCTGATCATGGGAGCCGCCGCCGGGTTCGACATCCGCGCCACCTTCACCGGCGACGCCTCGCTGAAGAAACGCCCCATGGGCCGGGTGCTGACCCCCCTGGGCCTGCTGGGCGCGACCTGGCTGTCCCGGGAGGGCCAGCGGCTGCCGCTGACCCTGAGCGGCGGGAAACTGACCGGCATCCGCTATGTCCTGCCGATGGCCTCGGCCCAGGTGAAGTCGGCGGTGCTGCTGGCGGGTCTCAATGCGGCCGGCGAGACGGTGGTGGTCGAGCCGGAAGCCACCCGCGACCATACCGAGCGCATGCTGCGCGCCTTCGGGGCGGTGGTGGAGGTCTCCGACGAGGCCGAGGGCCGGGTGATCCGCCTGGCCGGCGGCCAGGCTCTGACCGGCGCCCCTGTGGCGGTGCCGGGCGATCCGTCTTCCGCCGCCTTTCCGCTGGTCGCCGCCCTGATCACCCCGGGGTCGGAGGTCACCGTCACCGGCGTCATGCTCAACGGCCTGCGCACCGGCCTGTTCGACACCCTGATCGAGATGGGCGCCGACCTGACCATTGCAAACCGGCGCCTGGCCGGCGGCGAGGAGGTCGGCGACATCACCGCCCGACATTCCGCCCTGCACGGCGTCGAGGTGCCCCCCGATCGAGCGCCGGCGATGATCGACGAATATCCGATCCTGGCCGTCGCCGCCGCCTTTGCCCGGGGCCCCACCGTCATGCGCGGCATCGGCGAGATGCGGGTCAAGGAAAGCGACCGCATCGCCCTGATGGCCGCCGGCCTGGCCGCCTGCGGCGTCGGCGTCGAGGAGGAGCCGGAAGGCTTCACTGTGGTCGGGACCGCCGGCGGCAATCATCCGGTGCGGGGCGGGGCGACGGTCACCACCCATGGCGATCACCGCATCGCCATGAGCCATCTGGTGCTCGGCCTGGCCGCGCAGGGGTCGGTCACGGTGGATGAGCCCGGCATGATCGCCACCAGCTTCCCGGGGTTCGTCGAGCTGATGGCCGGCCTGGGGGCGGAGATCGGGTGACCACGCTTCCGGCAGCCACCCCATCGAAAGCCCTACCCTCGAGGGGGAGGGGTGTGCGCACGGAGCATGTGGAAACGCACGTCCGGCGCTGTCGCCCTTTCTGGTTCAATGCGACGCGCCTGCGCGAACACCCCCATCCCAACCCTTCCCCCTTCGAGGGGGAAGGGCTTTTGCGCGGGACCCGGTAAGATGGGCTTCGTCATCGCCGTCGATGGGCCGGCCGCGTCCGGCAAGGGCACCATCGCTGTCCGCCTTGGCCAGCTCTACGGCTATCCCGTGCTCGACTCCGGCCTGCTTTATCGCGCCGTCGGAACCCGCCTGCTGGCCGAGGGGGGCGATCTCGCCGACATGGAAGCGGCCACCGCCGTCGCCCGCAGCCTGGACCCCGCCGCCCTGGAAAACCCCGAGGTCCGCACCCGCCGCGCCGGCGAGGCGGCCAGCCGGGTCGCCGCCTATACCCCCGTCCGCCAGGCCCTTCGCGACTTCCAGCGGCAGTTCGCGGGCCAGGAGCCGGGCGCGGTTATCGACGGTCGCGACATCGGCACGGTGATCGCCCCAGACGCGCCGGCCAAGCTGTTCGTCACCGCCACACCGGAAGTGCGCGCCACCCGCCGCTGGAAACAGCTGACCGGCCAGGGCGAGGCGGTGACCTATGAGGATATCCTCGCCGACATCCATATTCGCGATGAGCGTGACAGCGGCCGGTCCGACTCGCCGATGGTCATCGCGCACGACGCGGTCTTGCTCGATACGAGCGAAATGGATATAGACCGCGCCTTCGATGCGGCCCGCCGCATTGTCGAGACGGCGCGCGCCCGCTGGGAAAACTCCCCAAACGGCTAATCCAACGCTCCGCTTTCGGACCAGCCGCGGGCGCTACTGATTTTCCGAACATACCCAACCGAACGTCAGGACTCCCATGGCCGCTGGCCCGCCGGACGTTCCCCAACCAAGAGACCCAATCGCCACATGGCCGATGATATGAGCATGAACCCCACCCGCGACGACTTCGCGTCGCTTCTCGACGAAAGCCTCGGCGGCTCCAGCGATTTCGCTGAAGGCACCGTCGTCAAGGGCAAGGTCGTCGGGATCGAGAAGGATGTCGCGATCATCGACATCGGCCTGAAGACCGAAGGCCGCATCAGCGTCAAGGAATTCGGCGTCGATGACGCCGGCAAGGCCACCGTCAAGGTCGGCGACACCGTCGAAGTCTTCCTCGAGCGGATCGAGAACGCCCTGGGCGAAGCGGTCATCAGCCGCGAGAAGGCCAAGCGCGAAGAAGCCTGGACCCGTCTGGAAGAAGTCTTCGCCCGCAACGAGCCGGTCAACGGCGCCATCGTCGGCCGCGTCAAGGGCGGCTTCACCGTCGACCTGGGCGGCGCCTCCGCCTTCCTGCCCGGCTCGCAGGTCGACATCCGCCCGGTGCGCGACGTCGGTCCGCTGATGGGCAAGGAACAGCCCTTCGCCATCCTGAAAATGGACCGCCCGCGCGGCAACATCGTCGTCTCGCGCCGCGCCATCCTGGAAGAAGCCCGCGCCGAACAGCGCACCGAGCTGGTCAGCCAGCTGCAAGAGGGCGAAGTCCGCGAAGGCGTGGTCAAGAACATTACCGACTACGGCGCGTTCGTGGACCTGGGCGGCATCGACGGCCTGCTGCACGTCACCGACATGAGCTGGAAGCGCGTCAACCACCCGAGCCAGGTGCTCGCGGTCGGCGACACGGTGAAAGTCCAGATCGTCAAGATCAACCCCGACACCCAACGCATCAGCCTGGGCATGAAGCAACTGCAGTCCGACCCCTGGGACGGCGTGGAAGCCAAGTACCCGGTCGGCGCCAAGTTCACCGGCCGCATCACCAACATCACCGACTACGGCGCGTTTGTTGAGCTGGAAGCCGGCGTTGAAGGCCTGGTGCACGTCTCGGAAATGTCCTGGACCAAGAAGAACGTCCACCCCGGGAAGATCGTCTCCACCTCGCAGGAAGTGGACGTCATCGTGCTGGACGTCGACAGCTCCAAGCGCCGGGTCAGCCTGGGCCTCAAGCAGGCCGCGGCCAACCCGTGGGAGAAGTTCCTCGCCGACCACCCGATCGGCTCGACCGTCGAGGGCGAAGTCAAGAACGCCACCGAGTTCGGCCTGTTCATCGGCCTGGACGGGGAAATCGACGGCATGGTCCACCTGTCCGACCTGGACTGGGCCGTGTCGGGCGAAGAAGCCCTGGCCAAGTACAAGAAGGGCGACATGGTCAAGGCGCGCGTTCTCGACGTCGACGTCGAGAAGGAACGCATCAGCCTGGGCGTCAAGCAACTGGCCGGCGATCCGCTGGCCGGCGACACCTTCCGCAAGGGCCAGACCGTCACCTGCACCGTCACCGAAGTCACCACCGGCGGCATCGAAGTGAAGTTCGGTGAGGAAGACGCCCCGATGACCGCCTTCATCCGCAAGTCGGACCTGTCGCGCGATCGTCAGGAACAACGCACCGAACGCTTCGCCGTCGGTGATCGCGTCGACGCTCAGGTCACCGCCGTCGACAAGGCCGCCCGCCGGGTGTCCGTGTCGATAAAGGCCCTGGAAATGATGGACGAGAAGACCGCCATCGAACAGTACGGCTCGTCGGACTCCGGCGCGTCCCTGGGCGACATCCTCGGCGCGGCCCTTCGCGAGAAGGCCTCCAAGGACTAGTCCTTTCGGCCAAGGGGGCGGGGCCGTCAGGCCTCGTCCCGGCGAAGCGGCGATCCGGGCGACCGGGTCGCCGTTTTCGTTCTGGCTGAGGGAGCCGTCCGTAGTCCTTCAAGACGGCTCGACGCCCAGGCTTCGCCTGACAGGGGAATGCCGCTTATTCAGGCGACGGCGCCCTAATGCAGTATGGCCCTTTGGTCCCGCCCGCTCATTAACGCCCTTGGAGCGCACGCAACCCCTTGAAGACTCAAGGTGAGTTGGGCAAAGGTCGCCTCGCCGTCAGGCGGGGTTTCGGGGATATCCATGATCAAGTCCGAGTTGATCGCCAGTCTGGCGGCCGAAAACCCGCATCTCACCCAACGGGATGTGGAACGGGTGGTGGGGGTGATCCTTGAAAAGATGATCGTCGCCCTCGAAGATGGCGGCCGTGTGGAATTGCGCGGCTTCGGCGCCTTTTCCGTTCGCTCGCGCCCGGCCCGTTCGGGCCGCAATCCACGCACCGGCGAAACCGTCGACGTGCGCGCCAAGCATGTGCCCTTTTTCAAGAGCGGCAAGGAATTGCGCGCCCGGCTCAACGCCGACTAGAGCCTCCCGTCCGCGGCCAAGGTGACAGGTCTCGCGTCTGCTGCTACCCGAAGGCCAAGTAGCAGGACGGAGCGTAGTTATGGGCGTGGTCAGCGAATTCCGGCAGTTCATCTCCCGGGGCAATGTCATCGACCTGGCGGTCGGGGTGATCATCGGCGCCGCCTTCGGCAAGATCGTCACCGCCCTGGTCGATGGCGTCATCATGCCGCCGATTGGCCTGCTGCTGGGCAAGGTCGACGTCTCTGACATGAAGCTGGTCCTGGCCCCCGAGGATGCGGGTGCCAAGACCGCGGAGGTCGCCATCGCCTATGGCGCCTTCATCAACACCCTCATCCAGTTCGTCATCGTCGCCGTCGCGGTGTTCCTGCTGGTCAAACTGGTCAACGCCGCCCGTCGACAGGAAGCCGCCGCGCCCTCGCCGGCCGAACCGCCGGCCCCGACCCCCAGCGAGACCCTGCTGATCGAGATCCGCGACCTGCTGGCGGCCCAGAAGGTCGCGGCGGTTCCGACGCCGAAGGTCGTCCCGGTCGCTGAAACCACGGCCGCCGTCACCCGCAAGCCGGCGGCCAAGAAGCCCGCCGCGCCGAAGAAGACGTGAGCACCGCCAAGATCTGCGGCCTGTCCACGGCCGAAACCGTCCAGGCCGCCGTTCAGGGCGGCGCGGCCTACCTTGGCTTCAACTTCTTCCCGAAAAGTCCTCGGTACGTCACGCCGCTAGCCGCGGGCCGGCTGACCGAGCTCGCCCGCCGTCCCGGACCGCGCAAGCCGCCGGGGATCGTGGCGGTGGCGGTCGATCCGGACGACGCCCTTGTCGACCAGATCATGGCCGCCCTGAAGCCCGACTTCATCCAGCTGCACGGCCAGGAGACCCCGGCCCGCGCCCAGGCGATCCGGGCCCGCAGCGGCGTCGGCCTGATCCGGGCGTTGCCGGTTTCCGACGCCGGCGATATCGAAGCCGCCGCCCGCTGGGATGGCCTCGCCGACCACCTGCTGTTTGACGCCAGGCCACCGAAGGACAGCGAGCTTCCCGGCGGCACGGGGGCCCGCTTCGACTGGACCTTGCTGAGCGGCCGGAAGTTCACCCGGCCTCACATGCTGGCCGGCGGACTGGATCCCTGGAACGTGGCCGAGGCCCTGCGGCTGTCGGGCGCGCCGGTGGCGGACGTTTCCTCTGGCGTGGAACGGGGTCCGGGGATAAAGGACGGCCCCTTGATCACGGCCTTCCTGGACGCCGTGCGCAGCCTGTGAGCCGCCCTTGAACGCCCCTACGCCCGCCGTGCGCCCCAACGACTGGAATTCGCTTCCCGACGCCAAGGGTAAGTTCGGCCAGTTCGGCGGCCTCTATGTCGCCGAGACCCTGATGCCCCTGGTGCTGGAGCTGGGCGAGGCCTATGCCGCCGCCAAGGTCGACCAGAGCTTCCAGGACGAGCTGTCCTGGTTCCACAAACACTACACCGGCCGGCCCAGCCCGCTGTATTTCGCCGAGCGGCTGACCGCCTATTTCGGCGGCGCTAAAATCTACTTCAAGCGCGACGAGCTGAACCACACCGGCAGCCACAAGATCAACAATGCGCTGGGCCAGATCCTGCTGGCCCGCCGCATGGGCAAGACCCGGATCATCGCCGAGACCGGCGCCGGCCAGCACGGGGTGGCCACGGCCACCGTCTGCGCCCGCTTCGGCCTGCCCTGCGTCGTCTATATGGGCGCCACCGATGTCGAGCGGCAGAAGCCCAATGTCTTCCGCATGAACCTGCTGGGCGCCGAAGTCCGCCCGGTCACCTCCGGCACCGGCACGCTGAAGGACGCCATGAACGAGGCGATGCGGGATTGGGTGACCAATGTCGACGACACCTACTACCTGATCGGCACCGCCGCCGGCATGCACCCCTATCCGGCCATGGTCCGCGACTTCCAGTCGATTATCGGCATCGAGACCCGGGCCCAGATTCTTGAGCAGGAAGGCCGCCTGCCCGACGCGGTGGTCGCCTGTATCGGCGGCGGTTCCAACGCCATCGGCCTGTTCCATCCTTTCCTGGCCGACGAGGGCGTGCGGCTGATCGGCGTCGAGGCGGCCGGCCACGGCCTGGACACCGGCATGCATGCGGCGTCCCTGACCGGCGGCCGCCCCGGCGTCCTGCACGGCAACAAGACCTATCTGCTGCAGGACGACGACGGCCAGATCATCGACGCCCACTCGATCAGCGCCGGCCTCGACTATCCCGGCATCGGCCCCGAGCACGCCTTCCTGCACGACACCGGCCGGGCCGAATACGTCAGCGCGACCGACAAGGAAGCCCTCGCCGCCTTCACCCTCTGCGCCGAGCAGGAAGGCATCATCCCCGCCCTGGAACCGGCCCACGCCCTGGCCCGGGTCGCTGACCTGGCCAAGGAACTCGGCAAGGACGGCGTGATCGTGATGAACATGTGCGGCCGCGGCGACAAGGACATCTTCACCGTGGCCGAGGCCCTGGGGCGGACCATTTGACCCACAACCGTATCGACACCCGCTTCGCGGCCCTGGCCGACGAAGGCCGCGCCGCATTCGTCGCCTATGTGATGGGCGGCGATCCCGACTATGAGACCTCGCTGAAGATCCTCCAGGGCCTGCCGGGCGCCGGGGTGGACCTCATCGAGCTTGGCTACGCCTTCTCCGACCCGATGGCCGAGGGCCCGCCGATCCAGCGGGCCGCGCTTCGCGCCCTGAAGGCCGGCATGACCCTGAACCGGACGCTGTCGCTGGTGGCGGATTTCCGCAAGGGCGACACCACCACGCCTGTGGTGCTGATGGGCTATCTGAACCCGCTGTTCAGCGCCGGCTACGCGGCTTTCGCCGCCCGCGCCGCCGACGCCGGAGTCGATGGCCTGATCTGCGTCGACTGTCCGCCGGAAGAGGCCGAGGAGCTGACCGACGCCCTGGAAGAGGTCGGCATCTCCCTGATCCGCCTGACCGCCCCGACCACCGACGACAAACGCCTGGCAACGGTGGTCAAGCGGACCTCCGGTTTCGTCTACTATGTCTCTGTCGCCGGGGTGACCGGGGTGAAGTCGGCCCAGGCCAGCGATATCGCCCCGGCGGTTGCGCGGGTGAAGGCGGCCTCCCATCTACCGGTCGCGGTCGGCTTTGGCATTCGCACGCCCGAGCAGGCCGCGGCGGTCGCCCGGGTGGCCGACGGCGTGGTCGTCGGCTCTGCCTTCGTGGACGCAGTCCAGGACGCGCTGGAGGCCGGCGACGTCCATTCGAACGAAAACGTGACTGAAAGCGTTCTTTCCAAAGCAGCCGCATTGGCGAAAGCTGTCCGTTCGGCGAGAGTCGGTCAGGCTTGAGGCGTTAAGACGATGGCTATGGCAGAATCCAAGGGCGACAAGCCCACCCGTCCCCCCGCTCAGGCCAAGGAGCGCAGCGGCTGGCTGTCGCGGATCGCGCCCGGCGTTCGGGGAGCCTTTACCAAGCGCGAGACCCCGGAAAACCTCTGGGTCAAATGCCCCGACACCGGCGAGATGATCTATCGCCCTGACCTGGAGGCGGCCCTGTGGGTCACCCCGGCCGGCCGGCACATGCGCATCGGGCCCAAGCAGCGGTTCGCCTATACCTTCGACGGCGGCCAGTTCGAGGCCCTGCCGGCGCCCAGCGTGCCGGAAGACCCGCTCAATTTCTCCGACGGCAAACCCTACAAGGACCGGCTGATCGCGGCCCGCAAGGCCACCGGCGAGCCGGACACCATGGCCATCGGCTACGGCAAGATTCTCGGCGTCGCCGCCGTGGTCCTGGTCCAGGACTTCGCCTTCATGGGCGGCTCCCTGGGCATGGCCGCCGGCGAGACCTTCATCGCCGCGGCCCGCGCCGCCGTTGAGCGCGACGTACCCCTTGTCATCTACACCGCCGCCGGCGGGGCGCGGATGCAGGAAGGCACCCTGTCCTTGATGCAGATGGCGCGGACCACGCTCGCCATCCAGGAGCTGAAGGCGGCGAAGCTGCCCTACGTCGTCGTCCTCACCGACCCGACCACCGGCGGCGTCACCGCCAGCTACGCCATGCTGGGCGACATCCACCTGGCTGAACCGGGCGCCCTGATCGGCTTCGCCGGTCCCCGGGTGATCGAACAGACCATCCGCGAGACCCTGCCGCCGGGCTTCCAGCGGTCGGAGTACCTGGTCGAGAAGGGCATGGCCGATCGCGTGGTCAGCCGCCAGGACCTGCCGGCCATCCTCAGCTCCGTCCTCGGCACCCTGATGATGGGACGCTCGCGTTCGAAAGCGGCGTAGAATTCTTGGATGCTCCCCCGTCGGGGGAGCTGTCGGCGAAGCCGACTGAGAGGTCCGCTCCCGAGGTCAGCGGATGAACCTGCCAAACGCCGCCGCAACCATTCGTGCAAATTTCCTTCTCCCTCTTGGGGGAGAAGGTGGCCCCCGAAGGGGGTCGGATGAGGGGTCGATGAAAGACAAAGCTGCCATGGCGGCCTGCCCTCACCCTTCCCATTTCGCCGGTGCGCCCCCTCATCCGACCCCTTCGGGGCCACCTTCTCCCACGAGGGGAGAAGGAACCCAGTGACCGACCACCTTCGTCCCCACGACGCCGCCCTCGCGCGCCTTCAGGCCCTGCATCCCAAGAAGATCGACCTGTCGCTCGGCCGGATGCGGCGGCTGTGCTCCGCCCTGGGCGATCCCCAGCGCAAACTCCCTCCCGTCATCCATGTCGCCGGCACCAACGGCAAGGGCTCGACCGTCGCCTACCTGCGGGCGATGGCCGAGGCCGCCGGCCTGCGGGTCCACGTCTTTACCTCGCCCCATCTGGTCCGCTTCGTCGAGCGTATCCGCCTGGCCGGGACCCTGATCACCGAAGAGCACCTTGCCGACGTCCTGGAGCGGGTCGAGGCGGCCAATGCCGGCGAGCCGATCACCTTCTTCGAGATCACCACCGCCGCCGCCTTTCAGGCCTTCTCCGAGGTCCCAGCCGACCTCTGCCTGCTGGAGGTGGGCCTCGGCGGCTCGCTGGACGCCACCAATGTCATCGAACCCCCCGCCCTGTCGGTGATCACCCCGGTCGACCACGACCATCGCGAATTCCTCGGCGACGCCATCGCCGGCATCGCCGGAGAGAAGGCCGGGATCATCAAGCGGGGAACGCCGGTCCTGACCGGCTGGCAGGGCGAGGAGGCGTTTGGCGTCATCGTGGGCCGGGCCGAGGCCCTGGGAGCGCCCCTGACCGCCCTCGGCCGCGAGTTCGACGCCTATGAACAGGGCGGACGCCTGCTGCTGCAGACGGAAGAGCGCCTGCTCGATCTGCCCCTGCCCGCCCTGGCCGGGCCGCATCAGATCGCCAACGCCGGCCTCGCCGCCATGGCCGCCCTGACCCTGGCCCACCCGATCATCAGCGAGGAGGCCATCGCCCGGGGCCTGCAGACGGTCGTCTGGCCGGCGCGGATGCAGCGACTGACCGCCGGGCCCCTGGCGGCCCGCGCCCGGACCGCCGGAACTGACCTGTGGCTGGACGGCGGCCACAACGTCCACGCCGCCCGCGCCATCGCCGACGCCCTGATGGCGCTCAAGGGACGCGACGGACGCCCCGCCACCCTGATCTGCGGCCTGATGGCCAACAAGGACGCCGAAGGCTTCTTCGACGCCTTCAAAGGCGTCGGACCCCGCGTCATCGCCATCCCCTTTGAGGCCGAGGCCGCCAGCGACCCCGCAAGGCTGGTCTCGGCGGCGAAAGCGGCCGGCCTGCAGGCGGAGGCCGCATCAAGCGTCGAGACCGCCCTGGAGGCCGCCCTGGGCGGTGAGGGGCAGGCGCCGAGGGTGATGATCTGCGGCTCGCTGTACCTGGCCGGCGAGGTGCTGGCGATGAGCCCGGAGACCTGGCCGAACTGAGTCCGCGACGGAGGATTACCAACAGCGCCGCCAGGGCCTACCCTTCGAAAAACACAAGTGGAGGGACACCATCATGACCGTCAGCCTGTTTACCTTCGTCGACCTGTTCAGCCGGGCCCTGACCACGGCCGACCATCTGCTCACCAAGGGCGCCGCCTACGCCGAGGCGCAGGGCGGATCGCCAGAGGACGCCCTGGCCTGGCGGTTGATCGACGACATGGCGCCGCTCCGCTTCCAGATCGGCGTCGTCTGCAACTTCGCCCAGCAATGGCCGGCTCGGGTCGCCGGCCTGACCGTCCCCGCCGACGTCGATGAGTCCCTGGACGTCGCCGGCCTCAAGGCCGCCATCGCCGACGCCAAGGCCTTCCTGGCCGGCCTGAAACCGGCGCAGTTCGAGGGGCGGGACGCGATTTCCCTGACCTTCACCATGGGCAACGGCATGCAGCCGACCCTGCCGCTCGGCCAGTGGTTGACGGTCTTCGCCACGACCAATCTGTATTTCCACCTGTCCACGGCCTACGGGATCCTGCGGGCCCGCGGCGTGCAGATCGGCAAGCCGGACCTGTTCGCCGCCGGTCTCTGAGCGCCGGACCAAAGAAAAAGGGGCGGCCCCTCGCGGAACCGCCCCCCAACTCTTGCACCAGTCGCCAGCGCTTAAGCGTCGACAGCGGCTTCCTGCTTCAGGGACAGGTCTTCGCCGGTTTCCTGATCGACGACCTTCATCGACAGCTTGGTCTTGCCGCGGTCGTCGAAGCCAATGAGCTTGACCTTGACCATCTGGCCTTCGCTCAGCACGTCGGCGGGGCGGGCCACGCGTTCGTTGCTGATCTGGCTGACGTGGACCAGGCCGTCCTTGGCGCCGAAGAAGTTCACGAAGGCGCCGAAGTCGACGACCTTGACGACCTTGCCGTTGTAGATGGCGCCGATTTCCGGCTCCGAGGCGATCGACTTGATCCAGTCCTTGGCGGCGTCGATCTTCGACTGCTCGGACGCGGCGATCTTGATCGTGCCGTCGTCACCGATATCGACCTTGGCGCCGGTGGTGGCGACGATCTCGCGGATCACCTTGCCGCCGGTGCCGATGACTTCCCGGATCTTGTCGGCCGGGATCTTCATGGTCTCGATCTTCGGCGCGTACTCGCCCAGCTCTTCGCGGGGCGCGTCCATGGCCTTGTTCATCTCGCCGAGGATGTGATCACGGCCTTCCTTCGCCTGGGCGAGGGCCTGCTTCATGATCTCGATGGTGATCCCGGAGATCTTGATGTCCATCTGCAGCGAGGTGATGCCATCGCTGGTGCCGGCCACCTTGAAGTCCATGTCGCCGAGGTGATCCTCGTCGCCCAGGATGTCGGAGAGAACGGCGAAGCCGTCGCTTTCCAGGATCAGGCCCATGGCGATGCCCGAGACCGGACGGATCAGCGGAACGCCCGCGTCCATCATGGCCAGCGAGGAGCCGCAGACGGTGGCCATCGAGGACGAGCCGTTGGACTCGGTGATCTCGGAGACCAGGCGGATGGTGTAGGGGAAGTCTTCCTTGGCCGGCAGCATCGGGCGCAGGGCGCGCCAGGCCAGCTTGCCGTGGCCGATTTCGCGGCGGCCGGGGCTGCCCATCCGACCCGTCTCACCGACCGAGTAGGGAGGGAAGTTGTAGTGCAGCAGGAAGGATTCCTTGTAGGTGCCTTCCAGGGCGTCGATGAACTGTTCGTCGTCGCCGGTGCCCAGGGTGGCCACGACCAGGGCCTGGGTCTCGCCGCGGGTGAACAGGGCCGAACCGTGGGTGCGCGGCAGGATGCCGACTTCACCCAGGATCGGACGAACGGTGCGGACGTCGCGGCCGTCGATGCGGATGCCGGTGTCGAGAATGGCGCGACGCACCACGTCGGCTTCCAGTTCCTTGAACACGCCGGCCAGCTTCTGGGCGTCATAGCCGCCCGGATTGGCTTCGCTCTTGCCGAGGGCCGCGATGGCCTTCTTCTTGGCGGCGCCGATCGCTTCGTAGCGGTCCTGCTTCTTCTGGATCTTGTAGCCGGCGATGATGTCGGCGCCGACCAGCGGCTTCATCTCGGCCTTGATCGCGTCGGTGTCTTCCGGCTCGAACTCGAAGGGCTCCTTGGCGGAGTGTTCGGCCAGGGCGATGATCGCGTCGATGACGGCCTGGATGCCGTCATGGGCGAACTGGATGCCGCCGAGCACGGTGGCTTCGTCCAGTTCCTGGATCTCGGATTCGACCATCATCACGGCGTCGTTGGTGCCGGCGACGACCAGGTCCATCTTGCTGCCCTTCAGCTCGTCGGCCGTCGGGTTGAGGATGTAGGCGCCGTCGACGAAAGCCACGCGGGCCGCGCCGATGGGGCCCATGAAGGGGGCGCCGGAGATGGTCAGGGCGGCGGAGGCCGCGACCATGGCGATGATGTCGGGATCGTTCTCGAGGTCATGCTGCAGCACGGTGCAGACGACCTGGACTTCGTTCTTGAAGCCCTTGACGAACAGCGGGCGGATCGGACGGTCGATCAGGCGGGAAACCAGGGTTTCCTTTTCCGACGGACGGCCTTCGCGCTTGAAGAAGCCGCCGGGGATCTTGCCGGCCGCGAAGGTCTTTTCCTGATAGTTGACGGTCAGGGGGAAGAAGTCCTGGCCCGGCTTCTGGGTCTTGGCGAAGACGGCGGTGGCCAGGACGACGGTGTCGCCCATGGTGGCCAGAACGGCGCCGTCGGCCTGACGGGCGATGCGACCGGTTTCGAGGGTCAGCGTCTTGCCGCCCCACTCGATGGTCTTGCGGTGAATTTCGAACATGTGAGTCTTTCTTCTCTCGTCTCCCGCGGGGCGTATTCCCATGGCGGGGGTGGACAGGTCGGGGCCCTCAAATCTGTTTGCGGGCGTAGCCGGTTTCCTCTCCGGTTTCAGGTCCGGGGAAGGCTTTGTCTCGCCTCCCTGCGGATGGTGGGGTGAACCCCCGCCGCCGACCCCCAGGACCTGAGAGGGATGGGCGGATAGCAGAAGAGGCGGGGCCCATGAGGACCCCGCCCCGTTTTGGCAGGACTAGTGCTGGCGGCGCAGGCCAAGCTTGGCGATCAGCGCCTCATAGCGGGAGTCGTCCGACTTCTTCAGGTGGCCCAGCAGCGAACGACGCTGCGAAACCATCTGCAGGAGGCCACGACGGCTGTGGTTGTCCTTCTTGTGGCTCTTGAAGTGCTCGGTCAGGTTGGCGATCCGTTCGGAGAGGATGGCCACCTGGACTTCGGCGCTTCCGGTGTCGCCCTCGGTGCGGGCATGTTCAAGGATAAGGGCGCTCTTGCGCTCAGGCGTAATCGACATCGTGACGTCTCCGCTCAGGTGAGTTGGAAGACCCGAACCGGATTGAGCTGCCCGGCGCGCATCTCGGCCAGGGCCACCAGTCTCTCGCCCTCCATGGCCGAAACCGTCCGCGATCCGTTGGTTAAACGGGCGCGCAAGGCTTCCACCTGACGGGGAACGAGAACGATCGAGCGTCCCTGAGCCAACCGGAATGCGTCTTCAGCGGTCACGGCCAGCACCGGGATGTCGTCCAGTGCGGTCGCGACCGGAAGCAATGCCTCCGGAAGCGCGGCCTTATGGCCTAAATCTTCCAGCTTTTCCAGTGTTATCGCCGTTTCTTCCCGGAAGGGTCCGACCCGGGTGCGGCGAAGCAGGCTGACATGGGCGCAGGTTCCGAGCTTTTCGGCCAGATCCCGGGCGATGGCCCGGACGTAGGTCCCCTTGCCGCAGTCCATTTCCAGCTCGACATGGTCTTCGTCGGGGATGGAGAGGATCCGCAGGCCGTCGATCCGCACGATGCGGCCGGCCAGTTCGAACTCCACGCCGTCGCGGGCCAGGTCATAGGCCCGCTCGCCGTCCACCTTCACCGCCGAATAGTTGGGCGGGACCTGGGTGATCTCGCCGATAAAGTCCGGCAGGGCGGCCTCGATGGCCTCGCGCGTCGGCCGCACCTCGGAGGTCGCGGTCGTCTCGCCCTCGCGGTCGAAGGTGGCGGTGGCCCGGCCCCATTCGAGGGTGAAGCGATAGGTCTTGTCGGCGTCGACCAGGAAGCTGACGGTCTTGGTCGCTTCACCGAGCGCGATCGGCAGGATGCCGGTGGCCAGCGGGTCCAGGGTCCCGGCATGACCGGCCTTCTGGGCGTTGAACAGCCAGCGCACCTTGCCCACCGCCTGGGTCGAGCCGAAGTCGTAGGGCTTGTCGAGATTGATCCAGCCGCTGACGGCCAGCCCCTTCTTGCGGCGCGCCACTAGGCGGTCTCGTCCGCGTCGGACTGAGAGGCGGCGGCGAGATCGGCCTGAACCTTGGGATTGTCGAACAACCGGTCCATGGCGGCGGCGCTGTTGAAGCTCTCATCGTGGAAGAACTTCAGGTCCGGGGTGAACTTCATGTCGATGTTCCGGGCCAGCCGCCCGCGCAGGAACTTGGAGGCATGGTTCAGCGCCCCCAGGACGTCGGTGGTCTTGGCCCCGGTCACCCCGGCGCCCAGCACCTCGACGAAACAGATGGCGTGTTTCAGGTCCGGGCTCATCCGCACCTCGGTGACGGTCAGGGAGACGCCGGCGAGGGACGGATCGGCGATCTGTTCCTCGCGCAGCACCTCGACCAGGGCGTGGCGGATCAGTTCGCCGGCGCGCAGCTGGCGCTGGCTGGGTCCGGTCGGCCGGCTCTTGGTCTTTTCGGGGCGGCTCATTGTCTTATGTCCAGAAATCCGGCGGGGGATCGAACCCCGCTGCGGCGGAAAGGGCGCGCTTCTAGGCTTGATGACCGGGCCTGTCCAGCGCCACGCCTTTCCGGGCGCCGCGATCAGGATGGTCCAGGCGCCGCGGACCGCCGTGCCGACGGCGCCTGGATGATGTCAGGCGACGCCCAGCCGCTGCTGGAAGAAGGCGATCGTCCGGGCCTCGGCCTCCTTGGTGGGACCGGCATTGTTGAGGTGGAGGGTCAGCACCGAATGGGCCTCGCGGCCCGTGCCCTGCCGCGCGTCGGCCTGGGTCAGCTTCGGCCGCTCGAACCGGTCGCCGAAGGTCGCCTGCAACATGTCCATCCGCGCCTCCGGAACGAAACTGTCGCCGTCGAAGGCCAGGCCGATCATCGACAGGTCCTCGTTCTCCATCCGCAGCTTGGCGCAGGAGATCTCGGCCGGCGAGGCGTCGATCCGGTTCGCCCCCTTCTTGCCCAGCGGCAGGGAGGGCTGCGACAGGACCGGGGCGACCACGGAGGGCTCGGTCATCATGGCCAGGGCGAAACCACCGGTGAAACACATGCCGACCGCCCCGACGCCGTTACCGCCGCATTCGGCGTGCGCCTTGCGGGCCAGAGCCTTCAGCCAGTCGACGATGGGGCTGGAGCGGTCGTTGGCCCAGACGTTGAATTCCCGGCGGATACAGATGTTCTTGAACATCACGCCCAGGGCGTAGCCGACGGTGACCGGGCGACCCGGCTCGCCGAACAGGCTGGGCAGGAAGACGGTCATCCCCGCCGCCGCCACCCGCTCCGCATAGGCGATGACCATGGGATGCAGGCCCGGCACCTCATGGATGATGATCACCGCCGGGCCGGAGCCCTTGCGATAGACCGGCCGGGTCCAGGGACCGTCCGTGAAATCGGCCAGGTCCCAGCCTGCCAGCGCCGCGTCGTAAGCCATTTCCGCCCCCTTGATTGTTGTCCAAGGTTAGGCGGAGGGCCCGGCAAAAGGGAAGAAAAACCGTCTTAGCTGCCCGGGCGGCCGTAGTCGGATTTCGTCACCGCGGCGGTGACGTTGGCGCCGCCGCCCGGCTTGGGCATCTGCCACTCGCCGCGCCAGCTGAAGTCCATCGAGGAGCATAGCTTGATCTCGCCGGTCGCGGCGTCATCGCCGAAGGCGTAGACGCGCAGCGGCTTGCGGGCGTTGACCGCGCCGATGGCCAGCCAACCCTTGGTCGAGCCGGGGCAGAAGGCCTGGATCATCACCTTTCCCTGGGCCTCGCCGGCGGCGATTTCGTAAAGTTCCCCCCGGCCCCGGTCCTCGCCCATCAGATCGTCGAGCCTGCGGTTGACTGCCCCGTCGTTCGACGGCTTGGGCACGACCCCGACCGGCACCGCCGTCGCCCGGACCGCCAGGATGCGGGTGCGGAAGAAGTGGCGCGTGAACACGAAGGTCAGCCCGGCGCCGGTCAGCCGGCGGGCGTCGGGAGAGACTGAATCATAGGTGACCATCCGTTTGTCGGCGGCCGCGGCGGGAGCGGCGGCGAGGCCGCTGGACAGGAGGGCGCCGGCCAGAATCAGCACACCGGCGGAGCGGGGGAACGGGACCTGGATCATCTGCGAATTGTCTTCCTATCGGCTCTTGGTGCGCAACTCATCAATATCGCCTTCGAAGCCGGAAAGCCGCCAGGTCCCCTCCTCGTTGGTGAAGATCAGCACACAGGGCCCGTCCTTGCGGCGGGTGGCGCAGACCCGGCCATCGGGCAGCCGCTTCAGGGCCCCGGCGATGGCGATGCGTCCGGGGATCGGCTGATCGGGCCGGTAGCCGTAGGAATTGGCGATGCTGCGGAAGGTCGAGGGCTGGATCAGCGCCTTGTCGGCGGCGTCGGCCAGGGCCGGGGCCAGCAGGGAGCTCAGGGCGCGAAGGTTCGGGTCGCTGATCGCCTTCTCGGCCTCGCCGATCAGGCGGCTCTCGATGGACCGCTTCAACGCCGCCCGATCGACCCGGGCGTTGAAGGCGGCCTTGTCATTGTCACGGATGGCGATCAGCAGGGCGTGAACATCGCCGGCGGCGTCAATCCGCGCGGCCGTGGCGCAGCCGGCCAGCAGCATGGCCAGGGCGGCCATGGAGGTCAGGACGGCCATCGGAGACAGACGGGTCGAGCGGGGGGACATCCGATCCTCTTGTTGCGGCCTATCCTGTCACGGCCCTCTTGTCGGGGACAGTCTGGAGCTGGCCTGTGGCTTTTCCGCGACAGGCTGCCCAAGGTCAACGCCCGGCGCGCCAGGAGGCTGCGTTGGCCCCCATCCTCGCCGTAGGCCGAAGGCCGTACGGGAAAGAATAGAAAAAGGGCGCGGACCTTGTGGTCCGCGCCCTCGATCCTGTGATGGAAATCAGCCCGACGCTAGAGCGAGCGGGCGACGTCCTCCACGGTGAAGCATTCGATCTCGTCGCCTTCCCGGATGTCCTGGAAGCCGGCGAAGGCCATGCCGCACTCCATGCCGTTGGTGACTTCCGCCACCTCGTCCTTGAAGCGCTTGAGGGTCTGCAGCGTGCCCAGTTCGAGCACGACGATGCCTTCGCGCACGATCCGCACCTTGGCGCCGCGGCGAACCACGCCCTCGGTGACCCGGCAGCCGGCGACCTTGCCGACCTTGGTGATGTCGAAGGCCTGCAGGACCCGGGCGTTGCCCAGGAAGGTTTCCCGCTGGATCGGCGAGAGCATCCCCGACATGACGCCTTTGATGTCGTCGATCAGGTCGTAGATGATCGCATAGTAGCGGATCTCGACGCCTTCCCGCTCGGCCAGGTCCCGCGCCTGTTTCGAGGCGCGGACGTTGAAGCCGATGATCGGGGCGCCGGCGCCCTTGGCCAGCTGAACATCGCTTTCGCTGATCGCGCCGGCGCCGGAGAGGATGATCCGCGCGCGGACCTCGTCCGTGCCCAGCTTGTCCAGCGAGCCTGCGATGGCTTCGACCGAGCCCTGCACGTCGCCCTTGATGACCAGCGGCAGTTCGCTGACCTTCTTGGCCGAGAGCTTGGCCATCATATCGGCCAGGGAGGCGCCGGCGACGCCGCCGACGGCCGACTTCTCGCGCTTCAGACGGGCACGGTATTCGGTCAGCTCGCGAGCGCGGGCTTCGTTCTCGACGACCGCGAAGGCTTCGCCCGGCGACGGGGTCGAGTCGAGGCCGAGGATCTCCACCGGGGTGGAGGGACCGGCTTCGGTCAGCTGTTCGTTACGCTCGTTGAGCAGGGCGCGGACCCGGCCGTAGGCGGACCCGGCCACGACGATGTCGCCGCGCTTCAGGGTGCCGCGCTTGACCAGGACGGTGGAGACGGCGCCGCGGCCCTTGTCGAGCTTGGCTTCGATCACCACGCCCTCGGCGGTGCGTTCGGCGTTGGCCCGCAGGTCGAGCAGTTCGGCCTGGATCAGGATGTTCTCGATCAGGTCGTCGAGGCCGACGCGGGTCTTGGCCGAGACCTCGACCACCTGGGTTTCGCCGCCCAGGCTTTCCACCACGATCTCATGCTGCAGCAGCTCGTTGATCACCCGCGTCGCGTCGGAGCCCGGCTTGTCCATCTTGTTGATGGCCACGATGATCGGAGCCCCGGCCGCCTTGGCGTGCTGGATGGCCTCGATGGTCTGCGGCTTGACGCCGTCGTCGCCGGCCACGACCAGCACCACGATATCGGTGATGTTGGCGCCCCGGGCCCGCATGGCGCTGAACGCCGCGTGGCCGGGGGTGTCGAGGAAGGTAACGCGCTCGCCGTCCTTCAGGCGAACCTGGTAGGCGCCGATATGCTGGGTGATGCCGCCGGCTTCGCCAGAGGCCACGTCCGTGGTGCGCAGGGCGTCGAGCAGGCTGGTCTTGCCGTGGTCGACGTGGCCCATGATGGTGACCACCGGCGGCCGCGACTCCTGCGCCTCGTCGTGATCCTCGGCATCCAGGAAGCCTTCTTCGACGTCGGCTTCCGAAACGCGGCGCACGCTGTGGCCGAATTCGGTGGCGACCAGTTCGGCGGTGTCGCTGTCGATCACGTCATTGATCTTCAGCATCACGCCTTGGCGCATCAGCATCTTGATGATGTCGACGCCGCGCACGGCCATCCGGTTGGACAGCTCCTGGACGGTGATGACGTCAGGGATGACCACTTCCCGGGCCGCGCGGGCCTGTTCGGCGGCGCCGCCCCGGCGCTTTTCCTTTTCGCGTTCGCGGGCCCGGCGAACCGAGGCCAGGGAGCGCATGCGTTCCACGGCGCCCTCGTCATCCCCGGCCACGGCCTGGATGGTGAGACGGCCTTCGCGGCGTTTGGGTTCACCCTTGGTGCGGGAGACGGCCTTGCCGGGACCCGCGCCCTTGCGACGATCGTCCTCCTCATCGGGACGGCGATCGACAACGGCGCCGCCCGGACGGGGGGCCGAACGGGTGGCGCGCTGGACTTCAGGCGTGGCGGGCGGCGCATTGGCGACGCCGGCGCCCGGACGCGGACCACGCGGCGCGCCGGGACGCGGCGGGGCCGGACGCGGGGCCAGGGCCGAGTAGCGGACGGTCTCGCCGGCGCGGGGCGGACGAGGATCGCGGTTGTCGGGCCGGGGCGCGTCGGAACGGGGCGCATCGCCGCGCGGACGGTCGTCCGGGCGGGGGGCGCGCTGGTTGAAGCTGGTGGTGTCGACCCGCGGCGTGCGCTGGTTGAAGTTTCCACCGCCGGCCGGCGGCCGGTAGGTGGTGGTGCTGGACCGGTCGTCGCGGCGATCGCGCGACGGCTCATAGGTGCGGGTCTGGCCAGGCTGGGCCGGAGCCGCCGGACGCGGAGCCTGGGGCGCGGC
>JBIIAX010000035.1:0-29056 GCA_044239675.1 Caulobacter sp.
CTCCCCCAAAGGGGGAGGAATTAGGTCTTTGTCGGCCGCTTCGCACCGATTGCGTTCCGGATCATGTCCAAAGCGACGTTCTGATCACTGAGCACCAGTCGAGCTGGCAACCTCACCACCTGAACTCCCTGTCCCGCCAGCCAGGCATCTCGAACCGAATCATGCCGCTGTTGTTCCGGCATCCCGTGCCCTTGGCCATCAACCTCCACCACCAGCCTCGCGGCCGAACAGAAGAAGTCGACTATGTAAGGCCCCATCGGATGCTGTCGCCGGAATTTCAGGCCCTCGAACTGCCGGGATCGCAGAATTTGCCAGAGCACTCCTTCCGGCAGGCTGGTCTTGGAGCGCAACTCCCGCGCCCGGGCGACGGTCTCGCGGCGCGCTTCCATCAAGCTCTACCCCGCCGCGAAGACGCAGATCTTGTTGCCCGTCGGGTCGCGCAGGTAGGCGGCGTAGAAGCCCGGCTGTTCCGGTGGGCGGTTGCCAGGGGCGCCTTCGTCCGTGCCGCCGGCGGCCAGGCCGGCCGCGTGGGCCGCCGCCACCGCTTCGGGGGTCTCGGCCTGGTAGGCGATCATGACGCCGTTGCCGCCGCGCGCTGGCTGGCCGTCGAAAGGCGGGCAGATTGCTGTGTGGCAGTCTGTGAAGCCCGCTCCGCCGCCCTTGGGGCCATAGCCGATCCAGCCGCCGCCTTCGGTGCGGCGATCGCTGCCCAGAACGTCGAAAACGGCGTCGTAGAAGACGCCCGACTGAACGCTGTCCAGCGCCCCGATGGTGACATAGCCGATCATCTCAAATCCTCCCTATTGAGAGAACGAGATTACCTCACCGAGGGAACATAGCAAGAACAAACCCTACCGCTCGCCCTCGGGCAGCTGCACATGCACCAGCTTCCAGCTGAACAGCGCCCGGCGTTCGAAGGTCAGGATGGTCACCTTGGCCGGTTCCTTGGGCCGCTTGACCGCGAACCGGACCCGCTCCACCCCGAAGTAGGCGACGCCCGGCCAAGGCCCCCGAATGAAGCCCTTCACCGAGCCCGTAAAGCTGCCGTCGGGCTTGGGTTCTGCCGGCGCCCGGCCCGGCGGATAGCCGCGCAGCACGTCGCCCAGGCCCGCCACGGTGATGTAGCGATCGACCTTGGGCTCGGTCGGAACCGCTTCCTTCCAGGCCCGCTTCACGGCGCCGATCGGATCCTGCCAGATCGTCGGCGGCTCGGCGGTGCGGCTCTCGTCGGGGTCCAGCTGCGGCGACAGGCTCTTGCGCACCGCCGGGAAGTCCACGAGGTCGGAGGTCGCCTGGACATCCTCGGCCACGGTCGCCGCCCTCAGGGCCCTATAGGCGTTGAACGGCGCCGCCACGAAGGCCGCTGCGAACAACAGCAGGGCCAGGACGACGATCTTGAACAGGCTGGTTTTCATGGGCCCCATCTGACGCAGGCGCGGCCCGCAGGGCAAGCGGGTTCCATCGCGGCGGGAACGGTGGGGGCCTAGGGTTCCTGCGGTTCGTCTTCCGCCGGCGTCGGCTCTGGTGGGAGAAGGCGTGGAAAAAACCTCAGGACGGCCGGCAGAATGAAGAAAATGACAAGGCCGACGCCGGGCACACCATAGAAGGCGATCCTGTATGGAATCTCGCTTGAGAAATAGTCGGCGAGGATCGCTGCGATAGTCACGGCGGGAATGGCGAAAAACAGCCAGACCTGCCAGACACGCAGCCGCGAAAGAAAAGTAAGCACTCGCTTCATTGATCCTCTATTGCGCGAAGCGGGCGAACAGCTGAGTTGACCTCCCCCAGCCTTTGGCTGGAGGAGGACGACCTCGCCGTCAGGCCGCGGCCATCGCCGCCTTCAGGTTCTCGTCGACCTTGTCGAGGAAGCCTTCGGTGGTCAGCCAGTTCTGCTTGTCGCCGACCAGCAGGGCCAGGTCCTTGGTCATGAAGCCCGCCTCGACGGTGTCGACGCAGACCTTTTCCAGGGTCAGGGCGAATTTCGCCAGTTCGGCGTTGTCGTCCAGCTTGGCGCGGTGGGCCAGGCCACGGGTCCAGGCGAAGATCGAGGCGATGGAGTTGGTCGAGGTCGACTGGCCCTTCTGGTGCTGGCGGTAATGGCGGGTGACGGTCCCGTGGGCGGCCTCGGCTTCCACCGTCTTGCCGTCGGGGGTCAGCAGCACGCTGGTCATCAGGCCCAGCGAGCCGAAGCCCTGGGCGACGATGTCCGACTGCACGTCGCCGTCGTAGTTCTTGCAGGCCCAGACATAGCCGCCCGACCACTTCAGGGCGCTGGCCACCATGTCGTCGATCAGCCGGTGCTCGTAGGTCAGGCCCAGGGCGTCGAACTGCGCCTTGTAGTCTGCGTCGAAGACCTCCTGGAAGATGTCCTTGAAGCGGCCGTCATAGGCTTTCAGGATGGTGTTCTTGGTCGACAGATAGACCGGATACTTGCGCGACAGGCCGTAGGCGAAGCTGGCGTGGGCGAAGTCGCGGATCGAGTCGTCGAGGTTGTACATGGCCATGGCGACGCCGGCGCTGGGCGCGTCGAACACTTCCTTCTCGATCACCGTGCCGTCTTCACCGACGAACTTGATGCTCAGCTTGCCGGCGCCAGGGAACAGGAAGTCGGTGGCGCGGTACTGGTCGCCGAAGGCGTGGCGGCCAACGATGATCGGCTGGGTCCAGCCGGGCACCAGCCGCGGCACGTTCTGACAGATGATCGGCTCGCGGAAGATGACGCCGCCCAGGATGTTGCGGATGGTGCCGTTGGGGCTCTTCCACATCTTCTTCAGGCCGAATTCCTCGACCCGCTGCTCGTCCGGGGTGATGGTCGCGCACTTCACCGCCACGCCGTGGCGCTTGGTGGCGTTGGCCGCGTCGATGGTTACTTGGTCGTCGGTCGCATCGCGGTGCTCGATGGAGAGGTCGTAGTAGTCCAGCTCCAGGTCGAGATAGGGGAAGATCAGCTTGTCCTTGATCAGCTTCCAGATGATGCGGGTCATTTCATCGCCGTCCATGTCGACGACCGGATTGGCGACCTTGATCTTGGCCATGAGGGGGATCTCCCGAGGGGTTAGCGCGCTGATGGGCGAGGGGACACAGGCCGCTTCGCCTCGCGCGAGGCGAGAGGGCTATAGCCTCTGAGCGCCGGTCTGCGAAGCCTAATCCGACGCGCCGGATCAGCCCCGCCGGGCGGACCGCCGGCTAGCGGCCGTCGGCGCCGCCCTCCTCGCCGTCCGACGGGCGACCAACGGCCCCGACCAGCGTGTCCGGCGAGACCTCGATCTCCGAAGCGGTTCGACCGGCAGCGCCCTTCCGGGCCAGTTCGGCGGCGCCCCAGGGGTCGGGCAGAAGCTGTTCGAACAGGGACCGCACCGTGCCGTAGCATTCGCAGGCATAGGCCTCGAGCCCCCGCCGGTCGAGGATGTCGACCACCCCGCGCCGATAGCGGATCAGCCCCTTGGCCTGCAGGGCCCCGGCCACGGCGGTGACGGTGGTCCGCTGCACGCCCAGCATGTCGGCCAGGAATTCCTGGGTCAGGCTGACAGCGTCGGTGTCGATCCGGTCGCGGCAGGACAACAGCCAGCGGCAGAACCGCGCCTCGACCGAATGCAGGGCGTTGCAGGCGACGGACTGGATGGCATGGCCGTGCAGGGCCTCATTATGACGGTCGACCAACCGCATCAGCGCCTCGCTGCGCCGGCCGGCCTGGGCCAGATGGGTAGCGGAGATGCGCGAGGCGCGGCCCGCCACCTGGATGATCGCCCGCGACAGCGCATCGCGCGGGCCAACGGCGGTCATCAGGCCAAAGGCGCCTTCCCGGCCGATGGTCGAGGATTCGATGGCCGCACCGCTTCGCATCAGGGTCATCAGCGAGATGACGCAGTCGTGCGGGAAGTATACCGTGTCGATAGGGTCGCCCGGCTCGTACAGCAGCCGGCCTTTTTCCATCTCGACGGTGGTCAACTGGGCCGAGAGAAGGGCGAAGTCCTCCGGAGACAGGCTGGTCAGAAGACGATTTTTCAACGGGGGAGAACTCTGCATGTCGAATCAAAACGCCGGTCATTCAGCGTGGTTGCAGGCTAGAGCGTGGAGGCGGCAAGCACTGTCATTTGGCCGACATAATGCAGTCGGACATATCAGCGCGGTCAGGCTGGAACTGGAAACCGACCGGCTCACGCGGGGACCTCAATTTTCCTGTCAGTGTCGCCTGGTCGACATATCGTCGGTCATCGACGACCTTGGCTTCCAAGAACAACGAGGCATCTAGACATGAAGTACCGTCGTTTGGGCCGCACCGGCCTCTATGTTTCCGAGATCTGCCTGGGGGCCATGACCTTTGCCGGGGAGGCGTCCGGCATGTGGGGGGCGATCGGCGCGGTTCCGCAGGCCGGGGTGGACGCCATGGTCGCCCGGGCCCTGGCCGCCGGGGTCAATTTCATCGACACCGCCGATGTCTATTCCGCCGGCCAGTCGGAGCAGATGGTCGGCCAGGCGCTGCGCAATCTGGGCGTCAAACGAAGCGACGTGGTCATCGCCACCAAGGTCTATGGCGAGATGGGCAGGGGGCCCAATGATCGCGGCGCCTCGCGCGGCCACATCATGGACGGGGTCAAGGCCAGCCTCGACCGCATGGGCCTGGATCATATCGACCTCTTCCAGATCCACGCCAACGACCCCATCACCCCGGTCGAGGAGACGCTGCGCGCGCTCGACGACCTCGTCTCCCAGGGCCTCGTCCGCTACATCGGCTGCTCCAACTGGCAAGCCTGGAAGATGATGAAGGCCCACGGGATCAGTGACCGGTTGGGCTACGCCCGCTTCGAGACCGTCCAGGCCTACTATTCCATCGCCGGCCGCGACCTCGAACGGGATGTCGTCCCGATGCTGGAGGACCAGCAGATGGGCCTGATGGTCTGGTCGCCCCTGGCCGGCGGCCTGCTTTCCGGCAAGTTCGGGCCGGAGGACAGCCCGCAGGGGTCCCGCCGGGCCGTCTTCGATTTTCCGCCGGTGGATCGGGGCCGCGCCTGGCCCTGCGTCGACGCCATGCGGACCATAGCCGAGGCCCGCGGCGTCTCGGTCGCCCGCATCGCTCTGGCCTTCGTTCTTTCGCGGCCCTTCGTCACCACGGTGATCGTCGGGGCAAAGACCAATGAACAGCTGGACGACAACCTCGCCGCCGCCGACCTGGAGCTGACCTCGGATGAGCTGGCCACCCTGGACGCCGTCTCCGCCCTGCCGCCGGAATATCCGGGCTGGATGCTGGCCCGCCAGGGCGGCAGCCGCGAGCCGGGGCCGTTCAAGCCGAAGGCGTAACGAAAAATCCTCCCCCGAACGTTGCTCGGGGGAGGATAATCCTAGTTCAGACTGACGTCCGTCCGGCCGCCCAGGTCCGGGGTCTGGCCGGTCGCATTGGCCTTGGCGACTTCCCAGAGGTATTTCACCGGCCCGCTGTCGCTGATCCACACCCGGGCGTCCTGGCATTTCAGCCGCAGCAACCGCAGGTCCGGGTCGTCCTTGCCGCCGGGATACCAGGCGGCGAGCATCGGACTCCACCACTTCTCGATCTTGTCGCGGTCCATCTCGACGGTCAGTTCGCCGCTGACGCAGGCCTGCGTCTCGCGGTCCTTGGCCTGCAACACGAACATCGCCGTGTGCGCGCCGTGGCTGGCGTCGCGGGCCAGGTCGGTTTCGGCGCGGGTGAAGAACCACAGCTCGCCGGCCTCGGGCTCGGCGAAGGCGGTCATCGGCTGGAAGTGTTGCGGCGGGCCGTCGACGATGGCGATCATGCCGAAGCGTGCCTTGTCGATCTCCGACCACAGATGCTTTTCGACATCGGCCGGGCTGTGCGGATCGGTGCTCATGGGGAGGGCTCCTTTGTGTGGGTAGGAGAACCCCCACGCCGGAGCCCGGTTCCGATCTTTTGACCAGAGTCCGTTACCCGACAAGGGCTTGCGGGCCGACGACGCGCGCCGGCCCGCCCCATTTTAGGCGCTTGGGGTCAGAACCCGATCAGAAGCCCAGAACCTTCGCATACCGGTCCTTGTGATAGCCCGCCCCGCCGAACAGCTGCTCGGTGACCCGGGCGCGCTTCATATAGAGGCCGGCGTCGTGGGCGTCGGTCATGCCGATGCCGCCGTGCATCTGGACCATCTCGTTGGTCACCAGATGGATCAGCTCGCTGGCCTTGGCCTTGGCCAGGGAGGCGGCGGCGCGGTTGTCGGTGGAGCCCGCGTCGATGCCCTCCAGCGCCGCCTCGATCACCGACCGGCTCATCTCCAGGTCGGTGAACATCTTGGCCGCCCGGTGCTGCAGCGACTGGAAGGTGCCGATCACCTGGCCGAACTGGGTGCGGACCTTCAGATAGTCCAGGGTGATCTCGAAGGCCTGCAGGGCCATGCCCAGCATCTCCGCCGCCAGGCCGGCGCGGGCGCGGTCCAGCACCGGCTCCAGCACGTCCCAGCCCTTGCCCTCCTCGCCCAGCAGCTCGCCGGCCACGCCGTCGAAGGTCACTTCCGCCGCGCCGCGGCTGTCGGCCAGGGCCAGGTGTTTGACGCTCAGACCCGCCGCGCCCTTCGGCACGAGGTACAGGCTGATCCCCGCCGTCTCGCCGGGCTTGCCCGAAGTGCGGGCCGCGACGATGAACAGGTCGGCCACATCGCCGTCGATGACGAAGGTCTTCCTGCCGGTCAGCTTGCCGCTGACGGCCGAGAGGGCGATCTTTTCCGGCGCATGGTGCGGGCCCTCGTCGACGGCCAGGGCGGTGACCACCGCCCCCTCGGCGATCTTCGGCAGCCATTCCGCCTTCTGGGCGTCCGATCCGCCCAGCACCAGGGCGCTGGCCCCGATCAGGGCGGTGGAGATCAGCGGGCTGGCGGTGAGCGTCCGGCCGGTCTCCTCAAGGATCAGCCCCAGGCCCAGATAGCCGAAGGCCGAGCCGCCGAACTCTTCCGGCACGATCACCCCGGCCCAGCCCATCTCGCCCATCTGTTTCCAGGCGGCCGGATCGAAGGGCTGGTGCGAGCCGCTGTCGCGCAGCGCCCGCAGTTTGCCCACCGGGCTGCTGTCCGCGGTCCACCCCTTGGCGGCGTCGCGGAGCATGGTCTGTTCTTCGGTCAGGACGGCCATGTCAGGCGGTCTCCATGGTTTGATGACGGGAAGCCCAGGTCAGGGCCTGTTCAAGACGGTCGTTGCCCCAGAAGAGCTCGCCGTCGGCGGTGATGAAACTGGGGGAGCCGAAGACGCCGCGTCCCCGGGCCTGGGTGACATGGTCCTTCAGCCGGTCTTTCGCCGGCGAGCCTTGCGCCGCCGCCAGCACGGCGTCGGCCGAGGCGCCCACCTCTTCCAGCAAGGGCCCCAGGATCTCCGGGCTGCCGATGTCGGCGTCGGCGACGAAATTGGCCTCATAGACGGCGCGGCTGAAGGCTGGGGTCCAGCCCTCCTCCAGCCCCACCACCGCGCAACGCGCCGCCAGCAGGGTGTTGCGGGGAAACTGCGTCGGATGATTGAAGGGCAGGCCCTCCTCGGCGCAGACCCGCGCCATGTCCCGCCACATGTAATCGCCCTTCACGGGGAAGGCGTTGAACGGGCTGTCGCGCAGCCCCTGCTGCTCATGGAACAACGGCCCCAACAGGAACGGCCGCCAGGCCACGGCCACCCCCGCCTCCGCCGCCATGCCCTCGATCCGCATGGCCGCCGGATAGCTGTAGGTCGAGGCGAATTCGTACCAGAATTCAATCATGGTGGACCTTTTGAACCCCTCCCCCTCAAAGGGGGGAGGGGCAGGGGTGGGGGTGTATCCCCGTTGTTTGTGGAGGGTCTGAATGGGCTCCGAGCCCTGTTGCGCCCTTCCGGAAAGCGTTTGCCAACACCCCACCCAACCCTCCCCCTCGAGGGGAGGGCTTTCGGGGGCGAGGTCCCATCCCCTACTGGTGATCCAGCAAACCCAGCACCCGCTTGGCGATGACGTTCAGGTTCACCTCGCTGGTGCCGCCCTCGATGCTGTTGGCCTTGGCCCGCAGCATCGAGCGGATGGTCGCCAGCTCGCTGGCCGAAAACCCTTCGCCTTCCCAGCCCAGGCCCTGCAGGCCCATGGCCTCGACCAGCAGCTCGGTCCGCTCCTGGTTCAGCTTGGCGGCGGCGTACTTGATGATCGAGGTGGCGGCGCTCGGCCCCGCCCCGGTCTTGGACTCCGCCTCGGCCCGGCGGATGGTCAGCATGAAGGCGTGCTGGTCCATCTTGTGACTGGCGATCCGGCCGCGCAGGTCGGCGTCCTCGATCCGGCCGGCCGCGTCGACACCGCTGTATTTCTTGGCCGCGTCGGCCACGTCCAGCCCGCCCGCGCCGCCGAAGCCGCCGGCGCTGATGTTCTGGCGCTCGTACTGCAACAGGCGCTTGGCGATCTCCCACCCGCCGTTCAGCCGGCCGACCAGCTGTTCCTTGGGCACCTTCACATCGGTGAAGAAGGTCTCGCAGAAGGGCGAGCTGCCGCTGATCAGCTTGATCGGCCGCGTCTCGACACCGTCGGTGGTCATGTCGAACAGGATGAAGCTGATGCCCTCATGCTTCTTGCTGGTATCGGTCCTTACCAGACAGAAGATCCAGTCGGCCTGGTCGGCGTAAGAGGTCCACACCTTCTGGCCGTTGATCAGGTAGTGATCCCCCTGATCTTCACAGCGGGTCTGCAGCCCGGCCAGGTCCGACCCCGCGCCCGGCTCGCTATAGCCCTGGCACCAGCGGATCTGGCCCTTGATGATCCCGGGCAGGAACTTCTGCTTCTGTTCCTCGGTGGCGTACTCCAGCAGCACCGGGCCCAGCATCCAGATGCCGAAGCTCGCCAGAGCCGGCCGTGCCTTGATCCGCCGCAGCTCCGATTCCAGGACCTTGTTCTGCTCCTTGGTCAGCCCGCCGCCGCCATAGGCCGCCGGCCACATCGGCGCGGTCCAGCCCCTGGACGCCATCCGGTCCATCCAGACCTGCACGTCGGGATTGGAGTACTTCGCCTTCCGCCCGCCCCAGGGGGTGTCGTCCTCGTCCATCGGCTGATGCAGCGACGGCGGATAGTTGGCCTCCAGCCAGGCCCGCGTCTCGGCCCGGAACGTCTCGATCTCGGTGGCGCCGAAGTCGGCCATGGCGAAGTCTCCCGAATGGTAAGCGCCGGCGCATGGCTGCGCCTGTTGGGCTGGGAGACTAGTGTGACCAAGGGGGAGGGGGCAAGGGTTTCAAACGGGTGTTTGGGGTGGGTCTACGAGGTTGCTGATTTGAGTAAGGCCGTCGAAATTTGGTCAGCGAGATCTGTAGTCGAGCATTGGGTTATTTTTCCAGTTCCCAATCGAACCGTCCAACTGTCACCATTTCCCGCTTCTAAAGTGATTTCAGCAGCATAAGGCGACAAGTGCCCATCAGAAATCCACTTCGGAAAGCCGTCCGGGTTGGGTCGAGACCAGTATAATGAAGGGCCGCCAACTCGACCCATTTCGTTGTACATTTGACCGCTTCGATGTCCAATATAGGCAAGTCTGTCAATGCGGGGAAAACCTGGAATTATGATCGACGCGATGAATGCCCACCCGCCCGACACACTCTTTCCCTCGCAGAGGGAAACGTAATCGTCTACTGAAATAGTGTCGTAGAAAATTCTTAATCGGCACGATCCGCCGACCTTCTCTAGCGAAGGGGTCAGTTTTGACTCGATAATCTTCCCCAGTAGTTCAATGCTTGTAAGCCAAATCGAGAGATGTTTTTCGCGTAGCGCCTTAAGGCGCTCGGCGATTTCGTCATACCCTTGATTGCGTCGAGCGGAGGCTTCCAAGCCTGTTAGCGATCCGTCGATTTTCTCAAAATAAAGATCAAATAAAGAACTCAGATCTCCTGCTTGATCCGAGGAAGATAAGGCGGATATATAGCGATCGCGATCAGTGGTTTTCTTGATTATTACTGGGGGGTATCCTTGGCGGATTAGTTCAAGGTTGCTGAGCGCGCGAGCAGTTCTTCCGTTCCCATCAATGTAGGGGTGAATATGCGTAAACCACGCGTGGAGTACGATGGACCGTACTGGTGCTGGCAGCTCGCCATTAGCTCTGGACCAGTTCTCGAGGTTTTCCATTTGAGCGCAAATTTCAGGGTAAGTTCTAGGTGGCCGATGATCGGACCCGCGAATTGATACCCGCTCGTTCCGAAAAATGCCTGCGCCCGGCCGGTCACCGAGTAGCAACGCGTGGATTTCGTTGATTTCGTCAAGAGTTGTAGGCCCTTTATTCTTGGCTATCTCCGTCACTCTGGTCAGTGCTTTGTCGAGCGCAATTGCATCCCGCACATAAGCGGGATCATGACCGGTTATGGTAATGCCTTTCATTACGGCGAACTCAGTTTCTCCGACGGAAAGTGTGCTGCCTTCGATAGCGTTAGATTCTGCGACTTGCTGAAACCGTGTTGATCCGTAGTACTGCTTTAGGGTGTCATGCGTAAGCGTTCCTGAATTTCGGAGAAGGCGTACGCGATCTTCTATCTCTCTCAATTTGCTAGCTATTTTTTCTTCTATGTTCTTTTCCAAGGCATAGGGAGTGCCTTCCAAGCCGAGCATTTGAGATTTCCCCCGAAGTTAAGCCATAGATAGCCTGGCACTTTTGGCAGCGGGTGAATTTCGAGGCCAGCCCTAATTTCCGCCCGCACACTGAAAGAGCCAGCAGGTTCGCTCCACGGATTCGCGAGAATGACAATGCCCATCCTAACCCTCCCCCTCGTCCTCCTCGCCGCCCTCGCCACAACCCCGGCGCTCGCCCAGCCCGCGCCATCCCCGGCGGCCGTCGAAGCCAACCTTCTTCCCGCCGTCGTCATCGACACCTCCGCCCTGCCGCCGGAGACCACCCCGCCCGAGACCTGGACGCTCCAGGCCCGGATGGCGAAGTGGAACGTCCCCGGGGTCAGCGTCGCGGTCATCGATGACGGCAAGGTCGTCTGGGCCAGGGGCTATGGCGTCCTCGCCGTCGGCGAGACCGCGCCGGTCACGCCAACCACCCGGTTCCAGGCCGCCTCGATCAGCAAGCCGGTGGCCGCCGTGGCGGCGCTGTCGCTGGTGCAGGACGGCGCGCTGAGCCTCGATGGAGACGTCAACGGCGCCCTCAAATCGTGGAAACTGCCGGCCAGCGATTTCACCAAGGGCCATCCCGTCACCCTGCGGGCGCTGCTCTCCCATACCGGCGGGACGACGGTGCACGGCTTCCCCGGCTATGCGCAGGGGGCGGCCGTCCCCACCCTGGTTGAGGTTCTCAGCGGAACCGCCCCCGCCAACACTCCGGCCGTCGTGTCGGAGGCCGCCCCCGGCGCCCGCTGGCGGTATTCCGGCGGCGGCTATGAGATCGTCCAGCTGATGATCGAGGAGGCGACCGGCAAGCCCTTCGCCCAGGTCGTCCAGAACCGCGTCCTCACCCCTGCCGGCATGGACCACAGCGGCTACGCGGCGCCGGCCGCAGGCGCCTTCGCCAAAGGCCACGGCCTGGACGGCAAGCTCATCCCCGGCGGCTGGCACAGCTATCCTGAAGCCGCCGCCGCCGGCCTGTGGACCACGCCGACTGATCTGGCCCGCTTCGGTCTGGCCCTGGCGGACGCGCAACGGGGCAGGCCAGGCGCGATCCTCAGCCCCGCGATGATCAAGGCGATGACCACCGAGGTCGCCGGCGGCTATGGCCTGGGTCCCGGCGTGGCCGGGCAGGGCGAGACGCTGGCCCTCTCCCACGGCGGCGCCAACGAGGGCTTCCGCGCCTTCTGGGTCATTCACCCGGCCACCGGCGACGGGGTGGTGGTGATGACCAACAGCGACGCGGGCGCCCCGGTGATGATGGAGATCGTCCGCTCCGTGGCCCGCGTCTACGGCTGGCCCGACTACGGCCAGGACCGCTACACCGCGGTGGTGCTGCCCGCCGCGGTCAAGGCCGCCCGCGCCGGCGTCTGGACCACCACCTACGAAGGCCAGAAACTCGACTTTACCCTGACCTGGCAGGGCGAACGCCTGCGCGCCACCACGCCGCGCGACGACTTCCTGTTCACCGCCGTCGGCCCGGACGACATGGTCGCCGAGACCGGCTCGAAAGTGACCTTCGCCCCCGCCGCCGACGGGACGCTGCAGCTGCAGGCCTTTGGGCTGGTGCTGACGAAAGAAGACTAGCAAACCCTTCTCCCCCGGAGGGAGGAGGTGGCGCGAAGCGCCGGATGAGGGGGCCCCGCCGGCCTGGAGGGCAGGGAGAGGGCCGCCCGAGACGGCGCACCCCCGGCCTGACCATCACCCCCCGGCAGACGCCGCCGGCGGCGTTTTCGCCACCTGGGCGCAGGTTAGCACGGTGTCCGTATGGATGATCGCCACCGACTCGGCCAGGGCCAGGTCCAGGGCGTCGCGGGCTTCCTTGTCGCTGCCCCACCAGTTGAGGGCGTCCTTGGTCCCGCGATAGATTTGCTGGCCGAACTCGGTCCCGCCGTGGCTGTAGCGGACACGGACCACCACGGTCGCCGCCTTCACCTGGGTGATGGTGTAGATATAGGCCTTCAGCACCTCGACCTGGATCTCCAGGTCGCGGGCCTCCTCGCCGGCGACCAGCACCAGCCGGCCTTCCCGGGCCAGGCCGCCCATGCCGCCGAAGATCCAGCCGGCGGCGTCGGGGCTCTGGATCGAGCGGCCGCCGACGAACCCCAGCGACTGCTTGTCGGACCGCAGGTCGGTGACCCCGGTCAGTTTCACCCGGCAGACCGGTTGCGGCGCCGGGGCGGCCAGGGCGGCGGACGGCGCCATCGGCGTCGCCCAGGCCGAGGCGGCGAGACTGAGGGCAGCCAGCGCCCGGAGGGTCGGCAGACGGCGGATCATGAGCGTGGCTCCCTCCTGGAGCAGGCAGCCGTCCCGGCGCGCCTGTTCAGGGCTTCGATGAACGTGCTGGAAACAGGCGCGCGGCCGGCCGTGGCCCGCCGCGCGCCGTCGCGGGAGGGACTACCGGCCGGCGCCGGCGGTATCGGCCAGGACCACCGGCACGCCGGGAGCGGCCTGGATGTCCTCGGCCAGCTTGGCGGCCAGGGCGGCGGAGCCGGCGTTCAGCGCCTTGCGCAGTTCGGCGCCGTTGTTGGCGGACCAGATGGCCAGGTTGTTGGTCCGATCGCCGATGATGCCGGGCAGGGGGGCGGTGTAGGTGAGGCGGTTGCGATACAGGGCGTTGCTGACCGCCGTCTTGATCTTGGCGTCGCCCTTCGGGGGTTTCAGCGCCTGCAGGGCGTCGCTGTTGGCGAACAGATTGGCCGAGATCACGACGGTCAGGATGCTGCCGTCGTTGGACAGCTGGTAGTCGGCGCTGGTGAACAGCACGGCGGAGGCCTTGGACTGGACGATGGCCGCATCCAGGCTGGCGTCGGTGACGTCCTTGGTCACCCGCACGCCGTCCAGCTTGAGGAAGGGCACGGTCGACATCGACTTCTGCAGATCGGCGCGCAGCACCTCATCGAAATTGTAGTCGATGACGGAGTCGCGGACCGTCTTGACCGCCTCTTCGGCGTTGTGGGTGCGGGCGCTGTCGACGCCGGCGTCGATCAGGGCCAGCAACAGGCCGCCGCCGCCGGCCGCCGCCACCTGGGACGGGGGCACGAAGAGGTAGATTTCGCTTTGTTTGATCGGGGCGATCAGCTCGGTCGAGACGATGCTGTCGCGCGCCGCCTGGGACAGCGGCACATGTTCGGGCGTGACGGTGACACAGCCGCCCATGCCGAGCGCGGATGCGCCCAGGATACCGGCGAGCAGCAGGGATTGGAGAAGTCTGGAACGCATGGTGTGGCCCCCCGGCCTTTTGAAAGCACAATGAACGAAGAGGCGCATCGTGCCGCCCCCTCAACGACAGATAGCAGGGGCAGGATGCTTTTCAAGCCGCTGCCGGCGCCCATGTTTCGGCGACAGTCACTTTCTTCCGCGCGGCCTTAGGTGGCCCCGGCCGCGCCGCTGAAAGAAGTGACTATCACCGAGTTACGCCTCACAATGGCAGGCCCCGCTTCGATAACCCTCCCACGGCGCCCCTCCCGGCGCGGAGCCCGCCATGGTCCCCTGGATCCACCTCGCCACCGCCGCCATGCCGGGCGGCGGCGGCGATCTGCGCCTCATGCGGCGGGGCGCCGAATATTCGATCATGGCCGAGGGCGGCATCGAGCTGATGAACAGCCGCCTCAGCGGCTCGGAAGAGGCCCTCGCCCAGCTGTCGCTGGACAGGATCGCCGCCAATCCGGCGCCCCGGGTGCTGATCGGCGGCCTCGGCATGGGCTTCACCCTGCGGGCCGCCCTGGCGCGGCTGGGGCCCAAGGCCAAAGTCACCGTGGGCGAACTGGTCCCCGCCGTCGTCGACTGGGCCCGTGGGCCGATGGCGGACTTTCATGCCGGTACGCTGTCGGATCCCCGCGTCTCCATCCGCATCGGCGACGTCTCCGCCGTGATCGGCGAAGAGAGGGGCGCCTGGGACGCCATCCTGCTCGACGTCGACAACGGGCCCGAGGGCCTGACCCGCCGGGCCAACGACCGCCTCTACGACGCCGCCGGCCTGGTCGCCGCCAACCGGGCCTTGAGCCCCGGCGGCGTCCTCGCCGTCTGGTCCTCCGCCCCCCATGCGCCGTTCAGCAACCGCGTCCGCAAGGCCGGCTTCACGGTCGAAGAGGTCAAGGTCAAGGCCGGCCCCGGCCGCAAGAAGGCGAGCCACGTGATCTGGCTGGCGGTGAAGGCGTGATGCTACCGTATTCCTTCTCCCGCCTGGGGGAGAAGGTGTCAGCGAAGCTGACGGATGAGGGGTCGCACCGGCAGACGGGATTTGATGGGGCCGCCAGCGCAGGCAGCGTCTTCTTTCATCGACCGTTTGGCGATCCGGCGCTGCGGGCCACCTTTTCCCGTTGGCGGCGGGTGAAGGGCTCTAAAAACCCCCATCGGGGCGCGGTGCGATCCCCATCCGGGACCCATCCCGCCCCCACCCGAACGCCATGCGATCCCCATCCGGGAGCCATGCGATCCCCTATGGGGATTCAGTGAAAAGCTAAGCAAATTCAACAGATAGGATATCTGGAAATGTCCACTATCCCGCGAAAAACGGGATCGCCCCGAACACCAGGGCCGCGACGATCAGCACCAGGCTCAAGCCCACGAAGTATTTCCAGGCGAACCGCTGCAGGTCGGCCAGTTCGATATTGAGCAGGGCGCAGCTCAGGTAAACCGCCGCGACCAGGGGGCTCAAGGCGTGGACCGGCCCGCCCAGCAGGGAGGCGCGGCCGATCTCGGCGGGGGTCACGCCATAGGCCTGGGCCGTCTGGGCGATCACCGGGACCACCCCGAAATAGAAGGCGTCGCTGGAGAGGAAGAAGTTGGCCGGGATGCTGACCAGGGCGGTGATGGGGGCGAGGTAGGGGCCCATCCAGGGGGGCAGGACCTTCAGCATCGAGCCGGCCATGGCGTCGATCATCCCGGTCTCGGTCATCACCCCGGTGAAGGCCCCGGCCGCCAGGACCATGACCCCGACGCTCAGGACGTTGCCGGCATGGGCGGTCAGCCGGGTCCGCTGCTCGGAGAGCTTTGGATAGTTGATCATCAGGGCCAGGGCGGCGCCCAGCATGAACAGGGCGGGCAGGGGGGCCAGGTGCAGCACCACGGCCGTCATCAGGACCAGGGTCAGGGCCAGGTTGACCCAGATCAGCCGGGGCCGCAGGGCCGCCGGATCGGTCTGGAAGGCGGTGGCGGCCAGCTGGTCGGCGGCGATCTCCGGCCGCTCCTCCGGCTCGGCGGCGGCGGCGATCGCGCCCTCTTCGGCCAGCCGTTTGCGCTCCTGCAGCCCGAACCGCCAGGCCAGCAGGGCCATGGCGACAAGGCCCGCCGCCGCCACCGGCAGGATGGGCAGGAACAGCTGCGAGGGCTCGACCTTAAGGGCGGCGGCCACCCGCGCGGCCGGCCCGCCCCAGGGGCTCATGTTCATCAGGATGAAGGTCCCGCCGCCCAGCACGGCGAACTTCAGGGGGGAGATGCCGAGCCGCCGGTAGACCGGCAGCATGGCCGAGACGCAGACCAGCGTGGTGGTGGTGCCGTCCCCGTCCAGGCCCACGGCGGCGCAGAGGGCGACATGGCCGACCATCACCTTGACCGGGTTCTGCCCGGCCCAGCCGACGATCCGGGTGACCAGCGGCTGGAACAGCCCGGCGTCGATCATGACGCCGAAATAGATGATGGCGAACATCAGCATGACCGCCGTCGGGGCCACCTGGCCGACCCCTTTGAGCATCATGGCGCCGGTCCCGACGCCCGATCCGGCGGCCAGGGCGAACAGGATGGGCACGATGATCAGGGCGACCACGGCGGTCATCCGGCGGGTCATGACCAGGGTCATGAAGCTGACCACCATGGCGAAACCCAGCAATGCGAGGGCCATGCTCAGGCCTCCACCATCACCGACAGCAGGGGCACGAACTGCTGGCCGGCATGGGAGTCGACGTCGCGGGCGGAGCCCTGTGAGACCAGCCGGGGGAAGCTGACCTTGATGACCTTGAGGTTGGCGTCGTGGAAGATCCGCACGTCCTGGCCCCTGACCCCATACAGCTGGGCCACCGCCGAGGCGGTCAGGGCCGGGGCCGCGCACAGCAGGTCGAAGGCCTCCTGCTCCCCGGCGAAGATGTCCACCGTGACCCAGAAGGGCCCGGCGGCCTTGGACCGCACATAGGCGGCCACGTCCTTAAGCTGCCGCATGGCGCTCTCCCCGGCCGGCGATGAAGGTCCGGGTCACGGCCAGCTCGGCCGGGTCGTCGATATGGACCACGTGGTTCAGCTTGAATTCATAGGTTTTTCCCAGCACCACCTCGGCCGGCGAGAAGGGAAAGGCGAAGCTGGGCAGAGGATCGGTCGGGTTCAGCGGAAAATGCAGCAGGGGCGGGTTGCAGAACTTGGCGATCTCGGTCGCCGCCTCCTGGGTCGCCGCCGTGGCCAGCAGCATCACCCCGACCTCCAGCGGCGGGCTGTCGGTCGCCGCTCGGGCCGGGTCCAGGGCGTTCCAGCCATAGGGCCGCAGGTCCAGCTCGTAGTCGCCCTCGGCCAGCTTCAGCACCTCGCGGATGCCGGTCCGAAGATGGCTTTCCAGATTGCCCAGCCACTCGCCGATCCGGGCCAGCACCTTGGGGTCGGCGACCCCGGCGAAGACCATGGTCCGGTAGCCGGCCCCGCCGGAGCCTTCCAGCTTCATGGTGTAGGGGGCGATCTCGGCCCGCGACCCGGTCACCCGCACCCGCCGCGCGTCCAGGGCCTCATAGCGGGCCTCGGACGCATCCAGGATGACCCCCGGCTCCTTCAGCCGGTAGGGGTCGGCGTTCTCGTACAGCAGGTGGGCGCTGACGGTGTAGGGGGTGGCGGTGTTGTCGGCGGCCAGCGGCTCGACCTCGAAGCCGTCCATATCCAGGGTCAGCATCACCCCGCCCTTGCGGGTGTTGACGGTGCAGAGGCCCCCACACTCGCCGGTCTTGGCCGCATGCCAGCTGGCCCCGACCGGAAAGCCCCGCATCAGCGGCACGCAGGCCAGGACGGCGGTGTCCGTCGTCCGCCCGGCCAGGACGATGTCCGCCCCCTCCGCAATGGCGGCGGCCAGCGGCTCATAGCCCAGCAGGGCGACGATGTGGTCGCAGGCGTCCAGGGTCTCGGCCGCCAGCTCGCCCATCGGCGGCAGGGGGCTGATCGCCCCCTTGCCCAGATAGGCTTTGAGCGTCTCGGCCTGCTGTTCCGAGTAGATCAGGGCCACCCTGGCGGTCAGGCCCTCCTCGACGGCGATCTCCTCGGCGATGGCCGCCATCCAGTCGACCCCGGCGTTGGTCCCGCTGGTGCCGCAACTGCCGATGACCAGGGGGACGCCGAGCTTGTCGCGGGCCAGCATCAGCTGGCGCAGGTCGTGCTTGGTCGCCTTGGCGGTCATCTTCGAGGTCGCCGCCCCAAGGTAGAAGGGGCCGGAGTCGGTCGAGCCCGCATCGACGGCGATGACGTCCGGGGCCATCGCCACGCCCCGTTGGAACGCCGCCTCCGGACAGCCGGAACCCAGCACCCCGGAGGGGACCAGCACCCTGCAGACGGCTTTCTCGCTCATCGCCTCAACTCCACTCCGGCCCGTCGGCCCTAGAACTGCACGCCGAGGGTGACGCCGACCTGCCGGGGCGGGCCGTACTGCACGAACAGGCCGCCGCCCGTCTCCACCTGGTGGGTCCGGTATTCGACGTCGCCCAGGTTATGGCCCCACAGCTGGATGGAGACCCTGTCGTTGACGAAATAGGTGACGCTGGCGTCGATCAGGGTCCGCGGCTTGCGGTACTCGATGTGGTCGTTGTTGTTGTCGTCGAAGACCTCGCTCTCGTAGTTGGCCGAGCCCTGGACCTTGATCCAGCCCCAGCTGAACTCCGAGGTGGTGTAGCTGGCGTCGAACGACACCGCGTTCTTCGGGGTCCGGCTCAGCTGCATGCCGCTGAGGTCCAGCCGCACGGCCGAGCCGTCCGCCAGGATGGCTGAGGTCTGGACCAGCTTGTCGAAGGTGGCGTCCAGGTAGGTGTAGCGCAGGCTGGCCTCGAAGTGCCGGTCGGGGGCGAAGGTGAACTCGGTCTCGACGCCCTTGATGGTCGCGTCGCCGGTATCGACCACGATCCGCGCCCCGCCGGGTCCCGCCGTGGCGTCCGGCACCGACTGGATGGTCTGCAGATCGCTGTATTTGGCCAGGAAGATCGAGGCGTTGGCCCGCAGGCGGCGGTTCCACCAGTCGGTCTTCAGCCCCGTCTCATAGTTGATCACCTTCTCCGGCGCCGTGGCGATCCGGGCGGTCGCCACGTTCGGCTGCTCCTGGAAGGCGCCGGCCTTGAAGCCAGTGGAGACGCTGGCGAAGGCGAAGACATTGTCGTTGAACCGGTAGTCGCCGCCGACCCGCCAGGTGACCTCCTCGTCCTTGTTGACGCCGGGATCGCCCTTGGTGGTGAAGTCCACGGTCGGAGCCGAGGGCAGGCCGATATAGCGGGTGACCGCGTATTCCTTCTCCTCATTGGTGTAGCGCAGGCCAGCGAACAGGCTCAGGCCGAAGTCGAACCGGTAGTTGGCCTCGCCGAAAAGGGCGGCGCTCTTGGTCGTGGCCTCGCCGACGAAGATGTTCTCGCTGGTGTCGACAACCGCCGTCTCGGTCTCCCGCGAGCGGGTGACCTCGTCGCGCAACAGGAACAGGCCGCCCACCCAGGAGAAGGGCCCCTCGCCATTGGACGCCAGCCGCCATTCGGTGGAGTAGCTGTCGGCCTGTTCGGCGGCCAGGATCTGCAGCCCGCTGACCAGGACACCCGCCGCCGCGTTGCCGGCCGCGTTGGTCCCGTCCAGGTCTTCCGAGGCCTGATAGTCGAGGCTGCGCCAGGACGCGATGCCGGTCAGGCTGGCCCAGCCCAGCGCATCGGTGTTCAGCTCGACCTTCAGGCCGCCGGTGTCGCGATGGATGAAGCCTGGGCGGTCGGGGTTGGCGTCCCGCGGCTTGTCGACATTGCGATAGCCCAGCGGCTTGACGTTATAGCGGGATCCCCCGGCCAACCGGTCGGACACCTCGTCGGCGGTGAACAGCAGGCTCGTGCTGTCCGACATATCCCAAAGCAGATGCAGCCGGCCGCTCAGGCGGTTGTCGTCGTCCAGGGCGCCGCCGGTGTTGGTGTTGGTGCGGAAGCCGCCGTTGTTGGTCGTGCCCAGGACCAGCCGGGCGGCCAGGTTGTCGGCCAGGGGGGCGTTGAGCATCAGGTTGGTGTTGATCTGGTCATACTGCCCGACCACCAACTGGGCCCGGCCCGAGAAGTCAGGCCGTGGCCGGGCGGTGACGAAGTTGATCGCCCCGCCGACGACATTCTTGCCCCACAGGGTGCCTTGCGGCCCCTTCAGCACTTCCACCCGTTCCAGATCGAAGGTCTCCACGGCCAGCATGGCGCCGCGGCCCAGATAGACCCCGTCGAGGAAGGCCACGGACGACGGATCGCCTCCGGCGCTCTGGTTGGAGCTGCCGATGCCGCGGAAGAAGGGACGCGGCGCGGCCCTGGGGAAGGCGTCGATGGTCACGCCCGGCGTGGCGTCGATCAGCCCCTGGAAGTTGGTGATGCCGCGCTCTTCCAGCGCCTTGCCCTCGAAGGCGGTGATGGTGACGGGCGTGTCCTGCAGCGACTCGGCGCGCTTGCGGGCGGTGACCACGACCTCCTCGACGGAGCCGCCCTGGTCGACGGGGGCGGGCGCCGCCTGGGCGAAGGCCGGCGCGGCGGCCAGCAGGGCCATGGCGGCGGTGGAGGCGCAAAGCAGGGCGCGCACGGATGCGTTGGTGGTCATGATCGTCTTCCCTCCCGGAGCCCGGACGCCGACGCGTCTCTGGGCAAGTTTCTGGGCGGGTCCGGCCCGGATCATCCCGGCGGAACCGCGACCGGGGTGTGCGACGGGGCAGGCGGCAAGGCGTGACACCTTTTTTACATTTCGCGAGATTTTTGCCCGTGGGGCCGCTTTTCATGGTCAGAACACGGCGGAAACGTCCCCTTTGATCCAGAGAAGCGCCATGCACGGGATCACCAGCAACGAAAACTGGATCGGCGAACTTCCGCCCGTGGTGCGGTCGGCCATCCTCGATCGCATGGTCACGGTCGATGTTCCGGCGGGCGGCGCGGTCAAGCTGGCGGGGGAGCCGCCGCTGCGAATGCACCAGATGGAAAGCGGCTATGTGAAGCTGATCGCCCTGCACCAGGACGGTCGCCAGTCGATCATCACCATCTATTCGCCGGGCAACTGCTTCAGCGAGACGGCGATCATCGCCCGCCGGCCCTATCACCACACCACCCTGGCCATGACCGACTGCCGCATCCGCCAGCTGGGGGCCGCCGACTTCTGGGAGCTCTACCACCGCCATCCGGAAATCCCGGAAACCCTCTGCCGCAAGTTCGCGGGCTCCATCTCCCGCCAGATGGCCAGCCGCGACATGCGGGTCGTCCACCGGCTGGGAAAGCGGGTGGCCCTTTTGTTCGAGAGCCTGGCCGAACGCTGCGCCGAGACCCGGACCAGTAACAGCGCCACCATCGCCGTGCCGATCACCCAGACCGATATCGGCGACCATTTCGACGTCACTCGTCAGAGCATCCAGCGAGAGATCACCGCCCTCAAATCGGCCGGCATCCTCGACAAGCACGCGGGACGCTGGATCGTTCGCGACATCGAGCGTCTGTCCCGGGTCTGAGGCGCTGGCCGCGATCCGTCGTCACCACACGCTAGCCTGCCACGCCAAGTCCCGATAAGCCTTGCCCCATGCCGAAGGTCCCGGGAATCGCATGCGCACCTCCGAGCTGAGAACCGCCGGCCTCGCCGCCGCCCCGACCCTGTCGGCGGCCGCTGCCCTGGTGGGCGGGGGCATCCTGCTGGCCTCGGGCGCCACCCCGACAGATCCCGGCCGCCTCGAACTGCTGCTGCAGCTGCTCTATCCGGCCCTGATCGACGCCAGCCACTTCGTCTCCTCCCTGCTGGGCCTGGTGCTGGTGCTGCTGGCCTTCGGGCTTCGCGCGCGCCTGGGCGCCGCCTGGGCAGCCACCATCGGCTGTCTGGTGCTCGCCGCCCTGCTGGCCCCGCTGAAGGGGTTCAACATCGAGGAGGCCGGCGTCCTCTTCCTGCTGCTGCTGTTCGTCGCCCCCTTCCGGGCCGCCTTCACCCGCACCGCCACGCTGAGCCGGATGGAGATCACCCCCGGCTGGCTGGCCTCGGCCGCCGCCGGCCTGGCGGGCGCCGCCTTCCTCGGCTGGTGGTCCTTCAACACCAGCGAGGATGTCACCCAGCCGCTGTGGCGGATGATCGCCGACGCCGACATGACCCGGGCCATCCGCTCGTCCCTGGGCGCGGCCATCCTGCTGCTGGCGGTCGGCATCTGGCGGCTGTTCGCCACCCCGGCGACCCCGGCCGTGGCCGGAGAGGATGATCCCGACTTCGCCCGGGTCCGCGCCATTCTCGCCTCGGCGGACGCCGCCGAGCCGGAATCCAACCTGGCCCTGCTGGGCGACAAGCGGTTCCTGTTCTCCGACAGCGGGGACAGCTTTTTGATGTTCGGGGTGCGGGGCCGATCCTGGGTCTCCATGGGCCCGCCCGTCGGCAAGCGGTCCGAGAGCCTGGAATTGTTGTGGAAATTCCGTGAGATGGCCGACGCCCACGCGGCCCGACCCTGTTTCTACAGCCTTGAGCCCGAGGACCTGGCCGACGTCATCGAACTGGGCTTCTTCATCCAGAAGATGGGGGAGTCGGCCCAGGTCCCCCTGGCCGGTTTCTCCCTGGCGGGCCGGCGCCGGGAGGTGTTGCGTCGCAACTGGCGCAAGGCCGGGGAGGGCGGCGCGACCTTCGAGGTGGTCCAGCCCGGCGAGGCGCCGATGGACGAACTAAAAGCCGTGTCCGATCAGTGGCTTAGCCACCATGCCGGCGGCGAGAAGGCCTTCTCCCTGGGCGGCTTCATCCCCCGCTACGTCAACGAATTCCCCATCGCCCTGGTCAAGGTCGAGGGCCGGATCGTCGCCTTCGCCACCCTCTGGCTGACCGCGTCGCATGGCAGCTTCTCCATGGACCTGATGCGCTACGGCGCGGATGCGCCGAAGAACGTCATGGACTTCCTGTTCGTGGAGCTGCTCGGCTGGGGCCGCGACCAGGGGTATCTCGCCTTCGACTTCGGCCTCGCGCCGCTTGCCGGTCTGGAAGACCGCCCCCTGGCGCCGATCCTCTCGCGGGTCGGACGACTGCTGTTCGAGCGGGGCGAGGACCTCTATAATTTCCGCGGGGTGCGCCGCTACAAGGACAAGTACGACCCCCTCTGGCGACCGCGCTACATCGCTGCGCCGCACCGCTGGCAAATCCCCTTCCTGATCGCTGATGTCGGCCTGCTGTCCTCAGGCGGCATGGCCGGCCTTCGTAGCCGGAAGAAGGAAGAACCAAAGACGACGAAGCTGCTCGAAGCGCGGTCTCAGCCGGCCTGATCCGCGCTCACCGTCCGGTGTGGACGCCCAGCAGATTGACCAGATGAACCAGCACCAGCATGGCCGCCATGGCGCTGACCACCATCAGCGGGCGCCAGGGCATCATCCTGACGCCCTTCAGCAGATCCGGCGGCCGCGCCCCCCGCCAGCCGGCAAAGGCGGCAAGGGCGACCAGGGCCGCGAGCAGGCTCAGGGTGACGGTCATCGACATCGGCCGCATGTGTCGTGGAGGCCGACGTCGCGCAAGGGCGCCGGCGCCACAGCCACGCCGTTAACCTTCCGCTAACCATATTTTGATGCTAGCTGGACCGTTACGTGGAGGCTCTGGACCATCCGTCCACAGGTTATCGCGTTCAACCCAACATATAGCGTTAACGGCGCGTTTACACACAAGGGCTCGCTGGATAGCGTTTCCTATTGTGTGCCGGGAGATCGATTCGAATGACGTCGGGGGCGCCCTGGAGCGTTAAGGGAATTGATCCCAAGGCGCGGGAAATCGCCAAGGACCTCGCACGTCGGTCCGGTATGACCCTCGGCGAATGGCTCAACCGGATGATCGTCGACGGCGAGCCGCTGGAAGGGGATCTGGGCGCCGACGACCGGCCCTTCATCAGCGACCCCCTGTTCATCGAGACTCCGCGCCAGGACGCGCCTTCGCGGATGGAGGCGATCCACCACCCGGCCGACGAGGTGGTCAAGGTGGCCGACGCCATCGAGCGGCTGACCGCCCGCATCGAGGCGGCCGAGCAACGCTCCACCCTGGCCATCAGCGGCATCGACCAGTCGGTGCGCGGGGCCCTGGCCCGGCTGGAAGGGGCCGAGCGCGAACATATCGCCGTCGCCGCCCGCTTCGAAGGGGCGGTGGACGAACTGCGCACCGAACAGACCCGCGCCGCCGAACGCCTCCGCCGGGTCGAGCAGGAGGCCGCCGGCCCCCGGTCCGCCGAGGCCCTGCGAGCCCTGGAAGGCTCCCTCGGCAAGGTCGCCACCCACCTCTACGACTCCGAGGCCCGCAACCGCGAGACGGTGACCGCCCTGGAGGCCCGCATCGCCGATCTGCAGGCCAACCCTTCCGCGCCGGACGCCGGAGCACTGGCCGAGGAGGTCGCTTCGCGGGTGCTTGGCCGGCTGGAGGCCGCCGAGACGCGAACCAGCGAAGCCATCCGCGACCTGGGCTACAGCTTCGTCAAGCTGAACAGCCGGCTGAAGACCGTCGAAGGCGCCGACAACAACGCCAAGCTCCAGACCCTGGCCGCCGGCCTCAACGCCCGTCTCGACGCCACCCGGCGCGAGATGGCCGAGAGCCTCAGCAAGGCCAGCAGCGGCGGCTTCGAGCGGGTGGAGCACAAGCTCCTGGAGATGACCACCCATGTCCAGGCCGCCGAGCAGCGGTCGGCCATGGCGATCGAGCGTTTGGGCAGGGAGATGGTCAGCATGGCCGACGATCTCAGCCGCAGGGTGAAGGGCGTCGAGGGGCGCAGCGCCCAGGCCGTCGAACATGTGGGGGCAGAGGTGTCGCGCATCGCCGGCATCGTCGAACAGCGATTGTCCCACAACGACGGGTCACAGGCCGTGGCCCTGGAAAAGCTGGGCGCTGAAATCGCCCGGATCACCGAGCGCCTGTCCGAGCGGATCGCCAATTCCGAGCGCCGCGGCGCCCAGGCCATCGACGACGTCGGCGAACAGGTCGCCCGGGTGACCGAGCGGATCAGCCAGCGTCAGGAACGCACCTCCACCGAACTGACCGAGCGCATCCGACTGAGCGAGGAGCGCACCGCCCGCCTGCTGGATGAGGCGCGCGAGAAGATCGACGCCAGCATGAACATCGCCACCCGGCGGCTGGCCGAACAGGTCGCTCCGCCGGCCGCCCGTCGACAGGACGCCGGCTCCGATCCCTTTGGTCCTGATCCCTTCGGCCCCGACCCCTTCGCGGGTCGCGGGGGCTCGATTCCGGAAGACGCCTTTGAGCCCAAGGTCTACCAGACCCAGGCCTTCGCCGCCCCGCCACCCGAACCGGCCTTCAGGGAACCGGAGTTCAAGGCGCCCAGCTTCGAGGCGCCGGCCTTCGTCAGCGACCATGCCCCGCGCTCCGTCGGTGCGGCAGATGACGGCTATCAGGCCTCCGACAGCTTCCTGACCATGGACCGGGGCGGCGGCTTCGAGCCCGAGCCGCCCGCGGCCCCGCTATTCGACGTCGACGCCTCCCGGACGCCCAGCACCCGTGAAGTCATCGAACAGGCCCGCGCCGCTGCCCGGATGAGCGGCCAGACGGACCCCAGGGCTCAGAAGAAGACGGCCGGGCGCAGCATGTTCGGCCAGAGCAAGAATTCCAAGAAGAAGGCTGGCTCCGCCGCGATGACGACTCTCGGGGTGGTCGGGCTGCTGTTCTGCGGCAGCGTAGCGGTGATTAGCTACTCCGTGGTCAATGCCGGCAAGGGCGCCGGTCCGGTCGATCGCATCACTAAGATGATGCAGATTCAGAAACAGGACGGCATCGAGATCAAGACGGCGGAAGCCGACACCACGCCTAAGCTGCCGACGGCCGAGCCTCGAGTGGCCATGGCCCTGGGCCCCAACGCCCAGATCGCCGACCCGGCCGCGCCAACGCTTGATCCCGCCGCTCCGCCGGCTCCAGTCGCCACGACCCCTGCCGCGGCGCCGGCGCCGTCCCCTGCCAGCCTCTATGCCGATGGCGTCCGCCGCATCGAGGCCAAGGACGCCTCTGGTCTGGAAAGCCTGCGCAAGGCCGCCAACCTCAGCTACGCCCCCGCCCAATTCTATCTCGCCAAGCTGTACGAGAACGGCGAGGGCGGAGTGAAAAAGGACGCCGGGGAGGCGCGCCGCTGGACCGAGCGGGCGGCCCAGGGCGGCGACCGCAAGGCGATGCACAACCTTGGCCTCTACTATTTCGAGGGCACGGGCGGATCGCTCAACAAGACCACCGCCGCCCAGTGGTTCCGCAAGGCCGCCGACCTCGGCCTGACCGACAGCCAGTACAATCTCGGCAAGCTGTACGAGAACGGCTTCGGGGTGAACCAGAACGCACCCGAGGCCTACAAGTGGTACCTGATCGCCAGCCGGGCTGGCGACAGCGAAGCCAGGGGCAGCGCCGAACGCATCCGCAGCAGCCTCAGCGCCGAGGAACGCTCTGGCGCCGAACGGTCCGCCGCCGGCTATCGCGCCGCCCTGCCCAACCCCTCGGCCCAGACCCGCACGGCCCAGGCTCCGGCCGCCGGAGTCAGCATCGCCCAGAAGTCCCTGTCGCGCCTCGGCTACTACCAGGGCCCGCAGGACGGCGTCGCCTCGCCCGCCCTGTCCGGCGCGATCAGCGCCTACCAACGCGACCAGGCCCTGCCCGTCACCGGCCAACTCGACGGCGTCACCCAGGCCCGGCTGGCGATCTACGCGCGGTAGGGGTTTAGATCCTCCCCCAGGCTTCGCCTGGACGAGGATCAATCAGGACCCAGCATCGCCCAGCTCAGCGGGTGGCACCGGTCCTTGCCGAGCGCCACGGCCAGCGGCGGACCCGAAAACAGTCCCGCAAACGCCTTGTCCCGGATATTCAGCCCGCCGGCATAGGCCCCGAACGCCGGCAGGATCACCCGCTCGCCATCCGTCGCGAAACATCGACGTCGCACGGCTCGTCCGCGTCCGACCAGCTTGGCGCAGGGATGCAGGTGCCCCGCCGCCTCACCGGGCTGAGAGCCGGGGAGGGGCTCGTGGCGCAGGATCAGGCTGCCCACCGCGATCTCGTCGGCGAGATCGCCGGGCAGGTCTCGCGGCCCGTCGGCGTCATGGTTGCCGACCACCCAGACCAGGGTGCGCCCCGTGGCCAGGGCGGCGATCCCCGCCGCATCGGCCGTCGCCAGCCGATCCTCGGCCAGGCCGTCGTGGAAAGTATCGCCCAGCAGCACCACGGTCGCCGCCGCCGTCGCGGCGATCTCCGCCTGCAGCCGGCCGAGCGTCTCGGCGGTATCGTAGGGCGGCAGCATCTGGCCGCGCATGGCGTAAGCGCTGCCCTTCTCGAAATGCAGGTCGGCGACGATCAGCATCCGCTCGACCGGCAACCAAAGCGCCCCGGAACAGCGCATCACCGCCTCATGACCGTTGATCGCCATGGCGATCCCACCGCAGTGGCTGGCCGCGAAGCGGCGCTCCTTCAGGGCGGCGGCGTTCATGCCATGGCCTCGGCGATCAGTTCGTCGGCGGCTTCGGTCAGGATCATCTCGGCCGCGTCGCCCCCGACCCGCTCCTTGCCAATCTCCAGCAGGATGGGCACCGAGAAGGGCGAGACGTGGTCCAGGGTCGAATGCAGGATCTGGCCCTTGATGCGGCTCAGCATATGGCCCACCCGCGCCACGTCGATCATCCCCTGGGCCGCGTCCGTCCGGGCGCAGCGCAGCAGCAGATGGTCGGGCTGGTGCTTGCGCAGCACGTCGTAGATGAGGTCGGTGGAAAAGGTCACCTGTCGTCCGGATTTTTCCGCGCCGGGCATGCGCCGCTCGATAAGCCCCGCGATGAGGGCGCAGCCCTTGAACGCCCGCTTCATCATGAAGCTTTCGTCCAGCCAGGCCTCCAGGTCATCGCCCAGCATATCCTCGTCGAACAAGGAGTCGAAATCGAGTCCGTCCATGGGTTTGAGCGACCAGATGGCCATGGCGTAGTCGTTGACCACAAAGCCCAGCGGCCCCACCCGAAGTCGGTCCAGCCGCCGGGTCAGCAGCATGGCCAGGGTGGTGTGGGCCAGACGCCCTTCGAACGGATAGATGACCAGGAAATGCCGGTTGCCGCGTGGAAAGGTCTCCAGCAGCATCTGGTCGGGGGAGGGGATCATCGACCTGTCCTGCTGCACCGTCAGCCATTCGCAGACATCGGTCGGCAGGGCGCTCCAGGTCGAGGGGTCGGACATCATCCGCCGCACCTTGGCGGCCAGGAAGGTGGAGATGGCGAACTTCGATCCGCCCCAGCTCGGCAACTTCGGATCGTCGTTCGGCGCCGGCGTCACCAGGGCGTCGGTCGAGGTCACCCCCTGCAGCCGCCACACCCCGCCAGCGAAGATGAAGGTGTCGCCGGGCTCCAGCATCTCCAGATAGCCCTCCTCGACCTCGCCGATCTTGCGACCTGGCACGCCCCGCCGCCCGGCCATGCGGATGTTCAGCACGGCGGGCGAGACAATGGCCCCGACGTTCATTCGGTGGCGCTGGGCGACCTGGGCGTTGCGGACCCGCCAGAGCCCGCCCGGTCCCTTCACGATCCGCCGGAACCGGTCGTAGGTCCGCAGGGCATAGCCGCCGGTCGAGACGAACTCGACGACGGTCTCGAAATCCTCCCAGCTCAAGGTGCGATAAGGCCCTGCCGTGCGCACCTCGTCATAGAGCTTGAGCATGTCGAACGGCTCTGACACCGCGCAGCCCATGACATGCTGGGCCAGCACATCAAGCGCCCCGGTATGGGCCGGCTCCGGATCGAAGGCGTTCTCGGCGATGGCCTCCCGCGCCGCCTCGCATTCCAGAACCTCGAACCGGTTGGCCGGCACGAACAGCGCCTTGGACGGTTCGTCCAGCCGGTGGTTGGCCCGCCCGATCCGCTGCACCATCCGCGAGGCGCCCTTGGGCGCCGCCAGCTGGATGACCAGGTCGACGTCGCCCCAGTCGATGCCCATGTCGAGGGTGGAGGTGCAGACCACCGCGCGGATATCTCCCCTGGCCATGGCGGCTTCCACCTTGCGCCGCTGGTCGGCCGCCAGGCTGCCGTGGTGCAGGGCGATGGGCAGGCCGTCGTCGTTCAGCTTCCACAGCTCCTGAAAGGCGAACTCCGCCTGGAACCGGGTGTTGACGAACACCAGCGAAGTCTTGTGGCGCTTGATCACCTCATAGACCTCGGCCATGGCGTGCTGCGCCGTATGGCCCGACCAGGGGACGCGGCCCTCCGAGATCAGGATATCCACCGTCGGCAGGGGGCCCGGCGGACCCCGCACCAACCTCACCGCCGACGCCGGATCAGATCCTCCTCCGGCGCGCAGCGACGGGGGAGGGGGACCGCCGGCGAAGCCGGTGGTGGAGGGGGC
>JBIIAX010000002.1:0-275235 GCA_044239675.1 Caulobacter sp.
TGAGGGTGGCGATGACCACCGCGCCGCTCTTCAGGGCGGCGATCTCTTCGGCTTCCGGCCCGCGCACCTTGAACAGGATGTCGGCGGAGCCCAGCGCGGCGGCCAGGGTCGGGGCGACGGTGGCCCCGGCGGCGGCATAGTCGGCGTCGGGATAGGCGGCGGCGGCGCCGGCCCCGGCTTCCACGGTCACCGAAAATCCGGCGGCGATAAGCTTCTTGACGGAGTCAGGGGTGGCGGCCACGCGGGTCTCGCCCGCCCGACGTTCCTTGCTCACCGCGATCACGGCCATCCCGACAGCTCCCCCTGCACCGCTTGAAACGCGGCCCTAAGTCGGCCGTGTTTAGGGGATATTATTGCCCTTTGTCGAGCCCGGGCATGCTGCGTCGCGAAAAACTTTGCCGCGACGCAAGGTAAAGCGCCAGCCTGCCCTGGGTTAGTGCCCGGCGGTCTTTTTGGTCCGCAGCAGGAAGATGCCGGCTACGGTCAGAACCACGCCGGGAATCAGGCCGCCGATGAAGCCGGCCGGGGTGCAGAACCAAATCACCAGCATGACCAGGGCCACGGCGATGGCCAGGCTGCCCCACTTGGTCAGCCCCATGAAGGCGTCGTAGGTCGAAACCTGTTCGTGGATGTCCATCTCGCCGCGGTGATATTCGGAGGCCATGTTCGTTCCCGGTCAAAATCTGTCGTCGGGTGGATACAACGCAGCCGCCCCGTGCTCAAGCCGCTGATCGCCCTACATGACCCTTTGACCGGGCCGCTTCCCGCCCTCTGCCTGGACCAGGACAACCGATGACCTCGCCGCGCCCCGCCATCCCTCTAGACGTAACCGCTCGATCCGGCCCGGTCGCCGACCGGTGGCGGCTCTGGCTGTGCTGGGTGCTCGGGCTGGCCTACGCGGCCTTCGGCGTCCTGCATCTGTCGGACGTCCCCGGCTTCCTGCCGATCATGCCGGCCTGGGTCCCCTATCCGGCCCTGGTCATCCAGCTGACCGGGGCGGCGGAGATCGCCGGCGGCCTGGGCCTGCTGATCCCCCGCCTGCGCCGCGCCGCCGGGATTGGGCTGGCCCTCTATGCCGTCTGCGTCTTCCCCGCCAACCTCCACCACGCCCTGGACGGGGTGCATGTGCCCGGCCTGCCCGACAGCTGGTGGTACCATGGGCCGCGCCTGGCCCTGCAGCCGGTGCTGGTCTGGCTGGCCCTCCTGGCCGGCGGAGTGGTTGGCGGCCGGAGGGGCCGCCAACCTTAGGCGCAGCGGCCGATCAACCGGCCGGATTGAGCTTGTCGGCCGTCCGGGTCTCGAAGTCCGAGGCGTCGTGGCGTTCCCACAGCTGGCTGGAGGGTTCGCCGAACACCCGGTTGACCATCCGGCCTCGCTTCACCGCCGGACGGGCGGCGATGGCGTCGGTCCAGCGGTTGACGTTCTTGTACTCACTGACCTGCAGGAATTCGCCAGCCTCGTAGATCAGCCCCTTCACCAGGGAGCCGTACCAGGGCCAGACGGCCATGTCGGCGATGCTGTAGTCGCCGCCGCCGAGGTATTCACTCTCCGCCAGCCGCCGGTCCAGAACGTCCAGCTGTCGCTTAACCTCCATGGCGAAGCGGTCGATGGCGTATTCGATCTTGAATGGGGCGTAGGCGTAGAAGTGACCGAAACCGCCGCCCAGATAGGGGGCGCTGCCCATCTGCCAGAACAGCCAGCTCATCACCTCGGCCCGCGCCGCCGGATCGGTCGGCAGGAACTCGCCGAATTTCTCGGCCAGATGCACCAGGATGGCGCCGGACTCGAACACCCGGATGGGCGTCGGCCCGCTATGGTCGACAAGGGCCGGGATCTTGGAGTTGGGGTTGGCGGCGACGAAGCCGCTGGTGAACTGGTCGCCCTCATTGATCTTGATCAGCCAGGCGTCGTACTCGGCGCCGGCGTGGCCCAAGGCCAGCAGCTCCTCCAGCATCACCGTCACCTTCACCCCGTTGGGGGTGGCCAGGGAATAGAGCTGCAGCGGATGCTTGCCGACCGGCAGCTCCCTGTCGCTGGTCGGTCCGGCGATCGGCCGGTTGATATTGGCGAACCGGCCGCCGTTTTCCTTGTTCCAGGTCCAGACCTTGGGGGGCGTATAGGCGGGCTGATCGGTCACGTTGAAGGCTCCGTGGCTCTGTTGGCCGCGCCGCACCGGCGCGCTCCTGAGAAGTTAGGGAGCCTGACGCACGGAAGCCAGCCGTCCGCTGGGGAAAGGTCTGCGGTTTGAAGCCGGCGGAGGTCGGCCGAAGGCGCTGCGGCCATCCGGCCAAAGCTATTGGTCCGGGAACAGCAGCGCCTCGTAATCCCGCGCGCCGTGAAGAATGTGGATGATGGATACCCGGTCGGCTTCGACGCGGTAGAAGATCAGGTAGGCGCCGAACACACGACGTCGAATGTTGCGATGCTCGTAACGGGGCACGAGCTGGAAGCCGAGCGGCGAAACGCCGATACCGCGAGCGCTGGCGATCAGGTCCTGAACGAAGCTGCGGGCGCGAACCGGATTGTCCCGAGCGATATAGTCGGCGATCTGTTCAAGGTCCGCGCGGGCTTCCTCGGTAAGGACGACCCTCACCGCGCCTTGCCCGCCATGGCGGCGTATTTGGCATCCAGCGATGCGGCGACCGCATCGAGGTCGTGAACCCGCCCCTGGTCGGCATCGGCAAGGCCGCGGCTGATCGAGGCGTCCAGCGCCGCCAGCCGTGTTTCGCGTTCGTGGATCAGGCGGACGCCCTCTCTCATCACTTCGCTGCGCGAGTTATAGCGGCCCGATTTGACGAGTTGATCGACGAACCCTTCGAGCTGGTTTCCCAGATTTACGCTGCTGGCCATGGAACGCCTCCGGGACCATTCTAGCGCTGCGTGATAATAGATATCAAGGCGTGGCCGCGCGCCCTAGGCAAGCCCAAGGAGGTGAAGCCCGACACCCGCGACCGCGCAGCCGATCAGCACCGGAATGACCCCCGCCTTGAAGCGAAACGCCGCCACGCCGGCAATGATGACAAGGCCCAGAGCCGCCAGGTTGACGCTCTGCAGCACCGGAACGTCCAGGGACAGGCCGGGGGCGTCCAGGGGCCGGACCCTGGCGAACAGCACATGCAGGCCGAACCAGACCGCCAGGTTGAGGATCATGCCGACCACGGCGGCGGTGATCGCCCCGAGCGCGGCGTTCAGCGCCCGGGCCCCGCGCAGGGCTTCGACGAACGGCGCCCCAAGGAAGATCCACAGGAAACAGGGGGTGAAGGTGACCCAGGTGGTCAGCACCCCGCCCAGCGCGCCGGCCAGCAGGGGCGGCATGCCGGCGGCGTTGCGATAGGCGCCCATGAAGCCGACGAACTGGGTGACGATGATCAGCGGCCCTGGCGTCGTCTCGGCCATGCCCAGGCCATCGAGCATCTCGCCGGGCGCCAGCCAGCCGTAGGTCTCCACCCCCTGCTGGGCCACATAGGTCAGCACCGCATAGGCCCCGCCGAAGGTCACCACGGCCATCTGGCTGAAGAAGACGCCGATCTTGGCGAAGACATTGTCCCAGCCCAGAACCGTCCCGATCAGCAGCACCGGCGCCAGCCACAGGAAGAGCAGGACGCCGCTGATCTTCAGCGACCAGCGAAGGTTTGGCCGGGCGTGGGCCGGGGTCTCCTCGCCCAGCAGGGTCTCGGCGTCGGCGACATCGGACGCGCCCACCGCGCCATGCCCGCCCCCCTGGAGGAAGGCCGCAACCCCTGCCCGCGCCCCGATAAAGCCGATCAGGCCGGCCAGGGCGATGACCAGGGGAAACGGCGCGTCAAAGGCGAAGACCGCGACGAAGGCGGCGACGGCCAGCGCCAGCATGACGCCGTTCTTGAGGGCCCGCTTGCCGATCCGCATCACCGCCTGGACGACGATCACCAGCACCGCGGCCTTGAGGCCGAAGAACAGGGCCCCGACCACGCCGACGCCGCCCAGCAGGGCATAGAGGATGCTGAGGCCCATGATGGCGATGAAGCCCGGCAGCACGAACAGCAGCCCGGCGATCAGGCCACCGGCCGTGCCATGCATCAGCCAGCCGATATAGATGGCCAACTGTTGCGCCTCCGGCCCCGGCAGCAGCATGCAGTAGTTGAGCGCATGCAGGAACCGCCGCTCCCCGAGCCAGCGTTTTTCCTCGACCAGGATGCGGTGCATCATGGCGATCTGCCCGGCCGGCCCCCCGAAACTGAGCAGGGCGATCCGCGCCCAGACCCGGCTGGCCTGCGACAGCGAAACCGGATCCGGCCGGGACAGGGGCGCTAGTGACGGGGGCGTCAGGGTAGAGGCGAGGTTTTCCAACACGGGCTCCCTATCTCGCCGCGCGCGCGGCAAGCTGGAGCGGATGCTTGGACGGCGAACCATCTGGAACCGGGCGACCCGCCTGAGCCCGACGAGGCAAGGCTAGCGGCTCGCCGGCGCCCGCGCCAGTCCTTGCGGGGGTGGTTGTTGAGATCCTGGCGGTGGGACGGCAGGCCTTCGAGTTGGGCGGCCGTCTTCGACTTGATGAGGTCGCCAGCCTCAAGCGCCCTTACCATCTCGACGATGCTATACAGAGACAGCCAGCAGAGCGGGCCCCTCCGACGGGGGTGCCGAGGAAGGCGGTGAGTAGGTCGCGGCGGTCATCGAATTGAGGCTGAAAGTTAGGTCGAACGACCTTGATCAGCGTCTGCGATCCTTACCTGCGGGTCTTCCAACTGGCCGGCGGCAGAGCCTTCGAAAGGGGTTGCTCGAGCAGGTTGGTGTGGCTTGGAGCGTATTTCACGGCCCCTGTACGATCTGGTGGAGAGGCGCGGTATCTGGATACCGCGAATGAAAAGTGGTGCAGAAACAAACTGTTTTACCGCCATGCGAAAATCTGCGCGGTGCGGCGACTTCTCGAATGGAGCACAGGTTGGCGCAGTTCCTTCCGGGACGGCGCGGCATTCGGAGGTGTTGCATGATCAACCGTCTACTGCCTGCGGAAGAGCGGCGCCGGCGCGAGGTCATATTCGCAAAAGGTTTCACCCGCATCCTCGTCCTGACGACGAGGTTACTTGAGGCCCACGGCGAGGCCCACGATGATCCTCAGCTCGACAGGGCCGACCTGGCCATCGACGCGGCGCTGGGCGCCTCGATGGCCTATGACGCCCTCTACTGGATTCATCCGTGCGCCTTCCGCGCAAAATCCGACAGCTATCTTCTCGCCTTCGTGGTTCGATGCGCCGCTGTCGCGATTGAACGGGAGATTCTGCGTGTCCAGGCCGAACGTGGAAGCTCGGCCTATGGGAGCGACTCCTTTGAGTACGGCCTCAATGCAGGTCGACCAGCGGCTGCCGGCCTTGGCTTCAGCCTTATCTGACCCCCTTTTCACATTGAGACAGAAGCGGCCGGGCGGCGTCCCGGCCGTTTCCGTCTCTGAGCCTTTCACCTGCACGTCATCGGAGATGCATATGACCGATCGTAGCCGCAACTGGCGCAGCCACATCGCCCCCCAACCCCTCTGTCGAATGACCGGCGCGTCGGATGAGGCGAGCAAGCAGGCCTTCGCTGAGCGCATCGCGCGGCAGGTGCTGTCCATGACCCCGGATGAGGTGGACGCCTTCATTGCGGAGCGCGGACTGTCTCACCTGGTCGATCCAGAACGGATGGCGGAGTTGCTCAACGCCGCCCTGAGCCTCTCGGGCGACGAGGGAATGGACGGGCCCGTGGAGCGCCCTCCCGCGCCAAAAGCATCCGTTGGAGACATCGGATTCGATCTGCAGGAGCGAGCAGATCGCGAGCGCGCTGGAACACGCCTGAAGCACTGACGGCTGGCGCCGCCGGAAGGCAGCTACGGGCCGCGCCGCCCCTATCTCCAACACCCCTCTCCAGATTGCCCACAGCCAACGCCGGTCGCAACGCCGGCGCGGGCTGTTCCTTTCCGCGCGTCGAACTCAGACCGACCTGGGGCGGACGTGCAGGGTTCGAGATCCGAAGCGCTGATGCCCAGATCCATCGAAAAAGCGGCGCCGGTCCAAAGGTGATGCGAATTTCACGCTTCGTCGGCGACTGTCCTTTTAGGGCCGCCAGAAAGGCCTTCGAGGGGGCCATCATGCCGCGCACCCATCACCCGCCTGAAGCCCTGCGTCGTCAGCGGGCCATTGAGGCGCTGCGTCGCCAGCGCGCGATTGAACAACTAGAGGGATTCGTGGTCGCCTCGGCGGCCTACGTCGCTGCCGAGGACCCGCAAGAGCCGCCGTCCGACGCGGCCGTGGATGGGCTGGCTAAAGTCGGACGCCGCGCGATCAGGCGACATCTCGAAGCAGTTGATCCGCAGCGGCGGCGGCCCATCGATGCGGAGTTCATGGGTGAAATCCTGCTCTGCGCTACCCGGGCAATGACCGAGGCGTGGGCAACGACGGGCGCCGCCTTCCCCGCACCGCGCCCTGACATCCAGACGCCGCTCATTCCTCCGCCGTCGCAATAGTTTTAAACAACGAGGCCCGGCGCCTGCCCGGCGGCAGATATCCAAGGCTAGGCGCCTACTAACCGATCAATGGCTACCCCGTAATGCGACGCGAAACCTTAGGGATTGGTGAACGAGCCGTTACAAGTTTCAGTATGATTACCGCGTCATCTCTCGAACCGGTCAGGTTCTTGGAAGAGGCGGACAGCCGTCTAGGCGGTCATTGCGGTTGGATGGGGGGCTCCAACGACCGCCGAGCGGCCAGAGTGCACGCTCGATGCATCCAGCACGGGCGTTAACGCGTCGGAGGCTGAGCGATGAGCGAATTCAAGCTGGATGAGCGGGTGTGGCCCTTTATTGCCCCATTCTCCAAACGTTTGGCGGTCGCGGCGCAACTCGTCGCCGATGATCTCGAGATCGATGAGGTGGAGCGCATCTTTGTCTTTGGATTGCGCGAGGCAAATGAGGCCGGCCTTCGGATGCAAAGTCAACTGCAGAGCCCGGATCGCAATGACGCCTTCCTTGGTAGCATCCTGTTCATCAAGGCCATCCTCGGCGTCATCGAAGCTGGCCTCGCTTGGGCTGGAAAAGCGCCGATTGACGGCGGGGTGGGCCCTCTATCGAAAGACCCCGAAGTGCAACACCTGTGGGTCATCCTTAGGGAGCTGACCGGTCCCATCCAATAGGTCGCTAATGACACTGCCTCTTCCAGCCCATGCGAAATTTCCGCCCCGGGCGCGACAGAAGATATGAGCGCATCCGTGCGCTGCATCCCGTCCCCTTCTGGCCGGAGACCGCCATGCCGTCGATGTCTGAGATCAAAACCGTCCTGGAGCGCGAGATTCACGCGATCAAAAAGCCACTCGCCGTTCTTGCCCAACAGCATCAGGGCCGGTGGGCGGGTCCCGGCGTCGAGGCTGATGACCTGTTTCAGGAAGGGGTGCTCGGCGCCTATCGGCAACTGTCTCGTGAAATGGCTGAATCCCCGGAGAACTTTGCCTCACTGAGCCGCGAAGAGCTTCAAGGGATCATTCTGCGCATCGCCTCGCGGGTTATGCGCAACAAGATCTGCGACGGGCATCGCAGAACCTATCGTCGACCCTATGCGTCGCCGTCTGCCGACACCGACGACCGGCTGCGAGAAGCGATAGCCGCCCGCGAAGACCTGCAGGCGATCGAAGCGGCATTGACAGGCCCTAGCCTGACGCTCTTCCGCTTGGTGGTTATTCACGGCCAGGATGACGTACCGCACCTTGCCCGCGCTATCGACCGCTCCGTGGCGCAGACCTATCGGCTGCTGGCGCTTCTCAAGAGTACGGCCCAGCGGATCACGGGCCGGGCCGCCGACCGCGGCAATCGACTCCGGCCGGGCTCTGCGAGCGTCCCGCCCAACCGAGAGGAACTGCGCTTTCGCCCTGCGGCCTAAGCCGAACGCTATTATCGACGAACCACGATGCTGAGGCGCTGGAGCTCCGGCAGCAGACCGGCGTGCCGGATCAGATCGATCGCCGGCGAAGCCATGAGCTTGCCGATCGCGCGATCATAGAGCGCGACACAGAGGCCGCCCGTCAGTCGGGAATCGTAAAGGATGCCGTCGACGCCGGTCTCGGCGTGAAGTTGCTCAGAGAAATCCTGGCCTTCGCTGTGGATCTGGGCACGGACCGCGTCAGTGGCGACCCCAAGCGAATAGGCCTTCTCGCCCCTTGCATCGAATAGCGACAAAACGCTGTTGGTATCGATCAAGGTGACAGCGCGAGCGGTTAAGGTGGAGCGCCCAATGTATCGCCGTTGCCGGGCGACGAACCGGTCACGGATCACCGCCTCTGCAAGGGCGGTTTCGAACCGTTCGGCGGCATAGAGAACCTTGAAGGCACCGCTGGGGCTGGAGAAGCGGCTCGCGCCAGGGCCGAGGCCAAGCGGTGTCCCCGCGTAGACGGACTTCAGGATGCGTGGAAACTGGCTGAGCGTGACCGCGACAGGCGGAGCCGCCAGCAGTCGCCGAGGCAGGCTCACGCGTAGTCGAGCTGGCTGCCGGCCGCGCGCAGAACCGCCTCCTTTTCACCCCGGCGAAGCAGGTTGACAGGCGGCTCCCACGCCGTCGCCGGATTGGGCGCGACAAGCCATTCCCATGCGGCCTCGCCATCGGGATGAGCGGCGATCACCTCGGCCAAGCCATCGACCGGGCTCTTTCCATCAAACTGCAACGTCGGATAGACAAAGTTACGCAGGCCTTTGCGCAGCCCGACAATACGGCGTTGCGTACGCCAATTGTGGATCGTGCTTCGGCGCACGCCGAGCCGCGCTTCCAATTCCCCCACGGACACGAGACCTGGCCCGGCCCAGATATTAGGATCGACCGTTTCGCTTGCGGTCTCCAGCCGCCTGGACGCCTCAGCCGTCGGCAAGACTTCCCCGTGTCCGCCGCCTTTGAGCGCCAGCACTGGCGCTGCGCCCTGTTCAGCGGGCGCGCCATCGACCATCCGATCCCGCACCATATCGCTCGCAAAGGAAAAGGCCCGCGGCACGACATGTGGCCATGCCGCCAGGGTGCGCAGCGACCCTAGAAGACCGACGACTTCTTCATAGGCCAGATAGGGAAGCAGGGAATCCAGGGCGACGTGCACTTCACGACGGGCCTGTTTGCGGGGGTCTTCAAGGTCGAGTGGCATGGACTGAATATAGTCCATTTTGTCTATACCGTCCACCCCGACTCCGAATAGCGTCTTCCGCGTGGACGGTGTGGACTCTGTTTCGGCCACGCACTGTTTAGACAGTCGGTACCGCCTCCACCATCTCAGGCCTGAAGAAAGGTCGCGTCACCGCCCGGGAGCTTGATTCGAGGCCGCCGCGAAGACCGGTCCACGCCGTCGTCATTCTGCATTTATGACGCTGCCCCGGACGAATCCGTTGGGCTCACGCCGCAGCCGAATTATCTTTAAACCCCCTGGCGCACCCGACACGATTCGAACGTGTGACCTCTGCCTTCGGAGGGCAGCGCTCTATCCAGCTGAGCTACGGGTGCCTGGAACCAGGGAGGGGGTTCTCTAGCTGAAAGGCGGCGGGGGCGCAAACGGGTTTGCGGCCTGCCCCGCTGTCGCGGGTCTCGGCGCGGGTCGCGGCTTGGGGCGTGGGATAATGGGCGGCCGCTTCGATAGAGCCCGGACCGCCCATGCCCGCGTCAATGCCTCATCCGCACATCACCAGCGCTTCACCGCCGCTTCATCGCGACATCAGACACGCTTCATTTCCACTTCATTTCCACTTCATCGACGCGCGGGGGCGCCCCGTTGTTTTTATTGAACAACGGGGCGTTTCACGGCCTATTTGCGTTTTGCCCTCGCGGCCCGGATCAGAAGACCAGGGCGCGGACTTCCTTGACGTGGGGCAGGGCCTGGATGGCGGCGAGGAGGGCGGCGTCCGGGGCCTGGTCGACGCCGACCAGGGCGATGGCGTCGTCGCCGGCGGCGACGCGGCCGAGGTTGAAGGTGGCGATATTGACCGCCGCGTCGCCCAGCATGGCGCCGAGCGCGCCGATGAAGCCCGGCTTGTCGAGGTTGTTGACGTAGAGCATGGCCTCGCCGAAGGGGGCGTCCAGCTCCATGCCCTTGACCTCGATGATGCGGGGCACGCCGCCGATCACCGCCCCGGCGAACGACTTCTGGCCGGTGTCGGTGGTGATGGTGATGCGGACCAGGCTGTCATAGACGGGCGAGAGTTCCTGGCGGCTTTCCGAGACGGTGACGCCCCGTTCCTTGGCCACGGCGGGGGCGGAGACCATATTGATCTCGGCCAGCATCGGCCGAAGGATGCCGGCCAGGGCGGCGGCGGTCATCGGCTTGACGTTGAGCTTGGCGACCTCGCCGATATAGGCGACCTCGATGGCTTTCAGACCCGGATCCATCATCTGGCCGGCGAACAGGCCGAGCTTTTCGGCGAGGGCGACGAAGGGCTTCAGCTTGGGGGCCTCGTCGGCGGTGATCGAGGGGCTGTTGAGGGCATTGGAGACGGCGCCGGTCAGCAGGTAGTCGCTGATCTGTTCGGCCACCTGCAGGGCGACATTCTCCTGGGCCTCGGCGGTGCTGGCGCCCAGGTGGGGGGTGGCGACGAAGTTGGGGGTGCCGAACAGCGGGTTCTGCTTGGCCGGCTCCTCGACGAAGACGTCGAAGGCGGCGCCGCCGATATGGCCGGAATCCAGACCGGCCTTGAGGGCCGCCTCGTCGACCAGGCCGCCGCGGGCGCAGTTGACGATCAGCACGCCCTTGCGGGTCTTGGCGAGGTTCTCGGCCGACAGGATGTTGCGGGTCTTGTCGGTCAGCGGGGTGTGCAGGGTGATGACCTCGGCGCGGGCCAGCAGCTCCTCAAGCTCGACCTTCTCGACGCCCAGCTCGATGGCCCGTTCCGGCGACAGGAAGGGGTCGTAGGCGATGACCTTCATCTTCAGGCCAAGCGCCCGTTCGGCGACCAGGCTGCCGATATTGCCGCAGCCGATCAGGCCGAGGGTCTTGGAGAACAGCTCGATCCCCATGAAGCGGTTCTTTTCCCACTTGCCGGCCTGGGTCGAGGCGTCGGCGGCGGGCAGTTCGCGGGCCAGGGCGAACATCATGGCGATGGCGTGCTCGGCGGTGGTGATCGAGTTGCCGAAGGGGGTGTTCATCACCACGATGCCGCGGGCGGTGGCGGCAGGGATGTCGACGTTGTCGACGCCGATGCCGGCCCGGCCGATGACCTTCATCTTGGTGGCGGCGGCCAGAACATCCTTGTCGGCCTTGGTGGCGCTGCGGACGGCCAGGCCGTCGTAGTCGCCGATGATCTTCAGCAGCTCTTCCTTGGAGAGGCCGGTGATGACATCGGCCTGGACGCCGCGTTTGGCGAAGATTTCGACGGCGGCGGGCGACAGTTTGTCGGCGATGAGGACGCGGGGCATGGGTGTGAGCCTTCTAGCGAATGGGGGAACGGCGCGGGCCTAGTGGCGGGCGTCGAGAAGCTGGGAGAGGTCGTCCGGGGACCAGACGACGCCGACCGGATGGCCGGGATTGAGGGCGATGGGGCCGGCGCGCAGCCAACTGAGCAGCGCGCGGCCGTCCTTGGTCATGATCAGGGCCTCGCGGCCGAGGAGGGCCACGATCCGCTCGGGCGCGGTGAACATGGCGACCGCGTCGACCCCGTCGGCCAGCCGCGTGGCGCGCAGGCCAGGCAGATTTCCGTCGGGACCGGGCGGTCCCAGGGGCGAGACATAGAGCTTCGCCTCCAGGACCGCCCTGTCGAAGGCGACGCGCGCGCTCGCGTCCGTCGCGGCCGCCTGCAGCAGCCGCTCCAGATCGTTCAGGGGCTCGAACATGGTCAGGCCGGGGCGAGTTCGGCGGAGACCGTTTCGAAGGCCCAGTCGAGCCAGGGGGTCAGGGCCTCGACGTCGGCCGTTTCGACCGTGCAGCCGCACCAGATCCGCAGGCCCGGAGGGGCGTCGCGGTAGCCGCCGATGTCATAGGCCGCCTTTTCCTTCTCCAGCTTCGCCGCCAGCTTCTTGGCGAAGTCGGCCTGCGCCTCGGCCGGCAGGGCGGCGATCTTCGGATCGACGACCTTGAGGCAGACGGAGGTGTTGGAGCGGGTGGCCGGATCGACGGCCAGGAAATCGACCCAGGCGGTCTTCTCCACCCAGGCGGCCAAGGCGGCGAAGTTGGCGTCGGCGCGGGCGCTGAGACCCTTCAGGCCGCCGACCTCTTTCGACCAGGCCAGCGCGTCCAGATAGTCCTCGACGCAGAGCATGGAGGGGGTGTTGATCGTCGCCCCCTCGAAAATCTCGGCGTTGATCTTGCCGGCCTTGGTCATGCGGAACAGCTTGGGCATCGGCCAGGCGGGGGTGTGGCTCTCCAGCCGCTCGACCGCGCGGGGCGACAGGATCAGCACGCCGTGGGCGGCTTCCCCGCCCAGGGCCTTCTGCCAGCTGTAGGTGACGACATCGAGCTTGGCCCAGTCCAGCGCCTGGGCGAAGGCGCCGCTGGTGGCGTCGCAGATGGTCAGGCCGATGCGGTCGGCGGCGATGAAGTCGGCGTTGGGAACCCGCACCCCGGAGGTGGTGCCGTTCCAGGTGAAGATCAGGTCGGCGTCGGGGCGGACCTTGGTCAGATCCGGCAGCAGGCCATAGGGGGCGTCGAGCACCTCCACATCCGCCAGCTTCAGCTGTTTGGTGACGTCGGTCACCCAGTCCTTGCCGAAGGATTCGAAGGCCAGCAGCTGGACCGGTTTGGGGCCGAGCAGCGACCACAGGGCCATCTCCACGGCGCCGGTGTCGGAGCCGGGGACGATGCCGACCAGATAGTCCGCCGGAATCTCGAGGATCTCGCGGGTCTGGTCGATCGCCGCCTTCAGGGCCGCCTTGCCGGGTTTGCCCCGGTGCGAGCGGCCGAGCACGGCGGCTTTGAGGTTTTCGGGGGTCCATCCGGGGCGCTTGGCGCAGGGGCCGGACGAAAATTCAGGGCGCGCGGGGCGCACTCCGGGCATGGCCGGGGTCGAGGTCATAGCGATGTCTCCCATCCTTACAGATGGACTGCGCCCCGTTGGGGGGGCGTGGCCCGCCGCGCAGAAACTCCGTTTCGCCGGCCGGCGCAAGCCCGGATTTTCGTCAGCCGCATTTTAGGCGTCAGTGGCCAGGCCCTGGATGCATCGCTGTCAAAAACCGAAACCAGGAGTGATCGCCCGGCCACGGCTTTGTCGCGACTCTGCAGCCGATGCGCCCTAACAGGAGGCCATGACCGTAGCCGCCCTCCCCGTCCGCAGCCCCGCGCCGGCCCTCGACTGGCTGGTTCTCGCCGCCCTGGTGGTGGCCTGGGGGTCGGCCTTCGCGGCCCTGAAGATCGCCGTCCACGACATTCATCCCATGTGGAACACCGTCATCCGGCTGTGGGTGGCGACGGGCGTGCTGAGCCTGATCTGCGCCAGCCGGGGTGAGCGGCTGCCGCCCCTGCTGCCACGGCCGTCGCCCACCTGGGCCTGGTATTCGGCGCTGGGACTGATTGGCCTGGCCCTGCCCTTCTTCCTGTTCGCCTTCGCCGCCAAGGGCCTGCCCAGCGCGGTCAACGCCATCTGCAACGGCTCCTCGCCGCTGTTCACCGCCCTGCTGGCGCACCTGCTGCTCAGCGAGGAGCGGCTGAGCCTGCGCAGGGGAATCGGTGTGGCGCTGGGCTTTGTCGGACTGCTGGTGCTGGTCGGGCCGCGGCTGATGCATGGCGAGGCGGTCGAGGGGCTGGCCCTGGGCGGCGCCCTGGTCGGCGGGCTGATGTACGCGGTCTCCAACATCATCACCCGCAAGGCGCCGGTGGTCAGTTCTACGGCGGGGGCCCTGTTGATGTGTTTGCCGGCGGCGGTGTTGGCCACCCTCGGGGCCGTCCTGACCACGCCCCTGCCCACTGCCTTTCCACCCTGGTCGGCGCTGGCGGCGGTGGCCGGGCTGGGCGTCTTTTCCACCGCCCTGGGCAGTGTCGGCTATGTCTGGCTGGTCCAGAGGCGGGGGCCGGTGTTCATGAGCATGTCGATCTACCTGGCGCCGCTCTGGGCCACGGGCCTGGGCGTGGTGCTGCTGGGCGAGCGGCCAGGCGTCTCGGCCTTCGCGGCCCTGGCGCTGATTCTGGTCGGCGTCGGGCTGACGACATGGAAGTCAGGCCCGCGGGTTTCGGCGAACAGCTAGCCTTTCAGGCCCACCCGGCGCCGACGCCAGGTGGCGGCGGTGCCGAGGACGATGCACAGCAGGATGCCCATGGTGTCGATGTTGTTGATCACCGAATAGAGGATGTCCCGCGGACGCTCGGCTACCAGATACCAGGCATGAAGGCTGAACTGCACCGCCTGCAGGATCATCGCGCCGCCCAGCCAGAGACTGGCGAACCGCACCGCCAGCACCAGGAAGCCGACCGCCAGCAGGAATTCGCCGGTCAGCAGGGCCAGGGGCAGCATCTCGGCCGAGACAAGCCGATGCATGACGAAGGCGGCCAGGGCGGCGGCGACCACCATGCCGGCGGCCCATCGCTCGGCGACCCCGCCCCTGAAGACGGCGAAGACGAAGGCGCCCAGGATGGACAGCCAGACGATCTGGACGATTACGGTGTTAGACATCTGTGCTCGGCTCTAGGGCAACGACTGCACGACGCCAGTTAAACTATCGCAACCTTTCAGGTGTTCGAACGATGTTTCCTGAAATTCACATTTTTGGGCGTTCATAGCGCAAAAGAAATGCGCCGGGACCTCGTGGCCCCGGCGCAGTCTTGATTACGTCCGAACTCCGGAGTCGCGTTAGCTGACTTCGCGGAGCAGGGCGCCCTTGGGCTTGGGCGCGGGTTCGTCCGGCTTGTCTTCGACGCCGATCAGTTTGGTGCGCATGCCCATGCGCAGCTTCAGGTCGTTCAGTTCGCCATGCATCTCGACGATGGCGGTCCGGGCGGCGCCGAGGGCGGAGATCGCCTCGACCAGCTTGGCCTGGGCCGCGTCGCCGGCGACGGCCGACATCTTCAGCTGGGAACGGGCCTCAACGGCGCCGGCCAGCAGTTCCGCCGCTTCGACCATGGCCGCGTCAATGGCCTTCTCGGTCGAGAACAGCTTGGTGGCCACACGTTGCGCCACGAATGCTTTGTCCACTTCAAAACCCTCCAAAAAGCCTTAACGGCTGATTAAGGATAGTAAACGAAAAGTTAATCTCGGGGAAGCTGTATGAAAGGTTAATTTCTGGAGGAAGCGAAGCGTTAGGAAGATTGCGCGATAACGGTGCGACCACGGGACGAAAACCGCGCATGCCACTCTCGGCGCCATCGCAAGATACGACCAGCCACGCGCCCTTCCAGGCGCGAGTCGCCAGCGTTGCGCTGGTCACCACCCTGGCCGTTCTATTGGTCGCCTGCGCCAGCTTCCTGTTCCAGCAGTGGACCGTGGCCAAGCAGCAAACCCAAGCCAATCAACGGGTTATGGCCAGCATCCTGGCGCAGGTGGCGGGGCCGGCGCTGGTCAACGGCGATCATGACAGCGCCCGGGCGGCGGTCGCGGCGGCGGCCCAGCCGGCCGATGTCGTCTCCGCCACCCTGGTCGACGCCCAAGGCCGGGTGATCGCCAGCGTGAACCAGGACCCTGGAGGCCGGTCGGTGACCAGCATCGTCAGGCCCGTGCTCTTCGAAGGTCGAACCGCGGGACAACTGACGATTGGCGTTACTCAACCCAGCCTAGCGAAGATGTTGCCGCGGTTTCTGGCCCTGACCATGGCGCTGTTCTTCGGCGCGGCTGGGGCGGCCCTGTTCCTGTCCCGCGGACTGGCCCGGCGAATCACCGCCCCGGTCAACCGGCTGTCGCGCGCCATGGAAGATGTGGCCGCCAGCGGCCGGTTCACCCCGGTCGCCGAGAATGCGGCCGACGACGACCTGTTCCGCAGCCTGGCCGGCAGTTTCAACCAGCTTCTCGCCAAGCTGGACGCCAACGACCGGGACCTGCGCCGGGCCATGACCGCCCTGGTCACCGCTCGCGATCAGGCCGACAGCGCCAATGTCGCCAAGAGCCAGTTCCTGGCCAATATGAGCCACGAGATCCGCACGCCGCTGAACGGCGTCCTGGCCATGGCCGACGTCATGGAGCGCGGGGTCCTGGACGAGCGGCAGCGCGAACGGCTGGGCGTCATCCGCGAGTCCGGCGAACTGCTGCTGGCCGTGCTCAACGATGTGCTGGACCTGTCCAAGATCGAGGCCGGCAAGCTGGAACTGACCAGCGCCGATTTCGACCTGGGAGAGGTGGCCGACAGCGCCCGCCGCGCCTTCGGCGTCCTGGCCCAGGAAAAGAAGCTGCGGTTCGAGCTGATCGTCGAGGCGGATGCGGCGGGGATGTGGCGGGGCGACTGCGACCGACTGCGCCAGATCCTCAACAACCTGATCAGCAACGCCGTGAAGTTCACCGTCGAGGGCGCGGTGGCGGCCCGGTTCTCGCTCAGCCCGACCGGCGCCCTGCGGCTGACCGTCGCCGATACCGGCATCGGCATCGCCTCGGACAAGCTGCCCAGCCTGTTCGACAAGTTTGTCCAGGCCGATAATTCGACCACCCGCCGGTTCGGCGGCTCCGGCCTGGGCCTGGCCATCTGCCGCGAGCTGTCCCAGTTGATGGGCGGCCAGATCGTGGCCCGCAGCGCCGAGGGCGAGGGCTCGACCTTCATTGTCGATCTACCCCTGGCCCGGGGCGAGGCTCGCGCCGTGACGGCGGAGTCCTATGCGGAAGCCGATCCCGAGGACGGCCGCACCCTGCGGATTCTGGCCGCCGAAGACAATCTGACCAACCAGAAGGTGCTGCGCGCCGTTCTCGACCCGCTGGACATCGACCTGCATATCACCCCGGACGGTCAGGCCGCCCTGGAGGCCTGGCGCAGCGGCGCCTATGACCTGATCCTGATGGATATCCAGATGCCGGTGATGGACGGGGTTGAGGCCACTCAGGCGATCCGCGCCGAGGAACGGGCCCGCCGCCTGCCGCGCACGCCGATCCTGGCCCTGACCGCCAACGCCATGACCTACCAGGTCGAGCAGTATCTGAAGGCCGGAATGGACGGTCACGTCTCCAAGCCGATCGAGCTGCAGAGACTTTATGCGGCGATCGAACAGGCCGTGGCGGGCGGCCGCGAGGCCGCCCTGGCCGACCGGGGCGTTGCAGCGGCAGGGTGAACGGCAGATAACGAGCCGCTCAGAACCGTTTCACGAAGAACGTGTTCTATAGCGGACAGCGTCGTCATCGGGACGGCGACATCTGGAAGGACACCCCTTATGAAAAAGATCGCCCTGACCCTCATCGCGGTGGCCTCCCTGGCCGCCACCACCGCCCCGGCCATGGCCGCCCCGTGGCAATCGATCAACGCCCGTCAGGCCAATCTGGACTACCGGATCGACCAAGGCGTGCGCAACCGCAGCCTGACCCGCGCCGAGGCCGCCCGTCTGCGCGTCGAGTACCGCAGCCTGAAGCGCCTGGAAGCCCGCTATCGCGCCACCGGCGGCCTGCAGCAGTGGGAACGCGTCGACCTCGATCGCCGCTTCAACGCCCTCAGCGCCCGCATCCGTTACGAGCGTCACGACCGTCAGGATCGTCGCTAATCCTTCGGACGAACAGCTTACCGTCGCGGTGACATCCCCCACCGCGACGGCTCAAACGCCCCCGCCCCCTCCAGGGCAGGGGCGTTTTCTATGATGAGGCCAGCCGCAGCCGGCTTTCCACCACAGTCACCGCCCCGCCGCGCAGGATCACCCGCTCCCCGGCCACCTCGCAGTCGAGATCACCGCCACGGCCCGGAAAGGCCTGATGGAAATCGTTGCGCAGCCGGCCCAGCCGGCCGGCGAACAACGGGGCGAGGATGCAGTGGGCCGAACCGGTGGCGGGGTCCTCCGGGATGCCGGAGCCGGGGGCGAAGAAGCGACTGACCACGTCATAGCCCGCGCCGGCGTCGGCCAGGGCCGCCACGGCGATATTGCCCCGCCCGCCCGTCGCCTCGCCGACGATCGGTTCGAGGGCCGGAATGTCGGGTGTCAGGGCGCGAACCGCAGCTTCGCTGTCCAGGATGGCGACCAGATAGGCGCCGGCCCAGACTTCGGTCGGGGTGACCCCCAGCGCCTCGGCCAGGCCGGCGGGCGCGGCGGTCTGTTTGGGTGGATTGGCCGGGAAGTCCATGGCGTAGATCTCCCCCTCCCGTGTCACGGTCAAAACCCCCGACTTGGTCTCGAAGGCCACGGAGGCCGCCTCCAGCCCCAGTTCGGCGAACAGCAGATGCGCCGCCGCCAGGGTGGCGTGACCGCAGAGCGGAACCTCCAGAGCCGGGGTGAACCAGCGCAGGCCAAAGCGGGCCGGATCGCTGGTCTTCAGCAGATAGGCGGTTTCGGCCTGGTTGTTCTCGGCCGCCAGGGCCCGCATCCAGACGTCTGACGGCCAGGCGTCCATCGGCTCGACCACACAGGCGGGATTGCCGCGGAAGGGGGCGGAGGCGAAGGCGTCGATGGTCCATTGGCGCATGGGATTGGCTCCGAAGTTGGCGGCGAGCGCTACAGCATCATCGCCGATCCCGCGAGAGGGATGACGGTCCAGGCGGCCGCGTCAGACCGGTGCGACGACGGTGATCTCCGGCCAGCGGGAGCGGGCCGAACCGATCACCTTGTCCCAGCCCCGGGCCAGGCCCCGCGTCGGATTCTGGCGCAGGGTCATGGCGAACAGGTCTTCCAGGCCAAACGGCGCCGCGATGGTCAGGCTGTCATCCTTCTCCAGCCGGATTCCCACGCTGAAGGCCGGGGCCACGAAGCGTTCGAGGGATTCAGCACTGTTGGACAGCGGCTCATAGGGCTCGCCGAAATGGTCGCCGAACCAGATATGCACCCGGGCCTGATTGCGCACCTCGACCAGCGGGGCGAGCTCGGCGGGAAACAGGGCCGCCGCCCGCCTGATCTGGACGTCTTCGGCTTCGTAGCTGGTGTCCGGGTCGAAATAGGCGAGGTCGTAGTCCTTCACCCCATAGTCGGGGTCACGGCCGGTCAGGTGGTTCCAGACCCGCTGGTAGACGGCGCCGGAGACGATCAGCCAGTCGGGCAGGTCAAGCTTCCGGGCGTATTCGAGAGCGGTCATCAGGCTGGGCGTCGCCCGGACGATGGCTTCCAATCTCTGGGACAGCTCGGTCACGGGCGCGCTCCTTGGCGATTGCGGAGCGCCCGATTGAGGCGATTTGGCCGAGGGATTCAAGCCCGGTCAGGGCTGTTTCAGCCGGTAGACTCCGTCGGCTATGGCCTGGGTTCGGGTCTGGGGCGCTGCGGTGGTCAGGGGGATGAGACCACAGGAGGCCTTATAGAGGTCCTCTCCCACCGAACCGGCGACCGAAGCGTCGCGGAAGTCGCCGCCAATCGTCAGCACCCCCTTCGAGCCGCCGGCGTCATCAAGAGAATCCACCCGCATGATCCGGTAGCGGCCGGTGGTGCAGTCGAAAATGTAGTCGACGATCCGGGCGCGATAGGTCGTGCCGTCATATTCGCCGCTCGGCTCATAGACCTTCATCTCACGAACCGTCGCCTGGTCGCCGGCGCGGCTGGTGAAGGAGGGGTCGAGATAGGAGATGTGGGTCTCGGTCCCCGAAACCCGTTTCCAGCCCTCGGCCAGGGCGGGACTGGCGAGCAGGGCGGCGGCGAGCGTGGCGGAGATCAACAGGCGCATGAATTCTTCCCCTTGTTGACGCCAAACTGGCGCGAACGGCGCGGCGCGGCATCCTCAAATACGGGGGGTCGGTTCAGCGGTGCAGAGGCCAGCCGTGGTCGAGGGGGCCGTGCCCTTGGCCCAGGCCAGGCGCGGCCAGGATGGCGCGATGAACATAGTCCCAGGCTCTCGCCACCGCCTCGGTCAGGTCCAGGCCCTGGGCGAGGCCGGCGGCGCAGGCGGAGGCGAGCGTGCAGCCGGTGCCGTGGGTGTGGCGGGTGGCGATACGCTCGGCCTCGAAGGCGGTTTCGCCGGCCGGGGTGATCAGCAGGTCGACGACCCGGTCGCCCGCCACATGGCCGCCCTTCATCAGTACGGCCCCGGCGCCCAAGGCCAACAGGGCCTCGCCGGCCCGGCGCTGATCGTCACGCGATTCCACCACCAACCCGGTCAGGGCGGCGGCCTCCGGCGCATTGGGGGTCAGCAGGGTGGCGCGCGGGATCATCAGGGTCTTCACCGCCGAGATGGCGGCGGCCTGCAGCAGGCTGGCCCCGCCCTTGGCGATCATCACCGGATCGATAACGGTGGGAACGGCTGGGGCGCTGTCGATCAGCCGGGCGACGACCTCCACCGTGGCGACGTCGCCCAGCATGCCGGTCTTGATGGCGTCGGCGCCGATGTCGTCCAGCACCGCCCTTCCCTGCGCCTCGATGACGTCCAGCGGCACGGGATGGACGGCGGTGACGCCGAGGGTGTTCTGGACAGTGATGGCGGTGACGGCCGTGGCCGCATAGCCGCCCAGCATGGTTACCGCCTTGATGTCCGCCTGGATGCCCGCCCCACCGCCGCTGTCGGAGCCGGCGATGATCAGGACCCGGCCGAGCGGGCGCGGCGCCAAGCTATTTCGCCTTCCTGAGGGTCGGGCTGTCGAGGTCCAGCTGGTCGAGGGGGATGACCTCGGCGTCGGGGATAGCCTTCTTCACCGCATCGCCGAACAACTTGGCGTCGCCGACGACGATGACGCTGGCCTCGCCGGGCTTGAGGGCCTCGGCGGCGAAGCTGCGGACCTGTTCGGGAGTCACCGCGTCGACCTTGGCGGTGAACAGCTGGATCTCCTTCAGGTCGATGCCATAGACCGCCAGGGAGCCGAGCACATTGGCCAGGCCGTCGGTGGTGGCCAGATCCCGGCCGAAGCCTCCGATCAACACCGACTTGCGGGCGGTCATCTCATCGGCGCCGGGCAGGCCCTCGGCCATCCGGCTCATCTCGCCGCGGATCAGGGTGACCACCTCGCCGGCGCTCTCGTTCTTGGTCTGGGTTGAGGCGGAGAAGCCGCCGCTGCCCTTGCGCACCGACAGGCCGGAATAGGCGCCGTAGGCCAGGCCGCGTTTGACGCGAATCTCCTGGCTGAGGCGGGCGGAGTAGCCGCCGCCGAGCACGCTGTTGGCCACCTGGCCCGCATAGTAGCGGGGATCGTCGCGTGTGATCGCCCGCTTGGAGACCACCACGGCGGCCTGGCCGGCGTTTGGCATGTCGATGACGATGTTGCGCGGGCTGTTGACCGAGGAGACCGCGGGGATGGCCGGCAGCGCTGTCCCGGGCGCGGCCCAGCCGCCGAAGGCCTTCTGGGCCAGGGCGAAGCCCTGATCGGCGGTGATGTCGCCGGTGATCACCAGCACGGCGTTGTCGGGGCGGAACCAGGTCTGGTGGAAGGCCGCCAGGTCCTCGCGTTTCAACGCCTTCAACGTCGTCGGTGTGGCCAGATCAGCGAAGGGCGTGCCGGCCCAGACGGCCGGGCCGGAGACGTAGGCCGCGACCGTGCCGGGGCGCTTCAGCCCGACCTGGAAACTGTCGATCGACTGGTCGCGGGCGCGGTCCAGTTCTTCCTGCTCGAAAGCGGGTTTCAGCGCCACATCGGCCATCAGGGCCATGGCCGGCTCGAGGTTCTGCGGCAGGACATTGAGGGTGACCGAGGCGGACTCGCTCCCGGCCCCGGTGCTGAGATCCGCGCCAAGCGCCTCGGTCCCGGCGGCGATCTCGACCGCGCTCTTGCCGCCGGCGCCCTCCGTCATCAGGTCGGCGGCCATGGAGGCGAGGCCCGCCTTGCCGTCCGGATCGGAGATGGCCCCGGCCTTGACGGTCAGGTCGGCGGTGACCAGCGGCAGGTCGCTGGAGCGGGCGACGATGACCCGCAGGCCGTTGGCCAGGGTCTTTTCCGCCGGGGTCGGAAGGACGGGCGAGACGGCCGATCCCAGGGCGGGGGGCGCGACCCGCTGGCCTTCCGGCGCCAGGGCGACACGCTGGCCGGTGAACGGCTTGCTGGCCACCGGCTTATCGACGATCGAAGACAGCGCCGCCTCACCGGGCTTTTCGGTGGCCGGCCGTTGCGTCTCGTCGAGATAGCGGATGGCCACCATCCGGTCGTCGCGCAGATATGTCTTCGCCACCCTTTGCACATCGGCGGCGGTGACGGCGTTCAGCTCGGCGATGCCGGTGTTGGCCTTGGCGGCGTCGCCTTCGACGACCAGGGCCGAGCCCAGGACAAAGCCGCGGCCGTCGATGGTCTCACGCTGACGCACCGCGCCGGCGATCAGTTCGGTCTTGGCTTCCGACAGTTCGGCGGGTGTGACGGGCGCGTCGCGCAGCCGGGCGACCTGAGCCAGCAGGGCCGTCTGGCCCTCTTCCACCGTCTTGCCGCCGGCCATGATGGCGCCGACATAGAACAGACCGGGCTGGGCGTTGGTCGGGGCGCTGGAGAAGGCCGCCTGGGCGATCTGCTGCTCATAGACCAGGCTGTTGTAGAGCCGGGACGACTTGCCGCCCGAGAGGATGGCGTCGAGCACGGTCAGCGGCGCGGCGTCCGGATCGGACGCCTCCGGCCCCTGCCAGGTGATGGCGATGGCCGGCAGGGGGACGTTGGGGGCGTAGCCGGTCACCGTCCTGGGGCCAGTGCGCGCCGGCTCCTTCACCGTCACGCGCTGAAGCGGGGCCTTGGGCGGCTTGATGCCGCCGAAATACTTGTCGATCCAGGCGTCCAGCGCCTTATCGTCGAAGTTGCCGACGACGATCAGGGCGGCGTTGTCCGGCCGGTAGTATTCGGCGTGGAAGTTCAGCACATCGTCGATGGTCGCCGCGTCCAGCTCCTCGATCGAGCCGATGCCGGCCCGACGGTAGGGGTGGGTGGTGTAGCTGTTGGCCGGGATCAGCAGGCTGACGAACCGGCCATAGGGATCGCTGAGCACCCGTGAGCGGAGCTCTTCCTTCACCACATCCCGTTCGGACTTGAAGCTGGCCTCGTCGACGACCAGGGCGCCCAACCGCTGGGACTCGGCCCACAGCAGCCGCTCCAGATGGTTGGCCGGGACCACCTCGTAGTAGGCGGTCATGTCGTCGGCGGTGAAGGCGTTGTTGAAGCCGCCGACATCCTCGGTCAGCCGGTCGAAGGTCTCCGACGGCATGTCCCGGGTGGCCTTGAACATCAGGTGTTCGAACAGGTGGGCGAAGCCCGACCGCCCCTGAGGATCATCCTTGGAGCCGACGCCGTACCAGACCTGGACGGTGACGTTGGGCGTGGTCTTGTCCTGCGAGGCGAAGACCTTCAGGCCGTTGGCCAGGGTGCGTTCCCGGTATTTGATCGGAGGAACCTCGATGGACGCCCTGGACGCGGCCGCCGGCGGCGCGCCGGGCGCCGCCCCCGAGGCGCCTTGGGCGAGGGCCAAGCTGGAAGGAGTGGCCAACAGCAGGGCCAGCAGCAGCACCCGGGCGGGGGTCGAGGTCATTCAAAGCACTCCGAGAAACGGGACCGTCGTTGCCTCTCTATCACCCCCCGGGAATGTCGCGGGGTTACAGAGTTGTCATGACCACCATTGGCGCGGCTTTGGGCCGCAAAAAGACGGCGCCCTTGCGAGCGCCGCCCTCTTGAAGGTGTCCCTGAAGCCGGAGGGGCTAAGGCGCTCGACCCCGAACCATGTTCATGACCAAGGAAATCACGAACAGAACCAGGAAGATGAAGAACAGGATCTTGGCGATATCGACGGCCGTGCCGGCGAGTCCGCCAAATCCGAGAACACCCGCGACCAAGGCCACGACGAGGAAAATAACAGCCCACCTGAGCATCGCTAAAGTCTCCCAACAGGAAAGACGCGACCATTCCGCGTCGTTGTCTGGAGAACGTCTTTTCTCTAACGTTGTTCCGTGGGCCCCATCTGAATCTAGGCGACGGGTTTGGGGTAGGTATAGGCTTCGGAGTCTCCCTTGGCGGCCGCCAGCTGCTTGGTGGCGAAGTCCCAGTTAGCCAGGGTCTCGAACCAGGCGGTCAGGAAGCCTTTCCGGTCGTTCTGCCTGTCCAGATAGTAGGCGTGTTCCCAGACGTCGCAGACGAGGATGGGCGTGACGCCGTCCTCGGTGATCGGCGTGCCGGCGTCATGGGTGGAGACAATCTCCAGGCCCTCGCCTTTCGCAACGATCCAGACCCAGCCGGAGCCGAACTGGCCGACGCCGGTCTCGACGAACTTGGCCTTCAGGGCGTCCAGGCCGCCGAAGGCCTCGATGGCGGCGGCCAGGTCGCCGGCCGGGGCCTTGTAGTCGGGGGTCATGCACAGCCAGAAAAAGGCGTGGTTCCAGGCCTGGGCGGCATTGTTGAACAGCTTGCCGGGGCCGGCGGACTTGACCACCGCTTCCAGGCTGTCGGGCGTCTCGCCCTTGTCGGCCAGAAGGGCGTTGAGGGTGTCGACATAGGCCTTGTGGTGCTTGTCGTGGTGGAAGCTGAAGGTCTGGGCCGACATGGTCGGTTCCAGCGCGTCCTTGGCGTAGGGCAGATCGGGAAGAATAAACATTGGGGAAGCCTCCGGCGTCGCCGACGCGGGGAGGCGACGGCGTTCAATGGGAAACTCGCGGCCTCCCGGGTGGTTCAGGAGGACCGCGCTTTCAGCGAAAAATCAGGACTTGGGGCGGGTTTCCATGAACCCGCGGATCACGGCGCTGACCAGCGTGGGATTCTTCAGGGCGTAGAGCCCCACCGCCACGGCCGCGCCGGCGGACAGCAGGGGACGGTCCTTGACAACGTTCATGACCACATTGATCAGGCCAGGATCATGCGCGGGCTGGGCAGCCGCGTGGGCGTGATGCGCCCGACGTTTGTCGCCTTCCATGCGGGCGGCGGCGATGATGGCGATCAGAGCCGCCAGCAGGGCGGCGACGCCCGACACCACGGCTCCGGCTCCGGCTCGGCCGATGTGCGGCTCGACCAGGGCGAAGAGGGCGAAGAAGGCCGAGACAATGGCGACAGCGACGGCGGCGACCACCGCCGCCGCCGTCGCCAAGGCGAGAAGCGTGCGCTCTACGATCAACGGCGATCGCCGCCGCGGCCAGCCAGCAGGAGGCCGAGCAGCAGGCCAACGCCGACGCCGGCCAGGGTGGCGGTGATCGGACGTTCCTTGACCCGTTCGGAGACGTAGCGCTGCGCGACATCCAGCTGTTGGCTGGCGCTGTCGGCATAGGTCCGGCCCTGGGCGCGGAAGGTCTCAAGACCCTCGCGGATGGCCGTCTCGGCGCGGTTGGCGGCTTCGCTGATGCTGGCCTTGGCGTGCTCGGCGGCCTCCGCGAAGCTCTTTTCGGCGTGGGTGGCGGCGTTCTTCAGCGAGGTCTTCGCCTTGTTGGCTTCAGCCTCGGCGCCGGGGGGCAGGGTGGTCATGGAAACTACTCCGTTTGGGCTCGCACCCCCGGACGAGGGGCGCCATCTGGTGACGGGCCGTCAACGCCGTACAGGGCCACGAGTTCCAATGTAGGGCGCCAATCGGGCGCGCGCCACAGGTCGCGTTCACGCGCGGCGCAGTCTATAAGCGCCGCATGAGCGAATTTGTCGCACCCCCGGTTGAAATGGATGAGGAGGGCCGTCTTGCCGTCCTTCACGGGCTGCACATTCTGGGTAGTGAACCCGACCCCTACTTCGACCGAATCGTCCAGATCGCCGCGGATCTGTTCGAGGCGCCAAGGGCGGCCGTCGTGCTCGTGGATCGCGACCGGCTCTGGCACAAGGCTGTCCACAATATTTCGGCCCGGGAGTTTCCCCGGGCAGGGTCCCTGGCAGATGTCATGATCCAGCGGGCGGAGGTGGTCATCTGCGGCGACATCCGACTCGATCCGCAGATCGCGCCTCTCCTGGCCAAGCTGCATCTGGTTGATGTCCGCTTCTATGCCTGCGCGCCGTTGAAAACGCCGGACGGCGCGGTCATCGGCCTGCTGGCGGTGGGCGATCCGGCCGCCCACCCGGATGGCGCGCCGGCCCAGGCCAGGGCCCTGGCCGCCCTGGCCGACCTGGCGACCGACAGGCTTCTGGGAGATGCCCGTCGCCTGGCCATGGAACGCGGCCGGCGGCTGGATCGACAGCGGCGCGACCTGGCGCTCGACGCCGCCGGATTGGGCGAGTTCGAATGGGATCTCTCCTCGGATCGAATGTTCGTCAGCGACCAGATGAAGCTGTTGACCGGGCTGGACGGCGCCGCGTCCTCCGCCCCCGGCCGTAAGGGCGATATCTCCTTCGAATTCGTTCATCCCGATGATCGTGACCGGCTGCGGACTGAGGTCGATGCGGCCTTGCGCGGCAGCGGCCGCTATCGGACCGAATACCGGATGATCCGTCCGGACAACGGCGAGGTGCGCTGGATGATGGGCGCCGGCGCCTTGATCCAGGGTGAAGACGGCCTCCCCCGCAAGGTGATCGGCGTGGTCCAGGATATCACCGACCGGCGCCGGGACGAGGACCAGCGCGAAACCCTGATGGCCGAGCTGGACCACCGGGTGAAGAACGTTCTGGCCGCGGCCCAATCCCTGGCCGCCCAATCCGCCCGGCGGACCGATTCCGCGGGGGCCTTTCTGGAGAGCTTCACCGGCCGGCTGCAGGCCATGGCCCAGGCCCATGAGCTGTTGACCGCCACCCGATGGCGCGGCGCGGCGCTCGCCGCCATCGTCGAGGCTGAGTTGGGGGGGCTCGGTCAAGGCCAGGCGGTCTGGTCCGGCCCGGACATCTTCCTGGCCCCCCGGGCGGCCAACGCCCTGTCGCTGGCCTTGCACGAGCTGGCCACCAACGCGGTCAAATACGGGGCCCTGTCAGTCGAGGGCGGGCGGGTGATGCTCGACTGGCGAAGCCGCAAGGAAGGGGGCTTCGCCCTCGACTGGGTGGAGTCCGGCGGCCCGGTTGTAGAATCCCCGACGCGCCAGGGCTTTGGTTCCGTATTGCTGGACCGGGTCACCGGCCGCGAGCTCGGCGGCGCCAGCAAGGTCAGCTATCCGCGGGACGGCGTCCGCGCCCATATCACCGCCGACCGAACGGCCCTGGCCGACCCGACGCCCAAGACGGCGGAGCCCGCTCCGCCCTCAACCCGTGGCGTCCCTGCGTCGATCCCGACCGGCGCCCTGTCCGACGGCGGCGGGGTCGCGGGTCTGAACCTGATCATCGTCGAGGACTCCACCCTTCTGGCGCTCGAGCTGGAAGCGGGTTTGACCGAGGCGGGCGCGGTGGTCATCGGCGCCGCCGGCGATGTGGACGAGGCCCTGCTGCTGGCCGAAGGCCGGCTCGATGCGGCGATTCTGGACGTCAATCTCAACGGTCGGCTGGTGACGCCGGTGGCCGAACGTCTGGCCGCCCGGGGGATCCCCTTCGTCTTCGCCACCGGCTATGGCGAACGCGGGGCGCCGGAGGGTTTCGACGCTCCCATCGTCCGCAAGCCCTACACCATTCAGCAGATCATCCGCGCCGTGGCCCAGTCGGTGGGCCGCAGCTGAACCAAGGGACCATGCGGGCTGATCGCTCAGGCCTGCCTGACCTCGATGGCGCTGCCGGGCCCCGCAAGGCTCAGCAGCGTCAGCAGGTCGGCCCGGTCCAGCGCCACGCAGCCCTCGGTCGGCCGATGATCGGGCCGGGTCAGATGCAGGAAGATGGCCGAGCCCATGCCGCTGATCGGGGGATCGTCGTTGTGACCCAGCACCCCGACCAGGTCGTAGACCTCATCGTCCCGCCACAGCCGCTCGGCGCTAGCCCCATAGGGCAGCCGCACGGGTCTGTTGTAGGCGGCATCGCCGGGCGCGTCGCACCAGCCCTCATGAGGCTGGATCGCATGCACGGCCAGGGCGGTATACGGCGGCGGCGCCTTATCGGGCCGGTACAGGAGCCGGCGAATCGGCCAGACGCCGAGGGGAGTCGCGCCGTCGCCTTCCCGCTTGTCGGCCGCGGCGATCACCCCGCCCTTGCCCAGGACGCAGCGGACAATCCGTCCGCCAAGGTCGAAACGACCGTCGGACCAGGCGGTAAAGATCATCGGGGCCCTCCTGTCGCGGCACGCCCCAGCATTCTTGGCTCACGGACTTGGCGCTAGGGGGCGAAACGGTGCATGGTCCAGCCGATGCCGCAACGCAAGACTCTCCTGATCATCGACGACGACGCCGACCTGCGCGGCGCATTGGCCGAGCAACTCCGCCTGCATGAGGAGTTCACCACCCTTGAAGGCGGGACCGCGGCCGAGGGCTCGGCCCTGGCCAAGGAAGTCCGGCCGGACATGATCCTGCTGGACGTCGACCTGCCTGACATGGACGGCCGCGAAGCCTGCCGGTTGATGCGCAAGGCGGGCGTCACCTGCCCGATCCTGATGCTGACCGCCGCCGCGACCGACGCCGACACCATCCTGGGTCTGGAGTCGGGGGCCAACGGCTATCTGACCAAGCCCTTCCGATTCGCCGTGCTGCTGGCCCATATCCGCGCCCAGCTGCGCAGCCATGAGGCGTCGGAAGACGCCGTCTTCCGCATCGGTCCCTACGAGTTCCGCCCGGCCGCCAAGCTGCTGCTCGACGACAAGGGCAAAAAGGTGCGGCTGACCGAGAAAGAGACCAATATCCTCAAATACCTCTACCGCGCCGGCGCCAAGCCGATCGCCCGGGAGGAACTGCTGGCCGAGGTCTGGGGCTACAACGCCGGGGTCACCACCCATACCCTGGAAACCCACGTCTATCGCCTGCGCCAGAAGATCGAACCCGATCCCGCCCAGGCCCGGCTGCTGCTCACCGAAGCCGGCGGCTACCGACTGCAGCCTTGAGTCGTCAGGGCGAATGATATAACTTCCTTTTTCGAAAAGGAAGTTCATATGAAGTATGAACCGCTCAGCAAGTATCTGGCTGGAAACGGCGCTGAATCGGTCGCCCTGACCTTTGGTCAGATCGAGACCATTCTAGGTGCGTCGTTGCCTCCCTCCGCGCGGCGGCACGACGCCTGGTGGAGCAACAACACGGACGGCCATGTCAACGCAAAGGCCTGGGTGTCAGTCGGCTACGCTACGCGAGGCCTTGATCGGGGAGCCGAGCGAGTCACCTTCCAGAAGAAGCGCCAGGAGCTTCGGAGCGGCCGCCATCCTCTGATCGGGTCGATGAAGGGGACGGTGCTCATTCCCGACGGCGTCGATCTAACCGAACCGGCTGACCCGGACTGGGGCCAGGTTTACGGGTGAGCTCGCCCATCCTCCTCGATACCAACGCGGCAATCTGGATAGCGAGCGGTACGCCAGTCTCCTCCGAGGCAGACGCCGCGCTCGTCGAGGCCTGGGCGACTGATCTGGCGATTTTCGTCTCTCCAGTTACGGCCTGGGAAATCGGCATGCTGGTGTCACGAGGCCGCCTGTCACTGACCCTCCCTCCGATCATCTGGTTCGAGGCCCTCTGTGAGAAGCCCGGCGTGAAGCTGCTGCGCGTTACGCCCTCGATCTTGATCGAGTCGTCGTTTTTGCCAGGCGATCCGCCTCGCGATCCCGCCGATCGAGCGATGGCCGCATCAGCGCGGGCAGGGGGATATCGGCTTATGACGCGGGACGGGTTCCTGCTGGACTATGCCGCCGCCGGTCATATGCAGGCCATCGCCTGCTGATCAGACCATCAAATCCGCCGTCACCGGCGCGTGGTCGCTGGGCTTGTCCCAGCCGCGCACGTCATCGTGCACGCGGGACAGAGCCTTGCCGCTGTGGAAGACCGAGTCCCTCATGCCGGGACTGGCCCAGATGTGGTCCAGCCTCAGGCCGCGGTTGGAGGCGCGGAAATCGGCGGCGCGGTAGCTCCACCAGCTGAACAGCTTCTCCGGCTCGGGAATGGCCTCGCGGGTGACGTCGATGAAACCCATCGACGCCTTGAGTTTGGCCATGGTCTCCAGTTCGATCGGCGTATGGCTGACCACCTTGCTCATGAACTTGTGGTTCCAGACGTCGTTCTCACCCGGCGCGATATTGAAGTCTCCGGTCAGCACCAGCGGCTTGGCCGGGTCGCGCTTGAGCATCTCGGCGGTCAGCTGTTCGTAGAAGTCCAGCTTGTGATCGAACTTGGGGTTGGTCTCGCGGTCGGCAACATCGCCGCCGGCCGGGATGTAGAAGTTGTGGATCTCCACCCCTGCGATCACCGCCCCGACGCAGCGGGCGTGGCCGTTCTTGCAGACATCCAGCGGCGGCGCGTCCTCGATCGGCAGGCGCGAGGCGATGCCAACCCCGTGCCAGCCCTTCTGGCCCTTGATGCGGAAGTGGTTGAACCCCAGCGCCTCGAACATCGCCTTGGGAAATTCCTCGGTCTGGCACTTGATCTCCTGCAGGCAGAGGACATCAGGGGCCACCTCGTCGACGAACCGGCCGATCAGGTCGCCGCGGGGACGGACGGAGTTGATATTCCAGGTGGCGAGACGAAGGCGCATGGCGGGGTCTTACCGCGCCACGCCGCCAGTTACAGCCCCCGGCGCTCTCAAGAAAAAACACCCGGCGCCAGGGGCGCCGGGTGTGGAAAGTTGTTTCTCATGCCGCCGCCGGGAGGGGATAGGTTTCCGGCACGGACCGCGGGCGGCGCGAGGTCGGACGCGCCAACCGCCATGTGTTGCATTAGAACAACGTCGCCCACTAAACGTCAACGACAATTCCGTGAAATCTTGTCTGTGTCTGAGTGGACACAGTCACATTCCAGGGCGGAGCGGCCGTTTTGGCTGGGTGAACGGGGTGACGAACAACTTGGGGTCGAGGCCCGAGGCCCGCTCCAGGTTGGTCAGCCGCACGCGGGTCGAACCCTGGACCGTGGAGACCACCCATCCCATCAGGCCCATCGGGCTGTCGGAAAAGTTCAGGGTCAGGCTGCCGCGGGTCTGTTTTCGGCCGTCCTGCATGGTCAGGGCGAAACCGCCATTAAGTTGGGCGACGCGAGTGATGACCACGCCCCGGTCCAGCCGCACGTCCTGGGCCAGGAACAGCGCCAGCGGCGTCTGGTCCAGAGGATATCGGGTCACGGTCTTCAACCGGGTGTCGGACTCGGAGACGAAACGGCCGTCGGAGATCAGCAGCTTGCTGGCCGGGGCGTCATAGGCAAACCGCGCCTTGCCTGGCCGCTGCAGATAAAAGACCCCTTGCGTCTCGCTGCCCCGCGGATCGGTCTGGATGAACCGCCCCTTGGCGGCGTTCAGGCCCTGCAGATAGGACTGGGCCTTGGCGACCAGCGCCGTCTCCGCCGGGGTCAGGTCGGCGGCCAGGGCCGGGCCGGCCAGAAGCCCGGCAAGGGGAGCCGCGAGCAACCCCGCGAAGGGGGCGGCGAGCAACAGGCGGCGGTCGATGGTCTGGGTCATGTCGGCCCTTTAGCAGTCTTGTCGTCCCATGGGATGCAAACTGACGCTGACCCGAGGCCAAAACACGGCCGGGAGGGCCAAGGCTACATGGGCGGCGGCGGGCCGGCGAGAATCTCCCGCTTGCCCGCATGGTTCGCGGCTCCAACAACCCCCTCCCGCTCCATCCGTTCCATCAGCGAGGCGGCGCGGTTGTAGCCGATCTGCAAACGGCGCTGGATGTAGCTGGTCGAGGCCTTGCGGTCGCGGGTGACCACGGCCACGGCATGGTCGTAGAGATCGCCGCCCGAGCCATCCTCGGCCACGCCGCCGCCTTCCTCGTCTTCGTCGCCGCCGGCGGTGACCTCCTCGAGATATTGCGGCACGCCCTGCTCGCGCAGGAACTTGGCCACCGTCTCGACCTCGTTGTCCGAGACGAAGGGGCCGTGCAGGCGGGTGGTGCGGCCGCCGCCGGCCATGAACAGCATGTCGCCCATGCCCAGCAGCTGCTCGGCGCCAGGCTCGCTCATGATGGTGCGGGCGTCGATCCGGCTGGTCACCTGGAAGCTGATCCGGGTGGGGAAGTTGGCCTTGATGGTGCCGGTGATGACATCGACCGACGGACGCTGGGTGGCCATGATCAGGTGGATGCCGGCGGCCCGGGCCATCTGGGCCAGGCGCTGGACCGCGCCTTCGATGTCCTTGCCGGCGACCATCATCAGGTCGGCGACCTCGTCGATGACCACCACCAGATAGGGCATGTGTTCGGGACGGATCTTCTCGGACTCATAGACCGGGCGGCCCGCGTCGTCGAAGCCGGTCTGGACCGTGCGTTCGAAATGTTCGCCCTTGTCCAGCGCCTCCTTGGCCCGCTCGTTATAACCGCCGATGTTTCGCACGCCGATCTTCGACATCCGGCGATAGCGATCCTCCATCTCCCGCACCGTCCATTTGAGGGCGACGATGGCCTTCTTCGGATCGGTGACCACCGGGGCCAGCAGGTGGGGGATGCCGTCGTAGACGCTGAGTTCCAGCATCTTCGGGTCGATCATGATGAAGCGGCAGAGGTCCGGCGGCAGGCGGTAGAGGATCGACAGGATCATGGCGTTGACCCCGACCGACTTGCCCGAGCCGGTGGTCCCGGCGATCAGCAGGTGGGGCATCTTGGCCAGGTCAGCGATATAGGGCTCGCCGCCGATGGTCTCGCCCAGAGCCATGGGCAGGCTGGCGCCCGGCTTTTCGTAGTCGGCGCTGGCCAGCAGGTCACGCAGATAGACGGTCTCGCGCTTGGCGTTGGGCAGCTCGATGCCGATGGCGTTGCGGCCCTGAACCACCGAGACCCGGCAGGCGGCGACGCTCATCGAGCGGGCGATGTCGTCGGCCAGGGCCACGACCCGGGCGCTCTTCACGCCAGGGGCGGGCGTCAGCTCATAGAGGGTGACCACGGGCCCGGGGCGAATCTGGTCGATGACGCCGCGCACCCCGAACTCGGCCAGCACGCTTTCCAGCAGGCGGGCGTTCTGGCGCAGGGCCGCCTCGTCGAAAGTCGCGGCCCGGGGCTTGGGCTGAGCCAGCATCGAGAGTTCCGGAAGGCGGAAACCGCCCACGCTCTCCTCGAAATCAAAGGCCGCCTGGCGCTCGCGGCTGTCTCGGCCGGAGGTGCGGGCGGCGGGGACCTTGGGCTGACGAATGGCCAGGGCCGGCGCGGGGGCGGCGACGGGGGTTGCGTCCGCCTCAGGTTGGTCATCGAAAGCCGCCAGCCGTTCGGCCTTGGGCTTGGCCGTGCGGACCCGGCGGGCCACGGCCGGCGTGGGGGCGGGGGCGGCCTTGGGCGGGCGCGGCGCCAGCAGGCGGGCCAGCCAGTCTCCATCCGCGCCACTGGCCAGGCGTTGCAGCCCAAGCGACCAGACCAGGGCCGTCAGGCCGCCGGCCGCCAGCAGCAGGCCGGCGAACAGGGCCGCGCCCGGCAGTCGGACGAAGTGAAGAAGATCACGAATCAGGCCGAACAGCGCCTGCCCCCACAGCCCGCCCAGGCCCATGGCGAGAGGCCAGGCGGCCGGCGGCGGCGGCGCGGCGAGGGCGGCGGCCAGCAGCAGCACGGCCAGGGCCCCGACGGCGGCGCGGCGGCGCACTTCGGCACGGCTGCGGTCCGGCTCAGGGTCCAGCACCCGGCTGACGCCGAAGGCGGTCATCAGCATGGCGGTCAGCCAGGCGCCCAGGCCCAGCGATTGCATGGCCAGGTCGGCCATCATCGCTCCGGCCCCGCCCAGGGCGTTGGTCGCGGCAAGGCCCGTGGCGACATTGAAACTGGGATCGGCGGGATTGTAGGTGGCCAGGGCCACGGCCAGACCGGCGCCGAGGACCGCGATCACCCCGCCGCGGAAGCGCGCCGTGCCCGGCAGACTCCAGGCGATGGCGGCCGCTTCAACCAGCAGTTCCGCGCCCGTACGCCGCGCCGCCTTCGCCATACACCGAGCCCCTGGATCATAATCAAGATCCAGTTCTGACGGCGGAGGGTTAAGGGGCGTTTACCAAGCAGCCAAAGCCGCTACCCAAGTCGGGGATCAGCGCCCGAAACCGGTCAGCTTCTGCAGCAGGCCGACAGGGCCCTCGAAGGCCGGCGAACCGTAGGACACGGCCAGGGCGTAGCAGACCACGCCGGGCAGGGCCTTGGGCTCGTGGACGAAACCCGGCTGTCCGACATTGATGTCGCCCGGCCGGTAGGTCTGGTGACCGTCATTGAAGGCTCCGGTCATCACCAGGGTGAACTCTTCACCCTCGTGATCGTGACCCGCCACGCCATACCCGGGCTCGATCCGCAGGATATCCACCCGGGCCTCGCCGGGCGTCGGCAGGGTCAGGCGACGGATGCCGAAGCCGGCGAACCCGAAGCCGCGCCCCTCCAGGATGGCCCCGAAGGCGGCCTCCCGGACCGGCTCGGGCAGGGTCATCAGCTCGCCCAGACCCCTGGTCGCCAGCCTGGCCGCCGCCCGGGTCTCCAGAGCGTCGAAGGCGTCGATGCGGGCCAGGGCCCGGTCGGCGGCGCCGACGTCCAGGGCCGCCGGCGGCTCGACCTCAAGAAAGCCGCCGCCCAGCACGTCCCCCGGCCCGGCCTCGGCCAGGGGCGGCAGGATGTCCCGGATCGAGGCCGCCGTCCGCGCCAACAGCATCAGGCCCGCGTCCGGCGCGGTCTGCAGGCGATCGACGAAAATTTCGGCTGAAGGGGTCAAGAGGGGGACACGCCAGTCTGGTTGCGAACGATTGGCGATATGGAGCGCTCCGGCCGGTCGTCAAGGCGGGTCAAGACAGGTCCCCCAGGGCCAGCCGAAGCTTCTCGAAGGCCAGCCGCAGCCGAGACTTTACCGTTCCCAGCGCCAGGCCGGTCTTCTCGGCGATCTCGCTGTGGCTCAACTCGTCATAGAAGGCCGAGCGGATCAGGTCGCGTTGCTCGGACGGCAGGCGGTCCAGGGCGGCGGCGATCCTTACCCGCTGCTCCCCGTCACTGACCCCGTCGGAAGGATCCGGCGCCGCGGGCGGCCGCAGGGCGGGATCGTGATCGTCCAATTGAGCGACACGGTCGCGGCGGAAGGCGTCGATGCGTCGATTTCGGGCAATGCGGAAGATCCAGGTGGAGACCTGGGCCCGGCTCGGATCAAAGGTGGCGGCCTTTCGCCAGACCGCGATCAACACCTCCTGGGCGAGCTCCTCGGCCCGCGCCGGGTCCGTCCCCAGACGGATCAGATAGCCCTTCACCCGGGGGGCATAGTGGTCGAAAAGCCTGGTGAAGGCGGCCCGATCGCCGTGTTCGGCGATCGCCACCACCAGCGAAGCAAAGGGATCCGAGACCCTGCCGTGGCTTTCGCCGTCCTTCACTTTCAAAGCCGCCTTACCTGACCGCCAGCCGCCGACCAGCGTCACGGCGCTCGCCGCGTTGCGTCGCGTCGTCCTGTCCGCATAGATCATTCCCGCGCGGCGCGGGCAATCGGGGTTTGTCGGCGATGGCGCAAAGGAGGCTGGACTTCCTTAAGCCCGGGTGTGTTATGTTGCGCTGCACAATCACCGAGGTTCCATGCTCTACTCTCTGCAGGAAGCCACCTACTACGCCAGCACCCCCATGCGAATGGCGGCCCGGATCGCCCGGGATTTCTGGTCCTCGCCGCTGAATCCGGCCAAGGACTCGGTCGTCGGCCGCAATATCTATGCCGCCGCCGACCTCTACGCCAATGTCACCCGCCGCTATGGCCGGCCCGCCTGGGGGATCGACAGTGTCGAGATCAACGGCGTGCCGGTGCGGGTGCGTGAAAATGTGGTCTGGGAAAGCCCCTGGTGCCGGCTGATCCAGTTTGACCGGGAAATGGCCGACATGCGCCGGGCCGGCAAGATGCAGCTGGACCCCGCCGTCCTGCTGGTTGCGCCGCTGTCCGGACACTACGCGACCTTGCTGCGCGGCACCGTCGAGGCCCTGATTCCGCACCACGCTGTCTTCGTCACCGACTGGTCCAACGCCCGCGATGTTCCGATGATGGAAGGGCGTTTCGACCTCAGCGACTATATCGACCATATCCGCACCATGCTGGGCGTCATGGGGGCCCGGGCCCACGTCATCGCCGTCTGCCAGCCCGGCCCGCCGGTCCTGGCCGCGGCGTCGCTGATGGCCGAGGACAACGATCCCAGCCGGCCGCGCAGCATGACCTTCATGGGCTCGCCCATCGACGCCCGCCTGTCGCCGACCGTGACCAACAGGCTGGCCGAGGAGCGGCCCTTCACCTGGTTCCAGTCGAACATGATCTACACCGTGCCGCCGCCCCATCCGGGCGCGTTGCGGCGCGTCTATCCAGGCTTTGTTCAGCTCGCCAGCTTCATGTCGATGAACAAGGAAAAGCACCAGGAAGCCCACAAACGCTACTTCGACCAGCTGGTCGTCGGCGACGACGACAGCGCCGAAAAGCACCGGGTCTTCTATGACGAGTATCTGTCGGTCCTCGACCTGACCGAGGAGTTTTATCTCCAGACTGTCGAGACGGTGTTCCAGAAGCATCTGCTGCCCCGGGGCGAACTTCGCCATCGCGGCCGCCTGGTGAAACCGTCCGCCGTCACCGACATCGGCCTGATGACGGTCGAAGGGGAGCTGGACGACATCTCCGGCGTCGGCCAGACCCAGGCCGCCCATGGCCTTTGCGACAACATCCCCGAGGACATGAAGGAGCTCTATGTCCAGCCGGGCGTCGGCCACTACGGGGTGTTCAACGGCAAGCGGTTCAAGGACGAAATCTGTCCCCGTGTCGCCGCCTTCATCCGCAGGTGCGACCCGGACTTCCAGAGCTGAACCAGGGCCGGGCGGCCTGTTGCAGCCCGGCCGTCAAATGATCGTTTTCCAGACTCCGCTTTCGGACTAAGCCTTGCGACATGAGTCTGTTCAAACCGCCCGCCTATGCGCATGGCGACCGGCTGGAAACCGCCGGCCATGTGGTGCGGCTGGCGGTCAACGCCCGCGCCCGGCGGATCAGCTTGAGGGTCGACCGCACCAGGCGGGAAGTCATCGCCACCGCCCCGACCGCCCGGCGCCTGTCGGAAGCCGTCGCCTTCGCCCGCGAACGCCATGGCTGGATTTCCGCCCAGATGGCCGACCTGCCGGCCCCGACGGCGCTCCGCCCCGGCATGGTGCTGGAGCTGTTCGGTCGGCCCCTGACCCTGGTGGCGGCGCCCGGCCGCGCAAAGCTTGACCTGGCAGCCGGCGAAATCCGCGCCCCGGACGACGCCGCCTTCGCCGACCGGGTGCTCCGGCTGGTCAAGACCGAGGCCAAACGCCGATTCACCGAGATGACCGTCGCCTACAGCCGTTCGGTCGGCGCGGCGGCGCCCAGCGTTAGTGTGGTCGATCCCAAGGCGCGTTGGGGCAGTTGCTCGCCGGCCCGGCCCGGCCGCCCGGCCGCCATCCGCTACAGCTGGCGGCTGGCCCTGGCCCCCTTCGCCGTGGCCGACTATGTCGCCGCCCATGAATGCGCCCATCTGATCGAGGCCAACCATGGCCCGAAGTTCTGGGCTCTGGTCGACCGCATCTTCGGCGATCCCGCGCCGCACCGCGACTGGCTGCGGGCTCACGGCACGGCGCTCCACGCCATCGGGCGTTAGGTCAGAAACCCCTCGATGCCGGCGAACCCCGCCGCGCCGCTGCCTGTCAGCAGGCCGGCGGTCGCCCCGGTCACACCGCCCAGCGCATAGACCGGCGCGGATGAGGCCGCGACAATCCGGCTGAAGCCCTCAACGCCGAGCGGCGTCCCGGCCGAAGGGCTGTTGCTGGCAAAGACCGGCGAGACCAGCACGGCGTCGGCGGCCGATGCGTTCAGACAGGCGTCAAGACTGTGAGCCGCCGCGGTGATGATCCAGTCCGGCCGCCGGGCACGCAGATCAGTCAGGGCCGAGACCGCCCACTCCGGCAGATGCAGGCCATCCGCGCCGATCGCCTCCGCCAGCGCCTCATCGGCCCCGACCAGCAGGATCAAGCCCCGCGCCTTGGCGATGGCCGCCAACCGCCGCCCCTGCTCCACCGCGTCGGCCGCGCCGAAGGCCCGGAAGATCACCGCCACATCCGGGTCCAGCCGCGCGATCACCGCTTCCGGATCGGGCGTCCGAACGGGGTCGGTGAGGAACAGCAGCCTAGGCAGGGGCTTTGCCGTCCGGACGCGCGGCCGTAAGGAAAGCGCCGCCGCCTTCAGCGCGCCGAGGTCTCCGCTTGGTCCAGACATCCGCCTCCCCAACCTCCATCGCCGCCGCCCGCCAGGCGATCCTCGACCGGATGGCCGCCGCCGCCAAAGCCGCGGGCCGCAACCCGGCCGCCGTCACCCTTGTGGCGGTCTCCAAGCTGCAGCCGCAAGAGAAGATCGCCGCCATGCTGGACGCCGGCCAGCGGGTGTTCGGCGAGAACCGCGTGCAGGAGGCGGCCGAGCGCTGGGCCGTGACCGGCCCCAACCGCCGCGAGGGGCTGGAGCTGCGGCTGATCGGTCCGCTGCAGAGCAACAAGGCCCGCGAGGCCGTGGCCCTGTTCGATGTCATCGAGACCCTGGACCGCGAGAAACTGGCCGCCGCCCTGGCCGAGGCGATGGGCAAGACCGGCCGGGCCCCCCGCCTCTATGTCCAGGTCAACACCGGCGAGGAGCCGCAGAAGGCCGGGATCGCGCCCCAGGAGGCGGACGCCTTCATCGCCGCCTGCCGCGACACCTACGGCCTGAGCATCGAAGGCCTGATGTGTATCCCGCCGGAAGCCGAGCCCGCCGGCCTGCATTTCGCCCTGCTGGCGAAGATTGCCGAGCGCAACGGACTTTCGCGGCTGTCGATGGGGATGAGCGGGGATTTCGAGACCGCCGTGCGATTCGGCGCGACCAGCGTCAGGGTGGGTTCGGCGCTGTTTGGGACTAGAGGGTAGACGGCTACCCCGCCTCCGCCGCCCGCTTGCGGACGTACATGGTCGCATCCGCCTCGGCCAAAGCCGTCTCAGGGTCCGCGCCGGGGGTGATCTGGCGGACCCCGACGCTGACATGCAGCGGCACCGACCAGTCGCCGCACATCACCGGCTCGCGCTCGATGATCTTGACAAGGCTGGCGGCCTTGGCGTTGGCCGCCTCGAGATCGGCCTGGACCAGGATCACCGCGAATTCGTCGCCGCCCAGTCGTCCGACGATGTCGCTGTCCCGAACATTGGCGGCCAGCCGTTCGGCCACCGCCCGCAAGGCCGCGTCGCCGGCGGCATGGCCGAAGCGGTCATTGACCGTCTTGAAGCCGTCGAGATCCAAATAGACCAGCGAGGCCGGGGCCCCGTAGCGGGCGGCGAAGGTGGCGATCCGGCCCAGTTCCCGCATGAAGGCCCGGCGATTGAGCACCGGGGTCAGGACGTCCCGGTCGGCCAGGCCTTCCATTTCGACCAGCTGACCCTTCAGCTTGCCGACCTCGCTCCGCAGGTCCTCGATCTCGCCCAGCAGCGTCTGCAGCGCCGCCTGCACCGAGGGCGTCAGCTCCGCCTCGCTAAGCCCCAGGAAGCCGACGCTGTCAGGCGCGGCGCTCGTCTGGCCCGTGGCCTGGGCGCCCGCCGCCGTCAGGGCGCGGCGACGGATCGCCGAAAAGGCCTCCGCTCTGGCGCCCGTGATCTTCATGGCAGAATCATCCGTCCCATCCCCGCGCACAGAATCTGACGCATCGGTTGCGGGGCCACAAGCGGCGCCTATACTCCGCGCCTTTCCGGGGGCCCGCCCGGAAAGGAGTCGTTAGGACTCTGGGGATGCAAAGACAATGAGCGCAAAGGCGCCGGTGGCGATCATCATGGGCAGTCGTTCCGACTGGCCCACCATGCGGGGCGCGGCCGAAAGCCTCGACGCCCTGGGCCTGACCTATGAGGCCAAGGTGGTCTCCGCCCACCGCACGCCCGACCGCCTCTACCAGTTTGCCAAGGGCGCGCGGGCCGCCGGGTTCAAGGTTATCATCGCCGGAGCGGGGGGCGCGGCCCACCTGCCGGGGATGACGGCCTCGATGACCGATCTGCCGGTTCTGGGGGTTCCGGTGGAGTCCAAGCTGCAGAACGGGCTCGACTCCCTGCTCTCCATCGTCCAGATGCCGGCCGGAATTCCCGTGGGAACTCTGGCGGTTGGGGCGGCGGGGGCCAAGAACGCCGGCATCCTGGCCGCCCAGATCCTGGCCCTGTCCGATCCCGCCCTGGCCGAGCGGCTGGTCGCCTATCGTGAGCGGCAGACCCGCGCCGTCGCCGAAACCGTTGAGGACTGATGACCTTCCCCTTAGCTCCCGGTCCCCTCCCCCCGGGCTCGACCATCGGTGTTCTCGGCGGCGGACAGCTGGGGCGGATGCTCGCCCTCGCCGCTGCGCGGCTGGGCCTCGACGTCGTCGTCCTGACCCCCGACGAAGACAGCCCCGCCTCGCGCGTGGTCAAGCAGACCTTCGTCGCCCCGTACACCGACGCCCAGGCCCTGGCCGCCTTCGCCGCCGCCTGCGACGTTGTGACCTATGAATTCGAGAACGTCCCCGCCGCCTGTGTCGAGGCCCTGGCGGCGCTCGGCAAGACGGTGGCGCCGGGCCCCATGGCCCTGTCGGTCGCCCAGGACCGGATTTCGGAAAAGCAGTTCCTGAATCAGGTCGGCGCCCCGACGGTCGCCTTCGCCCCCATCGAGTCCGCCGCCGACATCGCCGAGGCGGCGCAGCTGGTCGGCCTGCCGGCCCTGCTGAAGACCCGGCGCGAGGGCTATGACGGCAAGGGCCAGGCCTGGATCGAGCGGGCGGCCGACGAGAACGACGCCTTCCGCGCCATCGGCGCCAAGCCGGCCATCCTCGAGGCCCGGGCCGACTTCGTGCGCGAGCTGTCGGTGATCGCCGCCCGGGGCCGCGACGGCGAGATCGCCGTCTATCCGCTGGGCGAAAACCATCACGAGGGCGGGGTCCTGCGGCGCACCACCGCCCCCGCACCCGCCGACACTGCCACCCTGGAACAGGCCGAGCGGATCGCCGCCCAGATCATGACCGGCCTGGACTATGTCGGGGTGATGGGGGTGGAGCTGTTCCAGCTGGCCGACGGCTCCCTGCTGGTCAACGAGATCGCCCCCCGCGTCCACAACACCGGCCACTGGACCCAGGACGGCTGCGCCGTCGACCAGTTCGAACAGCATATCCGCGCCGTCGCCGGCTGGCCCCTGGGCTCGACCACGCCCCATAGTCGGGTGGAGATGCTGAACCTGCTGGGCGATGAGGCCGCTGCCTGGGCCAAGCTGGCCTCCGACCCCGACACCCGCCTGCATCTCTACGGCAAGCGCGAGACGGTGGCGGGGCGGAAGATGGGGCATGTGAACCGGATGCGGGGGCCGGTTTAGGCGAAACCGTCAGGGGGCCCGGAACGACCAGATCGGGCCGGTCCAGTGTTCGCCGTCTCCGGCGTGGCAAACCATCTCCGTGGCCCCGGCCAGCTTCAACGCCTTGGACCAGAAGGCCTTGGCCGCTGCGTTGCGTTCGACGATGGCCACCTCCCAGCGGCCGGGATGCAGGGCGAGAATCTGCCGGACCGCCTCGGCCCCGGTTCCCCCGCCGCGATACTTCCGGGCGACGAAGAACTCGCCCATATGTCGGTCGTTGACGGCCCCGCGATGGCTTTCCCGGTTGACCAGGGCGAACCCGGCCGGGCGGTCCGCAACCTCGATCAACAGCGGCCAGTAGCCCTCGTCCCGCCAGTAGGGGGCCAGCGGATAGGGATCGAACAGGCCGTCGCGTCCGACGTCGAATCGCGCCGAACCGGCCGGTTCCATCTCAGAAAAGTCATAGGTGTAGAACTGGATCAGCCCCTCGATCAGCGGCCGCTCCGACAGGAGCGCCTGCCTGACGGTGACCTTCAGCGCCGCCTCAGGCACGGCCGTAGCGGATCCGGCTCAGGGCCCCGACGATCTCCTTGGCGAAGTCGGACGGCTTGATCCCCGCCTTCCACTTTTCGAAATCCATGACGTTCTGGATGCGGGCGTCGAGATAGGTCAGGGCGGCGTCGCGCCCCGAGGCCAGGTCGATGGCTTGGGCGGAGATCAGGATGCCCGAGAGGATGGCCCGCTTGGAATAGTGGTTCTCGTCCGTCGCCGTGTCGCCGGCCCAGCGCCACAGGCCGTCGGCGCTTTCCCAGACCAGCCGCAGGGCCAGGGGGATGTTCAGCGGCAGGGCCAGGAACCCGGCCCAGCGGCGCAGCGCCTCGCGGTCCCGCCCGGCGGCCTCCAGCCGCGCCAGGACGGCGGCGCGGATACGCTGGCGAATCTTCAGGGATGCGGGATCGGGCAGGGCGGCCAGGGCGGCGGCGTCATGGCGGCGCGACAGCAGGGCGGCGAGGTCCCGCGGACCGCCGGGCAGCAGCAGGTCGGCCTCGCCCGTCGTCAGCCCCGCCTTGCGGGCGGCGGCCAGGGTCATCGGCCGGGTCCAGCCGAAGTCCGGCGCCAGGATCAGGGCCTGATCGAGGATAGCCTGTTCAGTGGTCGCGGCCCAATCGGGGGCCTGGCCATCGGCGGAGGTCGGGGTCTCGCTCATGGAGGGCACTATACATCCCCCGACACATCTGCCGGCAAGCGCTTGAAGGGACTCAACGATTGGCTTCTCGTGATGGACAAGCCGCCAAGCCTCTGCTATCCCGCGCGCCTCGCTCCGCCAGGGTTTTCCTGTCGGGGGGTTCAGATATTTGTTTTCGACCGCCCTGCCGCGCAGGCGTGCGGCGGGCAGCCGAAGGAGAGATACCCCTGGTTCAGATTTTCGTCCGCGACAACAACGTCGACCAGGCGCTGAAGGCCCTGAAGAAGAAGATGCAGCGTGAAGGCTCGTTCCGCGAAATGAAGCGGCACGTCCATTACGAAAAGCCGTCGGAAAAGCGCGCTCGCCAAAAGGCCGAAGCCGTCCGTCGCGCCCGCAAGCTGGCCCGCAAGCGCGCCCAGCGTGAAGGCCTGATCGCCGCCCCGAAGAAGCCCGTTCGTCCGTAGGACATCGGGTTTCCTGGAATCGAAAAGGGCCGTCCCCCAGGGGCGGCCCTTTTTGCGTCTGCATGTACAGCGCTGATCGCGCCTCAATTTCAGGATGGGCCGTAACACATCGCTACAATCTGGCGCGCGGCGTTCAGATCTCGATCGGAAACGCGGACACAACAGCCCGTGTCGTCATGAAACATCGCGGTGACATCAATCGCCCCGAACGAGAAATCGACCAGCGAAGAATATGGCCCGCGCGTGGACTCAGAAATATTGACCGCCAGTTTCTTTCTCAGAAACTCCAGGAAAGCGTCAAACATGTCACCTGAATAAAATTCATTAAAGCAAACGAAAATTCCGTTAACGGTTTGAAATAGATATGTTTTCTTCAACATTACCTCCCGCTTGGCAGTGACTCTTAGCCCGTCCATTAGCCGCCCTTCACCCGCACCCGCGCCTTGGCTTCACGGCCCTGCGCATCCACCACCGTCACTGCGTAGAAGCCCGCCGCCGCGGGACGCCAGACCGGGCGGCCGCTGATGGCCTCCAGCGGCACGGGCCGGCCGTCGACGTACCAGCTCAGCCCCTCGCCGCCGGCCGCCAGGACCAGGCCCCGCGATTTGGGCCCGAAGGCCTCGACCTGCACGGTCGCCTTGTCGGGCGGAAAGATCAGGCGGGGACCGGCGCCAGCCTGTTCCAGCCGCTGCAGCGCGCCGGGGGCGGCCTTGGGGCGGATCGGCGGCGGGGCGCCGGGCTTGGAGGCGACCAGGTCGGCGACGTCGAACAGCATGGGCAGGGCCGCCTCGCGCCCGGTCAGACCGCCGCGCGCGCCGCCGTCCGCCCGGCCGGTCCAGACGATGATCACATAGCCGCCGGCCACCCCCGCCGCCACGGCGTCGCGGAAGCCGTAAGAGGTGCCGGTCTTGAAGGCCAGCGCCGGGCCGCCCCGGGTCAGGGCCGAGGGGATACGGCCGCTGGGCCCCGGCGCGTCGCGCAGGATGTCCAGCACCTGCCGCGCCGCCGTGGCCCCGACCAGCCGCCGGCCGCCGGATTGCTGATTCCTGCGCTCCGCCTCGCGGGTGAAGGCCAGGGGCTTGGCCAGCCCCTCGTCGCCAAGCGCGCAGTAGAGGACGGCAAGGTCGCGCAGGGTGATCCCCTCCCCGCCCAGGGCCAGGGCCAGGCCCGGACCGTCCTTGTCGGTGCGCGGCTGGACCAGTTCGACCCCGACATTCTCCAGCCGCCCCAGGAAGCTGCGCGGGCCGATCTTTTCCATCATCGCCACGGCGGGGACGTTCAGCGAATGGGCCAGGGCCTCGCCGGCGGTCACCTCGCCCCGAAACACGCGGTCGAAGTTCTCCGGCTGATAGTCGGCGAAGCGGGTGGCGACGTCCTGGATCTTGGTGTCCGGCGCCGCCGTCCCATCGTCGAAGGCCATGGCGTAGATGAAGGGCTTGAGCGCCGAGCCCGGCGAGCGCAGGGCGCGGGTCATGTCGATCCAGCCGCCCGGCCGCTCCAGTCCCGCCGAGCCGACGGCGGCCCGCACCGCCCGACCCTCGATCTCGACCACCAGGATGGCGGCGGTGGCTTCCGGTCCTTGGCCCCGGGCATAGGCCGCCGCCAGTGGCTCAAGCCGCGCCTGCAGACCGGCGTCGAGGGTGCTGTCGACGGTGGCGGCGCTGGTCGGGGCGGACCGGGCCAGCTGGCCGGCGACATGCCAGGCTCGGCTGGGGAAGGCGGCGCGGGATGGCAGGATCTCGGTCTCCGCCTCCAGGGCCGCCGGCTCGGCCATCAGGCCACTGCGGATCATTCTGGTCAGCACATCAGCCCGCGCCCGCCGCGCCGCGTCCGGGAAGCGGTCGGGGCGGCGCCCTTCCGGGGCCTGGGGCAGGGCGATCAGCAGGGCCTGTTCGCCAGGGGTCAGGCTTTCAGGCTCATGGCCGAAATAGGAAAGGCTGGCCGCCCGCACCCCCTCCAGGTTGCCCCCATAGGGGGCCAGGGTCAGGTAGAGGGCGAGGATCTGTTTCTTACTGAGGCGCGCTTCCAGCTGCATCGCCCGGACCATCTCGATCAGTTTCGACGGCAGGGTGCGGGGACGCGGCTCCAGCAGCCGGGCGGTCTGCATGGTCAGGGTCGAGGCGCCGCTGGTGATCCGGCCGCGCACGATGGCCGAGCCCGCCGCACGGATGACGGCGATGGGATCGACCCCCGGATGCAGCCAGAACCTGCCGTCCTCGATGGCCACCAGCCGCCTGCGGAAGCTGGGGTCGGTTCGGGTCAGATCGGCGCGGATCCGCCAGCGGCCGTCCTCGACCGGCAGGGCCCGCAGCCAGGAGCCGTTGCGATCCAGGGTCACCGGCGACGACCGCTCCGCCCGGCCCATGTCCGGCGGGAAGATCAGGTCGAGGGTGACCAGCGCCGCCTGGAGGGCGACCAGGGCGATGAGGGTTCTGACGAGCGGCGCCACGACCCTCTCCCTGAGGGAGAGGGGGGGACCCGCGCCCTCGGCGCGGGGGGGTGAGGGTTTACGGCGCCAAACGTTTAATCGCTTCAGCGGAGCCAGACCCTCAAACACCGTAAACCCTCATCCTCCCACCGCCTGCGGCGGCGGGTCCCTCCTTCTCCCTCAGGGAGAAGGAAAAGACTTACGCAACCCGATCAGTTCGTCCCGATCATCACCCGGCCCGCTCCCGACCGACCCGCCACCGCGGGGCGGTACATGTCTCGCGCTTCCGGTCCGGGGAAGAAGAAGTCCCCGGGGGTGACGGCCCTGGCGATATAGGCAAGCGCATAGGGGCGGTTTCCGCCCAGGTCCATGGCGGCGATATAGCGGTCGTCGCGGGATTCCTGGACATCCGCCCCGGTCAGTTCGCCGAGGAAGCGGAAGGGCCCGTCCTTGGCGTCCTCGGGGCTGAGCACCGTCTCGATCTCGAAGCCGGCGGGCAGCGGATCGTCGACCACCAGGGCGATGGTCCGCCCCTGGGACGAGCGGCCCGACAGCAGCACCACGACCCGGTCGCCCTGTTTGATATTGGCCAGGTCGACGCCGCCGCCCTGCATGGTGAACAGCCGCTTGTCGACGCTGACGCCGTTGGCCGAGACCCCCGGCGCCGTCATCGGCACGCCCCGCACGGTGACGGTGCGCCAGATGGCCCCGCCCCGGTTGGTGAACCTGGCGTCGGCCAGCTTGCCGACCGCCCAGCGCGGCGCGCCGCCGGCCGGGGTCAGGGAGGTGACGCCCGCCGCGTCGATGCGGATCGGCCCGGAGGCCTTCATCATCGCCGAAGCGGCCTGCATCAGCCGGGCCTGTTCCTGGGTGTTGAGGCTGTCGGGATCGCGGACGACCCCTTCCAGCCGACCCACCAGACCCTTGGCCAGGTCGCCCTCACCGGCCTCATAGGCGTAGGCGATAACGGCGGCGATGTCGCGCAGCGGGCTTTGGTACCAGTCCTGCTCGTCGCGATAGCCCAGCTTGCCGATGGCCGCCCGGATCGCCGACCGGGCTCGCGCGCGGTCGCCCATCAGGGCCAGACCCGCTCCGACCTGAGCGCGGGCGATCGGGTTGTCGTCCTTCTTCATCTGGACGTCGTGCCACCAGCGCAGCCGGGCCAGATCCCCCTGGCCGGCTTTGGCCAGCACATAAAGGGCGTAGGCCGAGGCGCGGCTGCGCATCCGCTCCGTCGCCGCCTTGGACTCATCGGGGTTGCGGCCCCACCATTCGGGGTATTCCAGACGGTAGCTGACCGAGACCCAGCCTTCCGGCCGGCTGATCGCCTTCATGGCCCCCAGGGCCCGGTCCATGGCGCTGTCCGGCACCGGGGCGCCGCGCGACTTGGCTTCCCAGAGGAAGTCGGTGGCGTAGGCGCCCAGCCAGGCGTCCGCCTCGCCATCGCCGACCCGCCAGAGGCCGAAGGCCCCGTCCAGGGTCTGGCGATCCAGCAGCTTGCCGACCGCCTCGTTGAGGGCGGCGCTCGACTTGCGCTGTTTGGGATCGGGAGCCACCTCGCCGGCGTAGAGCAGCGGATAGGCCACCGAGATGGTCTGTTCGGTGCAGCCGTAGGGATAGCGCGACAGGGCCGCCGCCACCGCCGCGGGATCGAAGCCGCGGATCGGCGAATAGCTGACCTGCAGGGTCACATCCCCCGCCGCCATCCCGGCCAGCAGGTCGCCGGCCGGGGTCCAGACGGCGCCCGGTTGTTGCAGTTCGGTCGTGGTGCGGGTCACCGCGCCCCAGCCAAGCCGGCTCTGGATCGGATAGGACTTGGCCGTGGCGAAGTCCGGTCCGGTCACCTTGAAGCCGATCTGGCCGACACCGATCCGGTCGGGCGCCAGGAAGGGAATCTTCTCGGCGATCCGTTGGCCCAGCACCAGGCGGAAGACCTTCCTGAAGGCCATGACGATGCCGTTGTTGCTGTTGGTTTCGACCGTGTAGTCGCCGGCCTTGCCCTCGACATTGTGCAGCTCCAGCGTCGCCACCGGCTTATCGCCGGGGCTGAGGAAGCGCGGCAGGTTGAGGTCGGCGACCACGGCCTCCCGCACCGTCATCGGCTTGGAGGCGCTGCCCACCGCCTCGTCGGTCCAGGCCACGGCCATCACCCGCAGCTCGCCGTTGAAGTCGGCGGCCGGCAGCTTGATCGTCGCCTTGCCGAAGAGATCGGTCTCGACGATACCGGACCACAGGGCCACCGACTTGATCGGCGTCACCGTCAGGCCCTCGCCGCCCAGCTGGTCGGCGCCGAAGTTGACGTTGGCCGGAGCGCCCAGGTTGGCGTCCAGCAGCCGGCCGTAGTCGTCGCGGTAGTCGAGGGTCAGGGCCCGCTTGCCGAAATACCATTTGGCCGGATCGGGGCTGGCAAACTTGGTCAGCCGCAGGATGCCCTCGTCCACCGCCGCCACGGTCACCTTGGCCCTTTGGCCGAGCCCCAGACCCTTGACCGTCACCGGCACGGAGACCTCGGACTTGGCGTTCAGCTTGTCGGGGGTGCCCAGCTCCACCGTCAGCTTGCGGGCCTTGGGATCGAGCGGGACATAGAGCAGGCCCAGCGCCCGGCGCGGCTTTGGCGTCGCCACCGGATCGCGCGGCTGCACCACGCTGACCAGGACATAAGCCCCGCCGCCCCAGGCCGGTGAGGTCTTCAGCTTCAGGGTCGTGCCGCCGGCGGGGACGCTGAAGGTCTTGAAGTCGATCACCCGGTCAGTGGCGATGGCCACCTGGGCCTCGCCGGCATAGGGGCTCTTGATGGTCAGGTCGATGCTGTCGCCCTGGCCCGGGGTCTTGGTGTTCAGGCCGATGCGGACGAAGTCCGGCGCCTCGCCGTCGCGGGCCGGGCTGCCCCAGCCGGCGGCGAAGCGGATCACCGTCTTGGCGCCGCCGGGACCGGTCAGCTCCAGGCGATAGTCGCCCCATTCCAGCCGCCGGCCGATCTTCGCCGCCGAACCTGCGCCGACATTGATCGAGCCCCTGGTGATCACCGCGTCGCGACTGGTCCGCCGCCATTGCCAGCGGCCGTCCTGCTGGAACCAGTCATAGTCCCAGTTCTCGCTGACCAGGGTGTAGCTGGTTCCCGGCGCGGCGATGCGATTGCCCGCCGCGTCCACGGCGATGACGTCCAGGCCCACCGACGGCTTGGACCCGCCGCCTTCGCCCTCATCGACCTTGACCCCCAGATAGACCGGCTTGGTCCGGACTTTCAGGAACAGGCTCTCGCGCACGGGGCGGCCGCCCGGCTCGAACACCGAGGCGGTGACGGTGGCTTTCAGCGGAATGGCGGTGTCGCCGGCTTCGGCGCCATTAACCGCCAGGACCGCGCGGCCCTCGCCGTCGGTCACCGAACTGCCCAGCTCCAGCAGCTTTTCCTGGAAGGCGTCCTTCTCGTCGCCCCAGCGATAGTCCTTGAAGGCCGGGAAGGGATTGGGGTCCACGGCCAGCCGCGCCTCGCCCTGGGTCTGCAGGCCGGCGCCGGCCGCCCCGTAGAGGAAGCGGGCGCTGACCGAAACCTGGCGCGTCTCGCCGGCGGCCACGGGCACGTTTGCCCGGCCATCGGTATCGACGGCCAGCCGTTGCGGCGCGAAGTCCTCGACCGAGAACGAAAGCTCACCGGCTGAATCGTCCAGGCCTTCGATCTCCAGCTTGGCGGTCCAGCGGCCGCGCGGACTGCTCTTGGGCAGGGCCACATCCAGGCTGACCGCCCCCTTGGGCGCGCCGTCGAAGGCGTAGCGCTTGAACTCGACGCCGGAGGGGCGGCGCACCACCACCTCGCCCTTGCGGTCCTTGATCGCCCGGGACTGCAGATCGCGCACCAGGGCGGTCAGGTGCACCGTCTCGCCGGGACGATAGATGCCCCGGTCGGCGTAGAGGTAGCCGTCGATTTCCTTGCCGGCGATGCGTCCGCCGGTCTCGTCCTCGTCGGGCGCGGGACCATTGCGGCCGCCGACGCCCTGTTTCGACAGATCGACCGGCGAGCGGTCGAGGTCGAGCACCGCCAGGTCGCCCTGCGCGCCATAGGCCATGACCATCTTGGGTTTGAGGGCGTTCTCGCCCTTGAGCAGCGGGCGCAGGAAACGGACCCGGCCCTGGTCGTCGGACTTGGCCTCGCCAAGATCCTCGCCGTTGCGAGCGACCAGGGCGACACGCACCCCGGCCACGGTCTTGGCGCTCTTCAGCGAGCGGACGACGACGTCGAGGGATTCCGCGCCGTCATAGCCAACCAGGGCCATGTCGGTGAACATGATCCAGCGGCGCGCCTGGGCCGGCTGGGTTCCTTCGCTTTCCTCGCCGTCAGCGGTCTTGACCAGGCTGGAGGCGTCCTTGGCCTTGATCACATAGCCGCCGGCCTTCATTTCCTTCAGCACAGCGCCCAGCGGGAAGACCGTGGTGACCCGCTCGCCTTGGCCGCCAGTGACCTTGACCTCGCCCTTCCAGACCACGCGGCCCTCGTCATCGGGGCTGTCGTCGCCATAGTCGCCGGAATAGTCGCCTTCGCCGGTCGGGTCGGGGGCGCTGATCGACTTGCGGACCAGGTTGCGGTCCGAGACCCGCCAAACCTCGATGGACAGCTTAGAGACATTGACCGTCTCGATGCCGACCCCGTCGCTGTCCTCGCGAGGCAGGATCACGCCATTGCCGGCAAAGCCGACATAAGGCGGCTTCTCGCCAAAGGTGAAGTCGACATCCGCGTTGCTGGCCAGAGTGTTTCCGCCCTTGCCGGGCAGGCCCTTCAGCAGGGTCACTCGCCGATCGACGAAGCCCATGCCGGCGATACAGAGCTCGGCGTCGTTCTCCGGATTGACGCTGACCGCAGGGGTGCCACCCAGGTCCGGCGAGACCAGGATGAAGTCGGAATAGGATTTCGAGGCGTCCAGGGGCTTGGAGAGCTCGATACAGGCCTTGGGCTCATTGGCGCCCGTATCCAGCCGGGTGCGCCAGACGGCGAAGCCATCGGGCTTGGCGATGCCGCGCCGGGCCGCATTGACCCCGCGCGGCTTGCCGAACAGAGACCAGGGGGTGGCGCCGGGCGTGCGGCCGTCGGCCGAGACCCCAGCGACGGAGCTGTCGTTCTTGCCGCCGGTGAACAGGCCGCCGCTCTTGGCCGCCACCCAGCCGCCGCCAAAGCCCAGCGCCAGGGCCGCCGCCACGGCGATCGCCACGGTCGGGCCGACGCCCTTGGGCATGGAAACGTTGCGCGGAATGAACCGACGAAAGCCGCCGGACGCGGAGGCAGGGACGGCCGGCTCGGGGGTCGGAGTGTCGTCGCCGGTCGTCATGTCATTTCCCCGCTAACCCTATTGGCGGCACTGTGAGGCCAAGCCCGAACAGCGGTCAATGATGCTCGCGTATCACCCCCTTTTTGCAGGGGGCGGCGCTGCCGGCGGCGGCCTAGATTGGCCGGGTCGGGGGACAACCGACGGAATTGACGAGAGCGCGGAGAGCGGGAGGCAATGCCCGCCGACAGTCCTCCCGTCATCGAACTGGCCCGGTCCGGGGGGACCGGGCCAGCTCTCCCCACCGCCTTCCATCGCCGGCCACAGCAAGGCGAACGGCGCCTTTTCACGCAATACGCGTTCTTGACCTCTTGGCGCCGGAGGGGCAAACGCCCCTTAATCAGCCCATTGGAGGAAGACCCATGCGCGTTGGCGTGCCCAAGGAGATCAAACCTGGCGAACACCGCGTGGGGCTGCCGCCTACCGCGGTTCGCGAATACCTCGCCCATGGACACCAGGTGCTGGTCGAGACGACGGCCGGAACCGGCGCCGGCTACAGCGATGAGGCCTATGTGAAGGCTGGCGCGACCATTGTCGCAGACGCCGACGCGGTGTTTTCCGGCGCCGACATGATCGTCAAGGTAAAGGAGCCTCAAAAGGTTGAGTGGGAGCGCCTCCAGCCCCACCATATCCTCTTCACCTACCTGCACCTGGCGCCCGATCCCGCCCAGACCGAGGGCCTGCTGGCCAGCGGTTGCGCGGCCATCGCCTATGAGACGGTGACCGACGCCCGGGGCGGCCTGCCCCTGCTGGCCCCGATGAGCGAAGTCGCCGGCCGGATCGCTGTCTTTTCGGCCGCCGAGACCCTGCTGAAGCACAATGGCGGCATGGGCCTGCTGCTCTGCGGCGTCCCCGGCGTGCCCCCGGCCCGCGTCGCCGTCCTCGGCGGCGGCGTGGTCGGAATGAACGCCGCTCGCATGGCCATGGGCCTCAACGCCGAGGTGGTGGTGCTGGAACGCTCCATCCCCCGGATGCGCGAGCTGGACGACATCTTCATGGGCCGGGTGCTGACCCGCTATTCCACCCTGGACGCCATCGAGGAAGAGATCCTGAAAGCCGATGTGGTGATCGGCGCGGTGCTGACCGCTGGGGCCGCCGCTCCCAAGCTGATCAAGCGCGCGGACCTGTCCCGCATGAAGCCCGGCAGCGTGCTGGTCGACGTCTCCATCGACCAGGGCGGCTGTTTCGAGACCAGCCACCCGACCACCCATGCCGAACCGACCTATACCGTCGACGGCGTCGTCCACTACTGCGTCGCCAACATGCCCGGCGCCGCCCCCCGCACCTCTTCGGAAGCCCTGGTCCACGCCACCCTGCCCTTCGGCCTGGCCCTGGCGGACTTCGGTCTCGAGGCGCTGGCCAAGGACAAGCACCTGGCCAAGGGGCTCAATGTCCTGAAGGGCCAACTGACCCACCCGGCCGTAGCCCAGGCGCTGGGCAAGCCGTTTGTCGATCCGTACGGGGCGTGGGCTTAGGCCCAAAGATCCTCCTCCGGCCAAAGGCCGGGGGAGGGGGACCGCGACCGAAGGTCGTGGTGGAGGGGGCAGCGCCGGCCCCTCCGATTATCCCCGATGCGGCGGCGCGGTCCGTGCTCTGAGCGACGCCACCTCCCCCGGCGCTGCCCCCTCCACCGCGCTGCGCGCGGTCCCCCTCCCCCACGCTTCGCGTGGAGGAGGATCGCTCTTGCCAACCCTTTCGGCCTGCCGCATACGCCCGCTCAGGCGGTCCCTTTCGGGGGCCAAGAGGGAACAGGGGTGTAAATCCCCGGCTGTGCCCGCAACTGTCAGCGGCGAGGGCCGCGTCGGTCCTGTCTCCTCATCGGAGGCGGGCGCCACTGGGAAACCGGGAAGGCGACGGCGCGAACCCATGGACCCGCGAGCCAGGAGACCTGCCGCCGCTGTCGTTCGTCCGGGATCCGGGTTCAGATCCATGGCGCAGCCGGCTCACGCCTGTCTGCCGAAGCGACCACCAGCCGGCGCGCTGGTGTTGTCGCTTGAACCCCATTCGCCACGCGGCGCCGCGCGGGCTCCTTCATAAGGAGAACGCGCCATGCGTTTCACCACATTGATGACCGCCGCCAGCGGTCTGGCCCTGCTCGCCGCCACCACAAGCCTCGCGGGCCAGGCCTTCGCCGCCGACACGGTCGATAACCCCGTTTCCGAGGTGATCGTCACCCGCCTGCCGACCGAGCCGGAAACCGTCATCGGTCTGACCGTCGTCACCGAGGATGAGATCGCCCTTCGCCAGTCGGTGTTCGCCGCCGACATCCTGTCGACCGTGCCCGGCCTGTCGCTCAGCCGCAACGGCGGCTTTGGCGGCGTCACCACCGTCCGCACCCGCGGCGCGGCCGGCGACAAGACCCTGGTCCTGGTCGACGGGGTCGTCCAGAACGACCCCTCCAGCCCCAACGGCGGCTTTGACTTCGCCGGCTTCGACCTGGCCGACATCGAGCGGGTGGAAATCCTCGAGGGGCCGCAGGGTTCGCTCTGGGGCTCCGACGCCATCGGCGGCGTTGTCAGCTTCACCAGCCGCGAACTGAACGGCTGGCGCGCCAGCCTCGAGGGCGGCAGCTTCAACACCCTGCGCGGCACGGCGACCGGCGGCGTCGCCAATGACAGCTTCGCGGTCGGCGGCTCCCTCGCCGGCTACAGCAGCGATGGCGTCTCCAAGGCGGCCAACGGCACGGAGGACGACGGCTTCGAAAGCTGGACGGCTTCAATCAACGGTCGCTACAGTTTCAACGACAAGGTCAGCGTCGACGGCCGCGTCCGCTACAACGCCTTCGAAGCCGACATCGACGGCTACGACAGTTTCTTCGCCTTCGGCGACACCTCAGACCGCGCCAAGTCCAAGGCCTGGAGCGGTTTTGGCCGGGTGAAGGCGGACGGCGTCCTGGGTCTCGACCACAGTCTCAGCGTCAACCTTTACGACCTGAAACGCGACAACATCTCGGCCTTCTCCTCGTCCTACGAGGCCGACCGGGCCACCTGGCGCTACACCGCCGGCAGGGGTGGGGCGGGCGACCGCCTGGCCTTCGTCGCCGGCGTCGAGCGGGACGACACCGAGGCCACGGTCAGCACCGGCGCCTCGGCGGATCTCGGCGCCACTTCGGTGTTCGGCGTGGTCCGCTATGCCCCCATCGAGCGGATCACCCTCGGCGGCGCCGTCCGCTATGACGACCCGGACGAATTCAAGGCTGAGACCACCTTCCGCTTCTCCGCCACCGGCGACATCGGCGCCGGCTTCCAGGCCTCCGCCAGCTGGGGCCAGGGCTACAAGGCCCCGACCATCAGCCAGACAGTCTGCGACTTTTGCTTCCCCGCCGGCCCCTCGGTCGGGCTGAAGCCGGAAACCGCCGAAGGCTGGGACCTGGGCCTGGCCTGGCGCTCGCCGGACGACCGCGTCTTCGTCCAGGTGCTGGGCTATGATCTGAAGGTCGAGGACCAGATCTCCTACGGGATCGGCCGCTATGTGAACATCGACAGGACCCGCACCACCGGCGTCACCGTCAGCGGCGACGCGGCCTTGAGCGCCGGCTTCAGCCTCAAGGGAAGCTACAGCTACACCGACGCCACCGACGACACGACGGGCGCGCGGCTGCTGCGGGTTCCGGAACATAGCGGGGCGGTCAGCCTGGCCTGGACCGGCGGCAGGTTCAGCGGCGTGCTGACCGTGCGGGCCGAGGGCGATCAGGCCGACAGCAATCCCTCGACCTTCTCCAGCGAGACCCGCGACGGCTTCGCCACCGCCGATCTCGCCGGCGGCTGGAAGCTGAACGACCGCGTCGAGGTCACCGCCCGGGTCGAAAACCTGGCCGATGAAAGCTACCAGGAAAGCCTGGGCTACGGCGAAGCCGGCCGTGCGCTCTACGTCGGGATTCGCCTGCGGAACTGACCGGAGAAATTTTCGGAACCGTTTTGCGGCGCCGGGGTTTTCCTATGCAAGAGACGCTGGCATCGCCCCCCCGACTTAGCCGGTGTCTCCAAGAGGCCGCCATCCTTTTGGATGGCGGCCTCAGTCTTATCGGGCTCGGCGCACGGCCCGGCCTACCCTCCCCTTCACCAGCATCCGCCGTCCGGTCGCGCCGCTCGGGCTCCAGGTCGCTTGCAGAGCGGGACGGCTTGGGAGATGAGACGGCGGACGCCGCTCTGGTTCGCGTCCTTGGGAATGGGCCTGTGAGAATTGTTGCCGGCGCCCATCGCGGCCGCCCCATCGTCACCCCGCCCGGCCAAGCCACCCGGCCGACGTCCGATCGGGCGCGGCAGGCGGTATTCAACATCCTGGAGCATGCGCCCTGGGCTCCCGAGCTGAAGGGGGCGCGGGTCCTCGACCTGTTCGCCGGCAGCGGGGCGCTGGGGCTGGAAGCGATGTCGCGGGGAGCAGCCTTCTGCCTGTTCGTCGAGACCGATGATGCGGCGCGGGGCGCGATCCGGGAGAATATCGAGGCGCTCGGCCTGTTCGGGACGACGCGGATTCACCGGCGGGACGCGACCGACCTGGGGGTGCGGCCGGGCAGCGCCGGGGCGCCGTTTGACCTCGCCTTGCTCGATCCGCCCTATCACAAGGGCCTGGCCGAGCGGTGCGTGGCGGAGCTGGCGAAGTTCGACTGGCTGGCGGCCGGGGCGACGCTGATGGTCGAGCGGGGCTCGGACGAGACGCCGTTCGCGCCGGAGGGCTTCACCGCGCTGGACGTGCGGGACTACGGCGCGGCGCGGGTGCATTTCCTGCGGTATGGGGCCGCTTGACCCTGACGCGGCGTCAGACCTGACACCCCTCCCATGACGAGGAGCAGACAGGAAATGGACCGGCTCTGGACGGTGCGCGAGGCGGCGAGGTTATCCGGCGTATCGGTGCGAACCCTGCACCACTACGATCAGATCGGCCTGCTGAAGCCCGCGCGGGTCGGGGCCAACGGCTACCGGCTCTACGACCGCCAGGACCTGCTGCGGCTGCAGCAGATCCTCTTCCACCGGGAACTGGAATTTCCGCTGGAGGCCATTGCGGCCGTGCTTTCGGCGCCGGCCTTCGACCGGCTGGAGGCCCTGCGCCGCCAGCGAGCGGCCCTGGCCGACAAGGCGGCGCGCTACGGCGCCCTGCTGGCCACCCTGGATGCGACCCTCGCCGAGCTGAAAGGAGAGGCAGAAATGACTGAGGAAGAGCTGTTCGGCGGGTTTTCGCCGGAGACGCGGGCGGGCCACGAGGCCTGGCTGACCGAGCGCTACGGCGAGCCGGCGCGGGAGAAGATCGCCGGATCGACGGCGAAGATGAAGGGCTGGAGCCGCGAGGCCTTCGCCGCCTTCAAGGCCGAGGGGGAGGCGATCGAACAGGCCATGGGGCGGGCCTTGATGGACGGCCTGCCGATCGACAGCGCCGTCGTGCGGGGGCTGATGGCCCGCCACCACGCCTGGGTCGCGGCCAGCTGGCCCGCGCCGCCGACGGCGGAGGCCTTTTCCGGTCTGGGGGCCATGTACCTGGAGCATCCGGAGTTCACCGCCCGCTACGAGGCCATAGCGCCGGGGCTGGCGGAATACCTGGCCGAGGCGATGGGCAGCTACGCCCGGGCGGCGCTGTGAGGGTTGGCCCCCCTCCGGCGGAGAGGGGCCGTTCGCCTACCAGGCCTTGGCCGTCACCCGGTTGTTGAGCTGGGCCCGCAGGTGGGTGAGGCCTTCGCGGGTGATGCGGTAGGGGCCGCCGTCCCGGCTGGCGATCAGCCGTTTTTGCTTGAGGCTTTTGAAGACCCCGAGGGTGCAGTCGGTGAGCAGCCAGCCGTCCCCGGTCAGGCATTCGACGCCGGTGAGGGCGCCGCGTTCGTCGCGCAGGAGTTCTATGCGTCCGCCCTGGGCGAGCGCGTGCAGCGTCCGCTGCTGCGTCTTGGAGATGTTCAAGGAAAGAGATCCGATGTCGTGAGGCATGACGGGCCGCGCTCCGGCCAAAGCGGGAGCGGGCGGGTTCAGCGAGCCTGTTTCGACGACCGGTAGAGACCTACTCGGCCGTCAGGCCCATGCCTCGACGGCAAGGGGTGACATAGGGCGTACCTCTATTAGCGGGGGAGATCCTAGCTCAGCGGACGGCGTTCGCCAAGGTACTGGCTAGTCCGCGACGCCTTCCGGCGACGGTCCCATGGTGATGACCACGGCTTCCGCCGAGCGGTCATGGGGGCCGTGGTGGACGACCTCGATATTGTTGCCGTCGGGATCGAGGAAGAAGCCGGCGTAGTAGCCGGGATGATAGTCGCGCTCACCCGGGGCGCCGTTGTCGCGGCCGCCGGCGGCGAGGCCGGCGGCATGGGCCCGGTCCACCGTGTCACGGTCGCGGGCCTGGAAGGCCAGGTGGACGTGGCTGCGGACCTCCGGCGGACCGGCGTCGATCCAGAGTTCGTCGGCGGAGATATGGCTTTCGTCCCCGCTGACCTGGATATCCAGCACCTCCAGCACGGCGGTATAGAAGCGCCGGCTGGCCTCGAGGTCGCCGGTCCGCAGGTGGATATGGTCGATAAGACGGCCGATGCGCATTTCCATACGGATGAAACGCCGCAGGCGCGTCGCGGTTTCTTGGGCTACCGCCGGCCGAACAGCCGTTCGATGTCGGCGAGGCGCAGTTCGACATAGGTGGGGCGGCCGTGGTTGCACTGGCCGGAGTGGGGGGTGACTTCCATCTCGCGCAGCAGGGCGTTCATCTCGGCCCCGGTCAGGCGGCGACCGGCGCGGACCGAGCCGTGGCAGGCCATGGTCGAGCAGACTTCTTCCAGCCGCTCCTTGAGGGCCAGGGCGGAGCCGTTTTCGGCCAGATCGTCGGCGATGTCGCGGACCAGGCCGGCGGCGTCGGTCCTGCCCAGCAGGGCCGGGGTCTCGCGCACCAGCACGGCGCCGGGCCCGAAGGCTTCGATGACCAGGCCGAGCGCCGCCAGTTCCTCGGCGCGGGCGCAGACGCGCTCGGCCTCGGCCGGATCCAGCTCGACCACCTCCGGCAGCAGCAGGGTCTGGCGGGCGACGCCGCCGCCGGCCATCTCCTTCTTCATCCGCTCGTAGACCAGCCGTTCGTGGGCGGCATGCTGGTCGACGATGACCATGCCGTCGCGGGTCTGGGCGACGATATAGGTCTCATGCACCTGGGCCCGGGCGGCGCCGAGGGGGAAGTCGACGGGGTCGTGAGCCGGCGGCTGACCGAAGCGGTCCTCGGGGGGCGCGTCCAACATGTCTGGGCTGAAGCCGGCGAAGGCTTCGGCGAAACCGCCGGGCTCGACGCGGGCGGAGACGTCGTTCAGCCCGGGCAGGGCGCCGGTCTGCTGGGTCGGGCTCCAGCCGCCCTGGCCCCAGGCGGAAAAGCCGGTCGCGGGGGGCGGCGGGCGATAGCCGCCAAAACCGCCGCCGCCGCCCGGCCTGAAGCCCGCCAGCGCCGCCCCGGCGACGGTGGTGCTGGCCCGGTGGCCGGCGCCGGCCAGGGCGTGGCGCAGGGCGCCGATGATCAGGCCCCGCACCAGGGCCGGGTCGCGGAAGCGGACCTCCGCCTTGGCCGGATGGACATTGACGTCGACCAGGGTCGGCTCAAGCTCCAGATAGAGGGCGGCGGCCGGGTGGCGGTCGCGTGCCAGATAGTCGGCATAGGCGGCACGCAACGCCCCCTGCAGCAGCCGGTCGCGCACGGGGCGGCCGTTGACGAACAGATATTGATGGGCGGCGTTGCCCCGGTTGTAGGTCGGCAGGCCGGCGAAGCCGCTGAGGCGCACCCCCTCCCGCTCCTGGTCGATCTCCAGGGCGTTTTCCTGGAATTCGCGGCCCAGCACCGCGGCGAGACGGGCGAGGCGGCCCTCGGGACCGGGGGCCTCGGCGGGCAGGCGCAGGACGCGGCGGCCGTCGAGGTCGAGGGTGAAGCCGGTGGCCTCATGGGCCATGGCCTGGCGCTTGACCTCCTCGGTGATGGCCATCTGTTCCGACCGCTCGGACTTCATGAACTTCAGCCGGGCCGGGGTGGCGTAGAAGAGATCGCGCACCTCCACCCGGGCGCCGCTCGGTCCGGCGAAGGCGGCGGGCCCGGGCGCCCCCGTGGCGCCGCCCTCGACCAGGATGGAAAAGGCGTCGGCCGCGCCGCGCGCCCGGCTGGCGATGGAGAGGCGCGACACAGAGCCGATCGATGGCAGGGCCTCGCCGCGAAAGCCCATGGTGTGGATGTTCAACAGGTCCCAGGAGCCGTCCTCGCCGGGCGACAGCTTGGAAGTCGCGTGGCGCTCGACGGCAAGGATCAGGTCTTCGGGGCCGAGACCCGAGCCATCATCGGCGATGAGGATGCGGGACAGGCCGCCGCCGTCGGCCTCGATGGCGATCTTCAGGGCGCCGGCGTCGAGGGCGTTTTCGACCAGTTCCTTGACCGCGCTGGCCGGCCGCTCCACCACCTCGCCGGCGGCGATGCGGTTGACGGTCTCTGGCGGAAGGCGGCGAATGGGCATTGAGAGACAGCTTATCCGATTCTGACGCGGAAGCGTCGGGTCCAAAGGTTCCGGGAGGACCCATGAACCGAACCACGCGACGGCGCGCCGCGGCGCCGATGCTGGCCGCCTTGCTGACCATATGGCCCCTGGGGCTGGCCGGCGCCAGCGACCTGCCCGCTCCGGTCGATCCGGAGGGGACGCTGGTCGACGAACTGGTGGTCTCATCCAACCTCGGCGGGCCCGCCTTCTGGAAGGTCTCGGATGGCGACAGCGTGGTCTGGGTGCTGGGCGTTCCTGGCTCGCTGCCGCGCGGGACCAGCTGGGACAGCCGGCGGCTGGAAATCAAGCTGAAGGGGGCGTCGGCGCTGATCCTGCCGCCCAAGGTCAAGGCCCGGCCGGTGGTGATGACCACCTTCTTCCTGACCAACCAGAAAGCCTTTCAGACCAAGGGGCCGATGGAGGCAGAGCTGTCGCCGATCCTGCGCGAGCGGTTCGAGCGCGACCGGGCGTCCTTGCGGATCAAGCCGGACAGGACGGCGAAATGGAAGGCCGGCGTGGCCGGGGCCATCCTGGCGGGCGAAATGCGCAAGCCGCTGAAGCTGAACGACGACCAGCCGGAAGCGCGGATCGTCGCCTTGGCCAGGAAAGCCGGGGTCAAGCCGGTGCGGGCCGGGGCGGGAATCGATCCGATGCCGGCGGTCCGCTCGTTGCTGACCCTCGACGCCGCCGGTCATCGGGTCTGTCTGGAGGACGCGCTGGACGAGGTGGAGGCCGGCCGGGGCCGGATCAGCGCCGCGGCCCGGGGCTGGGCCAGCGGCGACGTGCGGACGGCGCTGACAGCGGAGCGCGGCTTCGACCGGTGTCTCGCCCGGCTGCCGACCCTGTCGGCGATCAGCCGGCGCGGCATGAACGACACCAGCGGCGCGATCGAGCGTCAGATGACCCGGCCCGGCAAGGCCGTGGCGGTGGTCGAGCTGCGACAACTTCTGGCCCAGGGCGGCGTCCTGGACCAGCTTCGCGCGCGAGGATTCAGAGTGGAAACGCCGGCCAGCGGCGGGTGACGGCGGCGGGGCCTAGAGCGCGTCAGGGTTAAGTGTAAGCGGTTAACCCGCCCGACGCGCTCTAAACGTTTGATTTAGAGCCCTTTTTGACGGGTTAGATGATTCCATCTAACCCTAAAGGGCTCTAGGCCGCGAACTTGGCGACGTCCTGCCGCCCGCCGGTCAGGTCCAGCACATCGCGCATGGCGAAATGGGCATCGACCGGATGCAGCGCCGCATAGACCGACCGAGCGAAGGCCATGTCGGCATGGGTCTTCACCCGCCAGTCCAGGCTGGAGACATCGCGTGGCGCGGCGAAGGTCGCCGTGCTGAAGCCGCCGCGGCGCAGAAAAGCCGTCGGCGAGGTCGGCGTCAGGGGATCGCGCGGCGCCGAGGCGGCGGCGATCAGCACCGGCGCCCGCACCACCTCGACCTCCAGGCCGCGCGGATAGCTGGCCGGGTGACGGTTGCTGACATGATCGGCCCCGGTCTCCAGGGCCAGCCGCACCGCCTTGTCGATGATGCCGGCGTCGACGAAGGGCGCGTCGCCCTTGATCCGCACCACATGGCTGACATCGCCGGCCGCCTCGGCGCAGCGGGCGAAGCGGCTCAGCAGATCGACCGGCGCGCCCCGGTAGACCGCCTGGCCCCGGGAGACCAGAAAGGCGGCCAGGCCATCGTCGCCGCTTTCGACGCTGGTGGCGACCACCACCTTCGACAGGGCCCGCGATCCGCGCAATCGCTCGATCTGTCGCAGGATCATCGGCTGGCCGGCCAGGGCGGCCAGCGACTTGCCGGGCAACCGGCTGGAGGCCATTCGGGCCTGAAGGATGGCGAGGATCATGCGGCTGGCTCCTTCTGAGCGCTAGCTGATCGGCGGCGGGGCTTTTCGTCTAAGCGGCGGCCCAGCGTCCCGAATCCAGGGCGACCGGGTCATCCAGGGCCATATCGTCCCAGTCCAGGTCAGGGGGCGGGCTGGCGGCGGCGGCGAGAATGGCCGACAGCTCCGCGGCGGAGGTCGGGCTGACCAGCACGGCGCTGGCCTCCGGCCTTGAAAGGGCAAATCCGAGAGCCGCCTGCAGCGGATCGCTGCGACCCTCGGCGATCATCCGGCGCACCCGGCTCAGACGTCCGGCCGCGCCCTTCAGCGTCGCCGGCACCCGGTCCGGCGGCAGGAACAGCAGGCCGTTGAGGAAGATGGAGCGAAGTTGCACCTCGACGCCCATCCCGGCGATCCGGGCCAGGGCCCCATCGGCCAGCAGCCGCTGGTCGAGCAGGGAGGCGGGGGCCTGGACGAGGTCCGGCTTGAAGCGTTTGGCGACGCCGAAGGGGTCGTCCGAGGCGTGGACGGCGATGCCGATCCGGGCGAACAGCCCGTCCGACTTCATCCGCTGCAACCGGTCCCACAGGGCCAGGCCATGCGGGCCGAACAGCTCGCCGACCGACGGCACGACGATGGCGTCCGCCCGCTCGACGGCCAGCCGGCGCAGGGAGGCGCGGGCCTCGGCCTCGACAAAGTCAGGGCCCCGGTCGGCGCGAACGCTGTTGAGGGTCAGGCGGAAGGACGAGGGACGCGGAATCAGGTCGCCCAGCACCTCCTCGGCCCGGCCATAGACGCCCGAGGCGTCCAGCACCGACAGCCGGCCGCGGGCGGCGATCGACAGGATGTCGCGCGCCTCCACTTCCGGCGGCCGCGAGCGGGGGCCCGATTGACCGCCCAGCCCGAACTGGGCGGCGCTGACACCGAGCTTGGTCAAGGAAAACGTCATGCGCGTCCTTCTGGAGCGACGGAAAACAGGGGGTCGTACAGGGGACGCGGCCGGGCGAAGACCTCGGCCATGCTGCGGGCCATCATCGCCGGCAGCACGGCGGCGTAGGCGGCGACCAGATCGGCGACCTCCGCCTCGCCATGGGCGGCGCTGAGGGCGTGGGGTCCGACCACCACCAGCTGGCGGGCGGTCATCTCGCGCATCCACAGCCCTTCCAGGACAGGAGCGGCGAACAGGGGCGTAGGCAGGGTCGGGTCGCCGGCCAGGCTGAACAGCCGTCCCGCGCCCGCCCGTTTGATCAGGGTCTCGACCTCGGCCTGCAGTTCGGCGCCGAGCACCTGCAGATGCTGGGCGACCGGCAGCTGGGTCAGGACGGTCAGGGTGGCGTGGGCGGCGGCCAGGCTGTCGCCCCGCGGCGCCGGCAGGTCCCGCGGGTCCAGCTCGGCGATCAGCGCCTTGCACCCGGCGACGGCGCCGATCGGTCGGCCATTGGCGAGGCCCGCGCCGAACACCGCAAGGTCCGGCTTCACGCCGCCAAGACCCTGGGCCCCGCGCGGATGGACTCGGAAGCCGCTGGTCCCCTCGTCGAAGATCAGCAGGGCTCCGGCCGTATCGGCGGCCTTGCGGGCCTTGCGCAGCTGGGCGGGGCTCATGCCCAGCGGATCGACCAGCAGGGCGGCCAGATCGTCCTCGTCCGGGCCGACGCCGCTGCGGACGTCCCAGACGACCACCCGGCGGCGGCCGGTGACCTTGCGCGCCACGGCCACGGCGGCCGGCAGGGCCTGGCCCTCGGAGGCGCAGAAGGCGACGGCGGGCTTGCGCGGCAGCAGGGCCGACAGCACCGCCGCGACCTCTTTCATTTCGGGCGGCCCGGCGGCCACGGCGGCCTCGACCCTCGGATGGCGATGGCCGAGCAGGACGGCGCCGCCGGCCATGTCGAAATCGATCCGGGCGACGCCGGTCTCGTCGATCAGCCGGCAGCCGTCGGCGACAGGACGGCTGAAGGTCCGGCGCGGCTGGGGATCGACGATGAACGCGGCGTAGGGCACGGGCGCCGGCTCCAAGGAGGGTGATTGCGCTTTCGGCCCCATGGTGAAGCCAGCGGTAAGCATGAGCCCAAGAAGCTTAAGGAAGCGGTATCGAGACTGTTTCGCTGAGGTTAATCTGGCCCGCAGATGACCGACCTGCCTGACTGGCCCCTCTATGGCCTACCCGATGATCAACGCCCCGCCCTGCGCCGCCTGCTCGAGGCGGGCCGCCCCGCTGTACTCGCCACCATCGCCGCCCTGGGCGACGGCGGCCCCCGCCCGGTCGGCGCCCAGATGGTGTTCGGCGAGGACAGCGTCAGCGGATTTCTCTCCGGCGGCTGCGTCGAGGGCGATGTAGCGCTGCATGCCGCCGCCTGCCTGGCCGACGGCGAGCCACGGCGTCTGGTCTATGGCGAGGGCAGTCCCTGGCCGGATATCCGGCTGCTCTGCGGCGCCCGGATCGAGATCCTTCTGGAGCGGATCGCCCCTGACGACCCGGCGGCGAAAATCCTGCTGGACGCTCAGTCCGCCCGTCGCCCGGCCGTCTGGGTCAGCGATGGCGCACGCCGCGCCTGCGGGCCGGACGCGAAAGCCTGGCCGGGCGCCGTGGCCCTGACCTTCAATCCCGTCTGGAAGATGATCGTCCTCGGCGGCGACCCGACGGCCCTGGCCACGGCCAGCCTCGCCGCCCAGGCCGGGTTCGAAACCACCCTGGTCCGGCCGCGTGGCCCGTCATCGCGGCCGCCTCTGACCGGCGTCGCCTATAGCCGTGAGGATCCGGCCGAGGCCCTGGCCGGCATCGGCCTGGACGGCTGGACGGCCGTGGCGGTCTGCGGCCATGACCTCGAGATCGATCATCAGGCCCTGCTGACCGCCCTGCCCTCGCCGGCGCCCTATGTCGGCCTGCTGGGCGCGCGCCGCCGCCTGGGCGAGCGGCTTGAACGGCTTCGCGCCGCCGGCGTCGCGGAGCCCGACATCGACCGCCTCCGCGCCCCCATCGGCCTCGACCTCGGCGGCAAGGCTCCCTGGGAAATCGCCGTCGCCGTGGTCGGCGAGGTCATCGCCGTCCGTCACGCGGCCACCGCGCCCAGCCGTAAGCTGACACCGGCGGTATGACCCGCCGGCGCTTCGCCTTCTAGAACCGTTGCGCGCCGTCCAGCCGGATGGTCGTGCCGTTGAGGAAGTCGTTCTCGACGATCTGCGCCGCCAGCTGGGCATACTCGTCGGGATCGCCCATGCGGCGGGGGTTGGGGACCATCGGACCCCAGTGGGCCTGGGCCTCCTCGTCGGTCATCCGCGACGAATAGGCGAGCGTCAGGAAGGTGCCGGGGGCGATGGCCACGGCCCGAATGCCCAGCGGCGCCAGATCGCGGGCGATGGTCAGGGTCATGCCGATGATGCCGCCCTTGGCCGCCGAATAGGCCGCCTGGCCCGGCTGACCTTCGTAGCCGGCGATGGAGGCGGTGTTGATGATCACGCCGCGTTGGTTTGAGGCCAGGGGCTCGTTCGCCGCCATCGCCTCCGCCGCTTGGCTGGTCACCGCGAAGGCGCTGTTCAGATAGACGTTCACCGTATGGGCGAACTGGAACAGCGGCAGGCGCTTGCCGACGCGGTTGACCGTCCGCGACGGACCCGTCGAGCCCGGCGCCGGCGGACCGCCATGCACCACCACAGCCGCCCGCAGCGGCGCCAGCTCGACCGCCTTGGCCACCGCGGCCTCGATGGAGCTTTCGTCGAGGATGTCGGTGTGGACGAAGACGGCGCCGTTACCGACCTCCTTGGCCAGGGCCTCGCCCCGCTCCGCCTGGACGTCGGCGATGACCACCCGGGCCCCCCGCGCCGCCAGCCGCCGAACCGTGGCGCTGCCGAACCCGCCGGCCCCGCCGGTGACCAGGGCCGATGCTTCCTTGAGATCCATGATGTGTCCTTCCCGCTTTTCTTTGCGCGGAAGGATGGCGGCCATTTCGCCGCTGCGAAAGTATGACCCGAGGTGAGGCGGGGTCACTTTCCCAGGGGACTGAATAGCCGCGCTACGCAATCGGGAGTCGTCAACCCGGTTTGGGGCGGCGCTCCTGTCCCCGATCAGCGCAGCCGATCGAACGCGCGCCGCCGCAACCGCGAGACCTGCGCAGACCCGGCTGGGGCCGTTCTCCAGTCAACCAACGCGCTGATCGAGCAGGTAGGCCGCGAGGCGGCCAACCCGTCCCCCGCAGCCTACAGCGCCACCTCGAACTCAGCTTCGGTCTTGGCCTTCACCTCGTCCAGCTCCACGCCCGGGGCCAGTTCGATCAGCTTCACCCCCGCGCCGCGACCGATGGAGAAGACGCCGAGATCGGTGATCAGGGTGTCGACCACCGCCTTGCCGGTCAGCGGCAGGGTGCAGGCCTTCAACAGCTTGGGCGCGCCGGTCTTTTCGCAGTGGTCCATGACCACCACCACCCGCTTGACCCCGGCCACCAGGTCCATGGCCCCGCCCATGCCCTTGACCATCTTGCCCGGCACCATCCAGTTGGCCAGGTCGCCGTTCTGGGCCACCTGCATGGCGCCCAGGACGGACAGGTCGATATGGCCGCCGCGGACCATGGCGAAGCTGTCGGCGCTGGAGAAATAGCTGCTGCTGGCCAGTTCGGTGATCGTCTGTTTGCCGGCGTTGATCAGGTCGGCGTCCTCCTCCCCCTCATAGGGGAAGGGACCCATGCCCAGCATGCCGTTCTCGCTCTGCAGCGTCACATCCACCCCGGCCGGGATGTAGTTGGCCACCAGGGTCGGAATGCCGATGCCGAGGTTGACGTAAAAGCCGTCCTTCAATTCGCGGGCGGCGCGGGCGGCGGTCTCGTCGCGGGTCCAGGCCATCAGACGGTCTCCTTCTGGCGGGTGGTGACCCGCTCGATCCGCTTCTCGAACACCGCGCCCTTAAAAAGCCGGTCCACATAGATGCCGGGGGTGTGAATGCTGTCCTTGTCGAGCGTGCCGGTCTCGACCAGTTCCTCGACCTCGACCAGGGTCACCTTGCCGGCGGTGGCCATCATCGGATTGAAGTTCCGGGCGGTCATTCGATAGAGCAGGTTGCCGGCGGTATCGCCCTTCCACGCCTTGACGATGGAGAGGTCGGCGGTCAGGCCGCGCTCCATCACATACTCTTCGCCATCGAAGGTGCGGACTTCCTTGCCCTCGGCCACCAGGGTGCCGACCCCGGTCTTGGTGAAGAAGGCGGGGATGCCGGCGCCCCCGGCGCGGATCCGTTCGGCCAGGGTGCCTTGCGGATTGAACTCCAGTTCCAATTCTCCGGAGAGATAGAGCTTCTCGAACAGCTTGTTCTCACCCACATAGGAGCTGACCATCTTTCTGATCTGGCCATTCTCCAGCAGGAGGCCCAGGCCGAAGCCGTCCACCCCGCAGTTGTTGGAGATCACCGTGAGATCCTTCACCCCCGTCTCGCGGATCGCCGCGATCAGATTTTCGGGGATGCCGCACAGGCCGAAGCCCCCGGCCATGATGGTCATGCCGTCGAACAAGACCCCGTCCAGGGCTTCGGCGGCATCCTTGCGAACCTTGTTGGCCATGATCGCTCCATTCTGGAAAACGGCGTGATGTCGCCCGGATCGACAGGAAATTCAAGCCTTGGTGAATTGTCAGTGCTGACCCTGGGAAACCTAGCATGAGCGACAACCTTCCGGGCAATGGCCCGCACCCCGGAGACGCCCCCAAGGACGGGGCGGTTCCGTCCCGGATGTTGCTGGTCATGGCCCATCCGGCCCTTGAAAAAAGCCGCGCCAACAGCCTGCTGTGGGAGTCGGCGCAGGGCCTGCCGGGCCTGACCCCGCACGACCTGTATGAGACCTATCCGGACTTCGTCCTTGATGTGCCGACCGAGAAGAAGAAGCTGAAGGAACACGACGTCATCGCCCTGCAGTTTCCCCTCTACTGGTACGCCATGCCGGCGCTGATGAAGGAGTGGTTCGACCTCGTCTGGCTGCACGGCTTCGCCTACGGCAAGGGCGGCGACAAGCTGAAGGGCAAGCGGTTGTTCGTCGCCTGCACCACCGGCGGCCCGGCCCAGGCCTATCACACGCTGGGCTACAACCGCTTCACCATGGAGGAATTCCTCCGCCCGCTGGAACAGACCGCCGACCTCTGCGGCATGGTCTGGGAGACGCCCTATGTCGTCCACGGCGCCCGCATCAAGAACCCCGCCGCCCTGGAGGCCGAGGCCGGCCGCTACCGGTCGCGCCTGGCCGGCCTGATCGGCGCCCCGGCCGAGGCGCACGGCTGATGGAGCACGGCGGCCTTCTCCTCCAGACCCTGGTCTATCTCGGCGCGGCGGTGATCGCCGCCCCCATCGCCAAGCGCCTCGGCCTCGGCTCGGTGCTCGGCTATCTGATCGCCGGGGTGGTCATCGGCCCCTTCGCCCTGTCCCTGGTCGGGCGGCAGGAAGACGTGATGAAGTTCGCCGAGTTCGGCGTGGTCATCCTGCTGTTCATGATCGGGCTGGAGGTGCGCCCGGCCCTGCTCTGGTCGATGCGCAAGACCATCTTCGGCCTCGGCGGCGCCCAGGTGGTGGCCACCGCCCTGGCCATCGGCGCGGTCAGTATCGCGCTCGGCCTCGACTGGAAGACCGCGCTGGCCGTCGGCCTGGTCCTGGCCATGTCCTCCACCGCCATCGTCCTGCAGACGCTCGACGAGAAAGGCCTGCGTCAAGGCCCCGTCGGCCGCGCCGCCTTCGGGGTGCTGCTGCTGCAGGACCTGGCCATCATTCCGCTGTTCGCGCTGCTGCCGCTGCTGTCGGCGGCGCCCGCCCATCTGGTCGCCGAGACGGCCCAGGCAGCCGGCGGCGGCCATGGCGAGGGCAGCCTGATCGCCGGACTGCCCGCCTGGCTGCAGACGCTCGCCGTCTTCGGCGCCGTCGCCGCCGTGGTCGGCGGCGGCCGCTATGTGGTCCGCCCCATCTTCCGCTTCATCGCCCAGTCCCGGCTGAGGGAGATCTTCACCGCCACCGCCCTGCTGATCGTCGTCGGCGTGGCGGTGCTGATGCAGATGGTCGGCATGTCCCCGGCCCTGGGCGCCTTCCTGGCCGGGGTGGTGCTGGCCGAAAGCGAATACCGCCGCGAGCTGGAGACCGATATCGAGCCCTTCCGCGGCCTGCTGCTGGGCCTGTTCTTCATCACCGTCGGGGCCGGCATCAATTTCACCATCATCCTGGCCCAGCCCCTGGTCCTGGTCGGCATCGTCATCGGCCTGATGGTGCTGAAGTTCGCGGTGATGTTCGGCATCGCCCTGATCGGCGGCGCCTCGGCGAGGGCCGCCGCCGCCGTGGCCACCGCCCTGGCCCAGGGCGGCGAGTTCGCCTTCGTGCTGCTGACCTTCACCGTGGGAGCGGGGGTCATCGGCGCCGACCTGGCCGCCCTGCTGACCGCCGCCGTCGCCGTATCCATGGCCCTCACCCCGCTGGCCATGATGGGCTACGAACGGGTCGCCGCCGCCATGGACGCGGCCATTCCCGACGTGAAGCCGGAGGATCCCGATTTCGACGAGGCCGAGCCGGACATCATCATCGCCGGCTTCGGCCGCTTCGGCCAGATCACCGGCCGCCTGCTGACCGCCAATGGCTTCAAGTCGACGGTGCTGGATTCGGACATCGAACAGATCGATGTGCTGCGTCGCTTCGGCCGGCCGGTCCACTACGGCGACGCCACCCGCCTGGACCTGCTGCGCGCCGCCGGCGCCGAGCGGGCGAAGATGCTGGTCGTCGCCCTGGACGACAAGGAGAAGTCCTCGGAACTGGTCGAGAAGGCGCGCGAAGCCTTCCCCAACCTGATCATCCTGTCCCGCGCCTTCGACCGCCGCCATGCCTATGACCTGCTGGCCAACGGCGCCGACGCGGTCGAGCGGGAGACCTTCGAGGGGGCCCTGGCCATGGGGGTCACCGCCCTGCGCCGGCTGGGCTTCCGCGCCCACCGGGCCCACCGGGCGGCCGACTATTTCCGCGCCCACGACCGCCGGGCCTTCGAGGAGCTTCGGCCGATGTGGGGCCAGGAAGAGGCCTATATCCTCGCCTCCCGCGACGCCGCCAAGACCACCGAACGCCTGCTCGCCGCCGACCTCGCCCGCATGAACCCCACCGAGCAGGAAGGCTGGGACACCACCGGCCGCGACGAGGACACCTTCGAGGAGGCGGGACGGGAGGAAGGGCGGTAGCGTCCTTCTCCCGCTTGCCGGGAGACGGTGGCGGCCGAAGCTTGACGGATGAGGGCGGCGCCGGCCTACAGGATTGGCGCCTCGACGCTCGGCATCCCATTCCGGTACGCGACGGGGCCTACTGGTCCGGCAGGGCCTGATTGAGCGTCCAGAGTTCCTCTTCAGGAGCCAGAGGCAGTGCGCGCTCTATCTGGCGACGGGCCTCGGTCGAGAGCAGCCAGGCTTCGACCTGTGCCTGGCTGCCAATCTCAACCTCCTGCCAGAACGGCGGAGCCTGACCATTTTCAGCCAGGCAGTCGATCCAGCTACGGCGGAAGGAGGCCAGATGGATAGCCGCCCAAGGCCGAACGTCGTCGCGCCACATGTCCAGGTAGGCCGTGACCGGTGCAAGCCGGGCGAGCCCGCTTAGCCAATCATGCGGGGGCGGCCCTCTGTGTTCACGGGCCAACGACACCGCGAACGCGGTCTCGAAGACCGCCAGAACGGCGCTCCTCCGCGTGGGCGCCCAGTCTTCCCAATGGCCGTAGACGAGCTTCCCCGCGATAACGAAGGGTTCGTAGCCCATATGGCTGTTCATTTCTGTCGCGATCTCAAGGATTCGCGGCAGGAAGTACTGGTAGTGCTTCGGCTCGCCGACCGTGGTCATCGCCCAGCCCGCGTAGGCCCCCAACTGCTCCTGGGTCAGGGTTCTCACCGGGCCGGCCGTCAGCTGTTCCAACAAGGCCTTCGGCCTCCTGTGGGCCGGGGCGTCGAAGGCGACCGGCGTCTCCACGTCGGCAAGGGCTTCGTAAGCACGACTGATCGCCCTGGCGAGGGCGACCTCGGCGTCGCTCACCCCCGCACCAGATCGTCCGCATGGACCATCGGCCCGGCGGTAAACCCGATCGCCGCCTCGATGGCGTCGGACCGCAGGCCGGCGATCTTTTCCGCGTCGGCCATGTCGTAGCGGGCCAGGCCCCGGCCGATCTCGGCGCCGTCCTCGGTGACGATCCGCACCGCGTCGCCCTTGCCGAACCGGCCGCTGACGGCCTTCACCCCCGCCGCCAGCAGGCTCTTGCCCTGGCCCAGCGCCCGGGCCGCGCCGGCGTCCACGGTCAGGGCCCCGACGGGCGACAGGCTGCCGGCGATCCAGGCCTTGTAGGCCGCCGCGGGGGTGACGTCGGCCTCGATCACCGTCGCCGCCGCGCCTTCGCCGAGGGCGCCCAGCGGCCTTGGCCGCCGTCCAAGGGTGATGATGGTGGCGCAGCCGGCGCCCTGCGCGATCTTGGCCGCCGCCAGCTTGGTGGCCATGCCGCCCGTGCCGACCCCGGCCCCCGCATTGGCCCCGCCGGCCATGGCGATGATTCCGGGGGTGAGGGTCTCGATCCGCTCCAGCCTGCGGGCCGCGGGGTCGCGGCGGGGGTCGGCGGTGTAGAGGCCGTCGATGTCGCTGAGCAGCACCAGCCGGTCGGCGCCGATCATCTGCGCCACTCGGGCGGCCAGCCGGTCGTTGTCCCCGTAGCGGATCTCCTCGGTGACCACGGTGTCGTTCTCATTGACCACCGGCACCGCCCCCAGGCCCAGCAGGGTCTCGGTGGTCGCCCGGGCGTTCAGCCAGCGGCGGCGGATCTCGGTGTCGTCGCGGGTCAGCAGCAGCTGGGCGACATGCCGGCCGTGCGGCTCGAACGCCTCTTCCCAGGCCCGCATCAGCAGCGACTGGCCGGCGGCCGCCGCGGCCTGTTTTTCCGGCAGGGTGAGGGCCTTGCGCCCCAGACCCAGCCCCAGGCCAAGACGGCGGCGACCCAGCGCCACGGCGCCGGAGGAGACCACCAGCAGCTGGACGCCGCCGGCCATCAGTTCGGCCGCGTCGGCGGCGAAGGCGGCCAGCCATGGGGCGTCGGCGGCGCCGGTCGCCGGATCGGCCACCAGGGCCGAGCCCAGCTTGACAACGATGCGCCGCGCCCCCGCCAGCATCAGTCGGTCATTCGTCGACCGGCATGAGGACCGGGGCGGACTTCTGCTTGGAGGTGTCGGGGGCGGTCACCGTCGGCCGGTTGAACTGGTCGGCGGCGACCTCGCAGGCCTGGGGCAGGCCCTCGACCTTCCAGAGCGACAGGCCGCCTTGCGTCTTGAAGGCCATGGCCAGGGCGCAGAAACCGCCGCCCTGCCGCCCGCAGACCAGTTGGCCGCTCGCATCGGGACCGCAGACGGTCTGGCCCGGCAGGGTCACCGTCCAGAACAGAACCTCGCCGTCGGTGGCGGGCCGCGTGCTGTCGGGCGGACCCAGCTTGGAGGTGACGCTGGCCCGGGGCTGGCCCTTCAGGCCCTGCAATAGGCCCTCCAGCCGCGGCGAGACAGGCGGCTTGGCTGCGGCAGGCGCGGCGGGACTGGCCGGAGCCGACACCGGGGGGGCCGGGGCCGGGGCCGGGGCCGGGGCCGGGGCCGGCTGGGAAACCAGCAGCATCAGACCAAGAGCAAGGGAGATCATCATACGCGCTCCATACTAGACCGGCGACCAGGGGGTGTCCGACGCCTCGGCCTCCATGTCGTCCGCATCGTCCGACGGCGTTTCGCCGCGGTTGATCCGCACCAGGCGGTAGGTCTCGCGCAGCATGGCGCGCACCCCCTCGCCGGAGACCCCTGAGATCATCCTGGGCTTGACCCCGGCGGCGGCTTCCAGCTCGGCCGCCTTGGCCAGGCGGGTCTCGTCGTCCAGGGCGTCGACCTTGCTCAGGGCCAGCAGTTCGGTCCGCTCGCCCAGGCCTTCGCCATAGGCTTCCAGCTCGGTCCGCACCGTCCGCCAGGCCTCTCCCAGGTTCTCCTGGGTGGCGTCGACCAGATGGATCAGCACCGCCGTCCGCTCGACGTGGCCGAGGAACCGGGTCCCCAGGCCAAGGCCCTCGGAGGCGCCCTCGATCAGGCCGGGAATGTCGGCCAGCACGAACCGTTCGCCCAGACTCAGGTCGACCATCCCCAGGTTCGGGCTGAGGGTGGTGAACGGATAGTCGGCGATCTTCGGCTTGGCGGCGCTGGCCGCCGCCAGGAAGGTCGACTTGCCGGCGTTGGGCAGGCCGACCAGACCCGCGTCGGCGATCAGCTTCAGGCGAAGCCAGATGTATTTCTCCTCGCCCTCCTGGCCGGGATTGGCGTGCTTGGGGGCCTGGTTGATCGGTCCCTTGAACCGGTCGTTGCCCCAGCCGCCGTTGCCGCCCTTGGCCAGCATCACCCGCTTGCCCGGCTCATCCATGTCGGCGATCAGGGTCTCGCGGTCCTCCTCCAGCACCTGGGTGCCGACGGGCACCTTGAGGATGATATCCTCGCCGGCCGCGCCGTGGCGGTTGCGGCCCATGCCGTGGGTGCCGGTGTCGGCCTTGAAATGCTGCTGGTAGCGGTAGTCGATCAACGTGTTGAGGCCTTCGACCGCCACCACCCAGACATCACCGCCCCGCCCGCCGTCGCCGCCGTCGGGACCGCCGTATTCGATATATTTCTCACGCCGGAAAGACACGGCGCCGCCGCCGCCATTCCCCGAGCGGATAAACACCTTGCACTGATCCAGAAACTTCATCGCCGCCTTATGAGCGAGAAGGGCGGCGGGGAAAAGGCGCCGGGGCGATTCGGTCGTCGAGGCGACCCCCCGCGCCTGTCGAAAACGTAACTTGAGCTCCGGCCCCTCCGCCTCGCATCATCGGCCCATGCTCGACCGCCGCGACCTCTTCACCGGCCTTTCCGGCCTCGGCCTCCTGAGCGCCGCTGGCGCCCGCGCGGAGACCGCTCCCGTCGGCCCGGATCTCGCCGCCATCCTCCAGGCGAGCGGCGCGCCAGCCATCGCCGGGGTGGTGCTGACCGACAAGGGCGTCATCCATGCTGTGCAGGCCGGCCTGCGCCATGTCGGCTCTGCGGATCCGGTCGGCCCGAACGACCAGTGGCACATCGGCTCCAACACCAAGGCGATGACCGCCGCCCTCTACGGGACCCTGGTCCAGGCCGGCAAGGCCAGCTGGGAGGCGACGCTTGCGGGCCTCTTCCCGGGCCTGACCCTCGATCCGGCCTGGAATGCCGTCACCGTCAGACAGCTGCTCGGCCATCGGGCCGGGGTGCAGGACGCGCCGCTGATGCGCACCGGCTGGCTGATGCGGGCCCACGGCGACAAACGGCCCCTCGTCGAACAGCGGGCCGAGCTGGCCAAGGCCGTGCTGACCCTTCCACCGGCCGGCCAGCCCGGGGCCTTCGCCTACAGCAATATCGGCTACATCCTCGCGGGCGCCGCGATCGAACGGATCACCGGCCAGCCTTGGGAAGAGGCGATCACCGCCCGGCTGTTCAAGCCGTTGAAGATGGACAGCGCCGGCTTCGGCCCTCCCGTGGGCGCCAACCCCTGGGGCCATCGCCAGACAGCCGACGGCTTCCAGGCCATGGATCCTGCTGGCCTGGCCGACAATCCGGCGGCGCTTAGCCCCGCCGGCCGGGTGCATGTCGCCCTGGCGGACCAGGCGAAATTCGCCCGGCTGTTCCTGACCGGAGGCAGCGACCTATTGAGCCCCGAGACCTTGAAGACCCTGTCCACTCCCGTCCCCGGCGAGGGCAATCCTTATGCGCTGGGCTGGGGCGTGGTCGAGGGGCGGGCCTGGGCGCGGGGACCGGTGTTGACCCACGAGGGCTCCAACACCTTCTGGCACGCCGTGGCCACCATCGCGCCGGGCCGCAAGCTGGCCGTCCTCACCGCCTGCAACGCCGCTCCCGACGCCTCCAGGGGCGCCGCTCGCACCCTGGCCGTGGCGCTTCGCCAGCAGTTCGCCCCCGACTGACACCGGCGTGGACCGGCGCCCGCCGTCGGCCAAACTTTCGCCTATCGCGCCGGTTCTGATCCGCTCGCCGACCCACAGGGAGTTCACACCGCCATGGCCAGACCGCCGAAGAAGAGCGAGACCCTGGAAATCCGCCTGCCTCACGAGACCAAGGCCGCCTTCATGGCCCGCTGCGGCCAGGACGGCGTCACCGCCAGCCAGGCCCTGCGCGGCTTCATCGAGACCCGCATCGCCGAGGACAGCCGTCCGCCGGCCTGGCGCCGCTGGGCCAAGATCGCGGCCGGCGCCGCCGTGGCGCTGGGCGTCGCCGGCGCCGCGCTTCCGTCCCTCGCCGGCCCGCTGGCCCGGACCGGGTTCGACCAGCTGGACGCCAATGACAATGGGTCGCTCAGCCTCGCCGAGTTCGCCGCCGGCGCCCGGGCCGAGGTCCGTATCGAAGGCCGGGTGACCGCGCCGGCGCCCGATCTGCGTCGCGCGTTGCTCGACCAGGCCTTCCGCCAGGCCGACCTGGATGGCGACGGCGGCCTGAGCCCGGCGGAGTACCGCGAAGCGCCCTAGCCGATCGGCTTGAAGAACCGGTCCCAGTGCAGCCGCACCCAGGTCCAGGGCTTGTAGATCGCCGCCCCCGGCTGCCATGAGGCCAGCACCCTGTCCGCCCGGCCGACAATCGCTTCGGCCGGAACGAAACCGACCCCGAATCCGGCCGGCCAGCGGCTGTCCAGGGAGTTGTCGCGGTTGTCGCCCATCATGAAGTACCGCCCCGCCGGCACGACATAGACCTCCGTGTCGTCTCCGGGGCGCCCGGGTCCCCGGTCGAAGGTGACATAGGCCCGGCCGTTCGGCGCCGTCTCGGCGATCGCCATCGGCGCCAGATCCGGATCGTCCCGGTCGATCTGCCGGCCCGTCGCCTCCCAGGGGATGGGCCGGCCATTGACCGCCACCCGGCCGCCGCTGACCCGCACCCTGTCGCCCGGCAGGCCGATCACCCGCTTGATCAGGGTCTTGCGGCTGTCCAGGCTGTCGCGGAACACAACCACATCGCCCCGCGCCGGCCCCTTGCCGAGGATGCGGCCCTTGAACAGCTTCGGCGCGAACGGCAGCGAGGCGTTGCTCCAGCCGTAGGCGAACTTGGAGACGACGATGTAGTCCCCGGTCACCAGCCCCGGCTCCATGGAGGACGAGGGGATGGTGTAGGGCTGGTAGAGGACGATGCGGATGACCAGGGCCAGCAGCAGGGCCGTGGCCAGGGTGCGGGCCATCTCGATCACCTCGGTCAGCCAGGCGGGACGAGAGGCGGTGTCGGCGGTAGGAGACAGGTCGGAGGTCATGGCGCGGTCCTGATGCAAGCGGTCCCGCCAGCCTGTTCGCCGTCCTCGCCCCGCGCCATCGAAGACCTGCCCGGACACCGCCCGAACCTGTCCGGACAGCGCCACGCGATCCTTCCGAGCCGCCTTGTCCCAGCCGCCTTGCCCGGGGCCGCCTTGCCCAAGCCGGCGAATATGCCAAGGTCCCGACCGGGAGACCCTGATGACCAAATCGACGACACCCTGGATCGCCATCGGCCTTTGCGTCCTGGCCGCCATGCTGGAGGGGTTCGACATCGCCTCCATGGGGGTGGCGGCGCCAAAGCTGGTTCCGGCCCTGGGCCTGTCGCCGCAGCAGGCGGGATGGGCCTTCAGCGCCGGGCCGCTCGGCCTGTTCTTCGGCGCCCTGCTGTCCGGGCCCTTCGCCGACCGGGTGGGGCGAAAGCCGGTGCTGCTGGCGGCGATGGCCATCTACGGCGTCTTCTCCCTGGCCACAGCCCAGGTCGGAGGCCTGGATATGCTGCTGCTGGTCCGCTTCCTGACCGGCGTGGGCCTGGGCGGGGCCATGCCGATGCTGGTGGCCATGGCTTCCGAACTGGCGTCGGAGAAGCGCCGCGCCTTCACCGTCGGAACCGTCACCGCCGGCCTGCCGCTGGGCGGGGCCCTGGTCGGACTGCTGGCCCGCACCGACGCGGCCCAGGCCGACTGGCGGCTGATCTTCATCGTCGGCGGGGCGGCGCCGCTGATCCTGGTGGCGGCCCTCTTCTTCCTGCTGCCTGAAACCCGGGCCAAGTCGGCGCAGGACGTGCTGAGCGGCGATTCTCTCCACGCCCTGTTCGGCCGCGATCGGCTGGCCACCACGGCGGGCCTGTGGATCAGCTTCGCGGCCATCGCCCTGGTGCTGCACCTCTTCCTCAACTGGCTGCCGATCCTGCTGGGCCAGCGCGGCGTGGCGCCCAAGGACGCGGCCGGCATCATGACCCTGTTCAACATCGGCGGGGCGCTGGGCGGGGTGTTCGCCGGCTGGGCCATCGACCGGCTGGGGGCCAAGCGGCCCTTCCTGTGGATCTTCACCCTGCTGATGGCGGTGCTGGTGGTGCTGTCCGGCCTGACCGGGGCCCCGGTCCTGGCCCTGGCCGGGTTCGCAGCCGGCTTCCTGATCATGGCCGGGCAGTTCGGCCTCTACGCCCTGGCCCCGCAGCACTATGGCGAGACGGTGCGGGGCGTCGGCGTCGGGGCGGCGGTCTCGGCCGGGCGGCTCGGCTCCGTCTTCGGACCCCTGGCCGCCGGCGTGCTGCTGGCCGGTGGCGCGACCAGCGGCGACGTGGTGATGTCAACCGTTCCCATCGTCGCCATCGCCGGCCTCGCGGCCCTGTCCCTGACGGTCTGGGGCCGGAAGGACTAGATCGCCGCTTCGTGCGACAATGGTCGGGCCGCTTCGATAGGCGGGCCCACCTGAGGAGCAGCAAAATCGGCACTTCAACGCCGCTTCACATCGCCTTCAGCCGCGCTTCAGTCCCACTTCATTTCCACTTCATCGCGACTTCATCGGTGCGCGGGGTCGCTTCTTTGAAATCGTTCGGAAAAACCCCGCGGAGCGCCCTAAAGCGCTCCGCTCAGCTCCTGCACTTCCTCGAAGGTGCGCAGGCCCGGCTTCTGGGCGCAGACCAGCACGCCCATGTTCCCGGGCAGATGCTTGTTGTCGAGCATCTTCTCGTGCGCCGCCGGGATGTCGTCCCAGCGGAAGACTTCCGACAGGCAGGGGTCGATGCGGCGGTCGATGACCAGCTGGTTGGCGGCCGAGGCCTGCATCAGGTTGGCGAAGTGGCTGCCCTGGACGCGCTTCTGGCGCATCCACAGGAAGCGGGCGTCCATGGTCAGGTTGTAGCCGCTGGTGCCGGCGCAGATGGCGACCATGCCGCCGCGCTTCACCAGGAAGACCGAGACCGGGAAGGTGGATTCGCCCGGGTGTTCGAACACCATGTCGACGTCGCGGTTGCCGGTGATCTGCCAGACGGCCTTACCGAATTTCCGCGTCTCCTTCATATAGTCGCTGAATTCGGGGCCGTTGACGGTGGGCAGCTGGCCCCAGCAGTTGAAGTCCTTGCGGTTCAGCACCGCCTTGGCGCCCTGGCTGAGCACATAGTCGATCTTGTCGTCGCTGGAGACCACGCCGATGGCATGGGCCCCGGCCACGGCGGCCAGCTGGACCGCGAAAACGCCCAGGCCGCCGGAGGCGCCCCAGATCAGCACGTTCTGGCCGGGCTTCAGCTCATGCGGCTTGTGGCCGAACAGCATCCGGTAGGCGGTGGCGAGGGTCAGGGTGTAGCAGGCGGCCTCTTCCCAGGTCAGGTGCTTGGGGCGCGGCATCAGCTGGCGCGACTGCACCCGGCAGAACTGGGCGAAACTGCCGTCCGGGGTCTCGTAGCCCCAGATCCGCTGGCTGGTGGAATACATCGGGTCGCCGCCGTTGCATTCCTCGTCGTCGCCGTCGTCCTGGTTACAGTGGATGACCACCTCGTCGCCGACCTTCCAGCGCCGCACCTTGGCCCCGACCTTCCAGACCACGCCCGAGGCGTCGGATCCGGCGATATGGTAGGGATGCTTGTGGCCGTCCAGCGGGCTGATCGGCTCACCCAGAGCCGCCCAGACGCCGTTGTAGTTGACGCCGGCGGCCATCACGAGGACCAGCACCTCGTCCTCGCCGATCTCCCAGGTCGGAACGACCTCGACCTTCATGGCGGTCTCGGGACGCCCGTGGCGCTCCTTGCGCACCGCCCAGGCGTACATGTTTGCGGGCACATGGCCGAGCGGCGGAATCTCGCCGATCTCGTACAGGTCCTTGAGCTCGGTCTTCTCGAGGGTGGCGGTGGTCATGCGCGGCTCTCGTGGCGTTTGTGTTGCAATGCGGTCGTCCCCAGGCCCGTTCCAGGCGCTCCGCGACCCGCTGCGACAGCTCCCCTTGGGTCACTACCGCTCGGATCGTCAGATCGGGGGCTTGCGCGCAATGATTTGCCTTCCATCAGTGCACTCAAGCCCCCACTGGGGCAGGATCGTGTGACAGGTCTGTGATCCTGGCAAGCAGAATCTTTGTGCGCCGCAGCATCAGGTGTCGCGATTTACTTCCTGGGCCGGTCGCCACAAGGTCCGGCCATGGCCCTCCACGTCTCCCGTCCCGCCGCCGATGTCGTCCTGCTGGAGCTGGACGCCCCGCCAGTCAACGCCCTGGGCATGGGCCTGAGGCTGGCGCTGGAGGAGGCCCTGGCGGCGGCGGACGCCGACCTGGAGGTCCGCGCCATCGTCCTGACCGGCCGGGGCCCCGCCTTCTGCGCCGGCGACGACCTGCTGGAGGCGGTCGGCCGCGGACCGGGCGGGCTGGAGGCGGTGTTCGACTTCAACCGGCTGATGGCCCGGATCGAGGCGGTGCGCGTTCCGGTGATCGCCGCTGTCAACGGCTTCGCCCTCGGCGGCGGGCTGGAGCTGGCCCTGGCCTGCGACATCCGCCTGGCGGCGCCGGGCGCCCTGTTCACCGCTTCCGGCGTCAACGTCGGGCTGATGGCCTCGGTCCGCCGCCTGCCCCGGCTGATCGGCGAGGGGCCGGCCAAGGCCATGCTGCTCAGCGGCGCACCCGTCGACGCCGAAGCCGCCCTGATCCGCGGCCTGGTCACAGGCCTTCACGCGGAGGTCGTCGCCGAGGCGATAACCCTGGCGGTGCGCATCGCCAGCCGCGCGCCCCTCTCCGTCGAAGCGGTCAAACGCGTCGTCGGCCGCCCCTTCGACGAGCGCGAGGAACTGACCGCCCTCTTCCACAGCGAAGATCACCAGGCGGCCCTGAAGGCCTTCGCCCGCAAGGAAACCCCGACGTTCTCGCGGCGCTAGGGCGCGCCCATTCCCGAACGTCACCCTGCGTCACGTAAAATTGTTGCGCCGCAGCAGGCTCATCGCCATGATCCGCGCCGCATGACAGACAAGCCCTTCCAGCACGCCCCCGACGCCCCGTGGATCTTCCGCACCTATGCGGGCCACTCCACGGCCGCCAAGTCCAACGCCCTGTACCGGCGCAATCTGGCCGCCGGCCAGACCGGGCTGTCGGTGGCCTTCGACCTGCCGACCCAGACCGGCTACGACGCCGACCACATCCTCTCCAAGGGCGAGGTCGGCAAGGTGGGGGTGCCGGTCGGGCATCTGGGCGACATGCGGACCCTGTTCGATTCGATCCCGCTGGACCGGATGAACACCTCCATGACCATCAACGCCCCGGCCGCCTGGCTGCTGGCCATGTATGTCGCCCTGGCCGACGAACAGGGCGCGCCCCGGAACAAGCTTCAGGGCACCACCCAGAACGACCTGATCAAGGAATATCTGTCGCGCGGAACCTACATCTTCCCGCCGGCGCCGAGCCTGCGGCTGATCGGCGACATGGTCGCCTGGTGCTACCGCGAGACCCCCAAGTGGAACCCGATCAACGTCTGCAGCTACCACCTGCAGGAGGCCGGGGCGACGCCGGAGCAGGAGCTGGCCTATGCCCTGGCCACCGCCATCTCGGTGCTCGACACGGTGCGGGCCGGAGGCCAGGTGCCGGAGGCGGACTTCGAGATCGTCTGTTCGCGCATCAGCTTCTTCGTCAACGCGGGGGTCCGGTTCGTCACCGAGCTGTGCAAGATGCGCAGCTTCACCGCCCTGTGGGACGAGATCCTGAAGGACCGCTACGGCGTCCAGGACCCCAAGGCCCGGCGCTTCCGCTATGGCGTCCAGGTCAACAGCCTGGGCCTGACCGAGCAGCAGCCGGAGAACAACCCCTACCGCATCCTGCTGGAAGCGCTGGCCGTCACCCTCAGCAAGGACGCCCGCGCCCGCGCCCTGCAGCTGCCCGCCTGGAACGAGGCGCTGGGCCTGCCCCGGCCGTGGGACCAGCAGTGGAGCCTGCGCATGCAGCAGGTCCTGGCCTATGAGACCGACCTCCTCGAATACGAGGACCTGTTCGCCGGCAGCCATGTGGTCGAGGCCAAGGTCAACGAGCTGAAGGCCGGCGCCCTGGCCGAGCTGGCCAGGATCGACGCCATGGGCGGCGCCTCGGCCGCTATCGGCTACATGAAGGAACAGCTGGTCGGCTCCAACGCCGAGCGGTTCCGCCGCATCGAGACCGGCGACATGACCGTGGTCGGGGTTAACCGCTGGACCGACACCGAGGAATCCCCCCTGTCGGCCGGCGAAGGCTCCATCGAGACGGTGGACCCACGCCTGGAGGCCGAGGTGGTGGCCAAGCTGAAGGCCTGGCGCTCGGCCCGCAACAGCGCCGCCTGCGACGCCGCCATCCTTGAGCTGAAACTGGCCGCCGCCGAGGGCCGCAACATCATGGAAGCCTCGATCACCGCCGCCAAGGCCGGGGTGACCACCGGCGAATGGAGCTTCGCCCTGCGCGAGGTGTTCGGCGAGTACCGGGGCCCCACCGGCGTCGCCACCCAGGTCTCCACCGGCGACGCCGAAGACATCGAGGCGGTGAAATCCGAAGTCGCCCGGGTGTCGGTGGTCCTGGGACGCCCCCTCTCCTACCTGATCGGCAAGCCGGGCCTCGACGGCCACAGCAACGGCGCCGAACAGATCGCCACCCGCGCCCGCGCCGTCGGCATGGACGTCACCTATGACGGCATCCGCTCGACCCCGGAGGAAATCGTCCGCCGCGCCCGCGAAACCCGCGCCCATGTCGTCGGCCTGTCGATCCTGTCCGGCTCCCACCTCGACCTGGTTCAGGAGGTCGTCCGGCTGATGCGCGCCGAGGGCCTGGACCACATCCCCGTCGTCGTCGGCGGCATCATCCCGCCGGAAGACAGCCTGATCCTCAAACAGATGGGGGTGCGCCGGGTCTATACCCCCAAGGACTTCAAGCTGACCGAGATCATGGGCGACGTGGTCAAGGTGGTCGAACAGAGCGCCATGGCGGAGGCGTAGCGGCCGCTTGGCGGAGCCCGCGAGCCGGGTTAGCCTGCAACCATGAGGATTGGCCCGAAAGACCGTCTGCTATCGGCTTGGCCGGACCTGAAGGCCTGGGGCGTTCTGGCCCTGATCTATGCCGTTTGGATCTATCTGAAGGCCGCGCCGGTTGGTTCGACCGTCGATGGGCAGGTCGATAGAACGGCTTTCTGGGGGACAGCTAACTGGGACTGGATTTGGCTTCCTCTGATCATGGTCGCTTCGGTTGGGCTGGCCGGGCTCACCAAGCTCGATGATCTAACGGTTCGCGAGAAGCGGAGGCCAGACCTGGTGGTCTGGCGCACCTGCTGGATCGTACCGATCGATGCCGCCGCCAGACTTCTGCTGGTGGCCCTTTTCGTGGCGGACCTCCGAGCGACGATCACCTGGGTCTGGACCGTTCGCGACTGGCCCCGTGCGGCCATCGCCGTCGGCATCGGGGCGCTCATGCTCCGGGTCGTCTGGAATGCCGTTCGCGACCTGGCGGATCGAAGGATCATCGCGGCCATCGATAGAACCGGCCTGACCCATCCCGGCGGACGTCTGGCCTGGTCCAGCGTCAGAGGGGCGGTCCTCGATCTGGCGGTCAGGCCCAATTCCGTTGGATTCTTGCCGGACGGGGTCGATACCGCAGAGACCTGGATCGACCTGACCGACGCGAACATTTCCGGCCGACGTTTCCTGGAGCGACTGCGTGAGCTGGCGCCGCAGATCGAGATATTGCCACCCCGAGGCGACCCCATGGCCCGGCTGCGTGAGACCTTTGCCGACCTGGGCCAAGAGCCGGCCAAGGGTGGTCTTGGCCCGGCGTCCGCCTGATCGGCCGGGCGGGCCATCCATGAGCGGCGTCCAGCGCGGCCTGCCCTATTTCCTGTTCCTCGCCGGCTATGCGGCGATGACCCTCGGCCCCGGCGCCGTGGCCTTTAATCTGCTGCCGCAGGGGGTGGGACCGTCGGGCTTCGCGCCGCTGCTGGTCCTGGCCGGGGTCGGCATCGTCCGCGCCGCGCTCGACGCCGCCGCCTGGCAGGGGCCGGTTGCGGTCGTCGGGGTGGGCTGGCGGCGGTCGTGGAAGAGCCGGCTGGTGGCCGCCCTCGATATGCTGCTGGTCGCCCTGCTGGCGTTCAGCGTCATCGACATGGCCCAGCAGGCCTGGTTCAACGGCGATCTCCCGCGCACCGGCGTCGGCCTGGCTCTGGCGTTGGGCCTGGTGGCCGTGCTGATCAGCAGCCTCGTCCGGCTGCTCTCCTGGCGCCTGCTGGTGCGCATTTGCACCGATGAGCTGCGCGCCGCGGGACTGCCGCGCGGTCGGAGGGCCTGGACGGACATGACGGCCATAAGCCTCGCCGGGTCCCTGGAGGACCGCCGGGTCGAGGTCACGGGCGCGGACGGCCGGGTGTGGCGGCTGGACCTCAGCGCCACCGGCGTCACGCCTCGCGCCTTGCTGGCGGAAATCGGCCGCCTCGTCCCCTCCGCGCCCCTGGCCTAAGCGGCCCTACCCAACCGCCAGGCGCCCCACCAGCCCAGCAGCGCCACCGGCGCGAAGGCGGCGAACAGCCACAGGCCGCGCTCCGGCGCCAGGGCCGGATCAATGCCGGCCGCGAAGCCCAGGGCGTTGGCCACCGCCCCTGCCGCCGCCGAACCGACCGCGCCGCCGATCAGCTGCGCCGTCGGCACGGCGGAGGAGGCCAGGGCCCGCTGCTCGTCGTCGAGCCCCGACAGGATGCGCCGGGTGGCGAAGGCCCAGCAGAGGCCAAAGCCGGCGCCAACCGTCACCATCGACAGGGCCGCCAGCCAGATCCCGCCGCGCGGCACCGCCCAGACACCCAGGAGAATTCCGGCCAGCAGCACACTGCCACCCAGCCGGATCATCAGCCCATCGCGGTTCTGGATGCCCGACACCAGCAGGGCCATGACCGTCCAACCGCCCGCCACCCCGGTGATCACATAGCCGGCGACCAGAGGCGTCGCGTGATACAGCACCTGGATCAGCGCCGGGCCATAGACGCTGAAGCCGATCAGCGCCGTCTCGAACCCGACGATCATCAGATAGCCCATGGCGGCCGGGGTGCGGATATCGCTGACCGAGCGCGGCAAGAGGGCGCCGGCGGTGCGGCTGTTGATGGCGATCACGCCAGCCAGGGCGGCAAGTCCCAGCAGGCCCAGGACCAGCCCCAGCCACGGCGATCCGATCACCCCGGCCAGGGCGATCAGCACCACCGAGGCGGTCAGTCCCAGAAGCTGTCCCCAGGGGATCGGGGTATTCTGGCCCTGGACCGAACTCTTCGAGACCATGACCAGGGTCGCCCCGACGAACAGCAGCCCCTGGGCCGCGAAGAACCAGAAGGCCCAGCGCCACAGATGGGCGCCGGCGAAGACGCCGCCGATCAGCGGTCCGAGCACCGTGGCCACGCCCCAGACCCCGGCCAGGGCGCCGAACACCCGCGCCCACATCCGCTCCGGAAACAGCGCCGTGGTCGCCACATAGCAGAGGGAGACCAGGGCCCCGGCCCCCAGCCCCTGGACCAGCCGGCCCGCCACGAAGGTCAGGAAGGTCGGCGCCAAGGCGCTGGCCGCGCAGCCGGCGGCATAGGCGGCCGCCGCCAGGATCAGCGCCCGCCTCAGACCCAGCTTCAACGACAGCCGCCCCGACACCGCCCCCGACAGGATCGAGGCCAGCAGGAAGGCCGCGACCGACCAGGCGAAATATCTGAAACCACCGATCTCGGCGGCGATGCTGGGGGTGACCGTCACCGTCACCAGGGAGTCCGCGGCGTTCAGCCAGACCCCCAGGCACAGGAAGCCAAACCGCCCCGCCGTCGCCGGCGCCAGCAGTTCCCGCCAGCCGGCGCGGTCCTCGCCTTCGGACTGAGTCATGGTCGGGGCAGGACCAGAGACTGGAACAGGGCGTTGGACCGCGCCCACAGGGCCTCCGCGCCGGCCCGGGGCGCGGTCGTGCGGGCATTCTTGGCCCAATCCATCTGTTCGCCGATGTAGCCATCCAGTTCGGCGATGCGTGGACCGACGCCGACGCCCTCCCCGGCCGCCTGTTTACGCTCCCGCAGATCCTGCAGCGCCCGCGCCGTTTCGGCGGGGAGAGACACCCCATCCAGCAGGGCCGGAAGGCTCATCGGCGGCGTCTCGCCAGGCCGGGTCCGCAGCCAGTGCAGGGTCACCGCCGGTCGGATGACATAGAAATACTTCTTCAACCGGACCTCCTGGCGGTTCTCGATGAAGCCGCCCCACTGGCGCCGGGCCAGGCCGTAGTAGTGGGCGACATCGCCGTAGAGCGCGCGCCAGTCGCGGGCCAGGGGCGTGAAAGCCTCGCGGAACCCGTCCGCCTCCTCATAGACGATCGGCGAGGACAGCCATTCCCCAACCACGGCGTTGCCGCGCGCCATCAGCCGCAGGGCCTTGGCGATATCCCAGCCGCCGAGGTCGATCTCATCGACGATCGGCCGCTCGATCACGTCGCGCAGAGGCTGCAGGGCCAGATAATCCTCAAGCGGGCGGACGTAGACGAACCGGCAGTCATAGTCGCTGTCCGGTGAGTGAAAGCCCCACGCCCGGCTGCCGGATTCGACAGCCAGCAGCGGCCGGACGCCTTCCGCCAGGCAGACATCGCTCAGGCGGGCGCGAATCTCCGATCGCAGCAGGGGGGTGACGGCGTCGTCCGGGGAGAAGTCCAAAATCATCCCCCCTCTTGGCGAAGGGGAGCGACCCGGGTCAAGCCGTGGTGAACCCCTACCGCGGACGGCCGTTGGCTCCCCGTGCCGTTTCGCCCCCCGACCCTCAAGGCCCCCACGTCAGACCAGCTGGCGCTGTCGGGCTTCGTCGCCGCTTTGCTGGAGCTTAGCCTGGCGGCCCTGTTGCTGTTCGCCCTGGTCGACCGCATCGCGCCGCCGCAGGACCTGCCGTGGAAGCCGTTTTCGCTGAACCAGCCGATCGGCTTGGCCACGGGCGGCAAACTGGCCGTCATCGCCCGCGACCCCGCCCTCTGCCGCGCCGCCCTGGCGCAAGGCGGCGCCGCCTTCACCGAGGCCCCGGCCCGCGTCAGCGGCTTCTGCACCACCGCCGACAGCATTCGGCTGACCAGCACGCGGCTGTCCCCCGCCGCCCCGGTGATGCGCTGCGACTTGGCCCTGACCTATGAGGTCTGGGCCCGCCATGTGGCCGCGCCGGACGCCCGCCGGACCCTGGGCGCCCGGTTGACCCGCATCGACCACTACGGAACCTACGCCTGCCGCAACATCTATGGCCGCCCGGACGCCCGCCCCAGCCAGCACGCCAGCGCCCGGGCCCTGGATGTCGCCGCCTTCCGCCTGTCCGATGGCCGCACCGTCTCGGTCCTCAAGGACTTCAACGCCGACACGCCGGAAGGCCGGTTCGTGCGTCAGGCGCGCGACGGCGCCTGCGGCCTGTTCGGCGCGGTGCTCAGCCCCGACTACAACGCCGCCCACGCCAACCACCTGCATCTGGACATGAGCCCCTACCGCCTGTGCCGTTAGCGGGCGCCGCGCGGCTCGCCCGCCGTTCCTGACGCCCAGGCCCTCACGCCAAGGCCGAAACCGCGCTATGGAGCCAGCCTCATGGCCGGCTACCGCGTTCCCCATCCCGACAAGCCGCACATCGTGCGCCACGTCCGCCGCCAGACCCTGCTGGCGCGGGTCGTCGGCTTCACGCTGCTGTGGATCATCGTCGGCATCATGGCCCTGATCGCCGATCGCGCCATCCCGCGCCAGCATCTGCCGTGGAAGGCGCTGAAGCTGGTCGACCCCGTCGGGGCCGCCACCCGGATCAAGGCCGCCCGCGCCGGACAGGACCCGGCCGCCTGCCGCGCCGTCCTCGCTTCCGGCGGCGTCGAATATGCCGAGGCGCCCTCGACGACCAACGGCTTCTGCGCCGTGCACGACGCCCTGCGCCTGACCTCCGGCATCGCCCCGCTGAAACCCGCCGACGCCGCGATGACCTGCAAGGAGGCGTTGGCCGTGGTCATCTGGGAGCGGAAAGTGGTGCAGACCGCCGCCTTCGAGGAGTTGGATCAGGCCGTGGTCGGCATCGACCACTACGGCAGCTACAGCTGCCGCCGCATCTATGGCCAGGCAGAGGGCCAGGTCAGCGAACACGCCCTGGCCAACGCCCTCGACGTGGCCGGCTTCCGCCTGGCCGACGGCACGACGATCTCGGTGCTGGCCGACTGGAACGACCCCGGCCCCAAGGGCCGCTTCCTGCACCGGGTCCGCGACGGCGGCTGCAAGGTCTTCCTCACCGTCCTCAGCCCCGACTACAACGCCCAGCACGCCAACCACCTTCACCTCGACATGGGCGGCTGGCCGAAGTGCGCCTGAAGGACCGGAGAGCGCTTGACCTTGCGTCCGCCTGTCGCCAGTTTGCGTTCAAACAATCGTTTGAGGGAGCTGCGACATGGCCATTGAAGGCAATCTGTTCGATCTGACCGGCAAGGTGGCCATCATCACCGGCTCGTCGCGGGGCATCGGCCGGTCGATCGCCGAACGGATGGCCCAGCACGGCGCCAAGGTGGTCATTTCCTCCCGCAAGGCCGGCCCCTGCGAAGCGGTGGCCGCCGATATCAACGCCGCCCAGGGCGCGGGAACAGCCATCGCCGTTCCCGCCAACATCTCCTCCAAGGAGGACCTGCAGCGGCTGGTCGATGAGACCCGCAAGGCCTTCGGCAAGGTCGATGTGGTGGTCTGCAACGCCGCCTCCAACCCCTATTACGGCCCGATGCAGGGGATCGAGGACGACCAGTTCCGCAAGATTCTCGAGAACAACGTCATCGCCAACCACTGGCTGATCAGCATGGTGGTTCCGGAGATGATCGAGCGGAAGGACGGCTCGATCATCATCGTCTCCTCGATCGGCGGCCTGCGCGGCAGCCCGATCATCGGCGCCTACAACATCTCCAAGGCCGCCGACTTCCAGCTGGCCCGCAACCTGGCCCATGAGTACGGGCCGCACGGCATCCGGGTGAACTGCATCGCCCCCGGCCTGATCAAGACCGATTTCGCCAAGGCCCTGTGGTCCAACCCCGAGACCCTGAAGCGCGCCACCGACCCGGTGCCGCTGCGCCGCATCGGCGAGCCCGACGAACTGGCCGGCGCCGCCGTCTACCTGGCCTCCCCGGCCGGGAGCTTCATGACCGGCCAGGCCCTGGTCGTCGACGGCGGCGCGACCATCTAGGCGCCTTGCCGGGTTTGCGTCCTTCGACACGCCCGCTGCTTGGGCTCCTCAGGATGACGATGTGGGGTTTCTCTCAAGACGTCGTCATGCTGAGCAGCGATCCGCCTGGATCGCGTGTCGAAGCACGCGCCCTGGCCAGCCGCGCGATCCCGCCGTCCAGCGTCTCGTCCCGCTTGGCGAAACACAGGCGGATGAGGTTGCTCGGGGCCCCGGTCTCGTAGAAGGCCGAGATCGGGATGGCGGCGATGCCGTGGTCCTTCACCGCCCGCAGGCAGAAATCGGTGTCCGCCTCGGCGATCCCCGAGGCCGCCAGATCGACATTGAGGAAATAGGTCCCCGCCGAGGGCAGCACCCTGAACCCCTCCGCCTGCAGCCCGGCGGTCAGCCGGTCCCGCGACCGCTGCAACCCGCCCGGCATGGTGGCGAACCAGTCGGCGCAATGGTCCAGGCCAAAGGCGACCGCCGCCTGCAGATTGGGCGGGGTGGTGAAGGTCAGGAACTGATGGGCCCCGGCCAAGGCCTTCATCAGTCCCGGCGCGGCGCAGAGGAAGCCAACCTTCCAGCCGGTCAGGGCGAACATCTTGCCGGCCGAACCGATCTTCACAGTCCGCTCCCGCATGCCGGGAAAGGCCATCAGCGGCTTGAAGAGGCGGCCGTCGAAGACGATCTGCTCCCAGACCTCGTCGCACAGCGCCACCACGTCATGGGCCACGCAGAATTCGGCCAGCAGCGCCAGGTCCTCGTCGGCCCACAGGGTCGCCGCCGGGTTCACCGGGTTGTTCAGCACCACCAGCTTCGTCTTCGGCCCGAACGTCGCCTCCAGCATCGCCCGGTCGATGCGGAATTCCGGCGGCTTCAGCGTCACCATCACCGGAACCCCACCGGCCCGGCGGATCATCGGCAGATAGGCGTCATAGAGGGGCTGGAAGACCACCACCTCGTCCCCCGGCGAGATCAGCGACAGCATCGTCGCCGCGATCGCCTCGGTCGCGCCGGAGGTGATGGTGATCTCCGCCTCGCCGTCGAGGTCCAGGCCCTGGAATTTCGCATAATGCCGCGCCGCCGCCTTGCGCAGGTCGGCCAGGCCGCGCATCGGCGGATACTGGTTGTAGCCATTGACCGACTCCCAGGCCGCCTTCTCCCGCACCGCCAGAGGCCCCGGCTCATCGGGAAAGCCCTGGCCCAGGTTGATGCCGCCGCTGTCCCGGGCCAGGCCGCTCATCACCTCGAAGATGGTGGTCGGCAGCTGGGCATAGACGGGGTGAACCACGGGCAGGACTCCAGGCTTGCGCGGGACGACTCCGCGACCGAGACTTCATGCCATGCGCATCGTCGAATTCGAACCCCGTCACGCCGGCTCCTGGAAGGCGCTGAACGAAGCCTGGATCACCCGTCACTTCGCCATCGAGCCCAGTGACGCCAAGGTGCTGGACGACCCGCAGGGCCAGGTCCTGGCCGGCGGCGGCCGGATCTTAATGGCCGAGGACAAGGACGGCGAGGCGATCGGTTGCGCCGGCCTGCTGGCGCTCTCAGCGGATCAGGGGGGTGGTTTCGAGGTGATCAAGATGACCGTCGCCGAATCCGCCCGCGGCGCGGGGCTTGGCCGCGCTCTGATGCAGGCCTGTATCGACGGGGCGGCCGAGCGGGGCGCCCGCCGCCTCTATCTGGAGACCAACGCCGATCTGGCGCCGGCCCTGTCCCTGTACCGGGCCATGGGTTTTGTCGATCTGCCGCCGCGCCCGACGCCCTATGCGCGGGCCAATGTCTGGATGGAGCGCTTCGTCTGATCTTGCCGACTTTCGCAGGTGGAGCCGCCTCGCTAGAGAGGATGTCGGAGTTGAGGCGGGGGTAGACGGTGATTGTCGGGATTGACCTGGGCACGACCAACAGCGCGGTCGGCATCTGGCGCGATGGCCGCGCCGAACTGATCCCCAATCGCCTCGGCCAGATGCTGACCCCGTCGGCCGTCGGGCTGGACGAGTCCGGCCAGTTGCTGATCGGCATGGCGGCGCGCGAGCGGATGGCCACCCATTCGGACCGCACGGCCGTGACCTTCAAACGCTACATGGGTTCGGCCCGCAAGACGCGGCTGGGCGACAAGGACTACAGTCCCGAGGAGCTTTCGGCCCTGTTGCTCGGCTCCCTGAAGGCCGACGCCGAGGCCCATCTGGGCGAGCCGGTCACGGAAGCGGTGATCACCGTTCCGGCCTATTTCAATGACAAGCAGCGCAAGGCCACCCGCCGCGCCGGCGAACTGGCGGGCCTCAAGGTCCAGCGGCTGCTTAACGAGCCGACGGCCGCCGCCCTGGCCTACGGCATCCATGAACTCGGCGACGAGACTCAGTTCCTGGTCTTCGACCTCGGCGGCGGCACCTTCGATGTCTCCATCCTGGAAATCTTCGAAGGCGTCATCGAGGTCCGCGCCTCCAGCGGCGACAACCGCCTGGGGGGCGAGGACTTCAATGAGGTGCTGGTGGCCGCGATGTTCGCCAAGTTCGGCAAGGACTGGGGACCGGCGGCCCGGGAAGACCACGGCCTGTGGCAAAAGCTGCGAGAAGCGGCCGAGCGGGCCCGCCGCAAGCTGACCGACGCCGCCGAAGCAACCCTGACGGTCAACTGGAAGGACCAGCCCTACAGCCTGGAAATCACCGCTGACGATTTCGAGACCCGCTGCGCCGCCCTGCTGACCCGGCTGCGCGAACCGGTGCTGCGGGCCCTGCGCGACAGCGATATCCGCCCCGAGGCCCTGAAGGAGGTGGTGCTGGTCGGGGGCGCCACCCGAATGCCGGTCGTGCGCCGCGCGGTCACCCGGATGTTCGGCCGCTTCCCGTCCAACGCCGTCCACCCCGACGAAGCCGTCGCCCTGGGCGCCGCCATCCAGGCCGGACTGAAGGCGCGGGACAAGGACCTGAAGGAGGTCGTGCTCACTGACGTCTGCCCCTACAGCCTCGGTGTCGAGAGCTCCGAGACCGGCCCGGGCGGGGTCATTCGCGGGTCGGTCTTCGTGCCGATCATCGAGCGCAACACCGTGGTCCCGGCCAGCCGGGTATCGTCCTTCACCACCATCCGCGACAGTCAGCGCAAGGTGGAGTTCGGCGTCTACCAGGGCGAATCGCGCAACGTCTCCGACAACATCAAGCTGGGCCAGATCGAGGTGCCCGTGCCGGCGCGCAAGGCCGGCCAGATCGAGATCGAATGCCGCTTCACCTATGACATCAACGGGCTGCTGGAGATCGACGTCCATGTTCCCGAGACCGGTGAGCGGCGGGAGCTGGTCATCGTCGACGAAGAGGCCCTGACTCCCGAAGAGCTGGCGGCCCAGCGCACGCGGCTGGCCGGTCTCAAGCAGCATCCCCGCGAGAGCGAGGCCAATCGCGCGGCCCTGGCCCGCGCCAACCGCTGCTACGAGGACTTCCTCGGCGATACGCGCCAGTATGTCGCCTCGCTGATCAGCCGCTTCGAGGCGGTGCTGGACGGCCAGGACCCTCGGTCCGTCGACCATGCCCGGCAGGAGTTGACCAAGGCGCTGGATGAGCTCGAGGGCGAGAGCTTCCTGTGAGCGGACCCGCAAGTTCGTGGGACATCCTGGGCATCGATCGGACCCGTGACGCCAGGGTCATCCGGCGGGCCTATGCCGCACGGCTGAAGGTGACCAATCCGGAAGACGATCCGGCCGGCTTCCAGACCCTGCGCGATGCCTACGACGCCGCCCAGCAGTTCGCCGAGCGCGGTTTTGAGTTCGGGCCGAACGGCTTCTTTCGCTTTCCGGATGAAGACGACGCCGATCATGAGGCGGGCCAGGACGAGGATGAGTACCGCTCCAGGGGAGGGGTTCCGCCGTCCGCCCAGCCCGTCGAGACACCCTCGGCCTTCGCGGCCCCATCCCAGTCGCCAGGCCCGGCCTGGCCGGACGGTTTCCCCGAACTCGACGACCCGCCGCCGCCCATCGACAACCCCTTGAGCGACAAACTCTTCGACAGCAACCACCTCGGCGGCAATCCCTTCGGCGGAAACCCCTTCGGCCGCCCCCCCGTCTCAGCCGGCGGCGATCCGCTGGAGATGGAGCGCCGCGCCTTCCTCGGCGCAAAGCAGCGGCTGGTCGCGGCCCTGACGGCCGAGCCGCCAGCCTCGGAAGACGCCCTGATCCTGGCGCTGGACGACATCCTGACCGCCCCGATGATGCAGAACCTGTCGGCGTCGGGCCAGACAGAGGTCTGGTTGGCCGACCTGTTGCTGGACCAGGCGCCGCGCAGCGATCCGCTGCTGGGCCGGATGATCCGCGCCTTCGGCTGGCGGGAGGAAGCCATCCAGCATCCGGACGGACGGCTGGCGCGCATTTTCCTGCGGACCCGGACCCTCAGCTATCTGGCCAGCGCCCGCCGGCGGACCCATCCGCACAACCGCGGCTACCGGGCGCTGCTGGGGCCGCCCCCCTCCTTCTGGCGCCAGCTGATCGACCCACGGCTGGTCCCGGCGGCGCGCGACATGCTGGCCAGGGTCCGCAGCAGCCAGCCGGGTTTGCGGGTCGATTTCGCGGCGCATCTGGACGCCTGGGCCGACTGGCTGGACCAGCCCCGGCTGCAGCCCTGGCTGGTGTGGGTCGCCCTGGCCGCCGGGCTGATCACCGGCCTCATCACCCTGGCGGCCGATCAGCCTTGGCCGGTCCTGGTCGGCGGCGTCCTGGGCGGTCCGGCGACGGTTCTGCTTCTTAGCGCCGGCTATCTCTACGCCGGGCCAATCCCCCGCCGGAAGTGGCGCGCCGACTGGCGGTGGTCCGCCCCGGAGTGGTTGGCCTGGGGCTGGGCCCCGGCGGGCCTGGCGCTGATCGTGGCGGGGGGACTGATTCCGGCGACCTGGATCGGCGCCCAGGTCGGGGTGGTCCTCAGTCTGGTCCTGGTGTGGTGGACGGCGGTCGTCGGCGACATGGATGGGCAACGCCACCGACTGCCCGCCCCTCTGCGCCATCTGCTGGCCCAGAGTTACCTGTTCGTCTGGTGGATAATGATGGACGGCCTGCTGCCGCCGCCGTTGGTCGTGCAGTTCACCCCCATCCTGGCCGGGACGGTTCTGACCAGTGTTCTGGGCTCCCAAAGCCTGATCGAGATCTGGTGGCAGAAACTGGAACGGCGCGGGCGGTTGATCGGGGCGTCCGCCCTGGCCGGCGGCACGGCGCTGGCCGCCGGCCTGTTGCTGGCTTCGCAACAGGCGCCCTGGGCCATCACCCCGGCCCTGGCCCTGGTTCCCGCCCTGGTGCTGGCCCACCGGCCGGTGATGGCGGGCCTGCCCCTGCTGGCCGGACAGCTTCGCCACTACCTCGGCATCGTCGGCCTGTTCGCCAGCCTGATGGTCCTCGACCAGGACGCGCGCCTATTCACCGCCTCCGGCCTCTGGCTGCTGATCGGCCCGGCCCTGGCGGCCGGCTTCGCCCTGCGCGACGCGGTGCGCGAAAAACCATGACAAAAGGCCCCGGAGGCGAACCTCCGGGGCCGATCGTTTCAGGCGGCAGGCGCCGCCGAGGCTTGTCGCCGACCTAGTTGAACAGGTCGAACACCACAGAGGCGATCAGGCCGGTGGCGACCGCCGTCAGGATCACGTCATTGCCTGACCGGTAGTAGCCGTAACCGCGTGGGGGCGGGGGCAGACGGTAGGCGCGGTAGTCGACGTAGTAGCCACGGCCACGATAGGCCGGGGGCAGGTACTGGCCGCGGCGCCAGTTGCGGTGCTGATAACCGCGGGGCGCGTAGTAGGCGCCGGCGTTGTAGCGGTGGCTGGCCCGGCGCTCATAGCGGTTGTCCTGGCGGCCGTCGCGACGGTCATAGCGGTCGTCCCGGCGGTCGTTGCGGTGATCGCCCCGATCGTCGCGGCGCTCATAGCGGTCGTCCTGGCGTTGGCCGCCGTCATAGGGTTGGGCCGCGGCGGCGCCGGCGGAACCCAGGATCGTCAGCGCGACGGCCGCGAGCAGAAACTTCTTCATGGCTTGGTCTCCAATCGGCGGGATCAGTCGGACAGCCCGTGCCCCCGTCGTTGGATCCCTTATGAGACCCGCCGTTTGAGTCTAACCTGAACGGCCGTGATCATCTCCCGTTCATGTCGTCGCCGCCCGCCGAAACAGCAGGCTGAGATTGTTGGCCGGCATGGCGATACGCTCTTCTAGGACCAGGCCATGCTCCCCGGCCAGGGCCGCCACCTCGCTCAGCGGGCGCAGGCCCCAGGCCGGATTGCGGCTCTTCAGACTGTCGTCGAAGGCGAGGTTGGACGCCGCTGTCTCCAGGTCTTCTTCCAGATAGGGGCCATAGGTGTAGAGCAGGCCGCCCTCCGGAAGCAGCCGCGCCGCGCCGGCCATCAGCCCCTTCGTCGCCGCCCAGGGCGAGATGTGGATCATGTTGATGCAGACGATGGCGTCCGCCTGGTCCACCGGCCAGCCGTCCGGATCGGCGGCGTCCAGCCGCAGCGGAGCCAGCAGGTTGGAGAGGCCGGCCGTCTCCCGCCAGGCCTGGATGCTGGCCAAGGCCCCTTCGTCCGGATCGGTCGGCTGCCAGCTCAGCTGCGGCAGATGGGTCGCGAGGTAGACCGCGTGTTCGCCGCTGCCCGCCGCGATCTCCAGCACCCGGCCGGATTCGGGCAGACGCGGACGCAGCACCTGCAGGATGGGGTCACGGTTGCGGGCGACGGCGGGTGAGGACAGGGCGGTCATGGCCTATCCTAGTCGCTCCGCCGCCAGTCAGGGCAAGGAAAGCTATGCAAACGCCGTCGCCGCGCTAGGCTCGCCCCATGTCCGACGCCCCCCTGATCGACCTGCGCAACGTCAGCCGCCTCTACGAGGGTCAGGCGGCGGTGGACGGCGTCAGCCTGGCCATCCCCGCGGGCCAGTTCGTCGCCGTCGTCGGGGCTTCCGGCTCGGGCAAGACCACCCTGATGAAGATGGTCAACCGGCTGGTCGAACCGACCTCCGGCCAGGTCTGGGTCGAGGGGCGCGACGTCGCCGGCGAGGACCCGGTCAGCCTTCGCCGCCGCATCGGCTACGTCTTCCAGGGCGTCGGTCTGTTCCCTCATATGCGGGTATCCGAGAATATCGCCATCACCCTCCGCCTGCTCGGGCGGCCGGCAGCCGAGCAGGCGGCGCGAGTCGCCGAACTGCTGGACCTCGTCGGCCTGCCGCAGGCCTACGCCGGCCGTTATCCCGACGCGCTGTCGGGCGGGGAGCGCCAGAGGGTGGGGGTGGCCCGGGCCCTGGCCGCCCGCCCCGGCATCCTGCTGATGGACGAGCCGTTCGGCGCCCTGGACCCGATCACCCGCGAGGCCCTGGGCAGCGCCACCCGCGCGCTGCACGACCGCCTGGGCCTGACCACCATGATGGTCACCCACGATGTCCAGGAGGCGGTGCTGCTGGCCGACCGGATCGTCGTGGTCGCCGGCGGCAGGGTGATCGCCGACGACACGCCCCGCGCCCTGCTGTCCGGCCATACCGACCCGGCTGTCGCCGAACTGATGGCCATGCCGGCCCGCCAGGCGAAAGCCGTCGCCGCCCTGATGGGAGCCGGCGCATGACCGCCTCCCCCGCCAACGACCAGATTTCGGCCGCCTGGGCCCTGATGCCCGACTATCTGTCGCAGCACGTCATCCTCAGCGCCTCGGCCCTGGCGCTGGGCCTGCTGATCAGCCTGCCGCTGAGCGTCCTGGCCGCCCGCAGCCCGGCCGTCCGCTGGCCGGTCCTGACCCTGGCCGGACTGATCCAGACCATTCCGGGCCTGGCGTTGCTGGCCCTCTTCTATCCCCTGCTGCTGGCCCTCTCGGCCCTGTCCAAGGGATGGTTCGGGATCAGCTTCCCGGCTCTGGGCTTCCTGCCGGCCCTGCTGGCCCTGACCCTCTATTCGATGTTGCCGATCCTGCGGAACGCCGTCACCGGCCTGCTGGGCGTCGATCCGGCGGTGCGGGAGGCGGCCGACGGCGTCGGCATGACCGCCCGCCAGAAACTGTTCCGCGTCGAGGCGCCCCTGGCCGCGCCGGTGGCCATGGCCGGGGTCCGCACCGCCGCCGTCTGGACCATCGGGGCCGCGACCCTGTCCACCCCGGTCGGCCAGACCAGCCTGGGCAACTACATCTTCTCCGGCCTGCAGACCGAGAACTGGGTCTCCGTGCTGTTCGGCTGCGCCGCCGCCGCCGGCCTGGCCCTGATCGTCGACCAGCTTCTGGCCCTGATCGAGCGCGGCGCCGTCCGGCGTGATCCGAAACCCGCCCTGTTCGGCCTGGCCGTGCTGATCCTCGGCGTCGCCGCCGCCTGCGCGCCGCAGCTGCTCAAAGGGGCCGCCCCGTCCTATGTCGTCGGGGCGAAGAATTTCTCCGAGCAGTACATCCTGGCCGAGGTGATGGGGAACCGGCTGCGCGACACCGGCGCCCAGGTGGCCCGCCGCGACGGTCTGGGCTCGGCCATCGCTTTCCGCGCCCTGGCGGCCGGGGAAATCGATGTCTACGTCGACTACAGCGGCACCCTGTGGAGCAACGTCATGGGCCGCAAGGACACCCCGCCCCGCGCCCGGCTGATGAAGGAACTGACCGCCTGGATGCGGGAGAAGCAGGGCGTCACCGTCCTCGGCTCCCTGGGCTTCGAGAACGCCTACGCCCTGGCCATGGATCGCAAACTGGCGGGATCGCTGCAGGTGGAAAGCCTCGACGACCTGGCGCGGCAGGCGCCCAACCTGACCCTCGGCGGCGACCTGGAATTCCTCAGCCGGCCGGAATGGGCTTCGATCCGCACGGCCTATGGCCTGCGCTTTCGCAAGGAAAAGTCCTTCAACCCGACCTTCATGTACCGCGCCCTGCAGGGCGGCGAAGCCGATGTGATCAGCGCCTTCTCCAGCGACGGCCGCATCGCCGCCCAGGACCTGGTGGTGCTGTCCGATCCGAGGGGCGCTGTCCCCTCCTATGACGCGGTGATCCTGATCTCGCCCAAACGCGCCAAGGACAGGCGGCTGATCGAGGCGCTGCAGCCGCTGGTCGGCGCGGTGGCGGTCGAAAAGATGCGGGAGGCCAACTACGCGGTGGATCGCGACACGGACAAGCAGTCGCCGGCTCAGGCGGGGCGGGCGCTGGAAGCGGCGATTGGCAGATAGTTGCTCCCCCAGGCGCGATGCGCCGGTTTCGGGGGAGCTGTCGGCCGCGCAGCGGATGACTGAGGGGGTCCTCAATTGACGGCGGCGGCGGCGGACGCAGGTTCAGCCGCCACCAGCGGTGGGGACCCCCTCCGTCGCCCTTCGGGCGCCACCTCCCCCGAAGGGGAGGATATGGAAGCGTCCTACTCGTCCTTGACGCGGCGCTTGCGGAAGCTGGGGTTGAGCACCTTCTTGCGCAGGCGGATGTTTTTCGGGGTCACCTCGACCAGTTCGTCTTCCTCGATATAGGCGATGGCCTGTTCGAGGGTCAGGCGGCGCGGCGGGGTCAGGCGGATCGACTCGTCCTTGCCGCTGGCCCGGACGTTGGTCAGCTGCTTGGCCTTCATCGGGTTGACGTCCAGGTCGTCCATCCGCGCGTTCTCGCCGATGATCATGCCCTGGTAGGTCTTCTCGTTGCCGCCGACGAACATGAAGCCCCGGTCTTCCAGGTTCCACAGGGCGTAGGCCTGGGTCTCGCCGTCGGAGTTGGAGACCAGCACGCCCTTGCGGCCGGCGTCGATGGGGCCCTTGTAGGGCTCGTAGTGGCTGAACACGCGGTTCAGCACGCCGGTGCCGCGGGTGTCGGTCAGGAACTCGCCCTGGTAGCCGATCAGCGACCGCGAGGGGCTCATCAGGCTGATCCGGGTCTTGCCGGCGCCCGAGGGGCCCATGTCCTTCAGCTCGGCTTTGCGGGCCGACAGCTTCTCGATGACGATGCCGCTGAACTCGTCGTCGACGTCGATCATCACGTCTTCGATGGGCTCCAGCCGCTCACCGGTTTCCTCGTCGGTCTTGAACACCACCCGGGGGCGGCTGATCGACAGTTCGAAACCTTCGCGGCGCATGCTTTCGATCAGCACGCCCAGCTGCAGTTCGCCGCGGCCGGCGACCTCGAAGGCGTCCTTCTCGGAGGTCTCGGTGACGCGGATGGCGACGTTCTGCTCCAGCTCCTTCATCAGCCGGTCGCGGATCACCCGGCTCTGCACCTTGTCGCCTTCGCGGCCGGCCAGGGGGCTGTCGTTGACCGAGACGGTCATCGAGATGGTCGGCGGATCGATCGGCTGCGCGGGCAGGGCTTCGGTGACCTCCATGGCGCAGAGGGTGTCGGCCACGGTGGCCTTCGACAGGCCGGCGATGGCGACGATGTCGCCGGCTTCGGCGTCATCGACCGGCTGGCGCTTCAGGCCGCGGAAGGCCAGCACCTTGGTGATCCGGCCGCGCTCGATCTCCTTGCCGTCGCGCGACAGGGCGTGGATGGCCATGCCGGGAACGGCCTTGCCGCTCTCGATACGGCCGGTCAGCAGGCGGCCCAGGAAGGGGTCGCTTTCGATCAGCACCGACAGGATCTGGAAGGGCTCGTCCTTGCGGGTGATGGCCTTGGGCTCGGGCACATGTTTGACGATCAGGTCGAACAGCGGGCCCAGGTTGTCGTTGGGCTTGCTCATGTCCATCGTCGCCCAGCCGTTCTTGCCGCTGGCGTAGATGTGCGGGAAGTCCAGCTGCTCGTCGGTGGCGCCGATGGCGGCGAACAGGTCGAAGGCGTCGTTCAGCACCCGGTCCGGGTCGGCGTGGGGACGGTCGACCTTGTTGAGGCAGAGGATGGGACGCAGGCCCATCTTCAGGGCCTTGCCCAGCACGAACTTGGTCTGGGGCATGACCCCCTCTTCGGCGTCGACCAGCAGGACGCAGCCGTCCACCATGCCGAGGATCCGCTCAACCTCGCCGCCGAAGTCGGCGTGTCCGGGGGTGTCGATGATGTTGATGCGGGTGTCGCCCGCCTCGCCATGCCACAGCACGCTGGTGCATTTGGCCAGGATGGTGATCCCGCGCTCGCGCTCCTGGTCGTTGGAGTCCATGGCGCGCTCGGTCTGCGCCTCATTGGCTCGGAAGACCCCGGACTGGGCGAGCAGCTGGTCGACGAGGGTCGTCTTGCCATGGTCGACGTGGGCGATGATGGCGATGTTGCGCAGGGACATGGGTACGGCTTTGTATGTGGGGTCGGCGGGACCTGACGTTCGACAGCCGCAAACCGTTGCGGCGGCCGTCGCGCGTCAGAGAAATGGATTCAAGCCCGTCTGCCCGGGGTCGATGAGACCGCCGGCCTGGACAGGCTTGAGGCGCGCGCTTTTACGCGAGTGCGGCGCACAAAGCCAGCCTTGGCCTTTCGCCTCCATAATGAGGACCTCAAACGGTTGTTTTTATTCACCGATCCGTGAATTGGCCCGAGCGGTGCGGGCTCATTGTGCGGTGCACTATGACGACCCCGGCACGTAATCACCTTACGGCATGGGGGTTTCTGGAAGGCCTGTCAGGAAAACTTCGCTGCGGCGCACATTTTACCCTTGCTGTTTTGTGCGCCGCAAACTAGATTGTTTCTTGTGAGGCGGTTCGCCGCCTCTGCCCTTCCTGGGCGTTTCCTCCCTAATGAACTGGCCGGACCTTTGGGTTCGGCCTTTTTTTTGGCCCGCGATCGGAGGAGGACTGCTTCGCCCCGCAGGACCCGTCGGCGATCAGGCAAAATCTGTTGGTGCGGCGAAGCTGTCCCCTAGATCCCCTTCCAGCCGTCGGCCAGGACCGCGGTCAGCCGCTCGACGGCCGCCTTCAGCCGGGCCAGTCCCTCGGTGGGCTGCAGCGTCACCTCGTCCAGATAGAGGGCCCGGTCGATCTCGATCTGCAGGGCATGGGTGCGACGGCCGGGCCGGCCGTAGAATTCCGTCGTATAGCCGCCGGCGTAGGGGGCGTTGCGGACCACCCGGAAATCCATCGCCTCCAGCTCCCTCTCCACCAGCCGGGTCAGGGCCGGCGCGCAGGCCGCCCCGAAGCGGTCGCCCAGAACCATGTCGCAGCCCCGGCCATGGCGCGGCGTCAGCACGCTTTTCGCCGCCGCCGAGGGCATGGAATGCCAGTCGATCAGGATGGCCATGCCGTGCGCCGCATGGGCCTCGCCGATCAGCCGGGACAGCGCGTCGTGATAGGGCCGATGGGCGGTTTCCACCCGGGCCTGGGCTTCCGGGAAGGTCAGTTTGCGGGCGTAGATCTTCTGGCCCTCGCCGGCCAGCTTGGCGATCGCCCCGAGGCCGGCGGCGACCCGGGCGGTGCGGCCCTGGACGTAGGAGGGAAGGTCACCCTCGAACATCGCCGGGTCCAGTTCCCAGGGATCGCGGTTGAGGTCGATATAGGCCCGTCCGAACCGCCCACAGATCACCCGCGCCCCGCCGAGCGGGGCCAGGGCGATCAGGTCATCGACGAAGGCGTCTTCGGACCGACGCATCAGCGCCTCATCCACCGCCGCCGCCGCCATCATCTCCGGCGGATACAGGCTGCCCGAATGGGGCGAGGCGAAGATCAGCGGCGTCGCCGGGGCCTCGGGCCCGGGGCGGGTCAGGCGATAGGCGGCCGGAGCCCCCGCCGGACCATCCTGACCTGCCTTATCCTTGCTCGCCGGTTCGAAAAGCGTCATCCGTCCTATTTCATCCGCGTGCAGCGCCCCGTCAAAGGCTTTCGGGGTCAAAGGCTTTCGAGGCCCAAGGCTTTCGCGGTCGAAGCTTCATCCGCCCTTTACGTCTGCCCGGTTAGGGTTATCACCAACCGAACCCCAGAGGCGCCGAAGACCAACAATGCCCCGCATCCTGCTGGCCGAAGACGACGATTCCCTGCGCAACTTCCTGGCCCGCGCCCTGGAGCGCGCCGGATACGATGTCCGCGCCTGCGCCGACGGCGAGGAGGCCGCCGCCTGCCTGGACGAGGACTGGGACCTGCTTTTGACCGATATCGTTATGCCCGGCATGGACGGCATCGAGGTCGCTCGCCACGCCGCCGCCAGGCATCCGGGCCTGCGCATCATGTTCATCACCGGTTTCGCCGCTGTGGCCCTGTCGGCGGGCGACCGGGCTCCAGCCGGCGCCAAGGTGCTGTCCAAGCCCATCCACCTGCGCGAGATCGTCACCGAGGTCGATCGGATGATGGCCGCCGCCTGAGGTTTCCGCGGGTCGACGCCGATTGGCCGGTTGCGTCCGGCTCAAAGCCTTTGTATAGACCCCGCCTTCCTGCCGGTAAGGACGTGTAGCTCAGCGGGAGAGCACCTCGTTGACATCGAGGGGGTCACAGGTTCAATCCCTGTCACGTCCACCATCCTTTCCGTTGTGTAAGTGATCGTCGGCAATGAGCCGCAGGAACCCGGCGGTCAAATCCCCGCCGCCGCCTCGGCGATCATCCGCAGCAGCCAGGCCGTCGGGCCGGTCTCAGCCTCCGACGCCCTGATCACCGCCCCGAAACTGACCGGCACAGGCCGGTGATCGGGCTCCACCAGGATCAGCTTGCCCTTCTGCAGGCCCAGCATCGCCTGGCGGCGGGGCAGCAGGGCGGCCATGTCGGTCTGACCGACCATCGCCATGGCCGAATAGGAATCCGGGACCGTCACCGGGCTATCCATCTCGGCGAGCGACGGCGCGCCGATGGCATAGTCGTCGCTCCAGTTGGCCAGACGCTGCACGCCCAGGTCCAGGCCGCTCGCCCCTTCCTGTTCTCCGCTGGCGATCAGCAGATAGGACAGGCCAACCAGGTCGGCGGTCCGCAGGGGGCCCCTGGCCGCCAGCGGATGATCCCCCCGCACCACCCAGACCCCGGTCTCGTCAAACAGCGGCGTATAGCGGAACCGCGGGGCCACCTGTCTGAAACTGCCGATGGCCATGTCCAGCCGGCCGCGGTCCAGATCCTCGGTCAGGGCGGCGTCGGGCGCCCGCATATGCAGCCGTACTCCGGGCGCCTCGGCCATCAGCCGCCGGACAACCACCGGCATCAACACCGAACAGGCATAGCCGCTGGCGGCGATATGGAAGGACCGGCGATCGACCGCGGGGTCGAAGGCCGGATCCGACACCGCCGTCTCCAGCAGCTTCAGTGCGGCACGCACGGGCTCGCCCAGTTCAATCGCGCGCGGCGTCGGCCGCAAGCCTGCGGGGTCCCGCACGAAAAGTTCGTCGCCCAGCGTCTGGCGGAGGCGGTTCAAGGCATGGCTGACCGCCGACTGGGTCAGGCCAAGCCGGGCGCCGGCCCGGGTGGCGCTGGCCTCGTCCAGCAGGGCGGCGAACACCCGCAGGAGATTGAGGTCGAGATTTCGGAAATGAACAGAGTGCATGTCGGTCGTGACATCTTATCATTTGGCTCATGACGCGGCCAGGCCTATTGCACCGCACAAGAGCGTCCTTCACCGATGCTCATTTTCCCGACCTTGATGGCATGCGGCCGATGCTCAAGCTCGGACGCTTTTGGACTTGGAGCAGCGCGTGAGCGATCCGGAAGGCATGCTGGGCGAGTCCGGCGGCGCGGCGGTAGCGGATCGGCGGAGCGGAACCTGGGGACAGAGGCTGCGCTGGCCGCTGATGATCGGGGTCCCGGCGCTGATCTTGATGGTGGCGGCCTTCTTCATCCTCACCAGCGGAAAAAGCCAGTCGACCGACGATGCCTATCTGCAGTCCGCCCGCACCGCCATCAGCCCCAGCATCGGCGGCCGGGTGGTCGAGATCGCGGTCAGGGAAAACCAGACGGTTCACAAGGGCGACGTCCTCTTCAAGCTCGATCCCGGCGACTATCGGGTGGCGCTCGCCCAGGCGCAGGCCGCCCTGGCCGCTTCGCGCTTCTCGGTGCAGGGGTCGCAGGCCGTCTACGGCCAGCGTCAGGCCGATCTTGCCGCCGCCCAGGAGGCGGTCGCCTATACCGAGCGGGAGGCCGCCCGCCAGAAGGCCCTGGCCGCCGCCGGCGTCGCAACCTTGGCCCAGGCCGACGAAGCCGCCCATGCGGCCGAACAGGCCCGCCGACAGGTCGCCGTGGTCCGCCAGCAGATCGCCGCCGCCGCGGCCGACCTCGGCGGCGGCCTGCCGGTCGATCGCCAGCCCGGCGTGCTGAAGGCCCAGGCCGATCTGGCCCAGGCCCGGCTCAACCTCACCTACACCGTCATCGTCGCCCCTGCCGACGGGGTGGTCACCAAGGTTGAACAGCTGCAGGTCGGCAGCCGGGTCGAGGCCTCCAGGCCCCTGTTCTTCCTGATCTCCGGCCGGCCCTGGGTCGAGGCCAACTTCAAGGAAGACCAGCTGGCCCATATGCGGGTCGGCCAGCCGGCAGTCATCGACATCGACGCCTATGACCGACCGCTGAAAGGCCATGTCGCCAGTTTCAGCCCCGGCACCGGCTCCAGCTTCGCCCTGCTGCCGCCGGAGAACGCCACCGGCAACTGGGTCAAGGTGGTTCAGCGCCTGCCCGTCCGCATCGCCCTGGACGAAACCGCCCCGAACCTGAGCGCCGGTCTCAGCGCCAAGGTGAAGGTCGACGTCCGTTCGGGCCGGACCAAACCCTGATGACCCGCGACGGCAACGGCAAGGGCGACGCGGCCAACCGCATCCCCATCACCATCGCCGTCATGCTGGCGACGGTGATGAGCTCGCTCGACACCACCATCGCCAATGTCGCCCTGCCCCATATTCAGGGCAGCGTCTCGGCTTCGGTGGACCAGATCACCTGGGTCCTGACGTCCTACATCGTGGCCACGGCGATCATGATGCCGCTGACGGGATTCCTGGCCGACCGGCTGGGCCGAAAGCGGGTCTTCCTGATCAGCATCGCCGGATTCATCACCGCCTCCATGCTGTGCGGCGTCGCCAACAGCCTGATGGAAATCGTCCTCTTCCGTCTGCTCCAGGGCATCTGCGGCGCCGCCTTGATCCCCCTGTCCCAGGCGGTGCTGCTCGACATCAACCCGCCCTCCAAACACGGCCAGGCCATGGCCATCTGGGGCGCCGGCGCGGTGGTGGGGCCGATCCTTGGTCCGGTGCTGGGCGGCTGGCTGACCGAGCATCTGAGCTGGCGCTGGGTCTTCTTCATCAATCTGCCCGTCGGCCTGCTGGCCCTGGCCGGGCTGTTCGTCTTCCTGTCGGAAAAGACGGCCGCGGAAAAACGCCCCTTCGACACCCTGGGCTTCCTCAGCCTGATCACCGCCCTGGGCGCCATCCAGCTGATCCTCGATCGCGGACCCGGCCAGGACTGGTTCGCCTCGCCGGAGATCTGGGCCTATCAGATCGTCGCCGCCATCGCCCTCTGGGTCTTCTGCGTCCAGATCGCCACGGCCAGGCAGCCCTTCGTCAACATGGCTCTGCTGAAGGACCGCAACTTCGTCACCGCCACCCTCTTCGGCTTTTTCGTCGGCATCCTGCTGTTCAGCGTCCTGGCCCTGTTGCCGCCGATGATGCAGACCCTGCTGGGCTATCCGGTGGCCTTTACCGGCATCGTCAGCATGCCGCGCGGGGTGGGCAGCTTCCTGGCCATGTTCGCCGTCGGCCAGCTTGTCGGGCGGGTGAACACCAAGCTGATCCTGCTGCTGGGCCTGAGCATCAGCGCCTTCAGCCTGTGGCTGATGGCCGGTTTCAGTCTTGGCATGGACGCCAATCTGATCGCCTTCACGGGTTTCCTACAAGGGGTTGGCACCGGCCTGATCTTTGTGCCCCTGAGCACCCTGGCCTTCGCCACGGTCAGGCCCGAGCACCGCACCGAAGGCGCCGGCCTGTTCACCCTGATCCGCACCATGGGCTCCTCAGTCGGCATCTCGATCATGCAGGCCCGGCTGGTCAGCGGGACCGAGGTCCATCACGCCAGGCTGGTCGAGCAGGCCCGGCCGGACAATCCCAACTTCCAGGCCTTCCTCGCCGCCCCCTTCGGCTTCGACACCACCGCCGGGATCGCCGCCCTCAACGGCATGATCACCCGTCAGTCCACCATGCTGGCCTATATCGACGATTTCCGGCTGATGCTGTGGATCACCCTCCTCTGCGCGCCGCTGTTGCTGTTGATGCGCACCCCGAAAATCCAGCAGGCGGACCCCGCCCATGTCTCTCATGAATAGGCCTCGTCGCTCCACCCCGGCCGCCCTGCTCGCCAGCCTCGGCCTCGCCGCCCTGGCCGCCGGCTGCGCCGCCGTCGGCCCCGATTTCGAACGTCCCGCCGCGCCCTCGGCCCTTGGCTATCTGTCGACCGGCGAGACCGCACCCGCCCTGGTTCGACTGGACCCGGCCACGGCCGGCGCCGGGCCCTGGTGGACCGCCTTCAACTCGCCCGAGCTCGATTCCGTCATCCGCCAGGCGGTGGAGGGCAGCCCGACCCTGCAGGAAGCCGACGCCACCCTCGCCCAGGCCCGCTCGGCCCTGGCCCAGGCGCGCGGCGAGGCGGGACCCCAGGTCGACGGGACGGCCGGCGTCCACCGCGAGCGCGCCAATCTCCAGGCCTTCGGCTTCACCGGCTTCGGCGATGTGAAGCTCGAGAACCCGACCTTCAGCCTCTATTCGGTGGGCGGCGGCGTCGGGTACGACCTGGACCTGTTCGGCGGCGCCCGCCGCCGGCTAGAGAGCGCCGTCGCCCGCACCCAGGCCGCGGCGCAACGGGCTGACGCCGCCTATCTGACCCTGACCAGCAATGTCGCCCTGCAGGCGGTGACCATCGCCACCCTCAACGCCCAGATCGAGGCGGTTGAGGCGATGCTGAAGTCCGATCAGGACAATCTCGATCTGGTCCACAAGGCGGGCGCCCTTGGCGGCTCGACCAGCGGCGCCCGCGTCGAGGCCCAGAGCCAGCTGGAGGCCGACCGCGCCCTGCTGCCGCCGCTGATCGGCCAGCGCAACGCTGCGAAACACGCGCTCGCCATGCTGGTCGGCAAGACCCCGGCCGACTGGACGGCGCCCGATTTCACGCTGGCCGACCTGAACCTGACCCAGGCCATCCCGCTGACCCTGCCGTCGGAGCTGGTTCGAAGGCGCCCGGATATCCTGGCCAGTGAGGCGGAGCTGCATGCCGCCACCGCCGATATCGGCGTGGCCACCGCCGACCTCTATCCCAACATCAAGATCGGGGCCTCCCTGACCCAGGGCTCGCTGAGGCCCGGCGATCTCTTCTCCTACGACGCCAGCGCCTGGGACCTCGGGGTCAATCTGACCGCTCCCATCTTCGATGGCGGCGCCCTTCGCGCCCGCCGCCAGCAGGCCCGCGAGATCGCCCGCGCCGCCCTGGCCCGCTACCAACAGACGGTGCTGGGCGCCTTCCTCCAGGTGGCAGACGCCCTCTCCGCCCTCACCGCCGACGACGAGGCCATCGCCGGCTACGGCCGCGCCCTGGCCCAGGCGGCTGAGCGGTTGCGGCTGGCGAGGGCCGCCTACAGCCTTGGCGGGGGCACGCTTCTGGATGTCGTCGACGCCCAACGCCAGGTCCACGCCGCCGAGGCATCCCTGGTCCACATCCAGGGCCAGCGGCTCGCCGACGCCGTCCGGCTGTTCGCCGCCACCGGCGCCGATTGGCGCCTCGCCCAGGACTGAGGGAACCCGGCCGCACCGCCTGGGTTTTTCGGAACCAATGATCTCGAAGAGATGTTCTGTATCCGACACTGATCATCTCGATCAGGCAAGCAGGAGATCTCCATGGGTATCATCGCGTGGCTGGTTCTCGGCCTGATCGCCGGGTTCATTGCAAGCAAGATCGTCAACAAGACCGGCGAAGGCCTGATCATGGACATCGTCCTGGGCATCGTCGGCGCGTTTGTCGGCGGGTTTGTCTTTACTCGGTTCTTTGGTGAACCGGGCGTGACTGGATTTAATCTCTACAGCATGTTCGTCGCCGTCATTGGCGCCATCATCGTGCTGTTGATCTACCACCTCATCTTCCGCCGCCGCGCCCTTTAGGCCGGCCTGTTCAAAGGAGTAATGTCATGAGCAAAGAAGGCATCGAAGGCGCCATCCAAAAGGGTGTGGGCTCGGTCAAGGAAGCCGCCGGCAAGGCCACCCACAACGACAAGCTTGTCGCCGAAGGTCTGGCCGATCGCGCCGCCGGCACTGCCAAGGAAGCCGTGGGCAAGGCGAAGGACGCCATCCACAACGCGACGAAGTAGGTTTTCACCGCAAGGTGAAGATACGGCCGCCGGCCTTGGTCCGGCGGCCGTTTTCGTATGGGCTGAGCATGGCGGCGCGCCCCCGGCGGGACGGGTCCTGGTCGAGTCGATCAGCGGGCGGATGATGTCGGGGCGCCAGGGGATCGAATTCGGCGTAAACCCGCTCGACCGCGGGTCGATTTGAGCGAAACGGACGCCCAAAGCGAGAAATAATCGCCCAGGACGGGCATAGTAGGCACAATCTGAGCGCAGGTATTGCGTCGTTTCGCCGCCATGACTTGCATCCGGAACGACATTGGCGGACAAGCCAAAGCGGGCTTGTGTATTGGTTCGGCTCGCTTTTTCCCCATTCGCGTCCCCTTCGCTCCCCCGGAAGGGTTTATTCGGAGATCACTACATTGCCACGTCCTCAGCATGCCGCGCCCGATCCCATCGACGTCGCCGTCGGCGCCCGGATGCGGATGCGCCGGAAGACCCTGGGCCTGACCCAGACCGCTCTCGCTGATGCTCTCGGCATCACCTTCCAGCAGGTTCAGAAATACGAGCGCGGCGCCAACCGCGTCTCCGCCTCGATGCTGGTCCGCGCCGCGAAACGCCTCGACTGCCCGGTCTCCTTCCTGGTGGGCGAAGAGCCCGGCGGGTTCCCGACCGATGAAAAGCTTCTGACCATGCTGGCTTTTCCCGGCGCCATCGACCTGCTTCACGCCTATACGGCGATCGACGATTCCCAGGCCCGCACGGCCGTGGTCACGGTCGCCCGCTCCCTGGCCGGGGAAGGCAAGAAGGCCGCCATCGCCGCCTGAGCCACTGCAAGGCGTCTCCCCTTTCTCCCTCGGAGAAAGGGGATCCTGCGCCGGGGAGCGCGGACGCCGCCGCGCGTATTGTCGCAGCAGGATCCGCGTCCCGATCTGAAACGCTTTTTTCGTAACTGACCCGGATAGTGGGCCCCTAGTCCTCGATCGAAGGGGTGGGGTGTGCTCAAAGTTATAACGTGTCTCGTCCAGGAGCACGACTTCAAGCTCGTGCTTCTGGCGATGGTGGTCTGTCTGGCCGCCAGTTTGACAGCGTTCCGCCTCTACTCCCGGATGACCGGAGCACGGGGCCTTGTCCGCGCCTCCTGGCTGCTGCTGACCGCCCTGGTCGCCGGTTCCGGCGTCTGGGCCACCCATTTCCTCGGCGTGCTGGCCTATCAGCCCGGCCTGCCGACCGGCTTCTCCTCCACCGGCACCATTGCCTCCCTGATGGTGGCGGTCTGTTTCATGGCCGCCGGCTTCTATGCCTCCACCCTGGTCGATGACGAACGGTCCAACCAGATCGCCGGCGGCATGCTGATCGGCCTGGGCGTCGCCGCCATGCACTTCCTCGGTATGACCGCTTTCGTCACCCAGGGCCGGATCGAATGGGAGTCGGCCATCATCGCCGCGTCGATCGCCTTCGGGGTCGCCGGCGCCACCGCGGCGCTGATGGTCGTCGGCCGCGGCAGAACGCTGCATCAGCAGTTCATCGCCTCTGGCCTGCTGACCCTCGGGGTCTGCGCCCTGCACTTCACCGGCATGGGCGCCATCACCATTGTGCCAGACGCCTCCATCGAGGTTCCCGCCCAACTGATGAGCGTCGGGATGATGACCTTCGCCGTCGCCGCCATCACCGGGCTGATCATCCTCGGCGGCCTGGGCGCCATCCTGATCGAGAGCCAGACCAGCCGTTCGGCGCTCGATCGCATCCGCACCCTGGCCAACGCCGCCTATGAAGGCATCGTGGTCATCCAGAACGGCCGGATCAACGACGCCAACTCCGCCTTCTGCGACCTCGTCGGCGCGAAGCTGGAAGACCTGCGGGGCAAGCCCCTGTTGGGCGCGATGCTGACCTTCGACGACGTCCTGGCCAGCAACGACCAGCGACGCGAGGCCCACCTCCAGCCGTTCGACGAAGCGGTCTCGATTCCGGTCGAGGTCTTCTCCCGCCTGATGGACGATGGCGCCCGCATCGAGACCTCGGGCCTGACCGTTCTGGCCGTTCGCGACCTTCGCGAGCGGCGTTTCGCCGAGGAGAAGATCCGCTACCTGGCCGAACATGACGGCCTGACCGGCCTGCCCAACCGCAACGCCCTGCAGGTCAAGCTGCAGGCCGCCCTGGACCGGGTCGAGGCCTCGGGCGAGAGCCTGGCCCTGGTCTGTATCGATCTCGATCATTTCAAGGAGGCCAACGACCTGCACGGCCACCTGGCCGGCGACGCCGTCTTGGTCGAGGCGGCCCGTCGGCTGGCCTCCTCGGTCACCGCCCCCTCCTTCGCCGCCCGGCTGGGCGGCGATGAGTTCGTCGTCGTCCAGATCACCGACCAGGACCAGCCGACCGCCGCCGCCGAACTGGCCGGCGCCCTGCTGGACCTGCTGAAGGTCTCCACCACCTTCGAGGGCCAGGAGCTGGCCATGGGCGCCAGCCTGGGCGTCTCCCTCTTCCCCGACGACGGCCGCACCTCCGAGGCCTTGCTGGCCAACGCCGACATGGCTCTCTACCGGGCCAAGGAAAGCGGCCGCGGCGCTTACCGCTTCTTCAAGCGGGAGATGGACGAGTCCATCCGCGAGCGCCGCAACATGGCCCGCGAGCTGCGCCAGGCGATCACCGACGAGGAACTGATCGTCCACTACCAGCCTCTTGCCCGCGCCAGCGACGGCGAGGTCTGCGGCTTCGAGGCCCTGGTCCGCTGGAAGCATCCGGTGCGCGGCATGATCCCGCCGCTCGACTTCATCCCCGTGGCCGAGGAGAGCGGGCTGATCGGCCCTCTTGGTGAATGGGTCCTGCGGCGCGCCTGCGCCGACGCGGCCGCCTGGGAAAAACCCCTGCGCATCGCCGTCAACCTGTCGCCGCTGCAGCTCAACAACCCGGCCCTGCCGACCCTGGTGCATGAGGTGCTGATCACCAGCGGCCTGTCGCCGGCCCGGCTGGAGCTGGAAGTCACCGAAAGCGCCCTGTTCAAGGACTACCAGCGGGCCCTCGACAACCTGCGCCGGCTGAAGGCCCTGGGCGTCCGCATCGCCATGGACGATTTCGGCACCGGCTTCTCGTCGCTGTCGACCCTGCAGTCCTTCCCCTTCGACAAAATCAAGGTCGACAAGAGTTTCGTCGAGAACATCCACCGCGACGAGCGGGCCACGGTCATCGTCAAGGCTGTGCTGGGCCTGGGCCGCAGCCTCAACATCCCCGTCGTCGCCGAAGGGGTGGAGACCGAGGAACAGCGCCAGTTCCTGCGCGGCGAGGACTGCGCCGAACTGCAGGGCTACGCCATCGGCCGCCCCGCCCCCGTCGACACCCTGGGCGCCTGGACCAACCACGACATCACCCCGCCCCCAACGCCGCTGACCAAGACCGTGCTGCGCCGGAAGAAGGCGGCTTAAGCCGCTTCCACACGCTGGAGTCGTCCCCTAAGGTTGTGAGGCCATAGGCCTTCGCGGGGGCGACGACGATCGCGGACAAGGTAGAGCCAGCCAAGGACGACAAGGCCCAAAGCCTGCGGGAGATCCTTTCCGACGCGGGGATCAAGTCCGTCGCCGCAATCATTCGCCAGCCGGAGGTCAAGGAGGCCTGCCTGACCGCCCTGGCGGCCTGTGGTTGCGTGCCTCCGGCCAACCGCCTCGCCCTCTTCTGCCTTGAGAAACTGTTGTTCGGGGCGACCAGCCTGATCGGCAAGACGCTCGCGGGAGAGGTCGAGGCGCTGATGCTTCGGCTGCCCGGCGTGCGCCATATGCTCAACGGCCTGGCCAGGATTGAGCGGGAGTCGCGAGGCAAGGAGGTGCTAAAGGACCGGCTGCTGGAGGAATTGCGCCAGATGACCCCGGCCGGCGGCGCGCCGCCGGATCCGACGGCCTCGCTGGATGTGGTCACCGCCCTCTACCAGCACCAAAAGCTGGACGCCCTGCATGGCGACGTCCGGAAGCTGTTCGATTTGATGCAAGACAGCGTCGCTTCGATGCTGACCGACATCGACGCGCGCCACAATGAGCCCGTCCTGACCTGGCCGATGCAGGAGTCCCACGACGCGGACACCCGGATTTCGGACATCATCCAGTACAACTCCGGCGCCTATGATTTCGTCGGCCGTGACGCTGAGCTGGACATTCTGTTGCGGTTTCTCGGCGAGATCGGCCGCGCCGGTCCCAAGGCCCGTTTCTCCTGGCTGCTGATCACCGGCGCGGGCGGCGAGGGCAAATCCCGTCTGGGGCTGGAGTTCACCCGGATCGCCGAACGCGACCATGGCTGGAAGGCCGGCCGGCTGTCTTTGCTGCAGTTGAAGAAGAATTTCGATCCGTTCCGCTGGCGACCGCGTCAGCCGACCTGCATGGTGATCGACTATCCCGCCCAAGACCCGGACGCCGTCCACGGTCTCTTGGCCGCCCTTGACCAGAACGCCGACGACTTCGACTGGCCCGTTCGGGTGCTGCTGCTGGAGCGAACGACGGAAGGGGAATGGTTCCGGAAACTGTTGCCCCCCGACTCGGACGATCGACTCCTTCGAGAGCATGCCTTTGTCCTGAACGGCCGGAGGCTGGACGGCGGTCTGCCCCTGGCGCCGGTATCGCCGACGGCCTTGGTGGGGGCGATGAAGGCCCGGTTCGTCAGCCAGGGCCAGGAGCCGCCCGAGGATGCCCTTCTCCTGGCCGCCGCCGCCCGCATTGATCCACGACCGCGGCTGATAGATGGCGCGGCATTCATCATGCCCCGCCCGCTGTTCGCCATGGCGGCGGCCGAGGCCATCCTGCTGGCGCGAGGAGCGGGTGAGGGCGACGACGACGCCATCGTCGGTCACCTCGATCGGGAAAAGGTGCTGGCCAGAATCATCGAACGCGACCGGATCAAGCGCTGGGCCATCGCCAACCTGGGTACGGCCCATGATCTGGACCTGCACGAAAACCTGTTCGCTCTGATCACCGCCTGCCTGGGCTTGCCGGAGACGCGGCTCCACGACCTGCCGCCCCATGTACGGGACTGGCTGCCGGATCTGCGGCCGAAGGCGAGCCACAGACTGGACCGCAACCTGCTCGGAGCCATGACCCGCAAGCGGGAGACGGGGCCAAAGGAGCCCTCAGGCGGGGCGGCATGGTCCGGCCTGGAGCCGGATATTCTCGGCGAATTCTATTTTCTCGACCGCTTGGCTCAGCTGCGGAGCACCGATCCGGACGCCGCCCAGGCCCTGATCGATGGCGCTTTCGCCATTGGCGGCGCCGACGCCAGCCAGTTCTTCCTCCGGTGCGCGGTGGATTTCACTTCTCGGTTCACCGTCTTGGGCGGGATGGCGCCAACGCCCGCGGCGGGACGTTCGGGGGTGCTGGCCTACGGCGATGTCAGTCTTGACCTGAGTTACCGTGCTGCGACCGGAACCGAACTGATCGTCGCCGCGGAGAGTCTGACAAACTTTCAACGACTGGCCGCAGCCTTTTCGTGCGACCGGGCGATTGGGTTGGCCGAGGCAAGGGTGGCGGTCAACGTCATTGGCAAGGCAGGGACAGCCGGGGATTGGGATCGCGTGGACGGCCTGCTGGACCGGTTTGACCGGCTGCGGCTCGCCTTCCCGGACGAACGGGAGATCGCTCTTATGGAGGCCCAGGGCGCGGTCAACGTCATTGGCAAGGCGGGGACGGCCGGGAATTGGGATCGCGTGGACGGCCTGCTGGACCGGTTTGACCGGCTGCGACTCGCCTTCCCGGACGACCGGGAGATCGCTCTTGGGGAGGCCCAGGGCTCGTTCAACGTCATTGGCAAGGCAGGGACAGCCGGGGATTGGGATCGCGTGGACGGCCTGCTGGGCCGGTTTGACCGGCTGCGACTCGCCTTCCCGGACGAACGGGAGATCGCTGTTGGGGAGGCCAAGGGCGCGGTCAACGTCATTGGCGAGGCAGGGACAGCCGGGGACTGGGACCGCGTGGACGGCCTGTTGGACAGGTTTGACCGGCAGCGGCACGCCTTCCCGGACGACCGGGAGTTCGCTCTTCTGGAGGCCCAGGGCGCGGTCAACGTCATTGGCAAGGCGGGGACGGCCGGGGACTGGGATCGCGTGGGCGGCCTGCTGGACCGGTTTGACCGGCTGCGGCACGCCTTCCCGGACGACCGGGAGATCGCTCTTGAGGAGGCCAAGGGCGCGGTCAACGTCATTGGCGAGGCGGGGACGGCCGGGGACTGGGATCGCGTGGACGGCCTGCTGGCCAGGGTGAATGCCTTGAGCGAGTGTTTCCCCGATCATCCGCCGCTCCAGCCGGTGGCCGCCGCTGGCGTCGTACTGGCCTATTGGGGTCGTCGAAGCATGGACCAGGATCCTGACAAGGTGGCGACCGAGTTGGCCTTCTTCGCCGCCCACGTCAGAATTCAGGCGTCACTTTCGGAAGGAGGCCAGTTCCTGTTTGCGGAGAGCCTGCAGGTTCTTAAAGACGCTGGAACGCGCTTCCCGAACAGCGACGGCGTTTCCGGCGTGCTGCAGGGGTGGACCAAGGCCGGCGTCGATTTCGAGCAGGTCCCTCCCATCGGTCGCCAATAGCCTACCGCTTCAAGCTGCCCAGCACCCCGCGCAGCAGGGCGCGGGTCAGTTGCGGGACCACGGAGCGGACCACCGACTTCATCACCGTCTCGCCCATGCTCTGGCGATTGGAAGCGCGGGCTCTCGGGGCCTGCGCCCGGGGAGCGGGGCGGCTGGCTTCCCGCTCGCGCTGGGCCTGCTGTTTTTCCCAGGCCTTGTCCTCGGCCTCGCGGCGCTTGGCGACCTCGGCGTCGGCGGCCGCGGTCTGGGCTTCGCGCTGGGCCTTGGCGGTGCGGTCCTGCAGCATCTCGAAGGCCGAGTCCCGGTCCTTCAACGCGTCATAGATCCCTCTCACCGGACTGGCCGCGACGATCGCCGCCCGTTCGGCCGGCAGGGCCGGGCCCAGGCGCGAGGCCGGCGGGCGGATCAGGGTCTTCTGGGTCACCGTCGGCGCCCCCTTCTCGTCCAGCACCGAGACCAGGGCCTCGCCGACCCCGAGGTTCTGGATCGCCTCGGCCGTGTCGAAGGCCGGATTGGGCCGGAACGACGCCGCCGCCGCCCGCAGGCCCTTCTGTTCCGACGGCGTATAGGCCCGCAGCGCATGCTGGAAGCGGTTGCCCAGTTGGCCCAGCACGGTTTCGGGCACATCGGCCGGGTTCTGGGTGACGAAATAGACGCCCACCCCCTTTGAGCGGATCAGCCGCACCACCTGCTCGACCTTTTCCAGCAGGGCCTTGGGCGCATCGCGGAACAGCAGATGGGCCTCGTCGAAGAAGAAGACCAGCTTGGGCTTCTCCGGATCGCCCACCTCGGGCAGCACCTCGAACAGCTCCGACAGCAGCCACAGCAGGAAGGTCGCATAGAGCCTGGGACTGCGGATCAGCTTGTCGGCCGCCAGGATGGAGACCACGCCCCGCCCCGAGCCGTCCACCCGCATGATGTCCTTCAGGTCGAGAGCCGGCTCGCCAAACAGGTTTTCCGCCCCCTGCGTCTCCAGGGTTAGCAGGCCCCGCTGGATGGTGCCGATGGTGGCCGCCGAGACGTTGCCGTATTTGGTGTCGATGTCCTTTTCGTTGTCGGCGACATATTTCAACGCCGCCTGCAGGTCCTTCAGGTCGAGCAGCAGCAGGCCCTCGTCGTCGGCCATCTTGAAGACGATGTTGAGCACGCCTTCCTGGACGTCGTTCAGCTCCAGCATCCGGGCCAGCAGCAGGGGCCCCATCTCCGACACCGTGCTGCGCACCGGGTGGCCCTGCTCGCCGAACAGGTCCCAGAACACCGTCGGCGGGGCGTCGGGCCGTAGTTCCAGCTCCATACCGGCCGCCCGGGCCAGCATCTTCTCGTTCGGCGTTCCCGGCATGCAGACGCCCGACAGGTCGCCCTTCACATCGGCGGCGAAGACCGGCACCCCGGCGTCGGAAAAGCCCTGGGCGAGGATCTGCAGGGTCACCGTCTTGCCGGTGCCCGTGGCCCCGGCCACCAGGCCGTGGCGGTTGGCCCGGTCCAGCCGCATGAACTGCGGCGCATCCGACTTGCCGACAAACAGGGTTCCCTCGGGAATATCGACCACGCCATCGCTCCTGTTGCTCAAGGCTTGATAGCAAGGCTTAGCGCGCGCCGCGGAAGCCGTCACCGGTGTTCCGTCGCATGCGTCCCCGTCCAGGACGCCGCCCTTCAGCGCTTCGGTCATTGACGCGGGCGGCGACCTTCACGACTCTTCTCCTGCAGCTTCCCAGGATCTCCCATGGCCGACTCTTCAACCCCCAAAGGACCGACGGATGTCGATCAGGCCGAGGTCGGCCGGACCGATGGCGTGATGCGCAACGCCGTCGTGGTGCTGGCCGTCATCGCCGGCGGCTGCGCCCTCTATCTGCTGCGCGGGGTGCTGACCCAGCTGGCCCTGGCGGTGTTCCTGGCGGTGATCATCGATGGGTTCGCCCGGGCCCTGGCCGAGCGCACCCCGAAGTTCCCCAAGGCGGCGGCCCTGCCGACGGCCATTGTCCTGACCATCCTGGTGCTGATCGGCATCGTCCTGGTCATCGCCGACCAGGGGGCCAGTTTCGCCAACCAGCTGGTCGGCTACGCTCCCAAGCTGGAGGCCCTGCTGGCCCGGGGGGCCGCCGCCCTGCATCTGCAGCCGCCGCCCAGCATCAACCAGATGATCAGCCAGCTGAACCCGGCCAAATACGCCGCCGCCGTCGCCCAGAGCCTGCAGAGCGTGGCCTCCGACACCTTCTTCGTGCTGATCTATCTGGCCTTCATCATCGCCTCGCGCAAAGGCTTCCGCCGCAAGGTAGTGGCCATGTTCCCGCATAGCCGGGACCGTGATGACGCCATCCTGGTCTTCCAGCGCATCCGGGACGGGGTGGAGCAGTATCTGTGGGTGCAGACCGTCACCGGCCTGATGATCGCCGTGGGGTCGTTCATCGCCATGTGGGCCGTGGGGCTGGACAACGCCCTGTTTTGGGCCTTCCTGATCTTCCTGGCCTCCTACATCCCGATCATCGGCGGCGTCATCGGCGTCGCCCTGCCGCCGCTGTTCGCCCTGGTGCAGTTCGACACTCTCTGGCAGGCCATCGTCATCGCCGCGGTTCTGCAGTCGGTGCAGTTCATCGTCGGCAATGTCGTCCAGCCCAAGATGCAGGGCGAAAGCCTGAATATGGACCCGGTCGTGGTGCTGCTGGCCCTGGCCCTCTGGGGCCTGATCTGGGGCATGCCGGGGATGTTCCTCTCCACCCCCCTGACCGTGATGATCATGATCATTCTGGCCCAGTTCCAGGGCTCGCGCTGGATCGCCGTCCTGCTCTCGGCCAATGGCGACCCGGCCGGAGAGCATGGTCGCAAGCCGATCGGCAAACACAATTCTCGCTTGAAAAAAACTTCTGACGCGGTAAAGCCGAATTCCCCTTGAACCTGTTCGGCGAGGGCCTATCTTCTGGTCTGTCCGGGGGCCTCCCCCCTGTTCCCGGACAAAGAGGCGCCCTTCATCCCCCCGAAGACGGCGACCTTCTCAAGAAGTCCTGGCCTCGGCCGGGACCAGCGCCGCCGGACCCCCCTCCGGCGGCGCTTTCAGTTTGGGCTCCTGGAGGCGCGAGCGCCGTTTCGGATCGTCACCGGCCGGGTCTACAGTCGCCAGACGAATTTCGCCCCGGGGGAGCCGATTCCTGACGCAAAAGCGCGATAATCAGGATAAAGCGACCGGCCAGAGCGCTGAAACGACAAGATCTGTTGGGAAAATGCGATGAGCGGCGTGAAAAACGACCCGGCCAGCCCCGCCACTGAACCCTCGACTGGCCCCGCCACGGGCCCCTCCACCGGTAAAGACCTGGCCCAGGCCTTCGCCCGACGGCTCGATCTCAAGGGCGGGCCTGGCTCGGGCCAGGCCGCCTTCCTGTCCCAGATCGCCGCCGACCTGGAGGCCGAGGAACTGCCTCCGGTCACCGACGACGCCCTAGCGGCCATGTTCGCCGACTTCTGGCGGTTCGCGGAAGAGGCCAGGGATCAGGATCCTGCCATCCGCCTGCGGCCCTGGAAGGACGCCGACGGCCGCGATCTGGGCCGCGACCTGCTGGAGATCGTCCAGAACGACCGGCCCTTCCTGGTCGACAGCATCATGGGCCAGGTGGCCGAGGCCGGTCAGCCCGTCCGGGCGATGTTCCATCCCGTCGCCGAGATTCCCCGCGCCGGATCGAAGACGCCCAGCCCCCTGCGCTCGATGATCCAGGTGCATCTGGACCCCGTCGGCGAGGACCGCGCCCCGGCCCTGATCGAGGGCGTCGCCGCCACCCTGGCCGACGTCCGCGCCGCCGTCGATGATTTCCCGGCCATGCAGGCTCTGATCCGCCGCACCATCGAGGCCCTGGAGGCCACGCCGCTCGGCGACTCCGATTCTGACGAGCGCGCCGAACACCTGGCCTTCCTGCGCTGGCTGGAGGGCGAGCATTTCGTCTTCCTCGGCGCCCGGGTCTATGAATATCCCCGCACCGCCGACGGCGGCTATGCGGCGGAAGAACCCCTCTACCAATCGGAGGGCAGCCTTGGCGTGCTGCGGGACCAGACCCGCGCCGTGCTTCGCCGGGCCAGCGAGCCGGCCATCCTGTCGCGCCAGGTCAGAAGCCACCTGGAAGGCGGGCCGGCCCTGACCGTCGCCAAATCCAACCTGCGCAGCCTGGTCCACCGCCGGGCCTATATGGACTACGTCGGGGTCAAGCGTTACGGGCCAGACGGCCTGCCCTCCGGCGAGGTCCGCTTCGTCGGGCTGTTCACCTCCGAGGCCTATGAAACCCCCGCCACCGAGGTGCCGCTGATCCGCCGCAAGGTGAAGCTGGCCATGGCCCGGGCGGCCGTGCCCGCCGGCGGCCACACCGAAAAACGCCTGCGCAACATCATCGAGACCTATCCCCGGGACGAGCTGTTCCAGATGGGCGAGGACGAACTGCTGGCCCAGGCCCTGGGCATCCTCCACCTCTATGACCGCCCCCGGCTGAAGCTGTTCGCCCGCCCCGACCCCTTCGACCGCTTCGTCTCGGTGCTGCTGTTCGTGCCCCGCGACCGCTATGACAGCGGCATCCGCGAGCGGGCCGGAAAACTGATCGCCGAGGCCTGGAACGGCCGGGTTTCCGCCTACTATCCGGCCTTCTCCGACGCCCCCCTGGCGCGGGTCCACTACATCATCGGCGTCACCCCCGGCCAGCACGGGTCCCCGGACCTGGCGGCCCTGGAGGCCGAGGTGGCCGAGAGCGCCCGCACCTGGGCCGACCGCTTCGAGTCCGCCGTCCGCGGCTCGGGCCTGGCCACCACCCCGACCTTGGCGCGCTGGGCCAGGGCCTTCAGCGCCGGGTATCAGGACTATTATCCGGCCGACGAGGCCCTGGCCGATCTCGCCGAGATCGACGCCATGAAGCCGGATGAGGACTTCCGCACCCGCGCCTTCCGGCAGGTCGGCGACAGCGCCCTGCGCTTCCGCTTCAAGCTCTATCATCGGCGCGGCGCCGTTCCCCTGGCCGATGTCACCCCCATCCTCGAACATATGGGCCTGCGCGCCATGATCGAGGACGCCTTCGAACTGTCGCCGGTCGCCGATGGCGTCACCGAGAGCATCTGGGTCCATGAATTCCTGCTGGAGGACCGGCGCGGCGAGCACCTGGTCTTCGCCGATGTCCGCGACGCCTTCGAGGCCCTGTTCACCGCCGTCTGGACCGGCCGCTCCGAGAGCGACGGCTTCAACCGGCTGGTGCTGGAGCTTGGCGTCTCCTGGCGCGACGCGGCCCTGATCCGCGCCCTGGCCAAATATCGCCAGCAGTCCGGCCTCGACCCCAGCCAGGCGGTGCAGGAAGAGGCCCTGGCCGACAACCCCGGGGTCGCCCGGCTGATCCTCGACATGTTCCGGGTCAAGTTCGATCCGGCCATCTCCGCCGGTCCCGCCGCCCGCCTGGTCCAGGCCGAGGCGGTCATGGCCCAGATCGTCACCGCCCTTCAGGCCGTGGCCAGCCTCGACGCCGACCGCGTCCTGCGCCGCCTGGCCCTTCTGGTCCAGGCGGCCAAGCGGACCAACTTCTACCAGCTGGGCGAGGACGGCCAGCCCAAGCCCTATATCAGCTTCAAGGTCGCCAGCCGCGAACTGGACGACCTGCCGGCCCCCAAGCCCTATCGCGAGATCTTCGTCTGGAGCCCGCAGGTCGAGGGCGTCCACCTGCGTTTCGGCCCCGTCGCTCGGGGCGGGCTGCGCTGGTCCGACCGCCGCGACGACTTCCGCACCGAGGTCCTGGGCCTGGTCAAGGCGCAGCAGGTGAAGAACGCCGTCATCGTGCCCGTCGGCTCCAAGGGCGGCTTCTATCCCAAACAGCTGCCCCGCGGGGGAACCCCGGACCAGATCCGCGCGGCCGGCGTCGCCGCCTACACCACCTTCCTGTCCGGCCTGCTGGACATCACCGACAACATCGACGCGGACGGCAAGGTCGTCCATCCGGCGGGGGTCATCGTCCATGAGGGCGACGATCCCTATCTGGTCGTCGCCGCCGACAAGGGCACGGCCACCTTCAGCGACATCGCCAACGGCATCGCCCAATCCTACGGCTTCTGGCTGGGCGACGCCTTCGCCTCCGGCGGCTCGGCCGGCTACGACCACAAGGTCATGGGCATCACCGCCCGCGGCGCCTGGGAAGCGGTCAAACGCCACTTCCGCGAGATGGGCAAGGACATCCAGAAGCAGCCCTTCACCGTCGTCGGGGTCGGCGACATGTCCGGCGACGTCTTCGGCAACGGCATGCTGCTGTCGACCCAGACCCAGCTGATCGCCGCCTTCGACCACCGCCATATCTTCATCGACCCGAGCCCCGACGTCGCGGTCAGCTACGCTGAGCGCCAGCGGATGTTCGCCCTGCCGCGCTCCTCCTGGGACGACTATGACAAGAGCCTGATCAGCCCCGGCGGCGGGGTGTTTCCTCGCACCGCCAAGACCATCAGCCTGACCCCGGAGATCAAGGCCGCCCTCGACATCAAGGCCGAAGCGGTCAGCCCCAACGACCTGATCACCGCCATCCTCAAGTCAAAGGCCGAACTGCTCTATCTCGGAGGCATCGGCACCTATGTGAAGGCCAGGCGGGAAAGCCACCTCGACGCCGGCGACAAGGCCAGCGACGCCGTCCGTGTCGACGCCGCCGACCTGAGGGTCAAGGTGATCGGCGAGGGCGCCAACCTAGGCCTCACCCAGGCCGGCCGCATCGAGTTCGCCCAGAAGGGCGGCCACATCAATACCGACGCCATCGACAACAGCGCCGGGGTCGACAGCTCCGACCATGAGGTCAACATCAAGATCCTCACCGGCATCCTGGAGCGGTCGGGCAAGCTGGACCGCCCGGCCCGCGACACCCTGCTGGCCTCGATGACCGACGAGGTGGCGGCCCACGTCCTGGCCCACAACTACGACCAGACCCTGGCCCTGTCCCTGCTGCAGCAGGACGCCCCGGCGGAGATCGACAACCACGCCCGCTTCATGGCCGAACTGGAAGCGAAGGGCAGCCTGGACCGCCGCGTCGAGGGCCTGCCCGATCCGCTGGCGCTGCAGGACATGGCCAAGGCCGGCCAGGGCCTGACCCGGCCCGAACTGGCGGTGCTGCTGGCCTATGGCAAGCTGGACCTGTCCGACGACATCGTCGCCGGCAAGGGTCCGGACGATCCGGCCTTCGTCCAGACCCTGAGCGATTATTTCCCCACCGCCCTGCACGCCTATGGCGACGAGATGAGCCGCCACCGGCTGCGTCGGGAGATCATCGCCACGGTTCTGGCCAACGAGATCGTCAACCGCGCCGGCCCCACCTTCCCCAGCCGCCTGCGCGCCGCCGCCGGCTGCGACACCGCCGCCCTGGTCATCGGCTTCGAGGCCGGCCGCCAGGTGCTGCGGGTCGACGCCCTGTGGGACCAGGTCGCCGCCCTCGACGGCAAGGCCGAGGCCGCCGGCCAGATGGCCCTGTTCCGCGCCCTCGGCCACGTCATCCGCAGCCAGACCTACTGGATGGCCCGCCGCGCCAAGACCGGCGAGGGGGTCAAGGCCCTGGTCGAACGCTACCAGCCGGCCGCGGACGAGCTTCTCGCCCTGACCCCCGCCATCCTCTCGCCGTTCGAACAGAAGATCGTGGCGAACCGCGCCAGGATCTTCGCCAAGGACGGGGCGCCCGAGGCCCTGGCCCAGGCCGTGGCGGCGCTGCAGCCGATGACCACCGCGGCCGACCTGACCGATCTGGCCCTGTCGATGAACTGGCCGGCCCCGGCCGCCGCCCGCCTCTACCACCAGGTCGGCGCCGCCTTCAGCTTCGACAAGCTGCGGGCCGCGGCCGGCGAGAAACGCGGCGGCGATCACTATGAGCGGATGGCCGTCCGCCGCCTGATCGAGGACATGCTGGGCGAACAGACCGCCGTCACCCGCGCGGTGATGACCTTCGCCGCCCACCCGCAGGCCGGCGACACTCCCGAACAGGCCCGCCAGACGGTCAACAGCTGGGCCGGCATGCACTCCGGCCCCGGCCGCGTGGTCCGCCGCACGGTGGAGGAGATCGAAGCCGCCGGCGGCGGCTGGACCTTCGCCAAACTGACCATCGCCAACGCCGCCCTCCGCGAACTGGCCGAGGCGGCGACGAAGTAGGGCGGCAGTCTCCTTCTCCCCTCGGGACCTCTGCGTTACATGCGGTGCGGGCCCTGACGACGCCTAAGGGCGACCGACCGCTGGCGTTCTCGGCGCCCAGTGGCTGTTTGGGGGCTGATTGAGGGCCTGAGAGGTCGCTCGTGACGGAGTCCGGGCGTGGTTATCCCGGCTGCAGCACGACCCAGCGACGCATGTTGAACGCCATCGAGTCCAGCAACACCTGGGCGGTGGCCTTGGGCAGGCCGATATAGCGGATGGTGGCCAGGCCCATGTGGCGCTTGAGGGTGGCGAAGGTCGTCTCCACCGCCGCCCGCTTGCGGGCGATCAACTGGTTGTAGCGCTTCAGCCTCGGCGGCAGTTTGGGGTGGTGCTTGTTGGGCCGTTTGGCCAAGCGGACCTTCATGCCCCTGGCTTCCAGTTCGGCTTGGCGACGGTGGGTGTGATAGGCGCCGTCGCCCCACACTTCCCGCTCATCGCCACGGATCAGGTCATCGGCCGGAACGGTGTCGTTGACGTTGGCCGGGGTGGTGATCACGGACCGGATGATCCCGCTGCCCCGGTCCACGCCGACATGGGCCTTGTAGCCATAGGTCGAGCCCGGCTTGCCCGATCGCTTGGCGAAGGCCGCGTCCGGATCGACCGGCTTGTCCTCGCCCCGTGGCGGCGAGACCGCGCTCGTCTCGATCAGAGTAGCGTCCAGCATCGTGCCTCGCTTGAGGATCACTCCCGCCTTCTCAAGCTGGCCATCCAGTTCCGCGAACAGCTTCTCCAGCAACCCTTCGTCGATCAGCTTCAGCCGGAAGCGGCACAGGGTCGTGTGGTCGGGAACATCATCCTCAAGCCCAAGACCCACGAACCGCCGGAACGACAGCCGGTCGCCCAGCGCTTCTTCCAGTTCCGGATCCGACAGACCGTACAGTGACTGCAGCAGCAGCGCCTTGAACATCAGCAGCGGCCGATACCCTGGCCGTCCAGGACCCTCGCTTCGCAGACCCGCCAGCAGCTTATCAAACCGATACCACTTCACTAGCTCGGTCAGCCGATCCAGCCGGGTAGAGCCCCCAAGCCCTTGCGGCATCAGCGCGTCCACAAAGCTGAACTGACCCGTCCGCTTCACCGACATCACGTCTCTCCCTGTCATCGACAGGGAATCACGACACGACAATTACGCAAAGGTCCCCCCTCGTGGGAGAAGGTGGCGGCGAAGCCGCCGGATGAGGGGGATCGCCGGCCAGAGTGAAGGGCGATCTCCGCCACTGTCGCCCAGCGGTTTCGTTCAGCGCGCCCCCTCATCCGTCCCGCTTCGCGGTCCACCTTCTCCCGCGAGGGGAGAAGGATTCAGCTCTTGGGCTTCACCGGCTTGGCGAATTGATCCTTCGGCTGCGTGGGCTTCATCTCCTGCCCATCCGCCGGCTTCAGGTCATCCGTATCGAAGGCCGATTCCGGAGCCAGAGGAATGGATGATTGATCCATGGGTCGGGCGATCCGGCCAGCGGTGACGATGACGATTTCGTCGGAGCCGAGTTCTTCCGCCACCTGGTCAGCCTTTGCCGTTCCCACCGCCATCGGCGCCGCCCCGCTGGCCAACACGAAGGCGGCGGCCAAGGCCGGCTTCAGCCGCACCCTGTATGTGACGCAGGTATAGCCCGAACAGTTTTGCAGGAAGGCGGAGCGCTGGCTGTCGTCCATGTCGGTCAAGTCTTGGACATCGCGCTTGCAGAGAGTGCAGTTGCCGCCTTCGAGAAGGTCCGACAACGGCCCCCCGTATGGACAGGGACTCTGGATCCTAGGAAAAACGGCCATGGGACGATCCTCTCTGACGGCGATCATGCACCGGTCCCCGGATAAGTCGACTCCCGCCGTCAGCCGCCGGCCCGCAGGAACCCGCCGAACCGCGCCACATTTTCGGCGAACAGCGCGGCGTCCACCCGCATCGGGGTCAGGTTCAGCAGGCCTTCCTGCGGCTGGTCGAAGGCATGGGTGGCGTCGATGGTCACCGTCTCGACGGCGCAGCCGGAGGCCCGGGCCCGGGCATAGGCGGCCTCATGCAGCCTGGGGCCGCCCAGATGGTCGCGGCTGGCCGACAGGCCAAGGACGCGGGGCCGATACCTCCAGTCCCGCTTCGCGCCGCGCGTCCCGAACCCGACATAGGGGTAGTTGAGGTAGAGGCCCGTCACCCCGTCCAGCAGACCCGGCCCCGCCCCACCGACCCGCGCCTCCAGCGGCGAGGCCAGGGGCATGGTCATCAGGTCCATGATCGCCCAGCCGCCGTGGCTCCAGCCGGCCAGGACGATGTTGGAGCCGTCGATGTCGGCCCGCTGCGACAGGCCGTGGATGGTCGCCAGGATATCCCCTGCCCGCTCAAAGCCCCAGAACCGCGTCCCGGTGCAGACGAAGGTCAGGCCATAGGTCCGGCTCCAGCCGCGCGGGGCAAAACTGTCGACGATGGCGCAGCGCCAGCCGGCTGCCACCGCCTCCGCCGCATAGGCGTCCAGATGCGCCTGCACCCCGCCGCAGCCGTGGAACAGCAGGGCCAGGGGCCGGGGTCGATCATCGTCGGGGCCGGTGACCACCGTATGCGGCGCAAGCCTGGCCCAGCGGGCCTCGAGCGTATCCATCTGGCGGTCCCCGATCACTAGAAGGTCCAGATATGCGGGCTCGTCACCGCCTGCGCCAGCCGTCCCTTGTTCCCACGAGGGGAGAAGGGCCTAAACGTTCAACGCGGCCAGGGTCGGGGCGTCCAGCGCCTCGGTCAGGGGCAGGCCCTCGCCGGCCTGGAAGCCGCGGAGGGCGGCGCGGCCGAACTTGCCGATGATCCCGTCGATCGAGCCCGTATACAGGCCAAGCGCCTTCAGCTTCACCTGCGCCGCCTTGATCCGCTCGACACTGAGCGTCGCCGCCGGCGCCGCCCCGAACGGCCAGGGCACATTGGCCAATACCTTGTTCAGCCAGACCTTGCGGTCGTCGAGGCCGATGGTGCCGCCATTGATCTTCCGGGTATGGGCCACGAAGTCTCCGGCGTCGGCCGGGACGTTGAGCTTCTTCCAGCTCGAAAAGGCGGCGACGACCGCTCCGGCCTTGGCCGGATCCGCCGCCAGTTCCGGATGACCGACCAGGTCCAGCCCGGCCAGGGCGCCGACGCTGGCGTAGCCGTCCTTGCCGGTGATCTGGATGAAGCCGCGTCCGCGATAGGTCCAGCCGTCATTGGGGCCAGTATTGCCCATCCGCCCGCCATAGACCTTGTTGGCCAGCTTCTGGGGATTGCCGGCATAGGGCTGGGCCGAGGCCAGGGTGGGGAAGCGCGACGGCCAGACCGCCATCAGGCGGCTGGCCGAGTAGTTGAGGTTCTCCTGGACGATGGTCAGGCCGCCGGACTCGTGACCCATCTGGGCCAGCAGGAACTGTCCGCGATTGGCCTTGGCCAGAATCCCCGCCGCCTCCCAGGCCGGGGCGCTGGCGATCAACCCGTCGATCATCCCCGCCCTGGCGTTCGGATACAGTTTCTGAAGCTGTGCCTTGGTAAACATTGAAGTCCTCCCTCACCGACAGGTTGTATGAGAGCAGATCGGGAGGACTTGGGCAAACGTCGATACGCGACAGGCGGGAAGGTGGGTCATGGGAGTGCCCTTCGAAGCGGCCCTCATTATCCCACGTTCACCGGCGCCTAGTGGCGGAAGACCCGAACCCCGGTGAACACCATGGCGATCCCCGCCGCATCCGCCGCCGCGATCACCTCGGCGTCGCGCATCGAACCGCCTGGCTGGATGACCGCCGTGGCCCCGGCCTCCGCCGCCTGGATCAGGCCGTCGGCGAAGGGGAAGAAGGCTTCCGAGGCGCAGGCGCTGCCGGTCAGGTCAAGGCCGAAATCGGCGGCCCGGATCGCCGCGATACGGGCGCTGTCCTTGCGGTTCATCTGGCCGGCCCCGACGCCCAGGGTCTGGCCGCCCCGCGCGAAGACGATGGCGTTGGACTTCACATGTTTGGCCACGGTGAAGGCGAACAGCATGTCCCGCACCTCCTCGTCGGTGGGGGCGCGCTTGGTCACCACCTTCAGGTCCGCGGCCGTCAGCCGGGCCGTGTCCCGCGACTGCACCAGGAAACCGCCGGAGACCGAACGGAACACCTGGCCGACGGAGAAGGCGTCCGGCATGCCTCCGGTGACCAGCAGCCGCAGGTTCTTCTTGGCCTCGAACACGGCGACCGCGTCATCGTCGGCCTCCGGCGCGATGACCACCTCGGTAAAGGTCTCGCAGACCTGTTCCGCCGTCGCCCGGTCCAGCCGCCGGTTGACCGCCACGATGCCGCCGAAGGCCGAGACCGGGTCGCAGGCCAGGGCCCGGGCATAGGCTTCCTTCAGATCGGCGCCCAGGCCGACGCCGCAGGGATTGGCGTGTTTGACGATGATAACGGCCGGCTCGTCGAACTCGGCGGCAAGCTCGAAGGCGGCGTCGGTGTCGGCGATGTTGTTGTAGCTCAGTTCCTTGCCCTGCAGCTGCCGGGCGTTGGCGACGCCGGGCCGGGCCTCTCCGGTGACGTAGAAGGCGGCCGACTGGTGCGGGTTCTCGCCATAGCGCAGGGTCTGGCGAAGGGCGCCCGAGATGGTCTTGCGAGCCGGGGCGACCTCGCCCAGCTGGCCGGCGAACCAGGTCGAGATGGCCGCATCGTACGAAGCCGTGCGGGCGAAGGCGCGGGCGGCCAGCGTCTTGCGCAGGGCCAGCGAGGTCGCCCCCCCCGCCTGCAGGGCGGCGACCACCTCGGCCACGTCCTCGGGCGCGGTGCAGACGGCGACATAGCCGTGGTTCTTGGCCGCCGAGCGGATCATCGCCGGCCCGCCAATGTCGATGTTCTCGACGCAGGTTTCAAAGTCGCCCCCGGCCGCCACCGTGGCCTCGAAGGGGTAGAGGTTCACATAGAGGAGATCGATGCCGCCGATGCCGTGCGCTTCCATCGCCGCCGCATGGGCCGGCGCCGCCCGCACGCCCAGCAGGCCGCCGTGCACCGTGGGATGGAGCGTCTTCACCCGCCCGTCCATCATCTCGGGAAAGCCGGTCAGCTCGGCCACGTCCTTGACGGGCAGGCCCGCCGCCGCGATCGCCGCCTTGGTGCCCCCGGTCGAGACCAGCTCGACCCCCAGGGCGTTCAGCGCCGTGGCCGTCTCGATCAGCCCGGTCTTGTCGGAAACGGAGATCAGGGCGCGCTTGATGGCGTAGGCGTCGGGCGAAGGCGGAAAGTCGGGGGCGGCGGGCATGGCGGACTCCGGGAAGGGATGTGGAGATCTCGCCCAGGCGCGCGGCGTCAGCGCCCCCAGCTCCCCGGTGGTGATCCACCTATGCGCCAGTCACTGAAGACGGGGCGCTCTTAGCGGATTTGAGGGGGAGTCGCCACCTCGATCCTTCTCCCGCTTGTCGGGAGAAGGTGGCAGCCGAAGGCTGACGGATGAGGGCAGCACGACTGGTTGAAGGCGAGCGATGGCAGATCACCAAACGCCAGCGCCGCCCTCATCCGGCGCTGCGCGCCACCTTCTCCCGTCAGGCGGGAGAAGGATTTCCGCTACCCCTCCGCCCGGCTCAACTTCCAGCGAATCCGCCCGCCCGTATCCACCCTCACCTGGCCGGTCAGCACCACCTGGCTCGAGCGTCTCGGGCGGCCGTTCTCGAAGTGGGCGGAGGCTTCGACCGAGACTTCCATGGCGTCGTTGCGCAGCCACCAGCCCTGGTCGGACGGGCCCTTGAGCAGCACGCTCTTGCCGTCGCGGGCCAGGGAGGCGCGGGCGTCGGGGTGCAGGTGGAAGCGGACGGTGAAGGGCAGGTAGCGGCGCGGCCCAGGCTTGGCCGTTCCCTCCGTCACCGGGCTGAAGCCGTCCTCGCCGCGCAGCTCCCCGGCGGCCAGGTCCAGATAGATGCGCCGGTCGTGAACCAGGCCAAAATCGGTCGCCCAGCCGTCGTGGCTGCACTCCAGCCACAGGCCCGTGCCGGCGTCGTGGCGGCGGACGCGCACCTGTTTGGCCGCCCCCTCCAGCCGGGGACCGATGCCCCAGGCGACAAGGCCCCGGATCGGCTCCCCGGCCGAGGCGTCGGACAGGGAGGCGGTGGAGGCGCCGTCGGTCAGCCTCAAGGCCTGGGGCGCGGCGGCGTCGGGGCCCCAGGCGCAGCCGGTGATCAGTCTGTCCGTTCCGGCCAGGACCTCGATGGCCAGGGTCTGGGCGCAGGCGGTGGTGCTCCAGATTCCCGCCGCCGGGGCGCCGCCGTCGAGGATTACCCCGATGCCGGCTCCATCCAGCCGGTAGAAGCCGCCGTGGGCGGCGCGCAGCGACGGCGGGCCGGCGTCCTCCTCGTGGGCCAGGGCGGCGGCCACCCGTTCGGCCGGGACCGCCTCGCCCCCCTGGAAACTGGCCAGCCGGCCGTCCGCCAGGGTGAAGAATCGGGCGGCGGCGCAGAGCCGGTCGATGGTCCGGGTCAGCGCTTCCGGACCGGCCTGGCCGCGCTGGTTCAGCGCCTCGTCCAGGGTCATCAGGTCGAACAACAGCTCCAGCCCCGTCTCCGGCGAGCGGGAGGCATGGACCCCGTCCGGCGCCACGGCGGCGGGCAGATGGCTCTGCAGGATGGCCATCGACCGGTCGATCAGCTGTTCGCCCGCCTCCCCCGCCAGGGTGCAGCCGGCGACGCCGCCGGCCACGGCCCGCTGCACCGCCCGCTCAGGCTCGATGGCGATGTCCATCAGATGGCGCGCCTGCCGCGCCAGGTCCGAGACCAGTAGCGTCCGCTCGGCGTCGGAGGCCACCGCCGCCAGCCGCCGCACCGCGCAGGACAGGTTGAACACCCGCCGCTCCAGCACCGGGGCGCTCCAGGAAAAGCCGTTCCAGCCGCCGAACACCCGCCGCCAGTCCATGACCAGCCGCAGGCCGGCCCTCGCCCCGGCCTCTTCCTGGGTCAGCAGGTCGCCCAGCCAGCCCATCCTGTGCAGGGCGATGGCGAAGCTCATGTCCGGACTGGGCTTGTCGAAGGGATCGCCCTCGGCGCCGACGCTCATCCGGGTTCCGGCCAGGTCGAAGATGCCGCCGACGATCCGCCGGCCCTGCGCCGGATTGACCGGCCGCCGGTCGCGCGGATTGGCCGCCAGGCCGACGGAGCCAAGGCGGTTCAACATCAGCCGATGGACCGGGTTGCCAAACCACTCCTGCTCGGCCTGACGACGGGCGGCCCCGGCCACCCCCTTGAGGAAGGTCAGGGCCGGTCCGGCGATGTCTCGGCGGGGAGCGTCCATACCGTGCGGATCAGCCTCGAAGCGCCTGGATGTTGGCGGCGTAGGCGCTTGGGCCGCCTTTGAACACGGCCGAGCCGGCGACCAGGGCCGTGGCCCCGGCGGCGATGCACAGCGGCGCCGTCGCCGGCGTCACCCCGCCATCGACCTCCAGCGCGATGTCATGGCCCGAAGCGTCGATCATAGCCCGCAGCCGCTCGATCTTCTTCAGCTGCGAGGTGATGAAACTCTGGCCGCCGAAGCCGGGATTGACGGTCATCACCAGCACCAGGTCGATGTCGTCCATCATGTATTCGATGACCTCGGGACTGGTCGAAGGGTTGAACACCACCCCGGCCTTTGCCCCCAGCTTGCGGATCTGCCGCAGGGTGCGGTTGAGGTGAGGCCCCGCCTCCGGATGGACGCTGATCAGGTCAGCCCCGGCGTCGCGGAAGGCCTCCAGATAGCTGTCCACCGGGCTGATCATCAGATGGACGTCGAAGGGGATGGAGACGTGGGGCTTGAGGGCCTTCACCACGTCAGGTCCGATAGTGATGTTGGGGACGAAATGGCCGTCCATGACGTCGACATGCAGCCAGTCGGCGCCGGCGGCTTCGACGGCGCGGCATTCCTCGCCCAGACGCGAGAAGTCCGACGCCAGGATGGAGGGCGCGATGATCGGGCGCTTGTTCATGGGCTCAGGCTTAGCGGAGTCGCGTGGGGAGAGCCAGCGGCGCGGCGTTGCTCCGGGTTCAGGCCTTCCGCAGTCGCGCGACAAAGAAGCCGTCCTGGCCGCCCTCGCGCTGATGCGGCAGCAGCCGCAGCCAGCCCTCGGCGGTCAGGGACGCCGGCGGCGCGCCGCCCTCGCCCGCCGCCATGGGGGCGGTGGAGAAACCGGGGTTGCGGGCCAGGAAGGCGCGGACCTGCTGCTCGCCCTCTTCCGGCTCCAGGCTGCAGACGCAGTAGACCAGCTGGCCGCCCGGCGCCACGCGCCTCGCGGCGCTGTCCAGCAGCCGGGACTGCACCCCGGCCAGCTTGGCGATATCGCCCACGCGCGCCGCCCACAGCACGTCCGGATGCCGGCGGAAGGTGCCGGTGGAGGAACAGGGGGCGTCGAGCAGAACGGCGTCGAATTCGCGGCGGTCGTCCCAGTTCGCCGCATCGGCGGCGACCACCTCGGCGGCGAGGCTCATCCGCGCCAGGTTCTCGTCCACCCGCTTCAGCCGCTCGGCCGAGCGGTCGACGGCGGTGACGGTCGCGCCGGACACCGCCAGCTGCAGGGTCTTGCCGCCCGGCGCGGCGCAGAGGTCCAGGGCTGTCTGTTCGGCGTTGACGTGCAGCAGCCTTGCGGGAATGGCGGCGGCGGCGTCCTGCACCCACCAGCGGCCCTCGGCGAACCCCGCCCACAGGGAGGGATCGCCGCGCTGGGCGATGCGCAGGGTGCCGCCCGGCAGGGTCTCTCCCTCCAGTTCGGCGGCCAGCTTTTCGATGTCGTCATTGGCCCGGACGGTCAGGTCGGTGGCCGGTTCCCCGGCGATGACGGCGGCGATGGCCAGGGCTGTCTCGCGCCCATAGGCGCCGGTCCAGCGGGCGAACAGCCAGGGCGGGGCGAGGGCTTCGGGATCCGCGGCCGGGGGGCCATCGCGCAGCAGTTGGCGCAGGATGGCGTTGATCAGGCCCTTGAAGGTGCGGGTCCCCTTGTCGCGATCGGCCAGGGCGACGCTGGTCGAGACGGCGGCGTGGTCCGGCGTGTCGAACCAGAACAGTTGGGCCGCCCCGATGCGCAGCAGGCTGCGAATGCGCGGCGGCGGCTCGCGGCTGAGGCGCGGGGCCAGCAGCCGGTCGATAACCCCCAGGTGGCGCAGGGTTGTCAGGGTCAGGGCGCGGGCAAAGGCCCGGTCCCGGGCGTCCAGGCCGCGCATGGCGGCGCCGGCGTCGGCCTCGTCGATGCCGGCGCGCCGCTCGACGGCGGCTTCCAGCAGGGTGATGGCGGCGCGGCGGGCGGCCAGCTCATCGTGGGGAGTGTTTCGGGTCTCGGTCACGCCCGCCCCCTGCGCCTTTCGGGCGCGGGAGGCAAGCGTTGGCAGAGGGCTCAGGCCTTGCGCCAGGTCCGCAGAATGCCGACGCCGAACAGCAGCATGCCGAGGATCGCCGGCAGCTCCGCCGCCATCATCACCGAACCGGGCAGCCGGCCCAGCATCACCTGCGGCAGCAGCAGACCCATCATCAGGGCGCCCGTGGTGGACAGGACGAAATTGCCCCAGGCCAGCTTGCCGGCCGGCCAGGCGCCGGGCAGGGCATAGAAGCCGCCCATGATCGACAGGGCGACAAAGCCCAGCAGGTTGAGGTGGGCGTGGGCCGGGGCCAGCAGATGGTCGCCGGACTTGCCCATATAGGTCCCCCACCCCATGCCCACGAGGGCGATGAGAAAGGCGGCGGTGAAGAAGGCTTTGGAGACGCGGGGCATTTCTTCCTCTAGTTTCTCAGCTGTTTTGGATCGTTTTGGTCGGGAGCGCGCGTATTCCATCATGACTGAAATTCCGCAAGACGGCGTTCGATTAAATCTTGGTCAGGCCGACGGCCCGGTTCAGGCGCCTGGCGCGGCGCCGGGCAAGCGGCTGAGCCCCGCCGCCCTGCGCGCCCTGGAAGAGGCTCAGGCCCGCCGGGAGGCCGAGGCCGCCACGGTGATCCCTCCCGAGGACGGCGGGCCCGCCGGTCCCGAGCCGACCCGCTATGGCGACTGGGAGCGCAAGGGCATGGCTGTCGACTTCTGAAATCACCGCGTCGATTCTCGCCCCAATTCTCGCGCCGATTCCCGCATGGGGCGGGCCTTAAGGTTACTTATCCCGCCTCGCGGGCAAGCGGTCGCAAGGGCATGGCTTCAGGCTCTAGTCTCTCCGGTCAGTCACCGTGCCGGAGTTCCCCTGATGATCGATCTTGGCAAGCCGCTCTGGGCGGCCTTGAGCGCCCTGCTGATCGTCGGGGCGCCGCTGGTCTCGGAGGCGGGCGAGCGGAGCGCCTCCCAGGACCGCTATGAAAGCCGGAGTTCCGAAGGGACCAGCTACCAGACCGAGACCACGGCCTCCGGGGCTCAGCGCCCGGTCTACAGCCCGGAAGGCAATGTCTACATCTGCAGCCAGCCCTGCCCGGACGGCGCGCAACCTCCGCCGCCCATCCATGACGGCTACGGCGGCGACGATCAGGGCTATGTGGCGCAGGGCTATGAGAGCAGCGCGCCCGGCGTGACGGTCTCGCGGACCGAGACCCGCTACGGCCCCTCGTCCCGCGGACCCATCCCCGGTGGACCGGTCCAGTCACAGACCTACGACTATGGCTACAGCACCTACGAAGCCGGCGTGCCGGTCTCCAGCGACTACAGCGCCTCCTACGCGCCCCAGGGCTACACAACCCCCGTCGTCGCACGGGGCTATGCCGAGCAAAGCTATGTCGAGCAAGGGTCGGAAGAGCGCGGCTACGTCAGCCAGTCGACCCGGACCTACAGCGACGATCGGGGCTGCGACCCCTGCCGGCGGGAAGGCGACGCCCGCTATGCCCAGGGCTACCGGGACGGCTATCGCGACGGCTCTGACGACGCCGACGTCTATTACGAAGACAGCTACGCGACCCGCGCCCCGGCCTGCCAGCCGCTCTATGACGCGCGGGGGCGGATCGTGCAGGGCTGCGGCGTCGGCGGCGGAATGCGGGTTTCCGAAGGCTTCTTCTACGGGACCGGCGGCGTCGGCCCCGACTACATCGGCGGCGGCGAAGGCGGCGGCGGGGTGGTGGTCGTCGGCGGCGGTGGCGGCGGCGCCTCGGCCTTTGCCTCCGCCCGGGCCAGCGCCGGGGTCAGCATCTCCATCGGCGGCAAGGGCAGCGGACGTCCCGGCCATCCGGGCGGCGGCGGTCATCCCGGCAAGCCCGGCGGCGGCAAGGGAGGCTGCGGCTGCGGCCACTGACGACAAAGGCCGCCCTCACGGGCGGCCTTTTCTATGTCAGAGATGCGAGAACCGGCCCGGCCTACATGCGATCCGGCGTCTCTATGCCCAGCAGGTCCAGGGCCAGTTCCAGCTGCTCCAGGGTGGCGCGGACCAGCCGCAGCCGTGAGCCGCGCACGGTGTCGTTCTCCGCGGTCATGATCGGGCAGGCGGCGTAGAACTTCGAAAAGCTCTGGGCCAGCTTGAAGGCATGGTCGGCGACGGCGTTGGGGGCCTTCTTGTCATAGGCCTCGGTCACCGCCGCGTCGAAGGCGTCGAGCAGCAGGACCAGGTCCCGCTCCGCCGGTTCCCTCACCGTGATCCGGCCGGATGCGGTGTTTTCCGCTTCGGCTCGGCGCAGCACCGATTTGATCCGTACCGCCTGGTACAGCAGATAAGGACCGGTCTTGCCCTCGAAGGCGGTGAACCGGTCGAGGTCGAAGATGTAGCTGGTGCCGCGATAGTTGGAGAGGTCGGCGAACTTCAGGGCCGCCACCGCCACCTTGTGGGCGATGTCCTCGAAGGCCACGGCGTCCAGTTCAGACCCCAGCCCCGCCTCCCGCAGCCGCTCGCGCGCCTTGTCGCGGGCCATCTCGATCAGGTCGTGCAGCTTCAGGACGCCGCCTTCGCGGGTCTTGAAGGGCTTGCCGTCGGGCCCGTTCATCGTCCCGAAGCCGATATGTTCAAGCCCCCCGGGCGCGGCGTAGCCGGCCAGGTAGGCGGCGCGAAACACCTGTTCGAAGTGCTCTGCCTGGCGCTGATCGACGCAGTAGAGGATCAGCGACGGATCGAACGACCGGCGGCGGTCAAGGATGGTGGCCAGGTCGGTGGTCCCGTACATGGCCGAGCCTTCCGACGAGACCACCAGCAGGGGATCGGGCGTCGGCACGACGACGACGGAGCCGTCATCCAGCTTCTTCTTGCGGGTCTCGCCGGGCCGGGCGACATGGACGACGCGGGCGCCCTGGTCCTCGACCAGAAGGTGCTTGTTCTCGAGATCCGCGATCATCCCGGCGATCAGCGGATCGGCGTCGCTCTCGCCCTTCCACAGGTCGAAATCGATCCCGAGGGCGTGGAATTCCCGCTCCAGGGCCACCCGGCTGACGGTGACGAAGTGCTTCCACAGCAGTCGATAGCCAAAGCGGCCCTGTTGCAGCTCGGCCGTCGCCTTGCGGGCCCGGTCGCGGTAGTCGGGGTCGGTCTTGGCCTTGGCCGCGGCTTCCGGATACATCCGGTCCAGATCGGCCAGGGTGATGTGGCTGGCCAGTTCATCGAGAACCCGCTGGTTGTCGGCCTCGGTAAAGCCGCCGGGGGCCTGGACCAGACGATCCATCAGAGCGTGGATGAACGGGCTCTCGTCCATCGAGGCGACGATCAGCAGCCCCATCTGGAAGCCCCAGTCGCCGAAGTGGGCGTCGCCCAGGATGACATCGCCCCGGAACCGGTAGATGCGCTTGACCGCCTCACCGATGATCGAGGCCCGCAGGTGGCCCACATGCATCGGCTTGGCGACGTTGGGGCCGGCGTAGTCGATGATCACCCGGCGGCTGCTGTCGACCTCCACCGCGCCCGAGCGGTGATCCCCTGCGATGGCGTTGGCGCGTTCGGACAGGGCCTGGCTGCTGACCCGCATGTTGATGAAGCCAAGGCCGGCGATTTCCACCGACGCCAGGGCCGGATTGCCGGTCAACCGCTCGACCACGCCCTGGGCGATCTCGCGCGGCGGCTTCCTGGCCACCTTGGCCGCGGCCATGGCCCCGTTGGACTGAAAGTCAGCGAGATCCGGACGGTCGGACGGGGTCACCCGGCCGAGTTCCGCGGGAATCTCCATATCGACGAAGGCGGCGGCCACCGCCTCGCCAAGCGTCTTCTTCAGATCGGTCATGAGGGGTTAGGGGGTCTCGGGCTTGGGCGCCCCGGCAGTGACCCGGAAGCGTTTGCCGTCGCGGTTGAAGGCGGCCATCTGCGGGGTGACGTCGAAGCCGACAAGGACCTCGAAGTTGGCGCCGCTGGTCTCCAGACTGGCCCGCGGGATGACGATGCCGGCGAGGGTTTCCTTCACCAGGGCGCGATTGTCGCTGAAGGTCACCGGCAGGTCGAAGTATTCCTTGGCGATCACCGCCTTGTTGCGGTCGGTCACCGCCACCCAGTAGCGGTAGGTCTTGCGGTTCTCGGTCCCCATCGGGCCCTTGCCCAGGCCGAACAGCAGGTCGACCTGCACGCGGATCGGCTCGGCGTCCTTGTATTCGCAGCCCGAGGCCAGACCCTGGATCTCGCCGGTATAGGCCACGGCCGCAGCCGATTCCTTGCCGTCCTTGAACTCCAGATAGCGGCCGGCGTCGTAGAGGATCTTCACATAGGGACAGGGGCCGGCGTTGCGCAGGGCGGGCAGCGGGGCTTCCGGCTGGTTCCACTCCTTGTCGCGAGCCTTCTTCTTGGCAGCGTCCTGATCCTGCCCCTGGTCCTGTCCGGGACGGCCGCGCGACTGCGCCAGGGCCGGGGCGGCGGTGGCGACAAGGACGCCGACAAGGGCGAAGGCAATAAGGCGGCGCATGCTAAGTCCCGACAGAACACAAGAGGCGCCCCCACCGGACGCTGACCGTATTCTTCTGCTGATAAAGGCATATGCGTGGCCCCGCAACGCGCCGCTGGCGGTCGGGGCCATCAGCGCCTAACTAGGGGGCATGAACGCCACAGTCGAAAAGCCGCCGCTGAAGGTCCTGCTGGCCAGCCCGCGCGGCTTCTGCGCCGGCGTCGACCGGGCTATCCAGATCGTCGAGAAGGCGATCGCCAAGTATGGCGCGCCTGTCTATGTCCGGCATGAGATCGTCCACAACCGCTTCGTCGTGGATCGGCTTAAGGCCATGGGCGCGGTGTTCATCGAGGAAGTCTCCGAGGCTCCGGTGGACCGGCCGATCATCTTCTCGGCTCACGGCGTTCCCAAGAGCGTGCCGGCCGAGGCCCGCGACCGCCAGATGCTCTATCTGGACGCTACCTGCCCCCTGGTCTCCAAGGTGCATGTCGAGGCCCAGCGCCACCACAACGCCGGCAAGGAGATCGTGCTGATCGGCCACAAGGGCCACCCCGAGGTCGTCGGCACCATGGGCCAGCTTCCCGAGGGCACGGTGCGGCTGATCGAGTCGGTGGCCGACGCCGAGGCCTTTACTCCCCTCGACCCGCTGAACACCGCGTTCGTGACCCAGACCACCCTGTCGGTGGACGACACCGCCGACATCGTCGCCACCCTGCAGCGGCGCTTCCCCGGCATCGCCACGCCGCACAAGGAAGATATCTGCTACGCCACCACCAACCGCCAGGACGCTGTCAAAGCCATCGCCGAGGGCTGCGACCTGCTGCTGGTCATCGGCTCGGCCAACAGTTCCAATTCGGTGCGGCTGGTCGAGGTCGGACTGAAGGGCGGCGTCGCGGCGGCCCATCTGATCGACAAGGCCTCCGACCTGAAGGACGAATGGCTTGACGGCATCAAATGTGTCGGCATCACCGCGGGCGCCTCGGCCCCGGAAGTGCTGGTCCAGGGCCTGATCGACCGGCTGGCCGAGCGTTTCGACCTCACTCTCGAGGAAGTGGCCCCCACCCGCGAAACGGTGACCTTCAAACTGCCCCGGCTGTTGCGGGAAGAGACGCTGCCAGCGGCCCCTTGACCCCGGGGCCCGCCTCGCGCATCCCCCGCCCATGGCGGTCTATACGGATATCACCGACGAGGAGCTGGACAGCTTTCTCAGCGCGTTCGACCTGGGCGAGGCCCTGTCGTTCAAGGGCATCGCCGAGGGCGTGGAGAATTCCAACTTCCTGCTGGAAACCACCGCCGGCCGTTTCATCCTGACCGTCTACGAAAAGCGGATGAAGCCCGATGAGCTTCCCTATTTCCTGGATCTGATGGGCTGGCTGGCCGATGCCGGCTTCCCGTCGGCCCGGCCGATCGCCGACCGGGGCGGCAAGGTGTTGCAGACGGTGCGCGGCAAGCCGGCGGCGCTGGCCCAGTTCCTGCCGGGTCTGTCGGTCCGCCGGCCGGGCGTCGCCCAGTGCCGCGAGGCCGGCGACGGCCTGGCCTGGCTGCATCAGGCCGGCGACGGCTTTACCGGCCGCCGCGCCAACGACCTGGGTCAGGGCGCATGGGCCTCGGTCTTCGCGCCGCTGCACGATGCGGCCGAGGCGCTGAAGCCGGGTTTGGCGGCCGTCATCCAGAAGGACCTCGACCATTTGGCCGCCCATTGGCCCGTGGGCCTGCCCACCGGAACGATCCACGCCGACTTCTTCCCGGACAACGTCTTCTTCCGCGAGGGACGGTTCTCGGCGGCCATCGACTTCTATTTCGCCTGCGATGACTTCCTGGCCTACGATCTGGCGGTGACCCTCAACGCCTGGTGCTTCGAGAGCCACGGCGACTTCAACGTCACCGCCGGCAAGGCCCTGCTGGCCGGCTACGAGCGCCGCCGGCCGCTGACCGACGCCGAGCGGGCGGCCCTGCCCATCCTCGCCCACGGCGCGGCGATGCGCTTTTTCCTGACTCGCCTGGCCGACTGGGGCGCCGCTCCGGCGGGGGCCCTGGTCCGGCCCAAGGACCCGCTGGAGTATGAGCGCAAGCTGGCCGTTCATCGCGCCGGCCTGTCGATTCTGACGGACGCCGCCTGGGTCAAACCTTCATGACCCCGAAGGTGGTGATCTACACGGACGGCGCCTGCCGCGGGAATCCGGGGCCGGGCGGCTGGGGCGCGGTGCTGATGTCGGCGGGCCGGACCAAGGAGCTGAAGGGCGGCGAGCTGGCGACGACCAACAACCGCATGGAGCTGATGGCCGCCATCCAGGCGCTGGAGGCGCTGAACAAGCCCTGCACGGTCGAGCTCCATACCGACAGCAAATACGTCCAGCAGGGCATCAAGGAATGGCTGCACCTGTGGAAGGCCCGCGGCTGGAAGACCATGAGCAAGGGCGCGGTCAAGAACGACGACCTTTGGAAGCGGCTGGACCAGGCCCGTCTGCGGCATGAGGTCGACTGGCGCTGGATCAAGGGCCATGCCGGCCATGAGCACAATGAGCGCGCCGATGTGCTGGCCGGCGAAGGCATGCGGGAAGCCCTGGGCGAACTGTAGATCGATCGCCGCCTTGACAAGTTTAACGTTGAACGATTTATTAGTTCAACGTTAAATGAAAAGCCTCTGGCCATGGATCGCCGAAACTTCATCGCCCTGATGGGCGGCGGAACCGTGATGGCCGCCGGACTTGCCGGCTGCGCAAAAACCGGCGACTCCGGCGCTGCCTGGGCGTCGCCCGGCTCAGCGGAGCGCGACGTGCGCCGCTATGCCCTGGCCCACGCCATCCTGGCGCCAAACCCTCACAACCGTCAGCCCTGGCTGGCGCGGCTGGACGGCGAGGATGGGGTCACCCTGTTCATCGACCGGTCGCGGCGGCTGCCCGCCACCGACCCGTTCAGCCGCCAGATTGTCGTCGGCTGCGGCGCCTTCCTGGAACTGCTGTCCATCGCGGCGACCGCAAGGGGCTATAGCGCAACAGTGACAGCCTTCCCGGACGGGCCGCCGCCGGAACACGGGGCTCTGGACGACCGGCCGTTCGCCCGGGTGCTGTTCACCAAGGGCGCTGCGCAGGACCCGCTGTTCCGCCAGATCCTTGGGCGGCGGACCAACCGCGAGGTGTTCGACACCCGGCGGGCGATTCCGGGCCCTGACCTGGCCGCCGTGCAGGCGGCGGCGGGCCCGGCCCTGCGCACCGGCGCGGTGACCGGCGGCGAAGCCCTGGCGGCCCTGAAGACCCTGACGCGCGAAGCCTACGAACGGGAAGTCGACACCCCGGCCGCCAATCAGGAGACCATCGACCTGATGCGGATCGGGGAGAAGCAGATCGCCGAGCATCGCGATGGCCTGTTCCTGCGCGGCCCGGCCATGGAGGCGATGCATGCGGTCGGCATCCTGACCCCGGAGGCCCTGGCCAAGCCGGGAACCATCGCCTTCAAACAGGCCCGCGCCTTCGCCGCGCCTCTGTGCGAGGCGACCGCCGCCTTTATCTGGCTGATCAGCCCAGGCAATGACCGGGCCACTCAGATCGCTTCCGGCCGGGCCTATGCCCGGATGACGCTGGAAGCCACGGCCCGCGACATCGCTTTCCAACCGATGAGCCAGGCCCTGCAGGAGTACCCGCAGATGGCGCCGTTGATGGCCCGGATGGACAGGCTGACGGGGGTCGGCGAGGGCGAGCGTCTGCAGATGCTGGTTCGCGCCGGCTACGGCAAGGACCTGCCGCCGGCCCCGCGCAAGGGCCTGGACGATCTGTTCCGGGCGGAGGGCTGATGGCGCTGAAAGATCGAGCGGATGTCGCGGTAATGACCGAGATCGGCATCATCGCCCAGCTGTCGACGGCGGCGCTGGAGCGCAGCCTGCCTGAGGGGATGAGCGCCGCGCAGTTCGGGGTGCTGACCCATTTCACCCGCCGCGGCGGCGAAGACAGCCCCGCCAGGCTGGCGGCGGCTTTCCAGGTCACCAAGGGGGCGATGACCAACACCCTGCAGCGCCTGGAGGCGCAGGGGTTTGTGCGGGTGGCGGCCGACGAGTCTGATGGTCGGAAGAAGCGGGTCTCGCTGACGGCGGAAGGCGCGCGCGCCTATGAGGCCGGGCTGATGGCCTTGCGACCGCGGATGGAGGGGCTGCGGGAAGCCTTCACCGAGGCGGAGTTCGCGGCGGCCCTGCCGTTTCTCCGCGCCTTGCGGGTCTGGATGGACGACAACCGGTAGTCCGCGGTGGGCCTATGCCGCCTTCACCCGCAGGCTGGCCGCCGAGATGACCTCGGTGACCTCGACCGACCGGCCGGGGATCAGGGCGTCCTCGCTGAGGGCGTCCCACTCCTTGCCCTCGACATGCACCCGGCCCCGGCCCTGGGCGAAGATGCTGGCCGCCTCGCCTCGCGCCCCGATCAGGCGGGTGATGTTGTCATTGATGTCCGGCCCGCCGCCCGAGATGTTGGCCGGCAGGTAGCGGCGCGCCGTCACCGTGGCGGCGATGGTCAACAGGGCGAAGATGGCCAGATGCAGGGCGACATGGTTGGGCAGGACCAGAGTCAGAAAAGCCAGGGCCGCAGCGGCCGCCGCCGGCCACAGCAGCCAGCCGCTGCCGGTGGACAGCTCGCCCACCAGGATCACCGCGCCGAAGGCCAGCCAGATCCAGAACGGATGGCTGGCGTAGAGGTTGGTCAGAGCGTCCATCGGGCTCTAGCTCCGGGTGCGCGGCACGGCCGGCGGCCGGGGCCCGGGGCCCGAGGCGTCCGGCCCGGTCAGGGTCTTCAGCAGTTCGCCGACCCCGGCGATGGAGCCTGTCAGGCTGGCGAAGTCGGCCGGGACGATGACCGTCTTCTGGTTGGGGCTCTCGGCCAGCTTGCCGAAGGCCTCCACATACTTCTGGGCGATGAAGTAGTTGATGGCGTTGACGTCGCCCCGGGCGATGGCCTCCGAGACGAAGGCGGTCGCCTTGGCTTCGGCCTCGGCTTCCCGCTCGCGCGCCTCGGCGTCGCGGAAGGCGGCCTCCTTGCGGCCCTCGGCCTCGAGGATGGCGGCCTGTTTCGAACCCTCGGCCCGGGCGATCTGCGACTGGCGCTCGCCGTCGGCCTCGGTGATCACCGCCCGGCGTTCCCGCTCGGCCTTCATCTGCCGGGCCATGGCGTTGGTGATGTCCGGCGGCGGGGTCAGATCCTTGATCTCGATCCGCGTCGCCTTGACCCCCCAGGGGTTGGTGGCGTGGTCGATGGTCGACAGCAGGCGGCTGTTGATCTGGTCACGCTGGCTGAGCACCTCGTCCAGCTCCATCGAACCGACCACGGTCCGCAGGTTGGTCATGCACAGCTGGGCGATGGCGTAGTTGAGGTTATCGACCCGGTAGGCGGCGCTGGCCGCGTCCATCACCTGGATGAAGACGATGCCGTCGACCTTCACCACGGCGTTGTCCTTGGTGATGACCTCCTGCTGCGGCACGTCCAGCACCTGTTCCATCATGTTCACCCGGCGGCCGACTGCCTCGACGAAGGGGGTGAGGATGGAGATTCCCGGCTTGAGGGTGCGGGTGTAGCGGCCAAACCGCTCGACGGTGAATTCCCGCCCCTGCGGCACGATCTTGATGACGCTGAACAGCAGAAACATCGCCAGCACCAGGATGGCGATCCCGAAGACCAAGCCCACCATGACTCACGTCCCTCCGATTGAACCGACGGAAGTCTAGCGCGCCCCGGGATCGCTTACCACGGAATCCGGATCCTCGGGGGTCAGGGCCGGGTCGTCCGGCCCCATCCGCTTGACCGCCCTCTGGATGTTGGCCAACCGCCGGGCCAGCGCCTGTCCCTTGCGCGCCACCACCAGTTCGGCCTTGCGGCTGTCCGGACCGCAGGCGGTGAACTGGGTCTGGCGGGCGGCGAAACCGCTGTTGAAAGCCTGGTTCAGCCGGGCGGCGAAAGGCGCTTCCGCAACTTCTGTTTCGGTCACCTGGGCCATCCGCTCGCGCCAGTACTGGTCGGCGGGCCCATTGCAGATCTGGCGCAGGGCATGGCTCTCCCCGATGGCGTAGGCCAGGTCGACCAGGGTCTGGCGCTCCGTGGGACTGCGTTCCTGAGCCATGACCGGGTGGGACAGCAGCAACCCGGCGGCGGCGGCCGAGAGGGCGAGGGTGCGAAGCCCCCGGCAGGCTGTGGCGCGAAACTGGTGCATGGCCGCAATCTAGTTCAAGGACGGCGCCAAGTTCAAAGGGGATCACCCTTCCGGCGAAGATCACGCCCGGCTGGCCGTCGGAAGGTCAAGCCAGCATGATGGCGCTGAGCAGCCGGCCATAGTCGGCCTCGCCCCGCTTGAAGGCGCGACGGTTGGAATAGAACCAGTCCCCCTCGGCGCAGGTGTTGCGGCCGATCCATTCGGCCTGCTCGACCCCGGCCTGAGCAAGCCGTCCCAGGACGAACCCCGGCAGGTCGAACATCCGCTTGCCCAGACATTGGTCGGCCGCCTCGCCCGGCGCGAACCAGCGGGCATGGCCGGAATCGTCTTCCAGGAACCGCGCCTCGAACTCCTCGCCCACCTCATAGGAGGCCGGGCCGATACAGGGACCGACCACGGCCACGATGCCGGCGGGCGTCGCGCCTTGCCGCACCATGGCCTCGACCGTGGCGGCGACGATCCCGGTCAAGGCCCCCTTCCAGCCCGCATGGGCGGCGGCGACCACCCCGGCGTTCGCATCGGCGAACAGGATCGGGGCGCAGTCGGCGGCCAGGGCGCCGCAGACGACGGAGCGTTGATCGGTGACGACGCCGTCGCCCTCCGGCCGGTAGCGACCCCAGGGCGCCTCGGCGGTCAGGGCCTTGGCCGAGTGGATCTGGTAGCAGGTGTTCAGGGCGTCCGGCATGACCCCGAACCAACCCGCCGCCCGGGCGCGGTTCTCCTCGACACTGGCCGGCTCATCGCCCGACCCTCGGCCGACGTTGAGGCTGTCATACAGCCCGGTGGAGACCCCGCCCTGGCGGGTGAAGAAAGCATGGCGGACCGCGGGCAGGGCGGACAGCAGGGGCGATTGCAGGGTGGGGACAGTCATGCCGGCATCATAGCCTCAGTCCAGCGTCGTCCGGTATCGGCTCATCGCCAGTCCGGTCACCACCGCCACGAAAGCCGTCAGGGCCAGCAGGCTGGGCCAGCTGTGTTCCATCCCCACCCCCTTCAGCAGCGAGGCGCGGACGATGCGCAGGAAGTGGGTCACCGGGATGATCTCGCCCAGAGCCTGGGCCCAGCCGGGCATGCCGCGGAAGGGGAACATGAAGCCCGACAGCAGCAGGGAGGGCAGCAGATAGAAGATCGACATCTGCATGGCCTGAAGCTGGCTTCGGGCCAGGGTGCTGAACAGGAAACCCATGCTGAGCGAGCCGACGATGAACAGCACCACCCCGATAGCCAGCGCGCCCCAGCCGCCCATGAAGGGCACGCCGAACAGGCCCCGGGCCAGGACCAGGATGATCACCGTCTGGATCAGACCGATCGCCACGTAAGGCGCCAGCTTGCCGATCATCACTTCCAGCGGCTGGACCGGGGTGGCCAGCAGGGTCTCCATGGTGCCCCGCTCCCGCTCGCGGGTCAGGGCCAGGGCGGTCATCATCACCAGGGTCATGGAGAGGACGATGCCCAGCAGGCCGGGGACGATGTTGTAGGCGGTGACGTTCTCCGGATTGTAGCGCCGGTGGACGACGATTTCGAACGGCGCCGACCCGGCCCGGCCCGCCAGCGGCCCGACAAGATCATGGCTGAGCGCCTGGGTCGGCAGGCCGGACACCGCCGCAACCGCCCCGCCGACCGTGGTCGGGTCGGAGGCGTCGGCTTCGACCAGGATCTGGGCCTTGTCGCCCCGCACAACCCGCCGCTCGAAGTCCTGCGGCACGGTGATGGCGAACTGCGCCCGGCCTTCGTCCAGGGCGGCGTCGAGGTCGGCAGGCGAGCGCGCCTCCTCGATGAAGCGGAAATACCGGGTGTTGGCCAGGGCCTCGAGCATCGAGCGGCTGAAGGCGCTGCGATCCTGGTCCAGGACGATGGCCGGCAGGTGGCGCGGGTCGTTGTTGATGGCGTAGCCGAACAGCAGCAGCTGGACGATCGGCACGGCCAGGATCATCGCGTAGGTCAGCCGGTCCCGCGTCAGCTGGATGAATTCCTTGATCAGCACGGCGAGGATCCGCTCGCCGGACAGTCCGACCTGTTTCGCGCCCTCGCTCATTGGAAATTGTCCTCCGAGCGGCCCATCAGGTGGATGAAGACATCCTCGATGGTCGGCCGCACCTCGCTCCAGGTCAGGCCCTCACGGCGATAAGGAGCGATGGCCGCCTCCAGCGCCGCCCGGTTCGTGCCGCTGACATGCAGGGCCGAGCCGAAGGGCGCGGCCATCTCGACACCGGGCGCGCGGGCCAATTCGACGGACAGTCGGTCGGCATCGACCCCCTCGGCCCGGAAGGTGGTCAGGCGGCTCTGTTCGATCAACTCGGCTGTGGTTCCCCGGGCGATCAGCTGGCCATAGGCGATATAGGCGATGTCATGGCAGCGCTCGGCCTCGTCCATATAGTGGGTGGAAACCAGCACGGTCAGGCCCTCGCCGGCCAGGGCATGGATCTCGTCCCAGAATTCCCGCCGCGCCTTGGGGTCGACCCCGGCGGTCGGCTCATCCAGCAGCAGCAGGTCCGGCTCATGCAGGGTCGCCGCCGCCAGGGCCAGCCGCTGCTTCCAGCCCCCCGACAACGATCCCGCCGCCTGGCTTCGCCGCGAGGCCAGGCCCAGCTTATCGAGCGCCGCATCGACCCGCCGCCGACGGTCGTCCATGCCGTAGATACGGGCGGTGAACTCAAGGTTCTCGGCGATGGTCAGGTCCTCATAGAGCGAGAACTTCTGGGTCATGTAGCCGGTGCGCCGCTTGATCGCCGGCGCCTGGGTGAGGATGTCGAGCCCCAGGCAGGTCCCCTCGCCGCTGTCGGGAGTCAGCAGGCCGCAGAGCATCCGCATGGTGGTGGTCTTGCCCGAGCCGTTCGGACCCAGGAAACCGGTCACCCGGCCCGCCTCGACGGTGATCGAGACGTCCTTGACCACATGTTTGTCGCCGAAGGACTTGTTCAGCCCGCGCACATCGATGGCGGCGGTCATCGGGCGCTACCCAAGCCGGCCATAATTGGGTGACAGTCACTTTTTTCCGCAGCCGGGACGCCGGAAAGGTCTGCGGACCTGAAAAAAGTGACTGTCACCGAATTGCTCATCACCGGCCCTCCAGCGGCGTGATGTCCACCGGCTGACCCGGCGCCAGTTCGCCCGGCCTTTCCGGCGAGGCCTCCACCAGAAAGACCAGCCGCTCGCGGTTGCCGCGACTGTAGAGGACCGGCGGGGTGAACTCGGGCCTCGGACTGACATAGCGGATGGTCGCCGTCCCACCCCGGCAGCCGTCGCAGGCGAAACGCACTGTCCGGCCGGGGCTGTAGTTGGTGACCACCGCCTGGGGCACGAAAAACCGCAGCTTGACCCGGTCGTCCGGCAGCAGGGCGACGATGGCGGCGTTGGCCGGGGCCCATTCGCCCGGCCGGTAAAAGACATCCTCGACCCGCCCGGCCACCGGGGCGATCGGAGACAGCTGGCGGGCCCGCACTTGCGCCTCCGACACCGCCGCCCCGGCCTGGTCGGCCTCGGCCCGCGCCGCCGCCGCCTGGTCCTCGCGGGCGCCCAATTCGGCGACGTCCAGCCGGCGCAGGGTTTCCTGATACTGCGCCCGGGCGGCCTTCACGCCGGCCCTCGCCTGGTCCAGCCGGGCGGGGGCGTAGATGCCCTTGGCGGCCAGACTCTGGACCCGCTGGAAGTCGGCCTCGGCCTGGTCGAGGCCGGCCCGGGCGCTGGCCCGCTGCGCCTCGATCACCGCCAGCTCGGCCGGCCGCTGGCCCTTCAGAGCGTCCGCCGCGCGATCCTGGGCGGCGCGCTCGGCGGCCTGGGCCTGCCGCGTCTGGGCCTGGGCCGTCCCCGGATCGATCTCGAACAGCGGCTGGCCGGCCGTGACCCGCTGGCCCCGCTCGACCTTGAGGGCGGTGACCGCTCCAGAGGCCGGCGCGGCGAAATACAGGGTTTCGCCCTCGACATAGCCGGTCAGGACCTCCGGGCCGCCGCGCGGCCACAGCAGCCAGGCGCCCATGCCGAGGATGACAACAACAGCGGCGGCGGTCGCTGCTGGAGGTGGGCGCTTCATGGCGCGATGTCCGGCTGGAGGAAGAGGCCGCCCTTCAGCAGGTTCAGATGCTGGCCGGCCATGGCCGAAAGGTCGAAGGGCTGCGCGCCGACGGGGACGAAGGTCTCCCGCCAGAGGACCGCCATGATCAGGGGCGCGATGATCTGGATGGCGAAACCGCGCGGATCGCCCGGCCGCGCTTCGCCCCGCGCCTGAGCGGCGGCGATGGTCTCGATCATCAGGCCCAGCATCGGCGCGACCAGCTCATCGTGCCAGTAGCGGGCGAGGTCCGGAAAATTGCGGCCCTCGCCGATGACCATCTTGGCGATCGAGGCGACCGGCGACACGGCCAGGGTCTGGGCCATGATCGGCAGCAGTCCCTCGATCAGCAATGGGAAGGGGCCGGCAAAGCCCTCGATCCTCTGGCGGATGAGCGCGATGTTGGGCCCGACCACCATCTTCACAACGGCCTGGAAGATCTCTTCCTTGGTTTCGAAATAGAGATAGAGGGCGCCCTTGGAGACCCCGGCCCGGCGGGCGATCTCATCCAGCTTCGCCGCCGCGAATCCCTTTTCGCCGAACACCTCGACCGCCGCCGCGACGATCTCGCCGGGGCGGTCGTCCTTGCGCCGCTGGAACTTCGGAGGACCGGGCTGCATCGCGGGACCTTGATAACTGACCGGTCAGTTATTTATGGCTTTGTCGGGCGAAGGTCAATGGGGCGAACACCGTCATCCCGGAAGCCCGCAGGGCTATCCGGGACCCAGGGGCCGGTGCAGTGGCGGTTGAGACAGCGGAGGTTCGGACCCGCTGGGTCCCGGCTCTTCGCTACGCTTCGGCCGGGATGACGGTGGAGCGCTAAGCCGGCTCCAGCCCCGGAGGCTCGAAGCCCGGCTGATGCAGGCAAACCACCTTGAACAGCTCGCCCATCTGGTCAGGAGCCACCAGCCTTGCCAGCTGACGACCAATCACCGCCGCCCGCTCGGGACGACCGGCGATCAGCGCCTCGGCGCGATGCTGGATGCCCAGTCGGCCGAGGAACAGGCCTTGCGGCACGGGCTTCGAGGCCTCCGCCCCCTCGGCCCGGGCGGCGGTCAGGACGGCGGGGAAGTCGACATGGATGGTCAGGTCGGACTCGCCGGGGAAAGCCAGGGCGCCGACCTTCTCATGGGCCTTCAGCGCCTGCAGGCTGTCTCCGAATTCGGCGGCGGCGCGGCCATAATCGATGATCAGGGCGGCGCCGCCGTCCTGGACCACCCGATGGGCGATCTGGCCGGCGAAGGCTTCCTGGGCGGGCGAGACCTCGAGGATCAGGGCGCCGTCTTCCGGCGCCATGCCGTGGTCCGAAGGCGCGAGGCCGAAGGCCAGCTCGCCCGCTTCGTCCAGGCCGATCAGGCGCTCGACCCATCCCCCCGGCGTCTGGACGAACTGCCGCGTCGGCAGGCAGTCGAACAGTTCGTTGGCGATGAGGATCATCGGCGCGCCCGCTGGCACGGCTTCGATTGCATCGGCCCACGAAGGGGTGAGCACCGAGCCGGCCAGCTTCTCCGCCTGCGCCGCCCTCAGCGGGGCGGACGTTTCCACCAGCCACAGGTCGGCCGCCGCGACGAAGTCGGGCGCCAGCTTCACCGCCCTCAGCAGATCCAGCATCAGGGTCCCGTCGCCGGGCCCAGCCTCGACCAGCCGGAAGGGCGAGGGCTTGCCCAGTCGGCTCCAGCTTTCCACCGCCCACAGGCCGAGCAGCTCGCCGAACATCTGGCTGACCAGGGGCGCGGTGATGAAGTCGCCGCCCCCGCCGATCGCCGGCCGGGTGGCGTAATAGCCGTCCACGCCGTCGTGCAGACAGCGGGTCATGTATTCGGCGACGGAGATCGGCCCGGACTGGGCGATCTCGGCCTTTAGCCGGTCCTTGAGACTCATGAGGGGGTCTTCACGTCCTCGGAAACAGCGGCGGCGGGCGCGTCGCGGACGATCTCGACCGGCTCACGCAGGCCCCGCCAGATCAGATACAGCCCGCCCAGCAGCATGGGGATCGACAGCAGCATGCCCATGGTCAGGCCGCCGGTCGCCGCGACAAAGCCCTTGAGGAAGCTGTCCGGCTCTCGGAAATTCTCCAGCAGCACCCGGAACAGGCCGTAGCAGGCCAGGAACAGGCCGGCGACCACGCCCCGTCGCTGCAGCCACAGCATCCGGTGGGTGGCCACGCGCAGGATGATGAACATCAGCAGGCCTTCCAGCGCCGCCTCATACAGCTGGCTGGGATGGCGCGGCCATCCGCCGCCACCCGGAAAGATGATCCCCCAGGGCATGGTGGTGTCGCGGCCCCAGAGCTCGCCGTTGATGAAGTTGGCGATCCGCCCGAAGAACAGGCCGAAGGGCACGGCCGGGGCGGTCAGGTCGGCCAGCTTGAGCAGGTCGATCCCTGCCGACCGGGCGAACAGGATCAGGGCGATGCTGACCCCCGCAAGACCCCCATGGAAGCTCATGCCGCCGTTCCAGATCTGCAGGATCTCCAGCGGCGCCTCCCAGATCAGATGCGGCTGGTAGAAGATAACATAGCCCAGGCGCCCGCCGAGGATGACGCCAAGAGTGACCCAGAGGATCAGGTCGTCGATCTGGATGCTGGTCGCCGTCGGCGTCTTGCCGCCCCACAGTTTCGCGTTCCGCGTCAGGCCGACGGCATAGCGCCAGCCCAGCAGGATGCCGGCCACATAGGCAAGCGCGTACCACCGGATGCCGAACTCCCCGCCCCAGGGCAGGTCAAAGGTCCAGCCGCCAACGTAGGGCGAAATATCGGGAAAGGGCACGTCGATTAACCTCGCCGGGAAAATAGCAGGGCTGGTTTAGACTCATTCCTCTTCGCTTTCATCATTCGTTTCCCATATGAAGAGACATGCACAGTCAGAACCCCTTTCTGGATGAGATCGCCAAGCTGACCACCGCCGCCGCGGGCCTCGCCCAGGCCGCGGGCGAGGAAGCCAAGGCTGCCTTCCGCGCCCAGGGCGACCGCTTCGCCGCCGAGCTGGACCTGATCCGCCGCGACGAGTTCGAGGCCCTCAAGGCCGAGATCGCCGCTCTGCGCGCCGAGGTGGCGGCCCTGAAGGCCGCGCCCGTCGCGCCGACAGAGGGCGAGTAGGGTTCGCGCCCTGAATGAAGCGGTTGTGACGACACCCGCGAACCAGACTAGGGTCACCGGGTGTAGGCGATTCGGGGTTGCCGCCGCGAGTTCCGCCTGCCCTCCAAAGGACAGCACAACCGATGGACATTTCGCCTCCTGAAGACGACGAGCCCTTCATGGCCCTCGATCCGCTCGAGGTCGTGGAACATGTGCTGTCGGCTGAAAACCTGGCCTTCGATCGCACTGAAGACGGCGATCTGGCCTTCTCCCTGGCCGGCGACTGGAAGGACTACGAACTGTGGTTCGCCTGGCGGCCCGAGGCCGAGTGCCTGCAGCTCTGCTGCTCCATCGACCTGAAAGCCGGCAAGGGCATCCGCGCCAAGGCCTTTGAACTGGCCAACCTGGTCAACCAGCGCCTGTGGCAGGGCCATTTCGAGATCTGGGCCGACGAAGGCGAGGTGGTCTTCCGCCACGCCATGGGGCTGTTCGAATCCGAGCGCCCGACCCCGGCCCAGACCGCGGCGATGATCGACGTCGCCATGGAAGCCGCCGACCGCTTCTACCCGGCCTTCGACTTCCTCATCGGCGGCGCCAAGACCCCGGAAGAGGCCATGGCCGCCTGCATGTTCGAGACCGTGGGCCGGGCTTAAGGCCTATTCCTTCTCCCCAAAGAGGGAGACGGGACATCAGAGAACTCCCTCATGACCCCCATCCTCATCCTTGGCGCCGGACGCATGGGCGGGGCGATCATCGCGGGGTGGCGGCTGCATGCGGCCTTCGCGCCGGGCGAGCTGATGGTTCGCGACCCGCATCCCTCGGATGCCGACCTTTCGGGGATCAACGTCAACCCGCCTGACCGCGCCCTGGCCGAGGCCCGCACCGTGCTGCTGGCGGTCAAGCCGCAGATCTGGCGCGAGGTGGCGGCGGAGGTCGCCCCGCATCTGTCGCCGGACGCGGTCATCGTCTCCATCGCCGCCGGGGTCTCCTGCCATGACCTGAGCGAGGCTTTCGGGGGCCTGCGCATCGCCCGGGTGATGCCGACCACCGCCGTCGCCATCGGCCAGGGCACGGCTTCCGTCCACGCTGTCGACCCCCAGGCCCGCGCCCGGGCCCATGCCTTATTCGATCCGCTCGGCCGGGTGGTCGAGATCGCTGACGAGGACCAGATGCATGCGGCGACGGCCGTGTCCGGTTCCGGTCCCGCCTACCTCTACGCCTTCGTCGAGGTGCTGGAAGCCGCCGGCGTCACGGCCGGCCTCAGCCCTGCCGCCGCCGCCGACCTCGCCCGCTCCACCGTCACCGGCGCCGCCGCCCTGCTGGCCGCCGGATCGGAACAGCCGGCCGAGCTGCGCCGCCAGGTCACATCTCCCGGCGGCACCACTCAGGCGGCGCTCAATGTTCTGATGGGTGAAACCGGCCTGGCGCAGCTCATGGAACAGGCGGTCGCCGCCGCCGTGGCCCGCTCCCGTGAGCTGGGCTGACCCCGCCTTGATCTGAACGCCGGCCGGGGGCATGGAAAGGCTTCACATCGAGGGCCAGCGATGGACAATCCTTTCACCAGCCACCCCAACGCCGTGGGTGAAACCTATCGGCAGCATTTCCGCGCCTCCTGGGGCGTGGGCCTGACCTTGCTGGGCGCCGGGCTCGCCTGCCTGGTCCACGGCCTGGTCCCGGCGATGTTCAAGACCACCGGCAGCCGCACCATCTACCGCCTCAACGCCAAACTCACCGGCCGCAAGCCGGACGGCGCCGGCTACGGCGACTGGACCGGGGCGGGGGTGTAGCGACCGCTGGCATCGTGCGTGCTTCGACACGCCCACTGCGTGGGCTGCTCAGCATGACGATTTTTGATGAAGCCGCCCCTAAATCGTCATCCTGAGCAGCAGGCGAAGCCTGCGTGTCGAAGGACGCAAACCCGTCACGGCTTCGCCTTCTCTGTTGCGATCCAGGCGTCCACCCGCGTTTCCAGCAGGTCCATCGGCAGCGGCCCGGCGCCCAGCACCACATCGTGGAAGCGGCGGATGTCGAACCTGTCGCCCAGGGCCGCCTCGGCTTTCGCCCGCACCCGCACAAAGGTCCGCTCGCCGATCTTGTAGGCCAGGGCCTGGCCGGGCCAGCTGACGTAGCGCGCCAGTTCGATATCGACGTTGTGTTCGCTGAGGGCGCTGTTCTCCATGAAACAGGCCTTGGCCTTCTCCAGGCTCCAGCCCATGTCGTGCATCCCCGTATCGGCGACCAGCCGGCAGGCGCGCCACATCTCGTAGGACAGGCGGCCGAACAGCTCGTACGGGTCGCGGTAGATGCCCATCTCCACCCCCAGCCGCTCCGAATAGAGACCCCAGCCCTCGACGAAGGCGGTCATGTCGGCGTCACGACGGAAGGCAGGGACCTCGGGCAGTTCCTGGGCGATCGCGATCTGCAGATGGTGGCCGGGCACCGCCTCATGCAGGGTCAGGGCGGGCAGTTCATACAGCCCCCGCTGGTCCAGCCTCCCGGTGTTGACCATATAGCCGCCGGCGACGCCGAGTTTCGGACTGCCCGGGAAATAGCGACCGGTGGTGTAGCTCTCCTCGATATCATGCGGCACCTCCCGCACCCCGTAGGTCAGACGCGGCAGGGTGGCGAAATAGGCGGGCAGCCGGTCGTCGATCCGCTTGGCGATCTCGCTGGCCTTCTCCATCAGGTCCTGGCGCGAGGTGGCGTAGAACCGCGGATCGGTGCGCAGGAAGGTCAGGAACTCGGGGAAGGTCCCTTTGAACCCGGTCTGGGCCATCACCCCGTCCATCTCGGCGCGGATCCGCTTCACCTCGCTGACCCCCAGGGCATGGATCTCCTCCGGGGTCATGGCGGTGGTGGTGTAGCGGCGGGCCAGCCAGGCGTAATAGGCCTTGCCCCCCGGCAGGCTGCCGACGCCCAGCCCCTTGCGGGAGGCGGGCAGGTATTCCTTTTCGAGAAAGACGACGAAGGCCGCCTGGGCCGGGCGCAGTTTGTCGGCGAGGATCGCCTTCCCTCGCGCCCTGAACGCCGCCTTCTCCTCCGCCGTGACGCTGGCCGGCAGACGGTCGAAGGGACGGATCAGGCCGTCCTGGTCATTGACCGGCGCGCTGGCCGCCTTGCGGGCCTGGTCCAGCGCCAGCTGACTGATCCCCGCCGGCTGGGTCCAGCCGGTCTTGACCCCGCGCCGGGCGTTCTCGGTGGCGTCGGCGTAGAATTTCGGCGCGGCGGCCAGACGGCTGAGCCAGGCTTCGGCATCGGCCTTTGAGGTCATCGGCGCGCTGTCGGCCAGGTAGGACAGCATGCCGTCCCAGCTGTCGTCGCTGCTGAAAGCGAACCGGCTCTGGTCGAATCGGATCGCGGCCAACTGGTCGTCGACCACCCGAGTCAGGATGGCGCGGTTGAGGCTGTCGTTGCCGTCCAGCCCCGCGGCCGGAATGGTCTTCAGCCGCGCCTCGAAGCCTTCCAGGTCCTTGGCCCGCCGCAGGTCGGCCGCCCGGGTGACGTCGGGCATCCGCGCCAGCGCCGCCCGGTCGCCGTTGGACCCGGCCCCGATGGGGTTCTCCCGGTCCGACCAGGCCTGGTAGTCGGCGACGATGGCGTCCAGCGCCGGCTTGGCGGCGGAGGTCTGGCCTGAGGTCTGGGCTGAGGCCGCCAAGGGCGCGGCAAGAATCAGGGCGGCGGCGGTCAGGGCCTTCCACATCGCGTGGGTCTCTCCGGTTTGCGGCGCGAGGCTGGACCAGCGGAGGCCGCCGTTCAATCCCTTCGCCCTTCCCTTCGACCGCAAAACACAGCCATCCTCCCTGCCGGGTATCCGGGGAGACGCACCATGAGTTTTCTGACGCGGCGCAAGGCCATGGACGGCGGCTTCGTCGCCGAGCACCACAAGCTCAAAGCCACCCTCTCCTGGCCGCACCTGATCGCCCTCGGCGTCGGGGCCATCGTCGGCACCGGCATCTACACCCTGATCGGCGTGGGCGCGGGCCTCGCGGGGCCCGGCGTGATGCTCAGCTTCGCCATCGCCGGGGCGGTCTGCGCCTGCGCCGCGCTTGCCTATGCCGAGATGGCCACCCTGATGCCGGCGGCGGGCAGCGCCTATACCTACAGCTATTCGGTGCTGGGGGAGGGCCTGGCCTGGATCGTCGGCTGGAGCCTGATCCTCGAATACACCGTAGTCTGCGGCGCGGTCGCCGCCGGCTGGGCCGGCCATGCCGCCGAGTTCGTCACCATCCCGGTCGACCCTCACTGGATGGCCTCGACCTTCGCCCTCAAGGACGGGCATCTGATCTTCACCGGCGGCTTCAACCTGCTGGGGGCCTTCATCGCCCTGGCCGTCGCCGGCCTGCTGCTGATCGGCACCCGCGAGAGCGCCACGGTCAACATGGTGCTGGTGGTGGTCAAGCTGCTGGCGCTCGGCCTGTTCGTCTTCCTCGCCCTGCCGGCCTTCGACGCCAGCCACTTCACGCCGTTCAGTCCCTTCGGCTTCAGCGGGGTCAACGCCGACGGGACCAAGGTCGGGGTGATGGCCGCCGCCTCGATCATCTTCTTCGCCTTCTACGGCTTCGACGCGGTGTCGACCGCCGCGGAGGAGACCAAGAACCCGGAGAAGAACCTGACCATCGGCATCGTCGGCTCGATGATCGCCTGCACGGTCATCTATATGGTGGTCGCCGCCGCCGCGATCGGCGCGGTCCTCCCGGGCGTCTTCTCGAAAGCCGACGCGCCCCTGGTCTTCGTCATGGAACAGCTGGGCCATGCGGGCGCCGCCAAGCTCGTCGCCGCCGCCGCGGTCATCGCCCTGCCGACGGTGATCATGGCCTTCATGTACGGCCAGAGCCGCATCTTCTTCGTCATGGCCCGCGACGGCCTCCTGCCGGTCGGTCTCGCCAAGGTCAGCAAGCGCGGCGCCCCCAGCTTCGTCACCCTGATCACCGGCGTCCTCGCCGCCCTGCTGGCCGGCATCCTGCCGCTGGGCGAGATCGCCGCCCTGGCCAATGCCGGAACGCTCGCCGCCTTCGTCGCCGTGCTGGTCTGTATGATGATCCTGCGGGTCAAGCAGCCCGACCTGAAGCGGGTGTTCAGGACCCCCATCTGGCCGGTCATCGGCGTCTTCGGCGTGCTGGGCTGCCTCTACCTCTTCACCACCCTGCCCAACACCGCCATCTGGGGCTTCTTCATCTGGAACGGCGTCGGGGTGGTGGTCTATCTGCTCTACGGCCGGCGCAAGAGCGCCCTGGCGAAGGCGTAGGCCTGATGGCGCCGAGTTACTAATTCCGCCCCCTCTGGGGGCGGGGGACCACGGCGAATACGCCGTGGTGGTGGGGGCAGCGCCGGCCCGTAATTGTCATGGCGCCTGTGCGGTAGATGCAGCCGCCACCCAGGCTCAGAGAGAACTCTTTGCCGCCGGCGCTGCCCCTTCAGTCAGCCGCTTCGCGGCTGCCAGCTACCCCAAAGGGGCAGCGATTGAGAGATCCCGCCTCACGGTCCCGGCCCGCCGCCGACCATGCTCTGGCTGATCCGGTAGGCGGCCGGCAGGATCAGCACGCCCAGCAGGCAGGGGAAGATGAACAGGATCAGCGGGACCATCAGCTTGGCCGGCAGGGCCATGGCCTTCTCCTCGGCCTTGAGCATCCGCTTCGACCGCATGTCGTCGGAAAAGACCGCCAGGGTCTCGCCCAGGCTGGTGCCCATCTCCTCGGCCTGCCGCAGCATGGTGGCCAGGGACCGCGCCTCGTCGATGCCCAGCCGCTCGGCGAAGGCCGTCCAGGCCTCCTTGCGCGCCTTGCCGGCCCGCAGTTCCAGGGTCAGGAAACGCAGGTGGGCGGCGAGGTTGGGATAGCGCCGGCCCATCTCCTCCGCCACCCGATTGACGGCGGCGTCGAGGGACAGCCCCGCCTCCACCGAGGCGACCAGCAGGTCGAGCATATCGGGAAAGCCCTCAAGATACTCCAACTGCACCTTGCGACGCCGGCCCTTGACTACCTGATCCGGCCCCAGGATCGCCGCCACTGCAAAGACCCCCGCCGCGGCGATGGCCGCCGGTCCGCCGATGCCGCTCATCGCCCAGGGCACGGTCAGCAGGGTCGCCAGGGTGGCGACGATCAGGCTGGCCCCGCGCGCGCCGAGATAGAAGGCCACGGCCTCGCGGTTGTACCAGCCGGCCTGGACCAGCCTGGCCCGGATGTTGGAGATCTGGGCCGGGTCCTGGATGGCCATCTTTTCGCCCAGCCGCTTCACCCCCTGGGCGACGCCGGAGAAGTTCTGGGCGGGTTTGACGATCTGGCCGGCGGTGTTCCCCGCCAGTCGGGACCGCCGCCGGGCGCTGGTCCGCGCCTCACGCAGCAGCATCATACCCCCGCCGCCCACCGTCCCGGCGATCAGGGCTGCGGCGGCATAGGTCAGAATCTGGTTGAGCAGGACGGGGTCCATCAGATCCTCATGTCGATCATCTTGCGCATCACCATGTTGCCCAGGAACATCCAGGTCCCGAACACCGCCAGGCCGATCTGCACCGGCCGCTCGCCGATCACATCGCCGTAGAAGTGCGGGCTGGCGACGGTGAGGATGGCCAGCACCCCGAACGGCGCGGCCGTCAGGATGATGGCGCTGGCCCGGCCCTCGGAGGAGGCGGCCTTGATCTTCAGCCGCATCTTGTGCCGCTCGCGCACCGCCTTGGCGTTCATCTTCAACAGGCCCGTCAGGTTTCCGCCCGACTTTTCCTGCAGGCGGATGGTGGCGGCGAACAGGTCGACGTCCGGATGGCGGCAGCGGTCGGCGATGCGGCCGATGGCCTGTTCCAGGGTCGCGCCATAGGCGATCTCGTCCCCGGCCATGCCGAACTCGCTTCCCAGCGGGTCGGGCATCTCCCGGCCGACCAGAGCGATAGCTGTCGGCACGGGATGTCCCGCTTCCAGGCTGCGGACGATCACCTCCAGGGCGTTGGGCAGCTGCAGCCCGATGGCCTTGGCCCGCTTGCCGGCCTTGAACTTCAGCACCATCACCGGCCCGATCAGGGCCACCGCCGGACCGATCCCGGCGGCGATCATCCAATTGTGGCTCCACAGGAAGACGATCAGGGCCACCCCGGCGCCGGCCCCCAGGGACAGGGTCCCCCATTTGCGCAGATCGAACTTGACCCCCGCCTGGATGACCAGGGCGGACAGCCAGCCCCGGCCGCCCTTGACGTTGCCGTCGGCGCCTAGGCCGCGCTGTTTGCGAAGCTCCCCGACCAGCTGTTCCAGCGAGCCGGTCCGCTCCACCATGGCCAGCCGCTTGTTGACCTTCCGCCGGTTCACCCCCACCCGCGCCAGCCCAGCCACCGCCTGGGCCGCGGTGAACACCGCCGCGAAGATCAGGATCAGGAAGGCCAGACGGGCGTCGAGCGCTATTGACGGCATTGGCGCCTCCCATCCTCACCCGTAGGCCGAAGGCCGTACGGGGGAGGGGGACCGCGCGAAGCGTGGTGGAGGGGGCGAGATCCTCCACACAGCCCCGGGATTTCGATAAACGGGATGTCAGCGGACCCATGAAGTCCGGCGCGTTGCACCCGCCCCCTCCACCGCTTCGCGGTCCCCCTCCCCCGTAGGCCGCACTGTGCGCGGCTACGGTGGAGGATAGAATTCCCCACCGCCCTCACAGCGGCCTCTGCGGGTCGAAGTTGGCGGTGTCGTAGTGGATGCCCCGGCGGTTCATCTCGTCCAGGCAGCGGGGTCGCAGGCCGGTCGCGCGGAACTCCCCGACCACCGCCCCGTCCGCGTCGGTGCCCAGGCGGTGGAAGGCGAAGATCTCCTGCATCTGCACCACCTGGCCTTCCATGCCGGTGATCTCCGAGACGCTCATCACCTTCCGTTTACCGTCGGAAAGCCGCATCACCTGGACAATCATCCCCACGGCCGAGGCGATCTGTCCGCGGATGCTTTCCGGCGTCAGGCTGAGGCCGCCCATGGCCACCATCTGCTCCAGCCGGGTGATGGCGTCGCGGGGGGTGTTGGCGTGGATCGTGGCCATCGAGCCTTCGTGGCCGGTGTTCATTGCCTGCAGCATGTCGAAGGCTTCCTCGCCCCGCACCTCGCCCAGGATCACCCGGTCGGGGCGCATGCGAAGGGCGTTCTTGACCAGCTCACGTTGGCGGATCTCGCCCTTGCCCTCGATATTCGGCGGCCGCGTCTCCATCCGCACCACATGCGGCTGCTGCAGCTGCAGTTCGCAGGCGTCCTCGATGGTGATCAGCCGTTCGCCCTCGCTGATGGCGGCGGAAAAGGCGTTGAGCAGGGTGGTCTTGCCCGACCCCGTGCCGCCGCTGATCACGGTGGAAACCCGCGCCTTCACCGCCCCATGCAGGAATTCCGCCACACAGGCCGGCATGGCCCCCACCCCGACCAGCCGCTCCAGACTGAGCGGCTTCTTGGAGAATTTGCGGATCGACACCGCCGCGCCGTCGACGGTTATCGGATAGATGGCGGCGTTGACCCGGCTGCCGTCGGCCAGGCGGGCGTCGACCATGGGCGAACTCTCGTCGATCCGCCGCCCCACCGCCGCGACGATGCGGTTGACGATGCGCAGCAGGTGGTCGTTGTCGCGGAACCGCACGGGGGTCAGCTCCAGTTCCCCGCGCCGCTCGACATAGACCTGGTTGGGCCCGTTGATCAGGATGTCGTTGATCGACTCGTCCTTCAGCAAAGGCTCGATGGGACCCAGCCCCACCATCTCGTCGAACACTTCTGCTCCGAGCTGGTCCAGCTCCAGGCTGTTCAGGGCCAGTCGGCTGTCCTTGGCGAAATCCCCGACCAGCCGGCGGACCTGGCGGCGCATCTCGCCCTCGTCCAGTTCACCCAGCTTGCCCAGGTCGATCTCGTCGATCAGCCGGGCGTGCAGCCGCAGCCGCATGTCGAGCAGTTCATCGCTGGCCTTGATCTGGGGCTCCGGCGCGGCCGCGACCGGCGCCGGGACCACCGCGATCAGGGGTTCGGGCGGCGCGGCCCGGCGGAGCGAGAAACGGGCCATCAGGCGGCCCTCCCCGATGCGGCCGCCGCCGCCGGGCCTGCGGCCTTCACCGCGCCGGCGACGGGGGCGGCCAGCAGCCGGTCGACCAGATCGTCCACCTCCCGGGCGATGCGTGACTTAGGCCGGTGGGAGCGGATCGGCCCGCCCAGGTTGACCGAGGCCGCCGCCGCCTCCCAGTCGCTGGTCAGGCCGCCGTCGGCCTTGCGGCCCAGCGCCTTCTCAGCCTCGACCATCGAGGGCGCAGGCCCGAACACCCGCTTGGCCAGGCGATTGAGGATAATGCGCGGATGCGGTCCGTCCGGCAGGCCCGCCTCCAGTTCCGCGGCCAGGTCCCGCGCCGCCAGCAGCGCCGGCACGGTCAATTCCGAGACCACCAGCAGGGCGTCGGATCCGGCGAACACATCCAGCGTCCAGTCCCGCCGATGGCGCGGGGCATCGACGATGACGAAGTCATAGACCAGGCAGGCCGTCTCCAGCACCCGCAGCACCGCCTCGGCCGACACCGCCTCGAAGCCGAGCGGATCGCGCGCCTGGGCGATCAGGTCGAAGCCGCCCTGAGCCGGGGAGGCGAAGATTTCCAACAGGGCCGGGTCGATCCGCTCGGCCGCCTCGGAGGCGCGGCTCAGCATCATATTGGCGCTGGCCCCCAGATAGGCGGCGGTCGCGCCGTCGGCGAGGTTCAGATCGACCAGCGCCACCCGCTTTTTCTGCCCGACCCGCGCCCCTTGCGCCCGTTCGGCCAGGGCCGCGGCCAGTTCCACCGCGAGGGTCGTCGCCCCCGCCCCGCCGACCGCCCCGGTCACCGTCCAGCAGCGACCGCCGGCCGCCGCCACGGGAGCCGCCTCGGCCGGGCGCAGCAGCATCATCGCCGCCTCGGCCAGGTCCTTTGCGCCATAGGGCGCCTCGACCACATCGGCCTTCGGCAGCCGCAACAGAGCCCGCACCAACGGCGTCGGCAGCTCACGCCCTGCCAGGATGGCGGCCGGCGGCGGGGACTGTCCCGCCAAGGCGGCGATGATCACCGCCAGCACCGCCGGTTCGGCCGCCGCCGCGTCGATGACCACCAGCTCCGGCTCCTCCCCGGCCGCCCAGCGGCGCGGCAGGGCGTGGGCCGCCATCACCGCCAGGCGGGCGCCCGGAAAGGCCAGTTTCATGACCTCGGCCAGCCCCTCTCCGACGGCCAGAACCCGGCGCTCGGCGAAATTCATGACGGATGTCCTCTGCGGGCGGAGACGATCATCGGCGGGATCACGGCGCCGGCTGCCGGGGCGCCGGAACCCCACCCACCGGCTCGGTCATCGGCTTGTCGAACACCATGCTGTCGAAGATCAGGTCGATGGCGGTGGGCTCGGCCTTGGCCATCTGCGGATTGGGCGACAGGGCCAGGCTGTCGGCCGCCGTGGTCAGCCGCGGTGTCACCAGGATCAGCAGCTCGGTCTCCGCCCGCCGCCAGCGGCCGGACTTGAACAGCGCCCCCAGCACCGGCATGTCGCCCAGCCAAGGCAGTTGGCGGACGGCATTGACGTAGTCCTGCTGGAACATCCCGGCGATGGCGAAACTCTCGCCGTTGCGCAGCTCGATGGTCGTCGAGGCCCGCCGCACGGTCAGCGCCGGCAGCTCATAGTCGCCCAGCTTCAGGGCGTTGGTCGGGTCCAGCGCGCTGACCTCGGGGGCCACCTTCAGCCGGATCAGGCCGCTGTCCTGGACCGTCGGGGTGAACTTCAGCGTCACCCCGAACGGCTTGAACTGGATGGAGATGTTGTCCAGGCCGCTGGGCACCGGATAGGGAAACTCGCCGCCGGCCAGGAAACTGGCCTCCTCGCCGGAAATCGCCGCCAGGTTGGGCCGCGCCAGGGTGCGGATGACGCCCTTTTCCTCCAGCGCCTTCAGGGTCAGGTCGATGCTGGTCGGCCCGACGTTGGTGGTGATGCCCAGTGTTCCCTGGGCCGGGTTGTTGCCCATCAGGCCCAGGCCCGACCCAAAAACCACGCCACTGTTGTTGCGGATGGCCAGGTTGATGCCGAAGTCCTTCAGGCTGTCGCGGCTGGCCTCGAGGATGCGGACCTCCAGCATCACCTGCTGTGCCGCCTCCACCGTCAGGCTGGAGGACACCGCCTGGGGCGCGTAGCGCTCGGCGATGGTCTTGGCCCGGGCGGCGACGCTGCTGGTCGAGACCTGGCCGCTCAGCATCAGGCCGTCGGCCAGGTTGGAAACCTTGATCGTCTCGCCGGGCAGGGCGGCGGCCATGTCCGACTGGATGCCGGCCAGGTCGTGGCCGACCTTGACGTCGATAACCTCGATCAGCCGCTTGGACTGGTCGTAGACCAGGATGTTGGTCGCCCCCAGGGCCTTGCCCCGGATGTAGAGGCTGCGGTCGGTATTGGCGACGATCTCGGCGACGTCCGGCTGGGCGACGACGATCTTGCCGGCGGCCGCTGTCAGGCGGAAGGCCGCCGACTTGTCCTTGGCCACGGTGATCGACCGGCTGGGCGCGGCCTCGGTGGTAAAGCTTTGTGGCGAAAAGCCGGGGGACGATCCGCCCGGAAAATCCACATCCCGGACCGCCACATCTCTTACGGATTGGGCGGCCATCGGCGTCGCGGCCGACTGGACGTCGGAGGATTGGGCCGCGGCGGGCGTCGCCAGGGCCAGCAGGCCGCAGCCGGACAGCAGGATCAGGGCCTTGCGCATCACCAGCCTCCCATACGGTCGGCGGGCACCTGGACGGTGGTCCGCTCGGAGCCCTGGACCATGGTCAGGGTCCGCTCGGCCGGGGCCGGCGTCGCCGCATTCGCCACCCGGCGGCGGGCCGCCGCCGGCCGCCGCGCCAGGGGCGCACCGGCCTTCAGGCCCTCGGGCGTCCAGTCGAGCCGTCGCACCGGGCCGCCTTCGTCGATCTCCATCGACCCGGTCCGGCGCAGGGCCAGGGACAGCACCCCGATCTCCGCCGACATCGCCAGCTTGGCGGCATCCTCCATGGAGACCTCCAGGGTGGCGGTCTTGGGGATGAACTTGTCGACGGCGGCCGGGTCGGCGACCAGGTCCATGCCCAGCACCCTGACGTTCTGCAACACCGCCCCGCTGACCACCGCCTTGGCCTTGCCGCCTTCGGCGACATAGTCACCGGCCGGGGCCATGGCGACCAGCACATCGACCCGGTCGCCGGGCGTCACATGGCCGCCGCCGCCGGTCACATCGGTGACCTTGATCGTATAGGCCCGCATGCCGGGCGCGATCACCGCCGCGACATTGGCCTTCACCCCGCCGCCCGACAGCTTTGCCGGCAGCAGCGGTTCCCGCGCCGTGATCCGCGCCAGGGTCACCGGCGCCCCGCCGTCCAGGGCGGTGACCTGGTCAATGGTGGCGTAGGCGCCTTCGGGCACGGCGTCCTTCGGCAGCTTGAGGACCATCAGGTCCTTGGCCTGCAACTTAACCCCGAAAGCGATGTCGGCCCTGGCGGCGACCACGGGCGTGAGGGTCTGGGGCTGGACGACCGCGGCGCTGACCTTGCCCTGTCCAGAGTTGGGCAGCATCGTCCTGGCCACGACCAGGGCGCCGACGCCCAGGGCCGCGGACACGCCGAGGCTGATGATAGTCGCGAGACGCATGCTGACGATCCCCGTAACCCATTCCGGCTTCTGCGGAATTCCCGACCTTGGCGGTCAGAATGCGGGTCGCCTGTTAGGATATGCACAAGAGTTACAGTAAAGGGCCGTATACCCTGTTTGGTATCTGAGTATGGTTAGCGGAAGTCAGCGACGGGCCCCGCCGTTACACTCGACCATGGGCCAGTTTCCCCGCCAGATAGGTCCGCTGGACCACCCGTTCGTCCCCCAGCACCATCAACAGGAACAGCCGTTCGGCCAGACCGCCGGCCGACTCGCCCCTCCGCCCCAGCGCCGGGGTCGTCGCGGGATCCAGCACCACGAAGTCGGCCTCCATGCCGGCTTCCAGCGCGCCGATCCGGTCGCTCAGCCCGAGGGCCTCCGCCCCGCCCCGGGTCGCCAGATGGAAGGCCGTCAGCGGGTCCAGGGCCTCGCCGCGCAGCCGCCCGACCTTGTAGGCCTCGGCCGCCGTGGTCAGCAGCGACCAGCTGGTCCCCGCCCCGACATCGGTGCCCAGCGCCACCTTTACCCCGTGGCTCCCTGTGCGCGTCAGGTCGAACAGCCCGCTGCCCAGGAACAGGTTGGAGGTCGGACAGAAGGCGCAGGAACTCCCCGCCTCGCCCATCCGCGCCAGGGCCCGGTCCTCCATATGGATGCAGTGGGCGAACATCGACCGGTCCGTCACCAGGCCGAAGCGGTCATAGACATCCAGATAGTCCCGCGCCTCCGGGAAGGCAGTCATCGTGTCCCTGACCTCGACCAGATTCTCGGCCAGGTGGGTCTGCATCCAGGCGCGCGGATGCTCGGCCAGGATCCGCCCCGCCGCCTCCAGCTGCGCCCGTGACGAGCCCAGGGCGAACCTGGGCGTCACCGCATAGCCCAGCCGCCCCCGCCCGCCCCAGGTGCGGATCAAGTCGACGGTATCGGCCGTCCCCTCGGCCAGGCTGTCGCGCAGGTCAGCGGGCCCCTGGTCCATCAGGCATTTGCCGGCGATCAGCCGCATGTCCCGCCGCAGCGCGTCCTCGAACAGCGCCTCGACCGAGACCTTGTGGACCGAGCCGTAGACCATGGCGGTGGTCGTGCCATGCCTCAGCAGGCTGTCCAGGAACCGCCCCGCCGCCTCCCCCGCATGATCGGGATCGGCGAAGGCCCGCTCGGCCGGAAAGGTGTAGCGCTCCAGCCAGTCGAGCAGCGCCCCGCCCGGCGAGGCGATCATGTCGATCTGCGGAAAATGGATATGGCCGTCGACGAAACCCGGGGTGATGATCTTCCCCGGCAGGGCCTCGACCGCCACCTCGGCCGGCAGGGTCTTGATCAGCGCCGCATAGTCCCCCGCCGCCAGCACCCGCCCGTCCTCGACGACCAGCAGCCCATCCGGAAAATGCCGCAGCCCGTCCAGCTCCACCGCCGGATCCGCCACCGTCCAGACCAGTTCCGCCCGCCAGGCCTGCAAGCCCATTCCAATGCTCCGTTGGGCCAAGGGCCGCGCCCAAACCCTTACCACGCACCGCGCGCCCGTCGCTCTTCATGGGGAGGGACGCGGCGCCCTTTACGCAACCGCCAATCCGTCCGACAGTTTCTCCTTCAGATGGCCGCCGAGGCCGCAGGTTATCGGGATCTCGTCATGCTGCGCTTCATCGCCCGTTTCCTGTTCGCCGTGGCCGGCTTCTGGCTGGCCCAGCGGTTCGTGCCGGGAATCGCCGTGCACGGCTGGACAAGCCTGGTCATCGGGGCCCTGCTGCTGGGGATCGCCAACGCCGTCATCCGGCCGGTCCTGGTGGTGATCACCTTCCCCCTGACCATCATCACGCTCGGTCTCTTCCTGCTGGTGGTCAACGCCGCCATGCTGGGACTGGTCGGCTGGATCATGAAGGGGCTGGAGGTGGGTGGCTTCTGGCCGGCCCTGTTCGGCGCCCTGATCATCGGTGCGGTCAGCTGGCTCGGCGACCGGCTGCTGGGCGAGGGCTTCGGGGACCGGGGCTGAGCCTCCCCCAACCAACAACCCCCAACGCTGGCGTCCCGCGCCGGGCTCTGCTAGAGCCCGGCCATGCTTCCCGATCGGATGACCTCGCGAATTACCCGCCCGGCGTGACGCCGCCGGCATCGGTCGCGCACGCCGGGAACCTTAGCTCCCGTCCGATCCCCGACACTTCTCGAGACTTTGAACACCATGGCCGACGACGCCGCACCCGCATCCGCCCGCGACTATCGCGAGACCGTCTTCCTGCCCGAGACCGCCTTTCCCATGCGGGCGGGCCTGCCCAAGCTGGAGCCGGAGATCCTCGCCCAGTGGGCTGAGATCGATCTCTACAACGCCATCCGCGCCGACCGTCAGGCCAAGGGCGCCCCGCTGTTCGTGCTGCACGACGGCCCGCCCTACGCCAACGGCGCCATCCATATCGGCCACGCCCTCGACAAGACCCTGAAGGACTTCGTTGTCCGCAGCCGCTTCCTGCTCGGCTTCGACGTCGACTTCGTCCCCGGCTGGGACTGCCACGGCCTGCCCATCGAGTGGGAGATCGAGAAGGAGTTCAAGGCCAAGGGCCGCGCCAAGGACGAGGTGCCCTCGGCCGAGTTCCGCAGCCGCTGCCGCGAGTTCGCCGGTCACTGGATCGGCGTGCAGATGGGCGGCTTCAAACGGCTGGGCGTACTGGGCGACTGGGAAAACCGCTACGCCACCATGGACTTCACCAGCGAAGCCACCATCGTCGCGGAGTTCCACAAGTTCGCCGCCTCGGGCCAGCTCTATCGCGGCTCCAAGCCGGTGATGTGGAGCCCGGTCGAGCGCACCTCCCTGGCCGAGGCGGAGATCGAATACGCCGACCACGTCAGCCCCACCGTCTGGGTCAAGTTCCCGGTGACCAAGGGGCTTCCCCAGGTTGATGGGAATGACGCGGCCGTGGTCATCTGGACCACCACCCCCTGGACCATCCCGGCCAACCGGGCGATCAGCTTCAACCCCGCCATCGACTACGGCCTCTACCGGATCGAAAGCCTGGAAGCCGATCTCGCCTTCGAGCCCTGGGTCAAGCCGGGCGACCGCCTGGTCCTGGCCGACAAGCTGGCCGAGGATGTGCTGAAGGCCGCCAAGGCCGCGAGCTGGACCCGCATCCAGCCCGTCGATCCGGCCGGCCTGACCACCGCCCACCCGCTGGCCGCCCTCGCCCCGGACGCTGACGACCGCAAGGGCTTCGGTTTCGCCGTGCCGCTGCTGGCCGGCGACCATGTCACCGACGACGCCGGCACCGGCTTTGTCCACACCGCCCCCGGCCACGGCGCGGAGGACTATCTGGTCTGGCTGAAGCACGGCCACAAGGACATCCCCGAGACCGTCGATCCCGACGGGGCCTACTATCCCCACGTCCCCCTGTTCGCGGGCCTCAAGGTGCTGGAGACCGAGGGCAAGAAGATCGGCAAATTCGGTCCGGCCAACGGCGCGGTGATGGAAAAGCTGATCGAGGTCGGCAACCTGCTGGCCCGCGGCCGGCTGGAACACAGCTATCCGCACAGCTGGCGCTCCAAAGCCCCGGTGATCTTTCGCAATACCCCCCAATGGTTTGTCCGCATGGACGGCGACGGCTCCGGACCGTCCTTGCGCGACAAGGCCCTGGCCGCCATCGACACCACGGCCTTCCACCCCGAAAGCGGCCGCAACCGCATCCGGGGCATGGTCGAGACCCGGCCCGACTGGCTGATCAGCCGCCAGCGCGCCTGGGGCACGCCCCTGGCCATGTTCGTCGACAAGGAAACGGCCCAGCCGCTGGTCGATGAGGCGGTCAACCAACGGATCATCGACCTGATCCGCGCCGAGGGCGCCGACGCCTGGTACCTGCGCCCGGCCTCCGACTTCCTCGGCGACCACGATCCGGCCAAATACGAAAAGGTCGAGGACATCCTCGACGTCTGGTTCGACTCCGGCTCGACCCACGCCTTCACCCTGGAAGGCCGCAACAACACCCACTGGCCCGCCGACCTCTATTCGGAAGGCTCTGACCAGCATCGCGGCTGGTTCCAGTCCTCGCTGCTGGAGGCCTGCGGCACCCGCGGGACCGCCCCCTACAAGGCGCTGGTCACCCACGGCTTCACGCTCGACGAGCACGGCAAGAAGATGTCGAAGTCGTTGAAGAACACCATCGACCCTGCGGACATCATCAAGGAATACGGCGCCGAGATCCTGCGGATGTGGACGGCCATGGTCGACTACGCCGAGGACCAGCGGATCGGCAAGACCATCCTGGCCGGGGTCTCCGACGCCTATCGCAAGCTGCGCAACACCCTGCGCTACATGCTTGGCGCCCTGGCCGGTTTCACTGACGAGGATCGCGTGCCGCTGGACCAGCTGCCCTCGCTGGAACGCTACATCCTGCACCGCCTGTGGCAGCTGGATGGCCAGGTGCGGGAGGCCTACACGGCCTATAACTACGCCGACGTGCTGCGCCCCGTTCTGGACTTCTGCCAGGGCGACCTCTCCAGCCTGGTCTTCGACATCCGCCGCGACAGCCTCTACTGCGACCGCCCCGACGACCTGACCCGCCGCGCCTACCGCACGGTGCTGGACGCGGTGTTCGAACGGCTGACCGCCTGGCTGAACCCCATCGCCCCCTTCACCATGCATGAAGCCTGGGCCAGCCGCTTCCCGGATGCGCAGGCCAACGCCTTCCGCGTCATCCCGGACACCCCGGCCGAGTGGCAGAGCGACGAGGCCGCCGCCCGCTGGAGCCGGATCGAAGAGGTCACCTCGGCGGTCACCGCCGCCCTGGAAGTCGAGCGGCGTGAAAAGCGCATCGGCTCTTCGCTGGAGGCCGCCCCGGTGGTCACCGCCCCGGCCGAGCTGCTGGCCGCCTTCGATGGCCTGGACGCCGCCGAAATCTTCCGCACCAGTTCGGCCAGCCTGATCCCCGGCGATGCGGTCTCGGTCGACCCGGCCGCCGCCGACGGCCATAAATGCGCCCGCTGCTGGCGTATCCTTCCCGAGGTGAAGCCGGTCAGCCAGCTCTGCCTGCGCTGCGAGGACGCCGTCTCGACCTGGGACAGCGCCCACGCCGCCTGATAACAGTCGCCTAGACCCCGCCGGAGCCGACCGCTTGACCGACAACCCGATCCCGCAGGAAGCCCCGGCCGAACCTCTGGTGGGCTACACCCCCCTGCCGGACGCCCCCGTTCGGCATCAGGGGCCGCTGGCCTATGCCCTCGGCCTGCTGGTCGTCGTCGCCGACCAGCTCAGCAAGCTGTGGATCCTCTACAGCTTCAACCTGCCCAGCCGGGGGTCGGTCGAGGTGTTCGGCCCCTTCTCCCTGACCATGGTCTGGAACCAGGGGGTCAGCTTCGGCCTGCTGCGGGCCGACCACGGCGTCGTCCGCTGGCTGCTCAGCGCCTTTTCCCTGATCGTCGCCATCGTCCTGGCATTGTGGGTGCGCAAGGTTGAGCGACCGCTGCTCGGCTGCGCCATTGGCCTGATCATGGGCGGGGCGATCGGCAATATGATCGACCGGGTGCGATTTGGCGCCGTGGCCGACTTCCTCGACTTCAAGGCGCTGCATTTTCCCTGGGTGTTCAATGTCGCCGACAGCGCCATCAGCGTCGGGGTCGTGCTGCTGCTGCTCGACACCTTCCTCATCGACCGCAAGGCGAAAGCCGCCGCCTGAAGGCCTATTTTCAAATGGTTGTCGCCCGGCGCCGTTTGTCGTATCTGAAGCATCCTGATTTTGGCCGGGGGGCCTCCTGGAGTTACCTGTGGTCATCACTTTGAACCGCGCCGTCCTCGTCACCGCCCTGGTGGCCAGCGCCGGCCTCGCCGGCTGCCAGTCGGCCTCCAAGGCCCTCGGCATCGCCAAGGTCACCCCGGACGAGTTCCGCGTCGTCACCAAGGCGCCGCTGGTCGTGCCGCCCGACTACGCCCTGCGCCCGCCGGCCCCCGGCGAGCCGCGCCCGGCCGAGCTTGAGCCCGACAGCGCCACCCGCGCCAGCGCCCAGGCCCGTATCGCCGCGTCCGCCCGCTCCGATGGCGAAAAGCAGCTGATCGCCCGCGCCGGCGCCAATAACGCCGATCCGCTGGTCCGCTACGTCGTCGACGACGAGTTCGGCGATGTCGCCCACAAGGAAAAGGACTTCGCCGACCGGGTGATGTTCTGGCGCAAGGACAAGCCGGCCACCGCCGTTGTCGACCCCTCCGCCGCCCCGATCGTCGACGCCGCCGCCGAGGAAGCCCGGCTGAAGTCGATCACCGGCGGCAAGGCCGTGATCATCCAGCGCGACAAGGCCGGCTGGGTCAAACTTCCCGGCCTCTAGCCGACCCAGCGCTCCCGGCCGCTCAGCCCTGCGGGATGAGCGGCAAAGGTTCCCTCAGCTCCATCGCAACGGCGGCGCCTGCGCTTTCAGCGCCAGCAGCGAATCGCGCAGGCCTTCCATGAAGGCCGTGCGCCGTCCCTGCCAGTTCAGCGGTTCGCCGACCAGCACGGCGCAGGTCATCGGCACCGGGATGACCTTGCCCTTGGGCAGCACACGCCCCGCCCCCTGGATCCACACCGGCGTCACCGGCGCCTCCGGAAAGGCCTCGGCCAGCCGCGCCACGCCGTTCTTCAACTGGGCCATCTCGTCGGTGGCGTCACCGCGCGTCCCCTCCGGGAAGACCACGACGATCTCGCCCCGCGCCAGGGCCTCCCGAGCCGGAGCCAACACATCCTCGCCGGTTCCCGCACGCTTCCTCGCAACCGGTACGATGCCGATCAGATTCTGCGACACCCAGCCGATCACCGGGTCCTTGAGGAAATAATCCGCCGCCGCCGCCGGCCGCACCAGATGCACCGCCCGCGCCCGGAAGATGGTCAGCAGCAACAGGGTGTCGACATGGCTGTTGTGGTTGGCCGCCACGATGGCCGGCCCCTTGATCGGCAGCAGGTCGCGCCCCGTCACATCGGCCCCGGTGAAGAACCGCGCCAACGGCCGGGCGACCAGCACGATCAGCATCAGGCGCAGCCAGCGGATCATCAGAAATGCGCCACGGCGAAGAAGGCCAGCAGGTGGAAGAACAGCGGCGCGGTGAAGGTCAGGCTGTCGACCCGGTCGAGCAGCCCGCCATGGCCGGGGATCAGGTGGCTGGTGTCCTTGACCCCGATGTCCCGCTTGATGGCGCTCATCGTCACGTCCCCGGCGAAACCGGCCACCGGCAGGGTCAGGGCGGTGATCGCCAGCCCCACGCCCGACAGCGGCGACAGCAGGGGTCCAACGAACCAGATCAGCAGCGCCGTGCTGACCCAGCCGCCGAGGAAACCTTCCCAGGTCTTGTTGGGGCTGACCGTCGGCACGATCTTGTGGCGCCCCAGAGTCTTGCCCCAGACATACTGCGCCACATCGTTGAACTCGGTGGCCAGCAGCAACAACAGCACCAGCCCCGCCGGCCCGGCCGGCAGCGGCTCGGACGTCGGAACCCGCATCAGGAAGGCGACGTAACCCAGATTGTAGACACAGGTCATCAGCGCCCAGTGGAACATCCCCACGGTCGACAGATAGCCCCGGGTCTGGCCGAAACAGGCCATCAGGAAGGGCGTCAGCAGGAAGGCGTAGACCGGGATGATGACCAGGAAGATCGGATAGATATCCAGGGCAATGAAGGCGTAGCTCACCGGGATCGACAGATAGGCGGCCAGGATGACCAGCCGGTCCTCCCGCCGCGTCGGCGCCAGCGACAAAAATTCCCGCAGGGCGATGAAGCTGATCACCATGAACAGCAGCACCGTCGCCTGCCACCCGGCCAGCAACGCCGCCATCAGCAGGGCGATGATCACCCACCAGCTGGCGATCCGGTCGCGCAGTTCCTTGTAGTTGCCCGCCGGCCTGATCACCGGCAGCAGGGCGCTGATCACCGCCGCCACCGTCAACAGGGCCAGCACCCCGCCCAGACCCCACAACAGGGCCGGCGGCTGGGCGGCGAAGAAGGCCTGGATCGGTTCGATGAACTGCAAGCGGCCCCCGTTCACAACAGGCCTTCACCTTGCCGCCCCCGCCGCCGGGGTCAAGCGATGTTCCGCTTTGGGTAGAGGGATGAGGGCGCGCCGTCCGAAGCCGCCCTCCCCCATCCGTCATCCTAGGGCTTGTCCCTGGGACCCCGCGTTCCGCCCGCTCTCGCGATTGCAGGATCAAGCACCGCCGATGCTCCGGAGCCGTTCGTCACGGCTGAATCCGGGGTCCTGGGCGCCACCGACCCAGGATGACGGACGTGTAGGCGGTCCGTCACCAGGACCTCCCCCCTCAAGCCGCCGGCGCCAGGTCGAACCCGTCCTCGAACACCTCCAGCCCGGGCGGTTTGGGCAGGGAGTCATCGCCCTTCAGCCGCGCCAGGAGATAGGCCACCGAAAGCACCATGTCGGCCGCGTCATAGGGCTTGGGCAGGGAGCCGATGGCCACCGTCTGGGCCGATCTGGCCCGGCTGACCTGGCCGCTGATCAACAGCACCGGTATGCCCAGGGCCTTGAGATGCTCGGCCAGTTCGATGCCGTCGTCCCGGCCGGCCAGCCGGATATTGACCAGGGCCAGGTCCGGCTTGCAGCCATTGGCCACCTCCAGCGCCTCGGCGTGGCGGTCCGTCAGGTCGAGGACAGTGTATCCCGCGTCCCGCAGTTCATCGCGAAGGACGATGGCCACCAGCGCCTCGTCCTCAACGATCATCAGGGTCGCGCCGGCTGGAGCCTCGGTCATGATCTTTCCTTCGCTTGGCTTGTGCTGGCGTCGTCGGGCTCGGCCGGGCTAGCCCGCTGATCCCTCGCCGTCTCGGGGTCGTCCTGCACCAGAGCGATCTGGGTATGCCGGATGGACACTCTGGTTCCCGGATTTTCCGGGGCGATCTCGACCGTGGCGCCAAGCTGCCCGGCCAGGGCCTGGACGATGCTGGCGCCAAGCCCCGTTCGCACAGGCGCGGTTTTCGGCATGCCGACGCCGTCGTCACTGACGCAAAGCACCCAGTTGGGGCCGTGAAAACTGTAGTCGATGATGATCTTTCCTGGCCGGCCGCCCGGAAAGGCGTGCTTGAGGGCATTGATCACCAGTTCGGTGACGATCAGCCCCAGGCTGACCGAAACCCGCGCCGCGACGACTCCCTCGCCGCCCACGACGGTCAGGGAAACCTGATCGACCTCGCCGATCATCGAGGCCGAAATGCTCTCGCAGAGGCTGGTGAAATAGGCCTGTACCTCGACCTCTCCATCGGCCGAGGTGGAGAGCAATCGCTCCAGCGCAGCCACCGACATCACCCGGCGGTGGGCGTCCTTGAGGTGACCCCTTGTCTCCTCGGAGTCCGTCCTCCGGGCATTGGTCAACAGCAGGCTGGCGATGATCTGCAGGCTGTTGGCGACCCGGTGGCGGACCTCCTGCAGCAGCACGCCGCTGTCGCGCAGCGCCGCCTCCTTCGCCGCCAGGTCGGCCCGGGCGTCGGTGACATCCGACACCGCCACCAGGATACGGGTCTGTTCGAGGTCCAGATAGACCAGCCGTCGGGCCTGCACGATCAGGTGGCGAACCGGCCGCCGGGCCGACTTGAGGTCGATGTCCCGCGCCGCCGGCGCCGCCTCTCCCGACGCCGCTTCGCTCATCAGCGACCGCAGCGGCGGACTGTCCCATTCTCCGTCGTCCAGCGCATAGAGCGGCTCCCCGGTCAGGGCCGCCGGCTCCGCGCCGAACACCTCACAGAAGGAGGTGCTGGCCGCGATGATGGTCAGGTCGCCGTCCAGCAGCAGCAGGGGACCGGGTGAGGCAGTAACCACAGCCAGGGTCAGGCTCAGCGCCACATCCTCGGCCGAATGTTCTCGGGCAGCCATTTTTGGCCTCGGTTAGACCGGAGGCTCGCGGGGCGAAAGCCGGTGGCCGTGAAGCATAGCGCGGATCAGGCCGAAACATGGCGCCCGATCTGTCATCATCCGACATAACGTGCGCCGTTCGCCTAGGTTGCTGGGTATAGGATCGCGCGCGGAAGGCGGCTCACCCCAGTTCGTCTGCGCCCGGCCGCTCGAACATCGGCGCCCACCCCGGCAAATCTCCGGGTTCCACGCGGTAGCTGTCTTCCGGAAGGTCCAGGTTCCGCGCCGCGATCCGCCGCATCAGCTCATCAACCGGAGCGTCGGTGAAGTGCAGCCTTGCCGTGGCCCCCACGGCCGCCGCCCCGGCCCGGCAAACGTCCCGCTCCGCCCGGGTCCAGAACCCCGCCTCCAGGATGACGCTGACCCCCCGCGCCAGCAGAGCCTGGGCCAGCTCCCACTGCAGGGCGTCAACCGCCGCCCGGGCGACCAGGTCATATCCATCCGCCCCCAGCCGCTTCAGCCAGACATCCGACGCCAGCCGCAAGGCCCCCGTCTCCGCCTCCAACGCCCGCGCCAGAGTGCTCTTGCCCGACCCCGGCAGGCCGCAGATCAGATGCAGGACGACGGTCATGGGATCGACAATAGCGGCGGGTTCGTCTCCGCCAAGGTCAGATCAGCGCGCCCGAGGCCGTCACCGCGCCACGACCGCGCCATCTTCGTCGAAAGCGATTTCGTCTCCTAACCCTGTGAGGCGCGCGGCCGTCCCGGGTGTAGGGATCAAACCGCGGGGGCGCTCTTTCGCCAAACGTGGAACAATGGTTTCCGCCGCTTCGATCGGGATACGCGCCGCCATGCAAGACCATCACCGGATCGCCAGCCTTCCGGTCCCGAAACCCCCATCGGGGAGAGAGCCGATCCCCATATGTCCCCCAGGCGGGACCCATGTCTTCTCCATGCGATCCCCAGCCGGGAGCCGTACGATCCCCTTGAAATTCTTCGACAACCGGCCCGATTCCCATCTCCAGTGCGCTGAAATGGAGAAAAACCCATGATCCAGCGCCTGATGCGCTCCAGTCTCGTCCATATGGCCTTTGGGTTTCTGCTGATGGGCGGCTGGGCTCTGTTCGCCAATCGAATCCATGGCCTGGCCCAGGCCTGGCTGCCGGCCCTGGTGCAGGGGATCATCTCCTCGCTGCTGACCGGGGTGATCAAGCGGGCGCTGGAGGCGATGAGCGGCCGGGTCGGCGGGACCCTGGCCTTTGTCCTGCCGCCCACGGCCACGGCGCTGTCGGTGCTGGCCGTGCTGGTCATCGCCCACAGCCTGATCGGAACCCCGGAACTGGTCGCCACCATCGCCTTTCCCTGGAGCCTCTCGACCCTCTACGCCATTGTCTATAACGCCGCCCTGGTCCGGGGCCGGCGACGGGAAACCCCATGACCGACACCGCGCCCCCCACGCCCGATGACGCCACACCGGAGAACCGCCGACCGCTGAAGACCCGCTCCGCCGGCTGGGCCGGACGGCTGGCCTCGGCGCTCGGCAGGGCGCGGGTGCGGCCCAACTATATCTCGGCGATCAGCGTCGCCGTCGCGGCGCTCGGCGGGGCCTGCCTGCTGATGGCCGGCACGGCCGAGGGGGTCGGCCGCGCCGTCCTGCTGGTCCTGGCGGCGGTCTGTGTGCAGCTTCGCCTGCTGTGCAACATGCTGGACGGCATGGTGGCGGTGGAGCACGGCATGGGCTCGCCCACCGGCCCGATCTGGAACGAGCTGCCCGACCGGATCGCCGACCTGCTTTTCATCGTCGGGGCCGGCTATTGCGCCGCCATCCTGCTGCCGGCCGGGGAGTGGCTGGGCTGGCTGGCGGGCGTCCTGGCGGTGCTTACCGCCTATGTCCGGGAACTGGGCCGGGGCCTTGGCCAGCCCGCCGACTTCTCCGGCCCCATGGCCAAGCCGCACCGGATGTTCACCCTCACCGTCACCTGCCTGATCGCCGCCTTCGAGCCGATCTGGGGCGGTAAGGGCGAGGTCATCCTCATCGGCCTGGCGGTCATCGCCCTCGGCAGCCTGATCACCCTGTGGCGGCGCACCGCCCACCTCGGCAAGGCCTTGAGCGTGGGTCACCGGGACTGACGGCAGGGCTGAGCTCGTGCGCCAGAAGATCGACGCCCCTGCATTGAAACGCCACGGATCACCGACGGGATGGGCGCGAAGGGCCGCCTAAGTTGGCCCATGTCGCGCCGCTCCACCCTCGTCCTTCTGCTGGCCATCTGCGCCACCGCCACCTCCGCGGCCGAACCCGCCGATACCGCCTGCCGGTCTTTGACCTTCGAGGGCGCCCGCTTCACGGTATGCCCCTATCGCGCGGGAGAAGACCAGCTACGCCTCGCCTGGAAGGATAACGCTGGGCCGCTGGGCAGCCTGGTCGCCCTGCAGCGGCACCTTGGCCGGAGCGCAAACGTCCGCTTCGCCATGAACGCCGGGATGTACCATCCAGACCAGCGACCGGTCGGCCTCTATATCGAGGACGGCCAGACCCTCAGTCCGCTGGAGACCGCCGCTCGCACGGGCAACTTCTACGCCCTGCCCAACGGCGTCTTCTCGGTCGAGGCCGACGGCGCGCCAAGGATTACCGAGACGACCGTCTTCGCCCGGACGGCTCGCAATCCCCGCTGGGCCAGCCAGTCCGGTCCTTTGCTGCTCAACGCCGGTGCGCTCCACCCCCTCGCCACCGACCGGACCAAGTCCCTGCTCCGCAATGGCGTCGGCATGGGACCAGACGGCGAGGCCCTGTTTGTCATCAGCGACGACCCGGTCACCATCGGTCGGTTCGCCCGCCTGTTCAGGGACGGCCTGCAAAGCCGCGACGCCCTCTATTTCGACGGGGGCGTCTCAAGCCTCTGGGTCCCCGGACACGGACGGCGCGATGAGCGGAAGGGCCTCGGCCCCCTGTTGGTCGTGTTGCGGTGACGCGCTACCAGGCGCACAGGGCCGTTGCTGCCCGAATGCCGGACGGACGAGCGCCGGTCACCGGGACCAACGGGCTTGATGGCCTTCGACAATAAGAGTTGCTTCAGGCCAGATAGAGCAAATGGCCGTCCAACGGCCTCGGAACCAAGGGACCCCTATCGATGAGCCTTGTCGCCACGCGCCGCCAGGGCGGCGCCCTGATCGTCGCGTACGCCAACCCGCCGCTCGGCACGATGACCGCCCAGGGCTCGGCCCAGATGTACGAGGCGGTCAAGGCCGGGGTCGAGGACGCGGCGGTCCGCTGCATCGTCCTGGCCGGCGGCCTGCCGGGGATCTTCGTCCGCCACTACGACGTCGGCGAGCTGTCGGGCCTGAGCGAACGGCTGGCGCCGGACGCGGCGCCCGCCCCGATCCTGCCCGGCGAGGGGCCGCCCGCGCCGGGGTTCTCTGACCTGGTCGACCTGGTGGCGGCCGCGCCCAAGCCGGTGATCGCGGCGATCAACGGCCTCTGCATGGGCGGCGGGTTCGAGCTCAGCCTGGCCTGCGACCTGCGTATCGCCGCGCCGGAGGTCGAGGCCATCGGCCTGCCGGAGACGCGGGTCGGTATCTTCCCCGGCGGCGGCGGCACCCAGCGCCTTCCCCGGGTGATCGGCGAGGCCCGGGCGCTGGAATTCATCCTGCGTGGCCGCACCGTCTCCGGCGCCCAGGCCGGCGAGATGGGACTGGTGCATGAGGTGGCGGCCGACCCCCTGGCCCGGGCCCTGGAGATCGCAGCCGAGTTCGAGGGGCGCGGCGCGGACGGGATCGCCTACGCCAAACGCCTTACCCGCGCCGCTTTGGACCGCCCTTTGACGGAGGGGCTGGCGGACGAGCGCCGGTCTTTCCTCGCGGTGCTGAAGACCCCTTCGGCCCGCCAGGCCCTGGCGGCCTCGGCCCGTCCGGGCGTGGAGATCCAGAAGACCTGACCGCCGCCGGCTTGCCGGCGGGTTTGCCCACCGGCTTGCCCCCCGGCTTAAATGCGCCGCCCCGGCCGGGGGCCGGATCGGTCTTGCCGGTCCCCGCCTTGGCCGGACCCCTGGCGCCCTCGGGCCCCTTGAACCAGTGGGCCTTGGTCTTGAACTCCCGCGCCGGCGGCCGCTCCTCGCCCTTGGCCTCGCGGCCCCGGGCGCCGGCAGGCCGGCCGACTGGCTTCCCACCGGGCTTTCCGGGCCGCGCCGTCCGGGGCTTGGCCGGCCGGTCGTCCTCCAGCGCCTCCAGCGCCAGCCGGAAACTGCGGGCCTGGGCGTCCGCGGCGCTGTCGCCGGCGGCAGGCTTCGCCGGCGGCCGACCCTTGGGCGCGGCGCCGGTGTCGCGATCCTTGAAATGCTGGGGCCGCAGGTCCTTCGGGGGTGCGCCAGCCTTGGCCGGGGCGTTCAGCCGGGTCTTCGAGATCCGCTCGCTGTCCTGCAGCGGGGCGTTGGAGCGGAAGGGCTTCAGCCGCATGTCCCGCTTGCCCGGCCCGAAGTCGGCGACGATCTTGGTCTTGGGCTTCTTGGGCATGACGTGGGTCACCGCCTTGGGCTTGGGCTTGGCCCAGCCGGCCTTGTAGACCGGCTTGTCCGGCTTCTCCGCCGCCTTGGCCTTGGGCGGCTGTCGCGTGGCCGGGTCGCGGCGCGACGGCGCGGTGGGCGCCTTGAACTGCACGGCGTTGCCGGACGGCAGGTTGGCCGGGTCGATATGGTCGCTGAGCAGTTCGCGGATCACCCGGGGCCCGACCTCCTCGACCTGGCCCGGCCCCAGCGGACCCAGGCTGAACGGCCCATAGGCCAGGCGGATCAGCCGGTTGACCTTCAGCCCCAGGGCTTCCAGCACCCGCCGGACCTCCCGGTTCTTGCCCTCGGCCAGGGTGACCGTGATCCAGACGTTGCGGCCCGAGGCCTTGTCCAGCTTGGCGTCGATGGCGCCGTATTTGACCCCCTCGACGGTGATCCCGTCCTTCAGCCGGTCCAGCTTTTCCTGGGTCGCCTCGCCATAGGCCCGCGCCCGGTAGATCCGCGCCCAGCCGGTGGAGGGCAGCTCCAGCGCCCGGGTCAGGCCCCCGTCGTTGGTCAGCAGCAGCAGCCCCTCGGAACTGAGGTCCAGCCGCCCGACCGAGATCAGCCGCGGAAGGCCCGGCGGCAGGGCCTCGAACACCGTCGGCCGGCCCTTGGGGTCGGTGTGGGTGGTCATCAGCCCGGCCGGCTTGTGATAGCGGAAGACCCGCGTCGGCTCGGCCCCGCCGATCACCTCGCCGTCGACGGTGAGGATGTCGCTGGCCTCGACCTTGATCGCCGGAGTGGTCAGGACGCGGCCGTTGATCGCCACCCGCCCCGCCTCGATCAGCCGCTCGACCTCGCGCCGCGAGGCCACGCCGGCCCGCGCCAGCACCTTGGCCACGCGGTCATGGCCGCCCTCTTCGCTGCCATCAAGGATGGCGTCTCCATCAGATTCCTGTGCAGGCATCGCGCCGCTCCATAGTAGGACTTGGCCGTCTCTCGACGGTCGGACCGCTCCATAGCATGAAAACACCCGCCCCGCCGACCTCCGCCAACCTCTCTGACGAGGCCCTGATGCGGCTGGCCCTGGACGAGGCGCGGGCGGCGGCCGATCGCGGCGAAACCCCCGTCGGCGCCGTCGTCTTCGATCCCGCCTCCGGCTATGTGGTCAGCGCCGCCAGCAACGGCCCCATCGGGGCCCACGACCCGACCGCCCATGCCGAGATCCTCGCCCTGCGCGCCGCCGCCGCCAAGGTCGGCAACTACCGCCTGACCGACATGGTGCTGGTCGTCACCCTGGAGCCCTGCGCCATGTGCGCGGGAGCCATCAGCCACGCCCGCATTGGCCGGGTCGTCTATGGCGCGGACGATCCCAAGGGCGGCGCGGTGGCCCATGGTCCTCGCTTCTTCGACCAGCCCACCTGTCATTGGCGACCGAAGGTCGAGGGCGGCCTGCTGGCCCAGGAGAGCAGCGACCTGCTGCGCGGCTTCTTCCGCGCCCGGCGATCCAAGGGAAACTGACCATGCGCACCATCCTCGCCCTCGCCGCCGCCCTGCTGCTCGCCGGTCAGGCCCAGGCCGCCACCCTGGCCGATCTCGCCTGGCTGCAAGGCGGGTGGCGCGAGGAGAAGCCCGGACGGGTGGTCAGCGAAACCTGGCTGGCCCCCGAGGGCGGCGTCATGCCCGGCGTTGGCCGAACGATCCGTCCCGGAAGAACCGAGGTCGAATACATGCGTATCGACGAGGCAGAGGGGACGCTGGTCTTCATCGCCCTGGTCGCCGGCCAGCCGCCGACCGCCTTCCCGGCCATCTCGGTCACCGCTGAGGGGGTGGTCTTCGAAAATCCGGCCCACGACTTCCCGCAACGGGTCATCTACCGCCGCTGCGGCGTCCAGCTCTGCGCCCGGATCGAAGGCATGGTGGATGGCAAGGTGCGCGGGATGGACTGGCGCTACGACCGCGTCCCCTAACCGACGAAGCTTTCCTGCAGCCGATAGTCCAGCCGGTCGCGCACAGCCGGCCAGTCGAAGTCGCAGATCGACAGCACCACCGTGTCGCGGACATGGCCGGTCCAGGTGATCTTGTGGTTGCGCATCGAGCCCTCCCGCGTCGCCCCCAGCTTCTCCACCGCCGCCTGGCTGCGGGCGTTGCGTTCGTCGATCATGAACTCGACCCGCACCGCCCCGGCGTCGAAGGCCTGGCCCAGCAGCAGCCGCTTGCTCTCCGGGTTCACCGGCCCCGACCTGACGTCCGGGTGCAGGAATGTCGCGCCGATCTCCACGCCCTTGTGAATGCGGCGGATGTTGAGGAAGCTCGTGGTGCCGACCACCCGCTTGTCGCTGATCCGGCGGATGGCATAGCCGATCCGCTCGCCCCGCTCGGTCTCGCCCTTCAGCGCGCCCCACCAGTCCTCGAAACCCTCGCCGCAGCCATTGACCGACATGATCTCCCAGGAGGCGGGATCGCAGTCGACGGCGGCGCGCAGTTCGTCCCGGTGTTCGGGTGTGATCGGTTCGAGCCGCACGTAGCGGCCCTTGAGGAGCTTGCCCTTGAGGTTCATGCCCCCATGGTGGCGAAACCCTGCGGCTCTGTGAAGCGCTTCGTATCCGACCTTGTTGACTTTATATAAAACCTAAATTTATGTAGCTCCTACCTCATGGAGCCGCCGCGATGACCACACCGTCCACGCCCGCCGATTCGGCCCTGGTCGATCAGGCCAAGACCTTCACCGTCCTGGCCTACGTCGCCGCCGTGACCCTGGGCGTCCAGCTTCTGGTCCTGCTGCGGCTGCTGCCGCTGCTTGGCCCGGGGTACGAGGCGCTGTTGCAGGGCGACGTCCACGGTCTGATCACCCTGACCGCCCCGGTCTGGAAGCGGCTGATCGGCTTCCTGCCGGTCTTCTGCTACCTGGGCGGCCTGCTGGCGGCGGCAAGGATCTTCGACCGGGTCTCGCAGGGCCGGCTGTTCTCGGCCGAGAACTCCAAAGGCCTGGCCGAGGTCGGCTCCTCCCTGCTGTGGGGCGCGGCCTCGACCGCCGTCATCGTGCCCTTCCTGCTGGCGGCGGTCGATGGAATGCACGAGTTTGGCGGCATCCACCTGGAGCCGGAAACCTGGGTCATCGCCGTGGTCGGTGGGGCCATCCTGGTGCTGGGCCGGATGATGGCCAACGCCCAGAAACTGGAAGACGAAAACCTGGCGCTGAAGGCCGAACTCCGCGACTTCGTCTAGAGCATGTCAGGCCGAAGTGTATGCGGTTCGGGCGCCCGGACATGCTCTAAATGTTTGAATCTAGACCCTGTTCATGAGGTTTCTGATGATTCCACCAGAAGCTGACAGGGTCTAGATGCCCATCGTCGTCACCCTCGATATCATGCTGGCCCGCCGCAAGATGAAGGCGCGGGACCTGGCCCAGAGGATCGGGCTGTCGGAGACCCAGATGTCCCTGCTGCGCACCGGCAAGGTGCGCGGCGTACGGTTCGACACCATCGCCGCCATCTGCGCTGCGCTGGACTGTAAGCCGGCCGACCTTTTGGACTACGACTATGACCCATCCGACCTGGCGGGAGGGGCCGGAGAGGCCGATGGAAGCTTGCCCTCTGCGTAACCCTGGTGCATTGTGCATTCAAACAACTGTTTGATCGTCAATCACAAGGGATGGCCCGCCTCATGGACTTCGATATCTCCCCCAAGCAAAGCCAGTTTCTCAATCGCGTCGTGGACTTCATGGAGGAGCATATCCGCCCCGCCATCCCGCGCTACGAAGAGGAAATGAACGTCCTGGGCGACGCCCGCTGGAAAGTCGTCCAGGTCGTCGAGGAACTGAAGGCGAAGGCCAAGGCCGCCGGCCTTTGGAACTTCTTCATGCCGCCGCACAGCGGTCAGATCCACGTCGATGACACCTTCCAGTTCGAAGGCGTACAGCTGACCAACCTCGAATACAGCATGATCGCCGAACAGATGGGCAAGATCGGCTTCGCCTCCGAGGTGTTCAACTGCTCCGCCCCGGACACCGGCAATATGGAAGTGCTGATGCGCTACGGCACCCTGGAGCAGAAGGAGCGCTGGCTGCGCCCGCTGATGAACGGCGATATCCGCTCCGCCTTCCTGATGACCGAGCCGGACGTGGCCTCCTCCGACGCGACCAACATCGAGACCGATATCCGGCGCGACGGCGACCACTATGTCGTCAACGGCCGCAAGTGGTGGTCGTCGGGCGTCGGCGACCCGCGCTGCAAGGTGGCCATCGTCATGGGCAAGACCGACCCGGACAACGCCAGCCGCCACCAGCAGCAATCGCAGATCCTGGTGCCGCTGGACGCCCCCGGTATCGAGATCGTCCGCATGCTGCCGGTCTTCGGCTATGACGACGCCCCGCACGGCCACGCCGAGGTGCTGCTGAAGAACGTCAGGGTCCCGGTCGAGGAAGCCCTGCTGCTGGGCGAAGGTCGCGGCTTCGAGATCGCCCAGGGCCGCCTGGGCCCCGGCCGTATCCACCACTGCATGCGCACCATCGGCACGGCCGAAGTCGCCCTGGAAAAGATGTGCCGGCGCCTGATGAGCCGCAAGGCCTTCGGCAAATACCTGTCAGACCACAGCGTCTGGGAACAACGGGTCGCCGAAGCCCGGATCGACATCGAGATGTGCCGCCTCCTCTGCCTGAAGGCGGCCGACATGATGGACAAGGCCGGCAACAAGTCGGCCCGTCTGGAGATCGCCATGATCAAGGTGGCGGCGCCCCGCATCGCCCTGAAGATCATCGACGACGCCATCCAGGCCCACGGCGGCGGCGGCGTGACCACCGACTTCGGCCTGGCCTCGGCCTATGCTCACCAGCGCACCCTGCGCCTGGCCGACGGTCCCGATGAAGTCCACTGCCGCACCATCGCCCGCGATGAGTTCGGCAAGTACGGCGACCTGAAGATGCAGCAGAAGGCCGCCCGCGATCGCGACCTCGAGGTCGCCGGCATCCGGTAGGCCATCGGATCACTGACGACGAAACGCCCCGGAGACACCTCCGGGGCGTTTTTCGTTGTCGGACGGCCGACTACCCCTCGAACCGGTAGCCGACGCCGGGTTCGGTCAGGATCACCCTCGGGTGGGAGGGGTCGGCTTCCAGCTTCTGGCGCAGCTGGCCGACGAAGACGCGCAGATACTGGACGTCCTCGGCATGGGCCGGGCCCCAGACGGCGGTCAGCAGCTGGCGGTGGGTCATCACCCGCCCCGCCCCCTCGGCCAGCCGGGCCAGAAGGTCGTATTCGCGCGGCGACAGCTTCACCGCCGCGCCCGCCCGCGTCACCCGGCGCTTGACCAGATCGATCTCCAGCTCGCCGGCGGTGATCACTGGGGCGCCGCCGTCCATCTGGATGCGGTGACGCAGGGCGGCGCGCAGCCGGGCCAGCAACTCGCCGACGCCAAACGGCTTTTCCACATAGTCGTCGGCGCCGAGGTCGAGGGCCTCGATCTTCTCGGTCTCCTTGTCCCGCGCCGAAAGGATCAGAATCGGCCCGTCATAGAAGGCCCGGGCCTTCACCAACGCCTCCTTGCCGTCCATGTCGGGCAGGCCGAGGTCCAGCACCACCGCGTCCGGCGCCTTGCGGGCGATTTCCTTCAGACCCGACGCCCCGTCGTCGGCGCGGATCGGCTCATAGCCGGCGGCGTCCAGGGCCGGACCCAGGAAGCGGTGAATCTGCGGCTCATCGTCGATGACCAGGATGCGCGGGCGGTAGGCGGTCAAAGCATATGTCCCGGCGTGACGGTTTCCTTGCGCAGGCTGATCAGGATACGCGTCCCTTGGCCGTTCTGAATGGGGCTGGCGGCGGCGATGCGGCCGCCCATGGCGTCGACGAAGCCCTTGGCGATGGCCAGGCCCAGACCCGCGCCCTTGCCCCGGTCCCCCCGGTCGGACGCCTCCTCCATCCTCCGGAACCGCTCGAACACCCGCTCAAGCTCGGCCGTGGGGATGCCGCGCCCCTCGTCCTCGACGGACAGGACCACATTGCCGCGGTCCTCATAGGCGGCGACCTCGATGAGCGCGCCCTCGGGGCTGTAGGCGATGGCGTTCTCCAGGATATTGACCAGGGCCTGTTCCAGCAGGGCGCTGTCGGCCCGGACCATCGACAGGCTGGCGGGGAAGTCGCGCGACAGGGTCCGGCCGCCGAGCCGCCGAGACACCCGCTCGATGGCTGCCGACAGCACATCACGCACATCGACCCAGTCCCGCCGCATGACCAGGGCCCCGCCCTCGATGCGGGTCATGTCCAACAGGTCGCCGACATAGCGGCTGAGCCGCTCCGCCTCCTCGCGGATCGAGGCCAGCAGGTCGTCGCGGACTTCCGGCTTCAGGCTGGCGCCATAGTCGATCAGGGTGGTGGCCGAGCCCAGCACCGCCGAGAGCGGGGTGCGCAGGTCATGGCTGACGCTGTTGAGCAGGGCAGAACGCAGGCGGTCCGACCGGCGCAGGGATTCCGCCTCCGCCGCCTCCGCCGCGAACTCCGCCCGCTCCAGGGCCACAGCCCCCTGGTCCAGCAGGGCCAGGGCGAAACGCTCGTCCGCCTCGGCTTCCAGGGCCCGGGGTTCGAGGCCGGCGACGCCCGACCGGGCCCGCACCCCCTGCAACGGTCGGAAGGTCCAGCGGGCGTTGGGCAGGGTTCCCGTGCCGGCCCCGGCGGGTTCACCCTTTTCCCAGGCCCAGCGGGCGGCGGTGAGGTCGGCGTGGGTCAGGCTGGCGGTGACCGCCGCGAGGTCCAACGGCGCCGCGGCCACGGCGGCGATGTCCTCCCCGTCCGGCAGGAAGATCACCGCCCCGGAACCGGAGGCCGCCGACAGCTGGTCGGCCAGGGCCTGGGCGGCGTCCTCCTTGCGGGCGGCGCCGGACAGGCGCCGGCTGGCGGCCAGCAGGGCGGTGACCGCCGCCGCCCGGCCGCCGACCGCCCGGGACTGGTCTCGCACCCGGCCGGTCAGCCAGCCGGTGGTCATGGCCACGGCGAAGAACACCGCGAAAGTCAGGACGTCGGCCGGATGGCCGATCAGGAAGGTCAGCTTCGGCTCGAGGAAGAAGAAATTGTAGACCACCGCCGCCAGCCCCGCCGTGACGATCGCCGGCCACAGGCCGAAGGCCAGGCCGGCCAGCAGGACGCTGAGCATGAAGACCATGGCCAGGTTGGCGTTCTCCACCTGCTGGTCCAGCAGGGCGGCCAGGCCCGAGGCGGCCGCCACCAGGGCGACACCGCCGAGGTATCCGGCAAGGCCGTGGGCGGTGAAGGCCAGGCGGCGGCGGGGCGGCGCGGCCGGGGTTTCGGCGCCGGTCTCGGTGATGATGTGCAGGGCCGCGCCGGCCGCCTCCTTGAGCAGCGCGTGGACCAGAGAGCGGCTGAACAGGCCCCGCCAGCCCCGCCGCCCGGACTTGCCGACGACCAGCTGGGTGACGTTGTTGCGGCGGGCGAAGTCCAGCACAGAGCTGACCAGGTCCTCGCCGGTCAGCACCACCGTCGCCGCCCCCAGCTGTTCGGCCAGCTTCAGGGCGGTGTTGAGCCTCGCCGCGCCGGCCGGATCGCTACGCGCCTCCGGCCGCTCCACATGGGCGACGGTCCAGGGGGCGTCCATCATCATGTCCGACAGCCGCCGGCCCGCCCGGACCAGGGGGGCGGCCATGGCGTCCGGCCCGATCAGCACCAGGATCCGCTCGCCCGCCGCCCAGGGCCCCTCGACCCCGGCCGCCTTCATCGCCTGGGTCAGCTGATCGTCCACCGTCTGGGCGGCGCGGCGCAGGGCAAGTTCGCGCAGGGCGGTCAGGTTTTCCGGTTTGAAGAAGTTGTCCGCCGCCAGCCGGGCGGTGTCGGGCATATAGACCTTGCCCTCGGCCATCCGCTGGCGAAGCTCGGACGGGGTGATGTCGATCAGCTCGATCTCATCGGCGCTACTGAGGGCGCCGTCCGGCACCGTCTCCCGCTGACGAATCCCGGTGATCTTCCAGACCACCTCGACCAGGCTTTCCAGGTGCTGGACGTTCAGGGTCGTCCAGACATCGATGCCGGCTTTCAGGATCTCCTCGACGTCCTGCCAGCGTTTGGGATGGCGGCTGCCGGGGGCGTTGGAATGGGCGTATTCATCAACCAGCAGCAGGCCCGGGCGACGGGCGATGGCCGCGTCCAGGTCGAACTCCAGCAGCTTACGGCCCTCATAGTCCAGAGGGCGGCGGGGCAGCACCTCCAGCCCGTCCAGCAGGGCCTCGGTCTCGCGCCGGCCGTGGGTCTCGACCACCCCGACCAGCACCTCCCCACCCTCGGCCTGGCGACGGCGGGCGGCGCTCAACATCTCGAAGGTCTTGCCGACCCCGGGAGCCATGCCGAGGAAGACCTTCAACCGACCACGCCCCGACCCGCCGGCGGCCGCCAGCAGGGCGTCGGGGTCGGGACGGATCGGTTCGGCGGGGGTCATCTGGCGAGAGGTTGCGCCATCGCCGGCGCCGCGTCGAGCGCCAGATTGGTGTTCAGCCCATCGATTTGCGGCTGACCGATAGTGCCCCGGAGACGGACCCTCGCTGTCGCGGCGACACGCCTCGCGAGCCCTGCGGTCGAGACGCCCGGAACCTTGGTCTGGGCCGCACTGGCCTGCCCGCCGACACCCCCGCGTCGGCGAAACGCCTTGAAGCCCCGAAACAGCCGATTTGTTCAGGAGATTCAACGCGAGCCCCCCGCGGGCCGATGAAGTGAAAATGAAGCTGAAATGAAGGGGCGATCAACCGGGACTGAAGCGGCGGTGAAGCGCGGATGAAGCGGGAATGATCCGGGGATCAGGGGCGGCGGCGGGGGCATGGCGGGTCCGGGTATGATCGAAGCGGACGGCCATTATCCCACGCCGCGAGGGGCGGCCCGAGGCCGCTGGGGGTGGCCCAGGCTAGCGGCCCTTGCCTCTGAGGGCTGGCGAGACCGGAGACGGTGTGGGCCGGATATCCACGGCGAGGTTGCAGGATTGCAGCCGAGGCTCAGCGGGTCGGCTCCTCCGATTTCTGTTGCGCCACGCAACGCAATGGCCTACATCGCCGCTCCCGGCCGCAAGGACGGGGCGCCGGGAGTGGCGCAGGAAGCGCATGCATCGGGTCGCGGGTTCGAATCCCGCCGGGGTCGCGAGGTCCCGTAGCTCAGCGGTAGAGCAGAAACGCGTCTCCGAATTTTCCCTCCCGACGTGACACTATTTCCGGTGGCGCAGCGTATCGGGTTCTTCGGGTGCAGGTCTGCGGGCCTTATCGGTTCGCGCCTGGTCTTCCGTCATGGAAGACGCTCCGACGCGCGATCTTTCCCCGGATGAACCTCGCCGGCGGCGGCGACAGGGCGCGGGTGCATCGTCTTTCAACGATCCCCCAGGGGATATCCCGCGTTCGCACATTCCCCGTCGGCGAGATTCGATCTTGTTGCATTACGCAACATTATCGCCTATGCACGCATTCCCGACGCTTCGGCATCGGGGCCGAAGGTGGTGTAGGACGCGGTTACTTCGTTAATCTGCAGGTCGCGGGTGCAAGCCCCGCCGCGAGGCGCAGGCCGCGCGTAGCTCAGAAACGTAGAGCAGCAGAATAGTCCGCATCCGACCTGTTCCCCTTCGGACTCTGACATCGCCGGTGGTGGCGACAGGCTCGCGGGTTCATCGCTCCCTGCAACGGGCGGCCTGGGGGCTTCCGAAAGGAGGCTTCACGGTCCCGGACCGCAAATCCGGGCAACGCGCCCCCCGCACCGATCATTCCCCACCAGCGATGTCAGTTCCATTTTTCTGTTGCACTACGCAACAAAGTCCGCTATCTCCCCGCCGTCCCGCAAGCCTGTGGGGCCCGAAACAACGATGACGAGATCCATGTCCAAGACACGGCGAATCCATCCTTGGGGGCCAGCCCCCATTTCCTGACCGCGAAGGCGCGGCCGGGAGAGAGACGGTTCTCAAATCCCCGGTTCGGCCATCACGAGTACAAAGGAAAAGAGGCGCGTCATGCGGTTCAACATCTTCGCCAAGCGCCCCGTCGCCACCCACCAGGGGGCTCCGGCCGCCATCCTGTCCAACGAGGCCCTGCTGCGCCGGTCGGTGCTGTCGTGCCTGTTGTGGGAGGACGAATTTTACGAGGACGGTCAGGCCATCGCCGACCGTATCGCCGCCCTGGCGACCCAGGTCGACCCGGCCGCGGTCGCCGCCCTGGCCATCGAGGCGCGTGAGCGGTTCAAGCTGCGCCATGCGCCGCTGTTGCTGCTGGTCGTGCTGGCGCGGACGGGCGCGGGGACCTCGCTGGTCTCCGACACCCTCGCGCGGGTCATCCAGCGGGCCGACGAACTGACCGAATTCCTCGCGATCTACTGGCGGGGCGGCCGCCGGCCCCTGTCCAAGCAGGTCAAGCGCGGCCTGGCCCAGGCGCTCGGCAAGTTCGACGCCTATCAACTGGCCAAGTACGACCGTGACGGCCCGGTGAAGCTGCGGGACGTCCTGTTCATGGTCCACGCCAAGCCGCGTGACGAGGAACAGGCCGCCCTGTGGAAGCAGCTGGCCGAGCGCTCGCTGCCCTCGCCGGACACCTGGGAAGTCGCCCTTTCGAGCGGCGGCGACAAGAAGGCCTCGTTCGAGCGTCTGCTGGCCGAGCGCAAGCTCGGGTATCTGGCCCTGCTCCGCAACCTGCGGAACATGGACAAGGCCGATGTCGATGAGGTCCTGGTCAAGGACGCCATCCTGGCCCGTCGCGGGGCGGAACGGGTCCTGCCCTTCCGCTATGTGGCGGCTGCGCGGGCCGCGCCCCGGTTCGAGCCCTGGCTCGACCAGGCGCTGGCCGAGGCCGTGCTGGAAGGCCCGGTGCTGGCCGGACGCACCCTGGTGCTGGTCGATGTGTCCGGCTCCATGGATGCGCGCCTGTCGTCGCGGTCCGACCTGACCCGGATGGATGCGGCGGCGACTCTGGCCTCAATCATCCCGGGTGACGTGCGGGTCTTCACCTTCTCGAACGAGGTGGTGGAGGTTCCGGCGCGGCGGGGCATGGCCGGTGTCGACTCGGTCATCCGCTCGCAACCGCACGGCGGGACCTGGCTCGGGAAGGCGGTGAAGCAGATGAACGGCCATAGGCACGATCGCCTGATCGTCATCACCGACGAGCAATCGCATGATGCGGTCCCAGAGCCCGTGGCGGCCAAGGCCTATATGGTCAACGTCGCCAGCAACCGGAACGGCGTCGGCTACGGCGACTGGGTTCGGCTGGACGGGTTCTCCGAGGCTGTGCTGACGTTCATCCGCGAGCATGAGGCGCTGGCGGGCGAGCGGGAGGCCGGTCTTCGATGAGCCCGGAGGCGCTGAGACAGGCGGCGATCACCCTCTTTGGCGAGCGGGGCTGGATGTCCCGGCTCGGCGAGGCGCTCGGGGTAGATCGTTCAAGTGTCTCGCGCTGGTTCGCCGGCCTACCGGTCCCCGGACCGGTGGCGGCGGCGGTCACCGCCTGGATGCGCCTCTACAGGCTGACCGGGCTTCGACCCGAGGAACAGGGGAGGTTGGATGAAGATCCAACCTCCCCGAACCGCCCGGACTAGGTCTCCCCCCTCCGCCCATCGCTTTTCCCATGACGGACCAGCGCCCCTGCGCTAACCAAGGCGAGGGGCGTTTTTGCGTATCGTGGGGGTTGATCTTGGGTCTGGCGTTGGTCCGCCATCAGACGGATGGGGGGGCGCGATGAGCGGTCCGGCCATCGTCGTCAGCGGCGTCGACTACCGCTATGCACGCGCCGATCGCAACGCCCTGACGGCCATCGACCTGACCGTGGCCGAGGGCGGCTGTTTCGGCCTGCTGGGTCCCAACGGGGCCGGAAAAAGCACCCTGCTCTCGCTGATGACCGGGGTGCTGGCGCCGCAGTCGGGGGACATCCTCATCGCCGGCCATTCGGTGCGCGGCGACCGCCGGGCCGTCCGCCGGCTGGGCGCCCTGGCGCCGCAGGACTTCGCCTTCTATCCCGCCCTGACCGGCCGCGAGAACCTGGCCTTCTTCGCCGGGCTGCACCGGCTGGGCGGCGCCCTTGCGGCCCAGCGTATCGACGCCGCCGTCGCCGCCACTCGGCTGGAGGACTGGCTGGCCCGGCCGGCCGAGACCTACAGCGGCGGGCTGAAACGGCGGTTGAACCTGGCCATCGCCCTGCTGGGCGGGCCGCGCATCCTGTATCTGGACGAGCCCACGGTCGGCATCGACGCCCGCTCCCGCCAATGGATCCTCGAGGCGATCAAGGCCCTGAAGGCCGATGGCGTCACCATCGTCTACACCTCCCACTATATGGAGGAGGTCGAGGCCCTGTGCGACGCCGTGGCGGTGATCGACCAGGGGCGGCTGGTGCTGACCGGCCGGACGGACGACCTGCTGGCCGACGCCGCCGCCCGCCGGCTGCTGGTCACCCTGACGGCCCCCGCATCCCCCGAGGCCCAGGCCGCCCTGGCCGACCTGGCCCCCGACTGGACCGCCCCCGACCGGCTGGAACTGACCCTGACCGGCGCCGACGGCCTGGCGGGGGCGATGATCCGCCTGTCCGCCGCCGGGGTCAGCGCCGCCCGCGCCGAATACGGGGTCAGCCGGCTGGAGACGCTCTATCTGTCCCTGCTGAACAGGGGAGAGGCGGAATGACCGGCTCGCCGCTGCTGGCCTGTATCCTCAAGGAGCTGCGGCTGCTCAGCCGCGACCTGCATGGCCTGGCGCTGCTGTTCATCCTGCCGCTGGTCTTCATCCTGGTGATGAGCCTGGCCCTGCAGGACCTGTTCGCCGCCCGGGCCGGACATCTGGCCGATATCCTGGTCATCGACAGCGACCGGACGGCGCTGTCGGCCGAACTGAAGGCCGAGCTGGGCCGGAACGACGCCTTCGGGCTGAAGCCCGGCGAGGCCGCGCCCGCCGATCTCGCCCAGCGGCTGAAGGCCGGCCGCTACGCCTTCGCCCTGGAGATCCGGCGGGGCTACGGACAGAACCTGATCGACCATCCGGCCGAGAGGGGACCCACCCTGCTGGCCGTCACCGTGGCCCCCGACACCGACAAGCGGACCGAAAAGTTGTTCCTGGCGGCCCTGGGCGAAGTCACCGGCGTGCAGCGGGCCGACCAGCTGCTGCTCGCCTTCCCCACCGTGGACGGGATGGAGCGGCCCAGGCTCGGCAAAAGCCCCGTGGATGTCGGCTACGCCTACCGGCCGGAGAAGGCCGAAAAGCCGCCAAGCGCCGTGCAGCAGAATGTCCCCGCCTGGCTGGTCTTCGCCGTCTTCTTCGTCGCCATCCCGTTTTCCAACACCTTCATCCGCGAGCGCCAGCTGGGCGTCCAGAAGCGGCTGAAGACCATCGATGTCGATCCGATGAGCCAGTTCTTCGGCAAGCTGATCCCCTATTTCGCGGTCAACCAGATCCAGGTGGCGCTAATGCTGGCGGTGGGGGTCTTCCTGGTGCCGCTGCTCGGCGGCCAGGCGCTAGAGATCCACGGCGACCCCCTGGCCCTGATCCTGCTGTCGGCCTGCGTCAGCCTGGCGGCTCTGGGTCTGGCCCTGCTGATCGCGGTGATCGCCCGGACCACCGAACAGGCGACGATGATGGCCGGGCTGGGCGCCATCCTGCTGGCGGCGGTCGGCGGCATCATGGTGCCCAAGTTCGTCATGCCGCAGGCCATGCGCCATATCGCCGATCTGTCCCCCATGGCCTGGGGGCTGGACGGCTTCCTCGCCCTGTTGCTACGCGGGGGCGGGGTGGCCGACATTCAAGGCGAGCTGGCCAAGCTGGCCGCCTTCGGCGCCGTCACCCTGGGCCTGGCCTGGCTGGTCCACCGGATTCGAGAGTAGAGAGCGACCATGCCCAGCCCCGACCGCGCCCAGATGCTGGCCGACCTCAAGGCGATGATCCTGCGCGAGTGCGACAAGGACAACGACCCCTCCGAGCTCGGCGATGACGACCGGCTGATCGGCGGCGAGCTTGAGCTGGACAGCCTCGACGCCCTGCAGATCAGCATGGCGGTCAAGGAGAACTATGGGGTGAGGATCGAAGGCGGCCCGGACGCCCGCAAGGCCCTGGCCAGTGTGGCCTCCCTGGCCGACTTCATCGACGCCGAGCGCGCCAGGTCGCAATGAACCAGCCGGCCGAGAGGCGCGCCTGGTTCCTCGGGGCGGGCCTGCACACGACGCTTGGCCGGGGTCTGGCGGCCAATCTGGCCGCCTTGAAAGCGCCGCCGCCTTCGCCGGGCTCCGCGCGGCTGGCCCTCGGGGCGGACATCGAGACCGTGCCTTGCATGCTGCTGGCCGACCTGCCGCTGGAAGGCATCGAGACCCGGGTCTGGCGCGCTCTTGAGCCGGTCGTGGCCGAGGCCATCGCCGCCGCCGGCTTGAGCCCGGAACAGGTTTCGCGGGCCGCCCTGCTGCTGGGAACCTCCTCGCTCGACGTTTCGGTCTCCGAGGCCATCTATGCCCGCCAGCTGGCGGAGGGAATCGACGCCCATCCCCTGACCGAGGAGGCCGGCATGGGCGCCCTGGCCGAACGGGTGCGGCGCCATTTCGGCCTGCGCGGGCCGGACTACACGATCAACACCGCCTGCACCTCCAGCGCCAACGCCCTGATCTATGCCGACGCCATGATCCGCGACGGCTTGATCGACCATGCGGTGATCGTCGGGCTGGAGATCTTCAACGTCATCACCGCCCTGGGCTTCCAGAGCCTGGCCCTGCTGTCGCCACGCGGCATGCGGCCCTTTGACGAAGGCCGCTCCGGCCTGGTGCTGGGCGAGGCGGTCTCGGCCCTGGTGGTGGGGCCTTCGCCGGGCCCCTCGGGTTTCCACCTGAAGGGCGGGGCCAACCTCTGCGACACCCACGGGGTCTCGGCGGCCAACCCAGACGGCTCCTCGGTCGAGGCGGTGATGCGCCAGGCCCTGGCCGGCGCCGGGGTGACGCCGTCGCGGGTCCTGGCGGTCAAGACCCACGGCACCGCCAGCCTGCTCAACGACGAGGCGGAGGCCGCCGGCCTGCACCGCCTGTTCGATCAGGTCCCGCCCCTGCTGGCGATCAAGCCCTTCATCGGCCACAGCTTCGGCGCCTGCGGCCTGACCGAGCTGCTGCTGGTCTGCGCGGCGGCGGAAACCGGTTTCCTGCCCGGCACGCCGGGGATCAGCGCCTTGCCAGGCGACCTGGACATGGTCCTGACCCAAGGGCCGACGCCGGTGGCGAGGGGACCTCTGCTGCTCAACTATTTCGGCTTCGGCGGCAACAATACCGCCCTGGTGGTGGCCAATGACTGAGGCCCGAATCCAGGCGGTCGGCGACTACTACAGTCTCGAGGCGGCCGAGCCCCTGACCGACCTGAAACCCCTCGCCAAGCAGGTCACCGGCCAGGCGGTGCGCCGCATTGGCCGCTTTATCCAGCTGGCCCTGATCGGGGCCGGCCGCTGTGTGGCCGGCCGGACCCTGCCGCCGGAGACGGCCGTCTATTTCACCACCGGCAGCGGCGATTTCGAGGTCACGGTGGAGGTCATGGAGCATCTGTTCCGCGACGGTTTCCCCCCCAAGCCGCTCAGCTTCATCAATACGGTGAGCAACGCCGCCTGTTTCTATGTCGCCAAGCAACTGGGCCTGTCGGGCCGCTCCAGCTGCCTGGGCAATCGCGTGTTCGGTTTCGAGACGGCGCTGCATCTGGCCCTGCTGGACCTGAGGATGGGGACCGTCTCCTCGGCCCTGGTCGGTTCGGCCGACATCGTGCTGACGCCGCTGGCGGTGCATCGCCGCCGGCTGAAGCAGCCGCTGGACGCCCCGATCGCCGAGGCGGCCCACTGGCTATGGCTGAGCGGCGACCCGGCCGCCGGGAGAGGGATCGGCGCCCTGCCCGCCGTCGCCCTTCTGCCGGACCGCCAGGCCCTGCTGGCCTGGATCGCCGCCCAGGACCTCGACCCGGCCGGGACCGTCCTGGCGGCCGGCGCCTCGATCGATCCGGCCGACTTCGAGGCCCTGAGAGCCGAGACCGGCCTGTCGGAGGTTTTCGACTATCGTTCCGGCCGCGCCTATTACGACAGCCAGGCGGGGGCGGCGATCTCGGCCTTTCTGAACAACGGGACGGCGTCCGTCCTGCTGCACCTCAACTCCGATCCGGACGGCCGCTACGCCGTCATCCTGGCGAGGCGTTAGCCCTTACGCCGCCCGGGTTCAGAACCCCTTCAGCATTCCCCACATCGCCAGCTCCTTGTCGGCGATGCGATTGAGGATGACGTCGAGCGCCTTGACGTCCAGCGTCTGCCGGCCCCGGGCCATCTTGGTGGCCACCAGGGCGAAACGCCGCCAGTCGTCGCCGGCGTCGGTCAGGGCCAGGGAGGCCTCCTTCAGCAGCGGCTTGTCAAGAATCCGCCCCGCCTCCTGCAGGAAGCTGGCGTAGAGGAAGCGGAAGCCCGCCCCGCCGGTGCCAATCTCTTCCTGCATGCGGACGATATGGCCCAGGTACTGCGGCAGGTAGCTGGCCGCGTCCGGCCGCGCCGCCACCTTGGCGATGTTCCTGCCCAGGAAGCGGATGCCCCGCACCCCGATGATCGGCAACGGCGCCCCGACCATGATCCGGCGGTTGGTCCGGATGGCCCTGGGGATGGCCCGTTCGTAGTCGATCTCTTTCGGCGTCCCTTCGGGGAAATACATCATCCCCTTGGCGGCCATGGCCCCCTTGGCGAAGCGGGCCTTCTGCAGGGAGGCGCTGTCGCAGCGCACGGCCTGCTCGAAGATCGGATCGCTGATCAGATAGTCGTCGCCCTCCCGGCCGAAGACCACCAGGTTATGGGCGTTGAAGTGGAAGCGCATGTCTTCCGGGAAGTAGGGCAGCCAGTAGACGCAGGTCTGCAGCCCGACCGCATGGCCCTGGTCCAACTGGGCGTCCAGCGCCGCCTTGCCCGCCGCCGGGTCGCTGAAGGTCTGGCGCTTCCAGCTCATCCCCAGCTGTTTGGCGACGCCCTTGATGATGTGGCCGGGCGGCATGCGGTAGGCGATCAGGGGCATGCCGGCCATCTTGATCATCGGCATATAGGCGAAGGTCAGGGCCGAGCTGAGCCCGAAGGCCATCGGCTCGTTCATCGCCAGGCCGCCATGGGTGACCATGTTGGCGACCACGCCGCTTTCGCAATGGGCCGACTGGCGGTGGGCGAAGGCCGCTTGGTCCGGGGCGGGGATGACGGGGGTGATCTGGTTCATCAGGCGTCCGGCCCTTCGGGCAGGGACCGCAGCCGGTCCAGAGGCAGGTCCATGACCTCCGCGTAGCGGGCGAGGATGCGATCCGGCAGGCGGGCGAAGACGTCGGGCCGGAAGTGGCGCCTGACCCGCCAGGCCCACAGGCCGGTGACGGCGGCCAGGGTCGCCGGCTCCATCCGCCGCTCGTACATATGGAACACCAGCGGGCTGACCTTGCCGGCCTTCGCGTCAGCCAGGGCCTGGTCGCGCAGGCGGTTCAGCTCATCGACGGCCTGGACGGTGGCGAAGGTCTCCGGCTCCCAGCCGGCCGAATTGACCTCGGTATAGGCGCCGCTGTCGTCCACCGCATAGAGCAGCTTCCTGGTCCCACCATAGGTGCGGGCGGTTTCCTGCGGGACTTCGTCGGTCTTCATGCGCGCCCCCGAACGATGATCAGGCCACCGTAAGGTGCATGAAGCCGCTGGAGAAGCGGCCGCTTTCGGGGATCCAGCACAGCAGGCGCTGGCCCGGAGTCAGGTCGCCGCTCTGAGCCAGCTCGTCGATCATGATGAAGATCGAGGCCGCCCCGGTGTTGCCCCGCGTCGTCAGGTTGGTGAACCAGCGGTCCTGCGGCACGTCAAACCCGGCCTTGACCAGACCCGCATGGACCTTGTCGCGGAAATAGGCGCTGGAATAGTGGGGCAGGAACCAGTCGATGTCGTCGGGGCGTAGCTGATACTTCTGCACGATCCCCGGCAACGGCTTTTCCACCGTGTAGTGGATGACGTTCTCGTTCAGCAGGCGGACATCCTGCTTGATGGCCATCACCGAGTCTTCTTCCCGGTCCTTTGGCGACATGGCCGTCCAGCCGGTGACGCTGCCGTCTTCGTTCTTCGAGGCGCCGGCGTACATGCAGGTCTCCATCTCCCCGGCGTAGGAGAAGGTCTCGATCCAGTCGATCCGCAGGTTGGTGGCGCCCGCCCGGGGCTTGTCCTGCAGCAAAAAGGCGCCGGCCCCGTCGCTGAGCATCCAGCGCAGGAAGTCCTTCTCGAAGGCCAGTTCCGGCGACTTTTCCAGCCCGTCGACCTTGGCGTCGATCTCGGCGCTGAAGTTGCCGGCGCTGAGCACCGGCGAGGGACAGTCCGAGCCGGTGGCGACGGCGTTGTCGTGAAGCCCGCCGGCCACGGTGACGAAGGCGTACTTCAGCGCCGTGACCCCGGACAGGCAGACGCCGCTGGTGGCCATGATCTCACAGGCCGGCAGACCCAGCTCCCCCTGCACCATGGCCGCGTGATTGGGCATGATCTGGTCGGGGATCGAGGTGCCGCAGGCCAGGATGTCCACGGATGGCAGGCCGACGGTCTGGTCCAGCTTGCGGATCGCCGCGGCGGTCAGCTGGGCGTTGTTGTGGGTCGCCTTCCCCGTCGCCGGGTCGATGGCGTAGTGACGGCTCTTGATGCCGTTGCTGCGCAGGATGGTGCGGCGGGCGCGGCTGGGCCGGTCGCCGGCCTGGCCAAGGACGGTTTCCATCTCGTCGTTGAGGATCGGCTGGCCCGGCAGGAAGGAGGCTGTGCCGGTGATGTAGACCGGGCGGATGGTCATGCCGCCGCCCCGGAAATCAGGCTACGATCCTCGCCGGAGGGCTGGGCGTAATAGGCCCTCTGGTTGGCGATACGCGCCCTGGCCAGCGGCTTGATCAGGCTCTTGATCACCGCCAGCAGCGGCACCACGGTGCAGATCAGAGTGAACAGGAACAGCACGTAAACTCCCAGAACGACGCCGCGTAGCGGCGCGCCCGGCTTGCCGCAGGCGCGCAGCAGACGGCCCCAGATCAGGAAGCTCTTGCGGGCCACCTTTTCCGAATCCATCAGCCCCTCGAAGATCGAGACCGCCCCCAATCCGCCCAGCATGGGCGCCGTGTCATCCGCCGCACGGGTGGGCAGTTTGGCGGCGATGGCCCGCCCGAAGCGGGCGCAGCCGGCGATATCTTCCTGGCTGACCCCGGCCTCCGGCACCGTGCCGCCGAGGAAGGGACCCTTCTTGCCGGTCAGCATCCAGGCTGGCGTTGAGATGAAGGTGAAGGCGCTGTGGGCGCTGTCGGTCAGGACGATGTTGTCGATCAGACGGGCGCCGAGATCGGACAGCTGCTGCTTCATCCGCTCCTGGGCCGACAGCCACATGTTGCGGCAACCGATCAGGGTGATCACCGGCTTGCCGGCCAGCAGGATCTTCGCCTCGGGGCTCTGCAGGAAGGCGGTGATCGGCTTGGAGGGCGACAGGAACCACACCGAATAGCCGAGGATCACCAGGTCGAAGTCGGTGTTGGCCGGCATGTCGATCGGCTGGAGCGGATCGACCTCTTCATAAACCGTCTCGGGGAAGGTGTTGAAGAAGACGCCCACCGGCCAGGGGAAGGGGTAGGGCGTGGCCGGCTTGAGTTCGAGGGTGGTCACCTCGACCTGAGGATCGGCCACCAACGGACTCACGGTTGAGCGGACGATGTCACGCAGTTGGCCGGTCTGGGAATAATAGACCACCAGCACCCGTTTCATAAATTAAACCCCCACGCCCCCAATACTCGCTTTCGACCCATAGGCGATCCGGCGCGGGTCTGGCAACGAAACCCTCAACAGTTTCCATCCGTTGGCGATGGTTTCCGTCATGGGCGGCGCCAACGCCTCAGCCTTGCGCTTCGCCGCCCCTCCGTGCGCCGAAATCGTCCGGGTCCGGCGTCAGCGGGGCCAGGACCAGCCGCCCGTCGACCAGGGGCGCGCCCTCGACATCGGCCCTCACCCGGACGCTGTCGGCGGCGGGCTCGCCGAAGCTGACGGTCACGGTTTCACCCGGCTGCAGAGGGCGCAGGAATTTCATCCGCCGCAGGCCGGTGCAGACCCGGTCCGGCCAACGCTGCGCCAGGGCGGCGAGGAGGTGATCGATTACGACCACCCCCGGAACCACGGGATTGCCGGGGAAATGCCCGGGCAGGGCCGGATGATCAGCCTTGATCGTAAAGCGGGAAGTCATCACACCTTCCCCTGCCGGAATCGTCCGGCCCTGCCAAGGGACCGCCTGACGATGCCCGCCCCGCCAAGCGCCCTGCCCAGCGCCCTGCCCTGTCTCGACAGGGCGAGCATCGCCCGGACCATCCCCCACGCCGGCGCCATGTCGCTGCTGGATCGGGTGGTGTCCGGCGATGAGGCCGGCATCCTCTGCCTCGCCGCCAGCCATCGCGATCCGCGGAACCCGTTGCGCCGGGGGGATCGCCTGCCGATCACCGTCGGAGCCGAATACGCCGCCCAGGCCATCGCCCTGCACGCCGCCCTGACCGGCGTCGACCGCGAACCGCGGCGGGGCTACCTGGCGGTCGTCAACAACCTGAGCTGGACGCGCGATCGGCTGGACGACATCGCCGGCGACCTGGAGGTTCGGGCCAGACAACTCGCCTCGACGGGGGCGGCGCTACAGTATGCGGTCAGCATCACGGCAGGCGGCGAAGTGCTGCTGTCGGGGGAACTGATGGTCGCCCTTGAAAAGGTCAAGGGCGGGGAAGCCTGACGCAGTTCAGACCCGCAGCATCAGCCCGCCGTCGACGCCCAGGGCCTGGCCGGTGACGAACCCGCCATCATCGCTGGCCAGGAACAGGGCGGCGCGGGCGATGTCGATCGGCTGTCCCAGCCGCTTCAACGCCGCCTTCTTGGCCCAGATGGCGGTGACCTCGTCGCGTGTGAAGCTGGCGGCGGTCATGCCGGTGGCGATGGCGCCCGGCAGGATAGCGTTGGAAGTCACCGCGTGGCGGCCCAGTTCCAGGGCGAAGGTTCGCATCATCCCGACCACTCCGGCCTTGGAGGCGGAATAGGCGACCAGGCCATTGTCGGTGTGCCTGGCCATGATCGAAGCGGTGAAGATCAGCCGGCCATTTCCCGAGGCGACCAAATGCGGCGTCGCCTCGCGCGACAACCGGTAGCCGGCCCGCAGGTTGACCGAGACCAGCCGGTCGAAGGCCTCGTCGGTGGTGTCGCCGACCGGGGCCGAGTGGGAGACCCCGGCGTTGTTGTAGAGGATGTCGAGGCCGCCGAACGCCTCGAGCGCCCTACCGATGATGTTGGCGGGAGCCTCCTCCAGGCTGATGTCCTGGGCCAGACCGGTGATGGCGGCGTCGTCGAAGGCGAGATCGGTTCCAGGCCGGTCGACGGCCAGGACCTGGGCGCCTTCCGAGGCGAAGAGGATGGCGGTGGCCCGGCCGATGCCGCTGGCCGCGCCGGTGACGATGGCCTTCCGGCCGGACAGTCTTCCCATGGTCGTTCCTCGCCTGTTTTTTCCATCGAAGCAGGCGGAGAGGGTCTTGGAAACGGCGCCGCAACGTCAGCCAGGCGAGTTCCCTGGCGCGGCCCGACAGGCGCCGGTCCCCGGCCGACGCAAATAGGCCCGCGTCACCGGGGGGAGGGTTGCGACGCGGGCCTTTGCAGAGTTGGTTTGTCGGCTGACCAGCGGCTCCCGATCCAGGAGGGGGCTGGGGGGGCTGTTCAGGGTCCCGAACCGGAGCGCCTCTGATCAACCGACAATGACCTTATCGCCGGGGATACAGGCGGGGGATGGACCGAAATAAGGTCATACCGCGACGGCATATGTCAGGGGCTCCACAAATGTGTCCGCCGCGTCAGGGGCCTGTGGCGGCCGTCTCGCCAAGCGGGGCGGTTTGGGTTTAGGCTGGTCTGAAAGCATGGCATTCGATCCCACATCCTCGGCGCCGCCCGCCCCGCAGATCTTTTTCGAGCGGCGCGAACTGGACCAGTTGATGCGCCTGTACGGCCGGATGGTGGCGGCCGGCGAATGGCGGGACTACGCCATCGCCGGCCTGTCGGACCGGGCGGTGTTCTGCGTCTTCCGCCGGGCCCATGAACAGCCACTCTACCGGATCGAGAAGCAGCCGGAGCTGGCGCGGCGCCAGGGAGCCTGGTCGGTCACCGCCCAGGGCGGGATGATCCTGCGACGGGGCCAGGAACTGGCCCAGGTGCTGCGGGTGTTCGAGAAGGGCCGGCTGAAGGTGGTGGACTGACGTCAGCCGCATCGCGACGACGAAAAAGGCCCCGGCGTTTCCACCGGGGCCTTCGCTTTGTCGAGACTGTCGCCAGACTTAGCTGCGGCGGCCGCCCAGCAGGGCCAGCAGGAACTGGAACAGGTTGATGAAGTCCAGGTACAGGCTGAGCGCGCCGTAGTTGGTGGCCACGGCCATGGCGTTCGGGTCGCCGCCCAGCTCGTAGTAGGTCATCTTCAGGCGCTGGGTGTCATAGGCCGTCAGGCCGGCGAAGATCAGCACGCCGACGGCGCTGATGATCAGGCTGATCATCGGCTGTTGCAGGAACATATTGACCAGCGAAGCGATGATCAGGCCCCAGACGCCCATGATCAGGAAGGTGCCGAGACCCGACAGATCCTTCTTGGTCGTGTAGCCGAACAGGCTGAGCGCGCCGAACGAGGTGGCGGTGATTAGGAAGGTGGTGGCGATCGAGGCGCCGGTGTAGCGCAGCACCCAGACGGCGCCGGAAGCGCCGATCAGGGCGACGATGCCCCAGTAGAGGGCGCCGGAGGTGGCCGGGCTGGGGTTCTTCATCAGGAAGCCGGCCGCCAGGACCAGAACCAGAGGCGCGAAGGCCAGAACCATGCCGAAGATGGTGTAGCCGGCCAGCGCGCCATTGGCGTTGACGACGTAGAGAAGGTCGCGCACCGGCGCGACATTGGCCACCGTGAAGGCGAGCAGGGCCGAGACCACCAGGCCCAGAGCCATCTTGTTGTACACGCCAAGCATGAAAGAGCGCAGGCCGGTGTCGACCGACATGTCGCCCGTCTGCGGAATCGAGCGCGTACCGCCGCGTCCGAAGTCGCTCATGAGATTAGACCCTTTGTCTGTGCCGCCCCGGGATCGGAGCTTACAAAAGCAATATCGGTGTTGCGACCGTTTGGCGCAAGGGCCCCCGGCGACTCCTACTCCGTGCGCAGGACCGGGGCCGGGCGGCGCGACAGAGCCTGGGCCGCCGCCAGCAGGCCACCGAGCGCCGCCAGGCCGCAGGCCCCGCCGACCAGGGCCGCGACACCGCTCCAGTCCACCGACCAGGTCGCCTCGAACACCTTGACCACCACCGGCCAGGCGGCGGCGTAGCCCAGCGCCACCCCGAACACCCCGGCGATCAGCCCGACCGCGCCATACTCGACACCATAGGCGGTGAGGATCTGGCCGCGGGAGCCGCCGAGCACCTTCAGTGTCGCCGCCTCCCGCGCCCTCGCCCGGGCTCCGGCGGCGATGGCGCCGGCCAGAACCAGAAGGCCGGCCAGTGCGGCGACGGCCGCCGCGCCGCGCACGGCGAGGCTGAGGCGGTCGAACATCTCCACCGCCTGGGCCAGGCCCTCGCGGACGCTGATGATATTGACCTCGGCGAAATCGCGGCCCAGCGCCCGGGTGGCGGCTGCCTCCTGGGCGGCGCTGGCCTTGGCGATGGCGACATAGCGCAGGTTGGCGCCCTGCAGCGCCGCCGGGTCGAGGATGACGGTGAAGGCCGGGCTGAAGCCGCCCCACTCCACCTTGCGCAGCACAGCCAGCTGGGCGTCGATCTCGCGGCCCAGCACATTGACGGTGATGGTGTCGCCGATCTTCAGCCCGGCGCCCCTGGCGGCGTCCACCTCCATGGCGATCCTGGGCGGACCGGCATAGTTCGCAGGCCACCAGCGTCCCTCGACGATGCCGGCGTCCTTGGGCTCGGCCCCGAAGACCGACATCTGCAGGTCGTTGTCATAGGCCCAGCGCTCGCTGTCCTTGATCGCCTTCAGATCGACCAGCTGGCCCTTGATGCGGGTGATGCGGCCGGTGACGAAGGGAAAGCGCAGGTAATTCTTGTCTGTGAGCCTGGCGCCGAAGGCCTGGGCCACGGCGGCGTCGAACTGGCCGATCCGCTCTCCGGGGACATCGAGGAAGACCATCGAGGGCGCGGTCTTCGGCGCGACGGTGCTGACCTGGGCCAGCAGGCTGGACTGGATCAGCACCACCGCCGACAGCAGGGCGACGCCCAGGCCGATGGCCGGCGAGGCGGTGCGGGCCGCGGAACGCGGGCCGGCGAGGTTGGCCAGGCCGATGCGCAGGGACCCCCTTGAGAACCGCCGCAGCCGTCCGGCCAGCCAGGCGGCGCCCCTGCCCAGCAGGGCCAGCAGCCCGAAGGCGAAGGCCACCCCGACGATCATGATCAGGGCGGCGATCGGGGTCGGGGCGGTGATGACGGCGAGGCCCGCCAGGCCCGCGCCGGCGACCAGGGTCACCCAGGTCTCCAGCCCCCAGCCGGCCCGGCCCGACAGGTCGCGGCGGAACAGGGCCGAGGGCGGGGTCGACCGCGCCCGGGCGATGGGGATCAGGGAAAAGGCCGCGGCGGCCAGCAGGCCGAAGGCGGCGGCCTTGACCAGGGGCAACGGATAAACCGCGAACAGGGCGGGGATCGGCAGCTTGTCCCTGGCGATCTGGCCCAGGATCAGCGGCGCGCAGGCCCCCACCGCCAGACCGATGCCCACCCCCAACGCCGCCAGGAAGGCGATCTGGATCAGGTAGGTATTGCGGATCAGGACCCCTTCCGCGCCGAGCGCCTTGAGGGTGGCGATCGAAGGCTTTCGGGACTCCAGATAGGCGCCGACCGCCCCCGCGACGCCCAGGCCGCCGGCGACCAGGGAGGCCAGGCCGATGAAGCCGAGGAAATATTCCAGCTGGTCGATCAGCCGCTTGACCCCGTTGGCCGCCTCGTTGCGGGTGCGAATTTCCAGCCCGGCGCCGGGCGTCGCCGTCTTCAGGGCCTTGGCGACGGTGTCGACATTGGCATTGGCGGGCAGGCTGATGCGGGCGGTTTCGCCCCGGTCGGGCAGGCCTTCGTCGAGGAAGCCGCCGGCCTCCAGGGCCTTCAGACTGGTCAGGGCCCGGCCGCCCATGCTGAAGCCGCGTCCCAGGCGGTCGGGTTCGGACACCAGCACGGCGGAGACCACGAAGGGCGTCTCGCCGATGATCAGCCGATCGCCCAGCTTCAGGCCGAGGCGGTCCAGCACCGGCTGTTCCACCGCCGCCCCGGCGACGCCGTCCTTGCCGAGGAAGGCCTGGTCGAGGCTGGCCGCGCCCTTCAGCTCGACCTTGCCGACCAGGGGATAGCCCGGGCTGACGCCGCGAATCTCGACCAGCCGCCGCTCGCCGCCGGGGGCTTCGGCCATGGCCTGTTGCGCGGCGGAAAAGGTGACCGGGCCAAGGGCGCGGAAGGTCGCCCGTTCCTTGTCGGTGAAACGCCGCTGCTCGACATTGACCCGAAGATCGCCGCCGAGGATCTCCCGGCCCTGGCTGGCCAGGCCGGCGCGGAAGGCCTCGGCCGTGGAGCCCGCCGCCGCGATGGCCGCAACGCCCAGCGCCAGACAGGCCAGGAAGATGCGAAACCCCGCCACGCCGGAGCGCAGCTCGCGCCCGGCGAAACGGAAGGAAAGGGGGAGGGTCATAGGGCCAACCCTCCACCGATCGCCCTCGCGAAGGCGGGGGCCCATACGGATGTGGACGGGTCCCGTATCCCGGCGAGGCGGCGCGACGCGGGTGGATGCCCGGCTTCGCGAGCATGGACGGTCAAGGCGCTCAAGACACCACCCGCCCGTCGCCCATGGTCACGGTGCGGTCGGCGCGGGCGGCCAGGGCGGGGTCGTGGGTGACCAGGACCATGGCGGCGCCGGTCTGGGCGACCAGGTCGAACATCATGTCGGCGACGGAGACGGCGTTGGCCCCGTCGAGGTTGCCGGTCGGCTCATCGGCGAACAGCAGTTTCGGTTCGATGGCCAGGGCCCGGGCCAGGGCCACCCGTTGCTGCTCGCCGCCCGACAGCTGGTGGGGATAGTGGGTGAGACGCGAGGTCAGGCCGACCCTGTCCAGCCAGCGGCGGGCCGTGGCGGTGGCGTTCGGCCGGCGGGCGATCTCCAGCGGGGTGGCGACATTCTCTTCCGCCGTCATGTTGGGCAGCAGGTGAAAGCTCTGGAAAACCAGGGAGACATGGCCCCGCCGCACCCGGGCGCGACCGTCCTCGGACAGCGGTCCAAGGTCCTGGCCGAACATCCGCACCGATCCGCTGGTCGGCCGCTCCAGGCCGGCGGCCACGGCGATCAGCGACGACTTGCCCGAACCCGAAGGTCCGACCACCGCCACCCGCTCGCCCGGGGCTACAATCAGGTCGACGCCCTTGAGGATTTCCACCGGCCCTGCGGCCGACGGCAGGGTCAGGGTCACCGCCTGGAGGACCAGGGGCGTGGCGGCGTCGGTATCGGACATGCGGGACGGGCTCGAAATCTGGCGGGGAAGGGATGGATCGGATCGACAGGCGTTTGAGGCTGGGACTTCCTCACCTACATAGGGCGCAGAGATGGCGAACACACCTTACATGCGCTTAACCCGCCGCGGCCTTCTGGCCCTGCTCGCCGCCGCCCCGGCCCTGCCGGCGCTCGCCCAGGGCCCTGGGGCGCAAGGGCCCGGCCCCCACATCGTCACCCTGCTGGGCGACAGCATCACCGCCGGCTACGGCCTGCAGGCCCGCGACGCCCTGCCGGCCCGGCTGGAGGGCGAGATGAACCGCCTGGGCGCCCATGTCCGCATCCGGGGGGCCGGGGTTTCCGGCGACACCTCGGCGGCCGGGCTGGCGCGGGTGGGATTCAGCGTCCAGCCGGATACGAAACTCTGTCTGGTCGCCCTGGGCGGCAATGACCTGCTTCAGGGGATCGACCCCAGGCGGACCAGCCAGAACCTCGACCGGATCATCGCCAACCTGAAAGCGCGGCGCATTCCCGTCGCCCTGGCCGGGATGCGGCCGCCGCCGGCCCTGGGCCGCAGCTACGCCCGCGACTTCGCCGCCATCTATCCGGCCCTGGCCCGCAAACATGGCCTCGTCCTCTATCCGGACCTGTTGATGGGCGTGGCCGGCAATCCGAAACTGAACCAGCGTGACGGCATCCACCCAAACGCCGAGGGCGTGAAGATCATCGTCCGAAGTCTGGCCCCCACCGTCATCCGCGCCCTGGGACGCGGCTGATCTCTTCAATTCTCCCAACAGCGCCCTCGAAGGCGCAAAATCCATGATCCGACTGTTCGCCGCCCTGCCTATCCCCTTCGACATCGGCGAGCCGCTGCAGGCGCGTCAGACGGGCCTGCCCGGCGCGCGCTGGCGGCCGCTGGAGGCGTTGCACATCACCCTGCGGTTCTTCGGCGACCTGCGGGAGGATGTGGCGGAGGACCTGCATTCCAACCTGTCGGTGATCGCCGGCGAGGCCTTCGACCTGGCGCTGGAACGGGTTGGACATTTTGGCGAGGGGCTGGATATCCATGCTGTCTGGGCCGGGGTGTCGGAGAGCCGGCCGCTGCGGACCTTGGCCAGGCGCTGCGAGACCGCCGCGCGACAGGCCGGGCTGACCAGCGAGACCCGCGCCTACAACCCCCATGTCACCCTGGCCTATCTGCGGCGGGTCGAGCCGGCGCGGGTGATGGACTGGGAGGCCGACAACAACCTGCTCCACTCCCCGCCCTTCCGGGTGCGGGGCTTCGGCCTCTATTCCAGTCACCAGACCAGCGAGGGATCGCGGTACGCCCTGGAACAGTACTATCCCTTGGGGTGAAGGTCCGTGCGTGCTTCGACACGCAGGCTTCGCCTGCTGCTCAGCATGACGATCTAAGAACCGTGCCGCCCACCTTCGTCGTCATCCTGAGCAGCCCGCGCAGCGGGCGTGTCGAAGGACGCTTTGGTTAGGCCGCGTGGTCCTTGAGCACGCCCAGCGGCACGATGGCCAGGGTCTCTTCATGGGTCGATTCCAGCACCAGCTGCGGGGCGCAGCCGTCGTCCAGCGCCTCTTTCCAGCGCGGGGCGCAGAGGCACCAGCGGTCGCCGGGCTGCAGGCCCTCGAACCCGTACTCGGGGCGAGGGGTGGAGAGGTCGTTGCCCATCCGGGCGCTGTAGGCGAGGAACTCCGCCGTCATCACCGCGCAAACCGTATGCAGGCCCAGATCCTGGGGACCGGTCTCGCAGCAGCCGTTGCGGAAGAAGCCGGTCACCGGGTCGAGCGAACAGGGGATCAGTTCGCCGCCGAGGACATTGAGGGCGGAGGGGTCATAGCGCGTCATGCGTCCATCCTGCCCCGAACGGCTGGGCGCCGCCAGAACACAGATGCGATTGTAGGCGAAGGCCGCCCGTTCCACTGGCGCCGCGCCGGCGCCTGAGGCTATGACGAAATCCCGCCAAGCCGCCGAGACGCCTGACCCATGACCGACACCGCCCGCCCCCGCCGCAGCGCCCTCTACATGCCGGCCTCCAACGCCAAGGCGATCGAGAAGGCCCGGAGCCTGCCCTGCGACGTGGTGATTCTGGATCTGGAGGACGCCGTGGCGCCGGAGGCCAAGGAAGCGGCGCGGGCCCAGGCCGTAGAGGCCGTGAAGGCCGGCGGCTTCGGCCGGCGCGAGCTGGTCATCCGCTGCAACGGCCTGGACACCCCCTGGGGCGCGGACGACATCGCCGCAGCCGCCCTGGCGGGTCCGGACGCCATCCTGGTTCCCAAGGTGAACAGCGCCGCCGATGTCGCCGCCTATGACCGCGCCATGGAAAAGGCGCCGGCCCATACAAAACTCTGGGCGATGATCGAAACCTGCGCCGCCCTGTTCGCCCTCAACGAGATCGCCGGGGCCTCGAAGACCACGCGGCTGACCACCTGGGTGATGGGCACGAACGACCTGGCCAAGGAAATGCGCTGCCAGCAAACCGCCGACCGGGCGCCCTTCTGGGGCCCCTTGAGCCTGTCGGTGGCGGCGGCCCGGGGTCACGGTCTGACCATCCTGGACGGCGTCCATAACGACATCGACAACGTCGAGAGCCTGGTCAATGTCTGCGAACAGGGCGTTCAGTTCGGTTTCGACGGCAAGACCCTGATCCATCCCAAACAGGTCGAGCCCTGCAACCTGGTCTTCTCCCCCGCCCCCGGCGAGGTCGAGTGGGCCAAGGCGGTGATCGCGGCCTTCGCCCTGCCGGAAAACGCCGGCAAGGGGGCCATTCGGGTCGAGGGCAGGATGGCCGAGCTGCTGCACCTGGGCCAGGCCGAGCGGCTGGTGGCGGTGTCCGAGGCGATCGCGGCGGCGGAGGCGGCATGAAGCCTGCGCCGTCCGTCCCAGCGCTGTCCGTCCTGGTGAAGGGCCTGCTGGCCGGGGTTCTGGGGCTGATGCTTGTCGGGTCCGGCGCGGCCCTGGCCGCCCCCACGCCGGAGGCGACCTCGGAGGCCGGACCGGATACGGCCAGCGGCCTGCCGCCTGGCAGCGATCCGATCGGCGATGTCCTGTCGGGGATCGCCGCCGCCCAGGGCATGGATGACGACGACGCCGAGGATACCCCGCAGTCGACCGTCCCGACGACCCCGGCGCCGGGCGATACAGACCCAAACGCTTCGGACCCGGTCGATTCAATCTCCGGGAGCGCGACGGCCGAAACCTTGCGGGACGCTCTTTCCCTGCGCGGCCCACAGACGCCCGGGGCCTCGGCCCCCGCTCAGGCCTATTCCCTGCCGCCCCGATCCGCGCCCCAGCCTCAGCCCCAGCCTCAGCCCATGCCGGTTTACCGGCCGCCGCCGCCGATCGTGCGGACGCCGCAGCTGGATCGGCCGGTGATGATCGACGAGCTTTCGCGCACGCCCGAGCCGCCGCCTTCGGCCGTGGAGCAGGCCTATGAGAACCGCATCCGCGGCGGCTTCAACGCCGCCCAGGGCCTGCAGGGCCCGCTGGATGGAAACTGGATCCTGCGGGGCTCGGATGGTCGAACCCTCTACAGCCTGCAGCTGGTCGACAAGGGGACCGGCGGCCAGCCGCTGCAGGGGGCCTGGCGCAGCCTGCGCAGCGATCGGCCGGCCGGCGGCGTCGGCCTGGTCGACACCATCGACCGCACCCCCACCGGCGTCGACGTCCGCTTCACCCCCCGCGGCGCCCGCGAAGCCCTGGTCCTGACCCTGACCCCGTCCGGCGGCGGCTGGGCCGGCGAGATGTGGGAAGCCGGATCGACCCGCCAGGTGACGATGCGGCGGAACTGATCCTCCTTCCTCACGTCCGGGCAACGGACGGTTCGGGAAGGAGGCCGGCGGGGGGGCCTGGTGAACGGCGGATAACCGCCGCTTCCCATGCCGTTCAGCCAAGCGGCTTCATAACCCTCCTCACAGACGGCGATCGGCGCCGTCGCCAAGCCTGGCCCAGGAGGAGTCATGACCATGAAAAAGCACAGCAGGACCGGCCTCGCCCTGACCCTCGCCGCCGCGATCGGGGTTGGCGCCGTTCCCGTGGCCGCCTCGGCCCAGAACAGCCCCGTCACCTGTGAGGCGCCCGGCAAGAAACAGGAAGCCGGCGTCGTCATCGGCGCCCTGCTCGGCGGCCTGTTCGGGTCCAAGGCAGCCAGGAACGAACCGGCGGCCGGCGCCCTGGTGGGCGCGGGCCTGGGCGCCGCGGCCGGCGGCTACATCGGCTGCAAGGCCCAGACCAAGGACGCCGACAATCGTGGGACCTATGTCTCCGGCGGCTACCGCCTGGCCAGCGACCTGCAACCCGCCAACTTCCAGCCGGCCGGCGGCCGGTTCATCACCACCAGCGCCGTCAACCTGCGGTCGGGCCCCAGCACAGGGGCCGGCAAGGTCGGCGGCCTCAAGCGCGGCGAGACCTTCACCGCCATGGCCTATGCCAAGCGTGGCCAATGGATCCTGATCAGCCGCAATGGCGTCGGGGTCGGCTACGTCAACGCCGCCTACGTCCGGCCCACCGGTTACAGCAACGCCAGCTGGTAGGTGGGTCGCACCAACCAAGGGGCCGGTTCCGCAAGGAGCCGGCTTTTTCCGTTTGGCAGGGGGCCATGATCCGACTTGACGTTTACGTAAGCGGGATTTAGCTTTCGGTTCAAAGGGCAATCAGACCTTCACAACCGGGAGAACGACCATGGCTATGGAACTGCGCCGCCCAGAGCGGACCTTCACCATCCGTCAGCTTTGCACCGAGTTCAAAGCGACGCCGCGCGCCCTGCGCTTCTACGAGGACAAGGGCCTGCTGACCCCCGCCCGCGACGGCATGAACCGGGTCTACAGCTACAAGGACCGGGCGCGGCTGATCCTCATCCTGCGCGGCAAGCGCGTCGGCCTGTCGCTGCAGGAAATCCGCGAAATCCTCGAACTCTACGACGAGGGCGACGATGCGATGCACCAGAACGCCCATTCCCTGAAGAAATTCCGCGAAAAGATCGTCGTCCTGGAACAGCAGCGCGAAGACATCGAGGGCGCCATCGCCGAACTGAACGTCGCCTGCGAGCGCCTGGAAAACCGGATCGCCGAGATACGCCCCGACCTGCTGCCCAAGGCCGATGACTACGACCAGATGCTGCGCGCCCGGCTCGACGGCCATGGCGAGATGGCGATGGGCAAATAGCTTCCGCCGCATGGACAAATTTGGGGACCGGTTCGCGCCGGTCCCCGCTTTGCGTTTGAAGACCAGCGAACGAACCCCTAGAGCCAGACTTCCTAGACCCCAAACCTCCAGAACCACGGGACAACCATGGCCTACCAACCGCCGGTGCGCGACCACGTCTTCCTGCTGGAAGATGTCCTGAAGATCGACCAGTACGCCGAGCTGCCCAGCTTCGCCGACGCCTCCCTGGACCTGGTCAAGGCGATCATCGAGGAAGCCGGCAAGTTCACCGGCGAGGTGCTGGCTCCGCTCAACAGCGTCGGCGACAAGGAAGGCTGCGTCTGGCGCCAGGACAATACGGTCACCACCCCGACCGGCTTCAAGGAAGCCTACAGGCAGCTCTGCGAAGGCGGCTGGACGGGCCTGGGCTCCGATCCGGCCTACGGCGGCCAGGGCCTGCCGCATGTGGTGAACCTCAGCTTCAGCGAGATGTCGTCCAGCGCCAACATGGCGTTCTCGATGTATCCGGGCCTGGCCCACGGCGCCTATTCGGCCATCCACCACGGCGGTTCCGACGCCCAGAAGGACCTTTATCTGCCCAAGATGGTCTCCGGCGAATGGACCGGCACCATGAACCTGACCGAGCCCCATTGCGGCACCGATCTGGGCCTGCTGCGCACCAAGGCGGTGCCCGAGGCCGACGGCAGCTACCGCATCACCGGCCAGAAGATCTGGATCTCGGCCGGTGAACACGACATGGCCGGCAACATCGTCCACCTGGTCCTGGCCCGCATCGAGGGCGCGCCGGCCGGGGTGAAGGGCATCAGCCTGTTCATCGTGCCGAAGTTCCTGCCGAACGAGGACGGCTCGGTCGGACCGCGCAACGAGGGCGTCAAATGCGCCGGCCTCGAGGAGAAGATGGGCATCCACGGCAACGCCACCTGCGTCATGGCCTATGATGACGCCAAGGGCTGGCTGATCGGGGAAGAGAACTCCGGCCTGAAGATCATGTTCGTGATGATGAACGAGGCGCGGATCGGGGTGGGCCTGCAGGGCGTCGCCCAGGCCGAGGCGGCCTATCAGGCCGCCGCCGAATTCGCCAAGGACCGACTGCAGGGCCGCTCCCTCACCGGCCCGAAGAATCCGGGTGGCCCGGCCGACCCGATCATCGTCCACCCGGATGTGCGGCGGATGCTGCTGGACTCCCGGGCCATCATCGAGGCCGGCCGCGCCTTCCTGTTCTGGACCGCGCTGCAGGGCGATCTGGCCCACGGCCACCCGGACGAGGCCGTGCGCCAGAAGGGCAATGACTACATGGGCCTGCTGACGCCCGTGCTGAAAGGCTATCTGACCGACAAGGGCTTCAAGGTCTGCGTCGATTCCATGCAGGTGTTCGGCGGCTCCGGCTTCACCGAACATTTCCCCGCCAGCCAGTACCTGCGCGACTGCCGCATCGCCCTGATCTACGAGGGCACCAATGGCGTCCAGGCCCTGGACCTGGTCGGCCGCAAGCTGGCGGCCAACGGCGGCCGGGCGGTGATGAGCTTCTTCGCCGAAATCGACGCCTATGTGGAGGCCCATGCGGCCGAAGCCGAGATGAAGCCCTACCTCGATGGCCTGTCGACCGTGAAGGCCCAGCTACAGGAGGCCACCCTGTGGCTGATGCAGAACGGCCTGGCCAACCCGGACAACGCCGGCGCCGCCTCGACCGACTACATGCACCTGTTCGGTATCACCGGCCTGGCCTTCATGTGGGCCCAGATCGCCAGGGCTTGCCTGACCAAGGGTGAGGCTGATCCCTTCTATTCGAACAAACTGGTCGTCGGCCGCTACTTCGTGGAACGGATCATCCCGGAAGGGACCGCCCATCTGGCCAAGCTGAAGACCGGCTCCGCCACCCTGATGCAACTTCCCGCCGAGGCCTTCTGACCATGCCCGCCGCCCTTCAAGTCGAACGCACCCCGTCCCTGGCCGAAGAGGACATCGTCATCTTCGAGGATGCGGTCGCCCGTTTCTTCACCGACCACGCTCCGGAATCCCGTGTCGCCAAATGGCGCGAGGACGGCGTCGTCGAGCGGGCCATGTGGAACGAGGCCGCCGAGGCGGGCCTGGCCTGCCTGTCCATCCCCGAGGAATACGGCGGCATGGGCGGCGACTACCGCCATGAAGTCATCCTGATGGAACAGATGGGCGCCAAGGGCGTCGACGGCTTCGGCCTGTCGCTGCACAACTCGATCGTCGCCCCCTATATCTTCCACTACGGCACCGAGGAGCAGCGCCGCCGCTGGCTGCCGGGCCTGGCCGACGGGACCTTCGTCGGCGGCATCGCCATGACCGAGCCGGGCGCCGGCTCGGACCTGCAGGGCATCAAGTCGACGGCCATCCTCACCGGCAACGAATACGTCATCAACGGCTCCAAGACCTTCATCACCAACGGCCAGACCGCCAACCTGATCATCGTGGTCGCCAAGACCGACCCGACCCAGGGCGCCCGCGGCACCTCCCTGGTTCTGGTCGAGACGGACGGGACCCCGGGCTTCGAACGGGGCCGCAACCTCGACAAGCTGGGCATGGAGGCGGCCGACACCTCGGAGCTGTTCTTCAACGACGTCCGCGTCCCGGCGACCAACGTCCTGGGCGGCGACGAGGGCCAGGGCTTCTTCCAGCTGATGGGTCAGCTGCCGCAGGAAAGGCTGAACATCGCCATCCAGGGCATGGCCACCATCGAGCGGGCGCTGGAGCTGACCATCGACTACGTCAAGCAGCGCAAAGCCTTCGGCAAGGCGATCATCGACTTCCAGAACACCCAGTTCGTCCTGGCCGAATGCAAGACCGAGGCGACCATCGCCCGGGTCTTCGTCAACGACTGCATCGAGAAACACCTGAAGGGCAAGCTGGACGCGGCCACCGCCTCGATGGCGAAATACTGGGTCACCGACCTGGAAAACAAGATTATCGACCGCTGTCTGCAGCTCTACGGCGGCTTCGGCTACATGGCCGAATACCCGATAGCCCGCATGTACCGCGACAGCCGCGTGCAGCGGATCTACGGCGGCACCAACGAGATCATGAAGGTGCTGATCGCGCGGACACTGTAGCCTCGTTCAAAAGCCCTCCCCTCGAGGGGGAGGGTTGGGAGGGGTGCGGGCACGCGGCGTCAGGAAGGGCGCGGGAGGCGACAGCGCCCTCTTAGGCCTGGCCCGACACAGAGGGGATACACCCCCAACCCAAACCCTTCCCCCCTTGAGGGGGAAGGGCTTAAATCAGCTCGTTATCGACCACCTCTCCCTGTCCGTCGCCGACCTCGCCGCCTCGGCCACCTTCTATGAGGCCGTTCTCGCGCCGCTCGGCTATCGCCGTCTCGTCGAGCGCGAAGCCACCATAGGCTTCGGCAAACGCTACCCGGAGGTCTGGCTCAACCACCGGCCGGGCCGTGTTCCCGAACCCGAGGGCAGCGGCCTGCATATCTGCCTGCGCGCCCGCGATCAGGCCACCGTCCAGGCCTTCCATGCCGCCGCCCTGGTTCATGGCGGCTCTGACGACGGCCCACCCGGCCCTCGCCAGGCGGCGATGACCGGCTATTATGCCGCCTTCATCAAGGACCTCGACGGCAATCGCCTGGAGGCCGCCACCTTCCCGCTCGAGGGCTGACCATGGCCAGCTACACCGCCACCGTCGACTGGGCCCTGCAGCCGGGCGAGGACTTCCTGCCCGGCCGTTACAGCCGCAAACACACCGTCGCCTTTGATGGCGGGATCACCATCCCAGCCTCCGCCTCGCCGCATGTGGTGCCGGCCCCCTGGTCGGCGGCGGACGCGGTGGATCCGGAGGAGATGCTGGTGGCGGCGATCAGCAACTGCCACATGCTCAGCTTCCTGCATGTGGCCCGCGAGGCCGGCCTGGTGGTGACACGCTATCGCGACGAGGCGGAAGGGGTCATGCGCAAGACGCCGCAGGGCCGCATCGCCGTCACCCGCGTCGCCCTTCGCCCGGCCATCGCCTTCGACGGCAAGGCCCCGACGGCGGCCGAACTGGACGCCCTGCACCACGCCGCCCACGACATCTGCTACATCGCCAATTCGGTGAAGACCGAGATCGTGGTGGAGCCGCCGAAGAGCTGACGGTCAGGCCGCCTTCACCGCATTGGCCTTGATCACCGCCGCCCCGCGGGCGTCCAGGTCCTGCCGGGTGGCGGTCAGGCTGAGCGGGCCCTTGAGCCCCGCATTGACCTCGTCGATCCCCGCCTTCGCCCCCGGCGCCTTGGCGAACAGGTAGCGCAGCGACAGCCGGGCGGCGTCGGCCGCGTCCGGCTGGGTGCCGTGCAGGGTGCAGCCATGCCAGAGGGCGGCATAGCCGGCAGGGCCGGTCAGGCGGTGCTGGCGACAGGTCATCTCCGCCCCCCGGCCGTCGGCATACCGCCAGCCGCCGGCTTCCCGGGTCAGCTGGTGAGGGAACAGGCTGCCGCCGAACTGGTGGCTGCCCTCCAGCAGGAACAGCGGCGCGTCATGCGTCCCGACCGGGTGCAGATAGACATAGAGGGTGATGAAATCGGCCTGCCGCTCGGGGTAGTCGATCAGGTCCTGGTGGAAATCGATGCCGTAGAAATAGGTGATGTCCCGGAACTCCGGCCTGATCCAGGCGCCCAGGTTGTTGACCGGGTTGCCCTCGATCCGCGCCTTCAGCCAGTCCGGCACGGCGCTGGCCGGCACGCCGCAGACGATCTTGCGATTGAGCAGCTGGTAGTCCTCGCCCAGCAGGGCCGCCAGGGTCCCGGTCAGGCCGGGGTCAGCCTCGACGAAGCCGGTCCCGGCGGCCAGATCATCCAACAGGTTGCGGCCGGGGCGCGGGTTGACGCCGGTATACTGCGGGTCGGCGTCGAAGGTCGCCTGGTCGAGGAACAGGCTGCCGTCGAAAGCGCGGGTCGCGCGAATCCGGCCCAGCAGGGCGTCCGCCGCCGCCGGATCGACGCCGTCGGTCACGTGATAGCCGCGGGCCATCAGGTCGCTGACGGCGGCGTGGTCGCGGCGGGTGGCCAGTTTGCCGGTGGCCAGTCGGCGAGCGGCAGGTCTGGAAGCGGTCATGGACGGATTCCTGTTTCCTTGTGGAGACCACACACCCGTCATGGTTAATGAAGCCTTGGCGGGCCCTCCGCGAATATCGCCCGTTAACCAAATCATCGACCTACGTTCTTTCACTGAGTCTTAGGGACCCGCGACATAACGTCCACCTATGTCGGGGAAGCACTCACGATCGGCCTCAGAAGCCGAAGACAGATTTGGCCTGGCGGCCGTGGTCGCCACGCGTCGCAAACACATGCCGTTGCGGCTGTTCAGCGCCGTCGGCGTCGCCTTGGGGCTGCAGCTGGCCCTGGGCTGGACCTTCATCTGGGTCTGGGTCGGGGCCTATCTCGCGGCCCAGATCCTCGATCACCTGACCGGCCTGGCCCTGACCCGGCGCCCGGCTGAGACGCCGATGCAGGCCGCCAAGGTCGCCCTGATCACCTTTCTGCCCTCCAGCCTGGTCTTCGGCGCCCTTGCGCCCTTCCTCTGGGCGGGGGTCGATCGCTACGGTCCGGCCCTGGCGATGATCGTCGTGGCCACGGCCATGACCAACCTGATCGCCATCAGCCGGGGATCGCGCCTCGCCTTCGCTGCGGCCTGCCTGCCCTACGGCGTCTATATGCTGGTCCTGCCGCTGATGGACGTCGCCTTCACGCCGGGCCCGGTCGTCTCGACCATGATCATCGGCATCGGCCTGGTCATCCTCAACGTCATCGGCGCCTGGCTGACGACCGAAGAGTCCCGCCGGGCCGAGGACGAGGCCCGGGCCGAGGCGGAAAGCCGCCGGGCCGAGGCCGAGGCCGCGGTCGCCGCCAAGTCCGCCTATGTGGCGATGATCAGCCATGAACTGCGCACTCCGATCAGCGCCATCCTGGCCGGCGCCGCCGAATGCGAGCGGGGCGGCCAGTCTCAGGGCCGGCTGATCGGCGAGGCCGGCCGGATGATGACCACCCTGCTGGATGATCTGCTCGACCTCTCCAAGCTGGAGGCCGGCCATATGCAGGTCGAGGTGGTGGATTTCGATCTGCGCCAGACCGTACGGGATGTCATCCAGACCTGGCGACCCCAGGCCCGGGCCCGGGGTTTGCGCCTGCGTGTCGAGGGGGCGCACAGCCTGCCCGCCCGGGCCGCCGGCGATCCGACCCGCATCCGCCAGGTGCTCAACAACCTGCTGTCCAACGCTCTGAAATTCACCCCGGCCGGATCGGTGACCCTGAAGCTGGCCTGCGGGCGCACCGGCGGCGACCACAACCTCGCCATCGCCGTCGCCGACACCGGGCCCGGCATGACGGAGCAGCAGCTGGGCCGCCTGTTCATCCCCTTCGACCAGCTGGGCGCCGACACTGCCCGCAAGCACGGCGGCACCGGCCTTGGCCTGGTGATCAGCCGCGAGCTGGCCCGGCTGATGGGCGGCGACATCGTCGCGACCAGCGCGCCGGGAGAAGGCGCGGTCTTCACCCTGTCGCTGACCCTGCCCGTCGCCGCGCCGGTGGAAGAGGTCGCCGCCCCCGCCGCCCCCGAACCGATCAGCGCCCGCCTGCTGGTGGTCGACGACCATGTGGTCAACCGCCAGGCCATCGGCCTGATCCTCGCCCCGCTGGGCATCGTCCCGGAAACCGCCGCCTCGGCCGAGGAGGCGCTGGAACGGCTGGCCACGGAGGTCTTCGACGTGGTGCTGATGGACGTCTACATGCCCGACATGGACGGCCGCGAGGCCACCCGCCGGCTGCGCGCCCAGGACGGTCCCAACCGCCAAGTGCCGGTCATCGCCATCACCGCCTCGGCCACCGCGAGAGACTGGGAAGCCTGCCTCGCCGCCGGCATGACCGGCCATGTCGCCAAGCCGATCGAGCCGGCCAAACTCTATGCGGCCCTGGAGGCGGCTCTCGGAGACGGCCAGAGCGAGCGGGTGGCCGCCTAGTCGAGGTGGCCCTGTCGAGGTGGCCCTGTCGCGGCCGCCTAGTCGAGCAGGGCGGCGAGCCGTTCCTTCAACACCGCCGCGTCCTTCATCTCGCACTCCCAGATCGTCTCGACCCGCCAGCCGCCGGCCAGCAGGGCCGCATGGCTGACCGCGTCCCGCGCCCGGTTGCGACCCACCTTGGCCAGCCAGTAGTCCCGGTTGGCCTTGGGAACCCGCGCCCCCCGCGCGCAATCATGTCCATGCCAGAAACAGCCGTTCACGAAGATCGCCAGCCGCCGCCCCGGCATGACGATATCCGGGTTGCCCGCCAGGTCCTTGCGGTGGAGACGATACCGCGCGCCCAGGCCGGTCAGGATGCGGCGGACCGTCAGCTCAGGGGTGGTGTTGCGCCCTTTCACCCGCCGCATGACCGAAGCGCGCTTTTCGGGCGTGAAGACGTCGGTCATGATCCTCCTTCGCCCGCAGGGCGGGGGAGGATCACAACCCGTCGAACAGCGCCGTCGATAGATACCGTTCGGCGAAACTCGGAATGATGGTCACGATCAGCTTGCCTTCGTACTCCGGTCGGCTGGCCAGTTCGAAAGCCGCAGTCAGGGCCGCGCCCGACGAGATCCCCACAGGCAGGCCCTCGACCGCCGCCGCCTTGCGGGCCATGGCGAAGCTGTCGTCGTTGCTGACCTGGACAATGTCGTCGATGACCCCCCGGTCGAGGATGCCGGGCACGAAGCCCGCGCCGATCCCCTGGATCTTGTGCGGACCCGGCTGGCCGCCCGACAGCACGGCGGAGTTCTCCGGCTCGACCGCCACCATCCGCAGGCCGGGCTTGCGGGCCTTCAACACCTGGCCGATGCCGGTGATGGTCCCTCCCGTGCCGACGCCGCTGACCACGGCGTCCACCCGGCCGGCGGTGTCGTTCCAGATCTCCTCGGCCGTCGAGATGCGGTGGATCAAGGGGTTGGCGGCGTTCTCGAACTGTTGCGGCATCACCGAGCCGGGAATTTCGGCCAGCAGCTCCTGGGCCCGCGCCACGGCGCCGCGCATGCCCCGCTCGGCCGGGGTCAGCTCAAGCCGGGCGCCCAGCAGGACCAGCATCTTGCGCCGCTCGACCGACATGCTTTCCGGCATCACCAGGATCAGTTTGTAGCCCTTGGCGGCGGCGACGAAGGCCAGGGCGATGCCGGTATTGCCGCTGGTCGGCTCGACAATGGTGGCCCCGGGCGTCAGCACCCCGTCGGCCTCCATCTGCTCGACCATCGAGACGCCGATGCGGTCCTTCACCGAGGCCATCGGATTGAAGAACTCCAGCTTGGCGACCACCTCGCCCAGCGGCTTCAGCTCGGCCGACAGCCGCGGCAGGGCGACGAGGGGCGTGTCGCCGATCAGGTCGAGGACGGATGGGAAAATCCTGCCGCGGCCGGCGCGGGCGTAGCGGGAGGCGTCATAGGCATTGGGCATCGCGGTCTCGCGGGCAAAAGGTCAGCGGTCCAGTAGAGTTTAGGCAGGCCAGGGCCGGGGCGCCAGTGGCGGCTTGCGGGACGCTCCTAGGCGGCCGCCCGCGCCGGACCCTTCAGCAGCGGTTCCAGCAGTTCCCGGGCCAGCCAACGCACGACGCTGACACAGACTCCGTCCCCGACCACATGCAGCCCGCCGGTCTGTGATCTGGGCAGGCGGTAGTCGTCGCCCAAACCCATCAGCCGGGCGCCTTCGCGACCGGTCAGCAGCCGGCTGCGGATTTCGCCGTCCTCGGCCACCAGGATCATCTGCCGGGAGGAGCCGCCGCGCGGGGTGCGCAGGCAACCGGCTGCGCCGTCCAGGCGAATCTCGGCCTTGGGCACGCCTGCCCGGGTGCGCCGAAACACCGCCGCCACCACCCGGCCGCCCCTGGCGGCGGTCTCCAGCCGCTGGCGGTGCAGGGGCGACATCTGGGCCAGCAGCCCATCGGTCTGGGCGGCGCTGCGCCAGGTCGCCGCCGCGTCCGGCTCCAGCAGGTCGGAAAGCCGGGTGTTGCGGGTCGGCGGCCTGGCCAGCCGCCAGTCGATCCAGGCGGCGCGCAAATCCTCCGGCAGTCGGTCCCGCGCCTTGAGCACGCCGGCGCCGCGGAAAGCCTCGCCGCCGATCAGGCCGGGTGACACCGGTTCACGGGTGGCGACCACGAACACCCGGGGCCGGGACTGGGGCAGAAAGTCCGCGGCGTCCATCTCAAGGGCTCCAAACCGATAGCCCGCCTCCTTGAGCGCCCGACAAAGAGCCGTAAAGTCCGCCCCCCCGTGCGAGGTCAGCAGGCCGACGACATTCTCGATGACCACGGTGCGCGGCCCCCGGCCCTCGGCGACCAGCACCTGAATAAGCCTCCAGAAGCCGAAAAAGGCGCCGGACCGGCCTCCGGTGAGGCCGGCGCGGTTTCCCGCCAGGCTGAAGTCCTGGCAGGGCGACGAGGCCCAGGCCAGATCCGCCTGGCCGAGCAGGGCGTCAGGCTCGACCTCCCACACGTCGCCCTGGTGGAAGTGCTGGGCGGCGTCCGCAAAATTGTCACGATAGGTGGCCGCCTTGACCGGATCGAAGTCGTTGGCGAAGGCGCAGGCCCAGGCGTCCCCCAGCCCGATCCGGGCCATGCCCCCGCCGGCGAAAAACTCATAGAACCGCAGGGGGGCGTTCCGACTCATGGATTGGGAGTCTAACGTGAGGATCGCGGGCGGAAAGCCCGAACCGGAGCTTTGCCGATGCGCGTCCTTCCCGTCGCCAGCCTGATCCTCGCCAGCGCCCTGCTGCTGACCGCCTGCGAGCCCGAGGCGCCGGGCGGCGGCGAGGCCCTGCCGCCCGCCGACGCTCCCGCCGGCAGCGAGGTTCTGCCGCCCTCGGCCGAGTCCCCCGGCCAGCCGCAGCCGACCACGGCCATCGATCCCGCCGCGCCCTTCCGGCGCGACTTCGTGCTCAAGGGGACGGAGCCCTTCTGGAATCTGGACGTGAAGGACGGCGCCCTGATCCTCACCCGCCCGGATGAACCGCAACTTAGGGCGCCCAAGGCGGGCCTGGCGGCCAGTTCCGGCAAGGCCATCTGGACCGCCCAGGCGATCGAGACGACGATCATCGCCACCGTCTCGGCCGGCCAATGCTCCGACGGCATGAGCGACCGCACCTACCCCTACCGGGCGGAGGTCAAGGTGGGGGCGGATCTGATTCTAAAGGGATGCGGCATCGCCGCCGAGGACTACGCGACCCTGCCACGGCCCTGAAATCGGGGTCGGTTGGGCGGCCAGCCGGTCGAACGGGCCCGGTTCAAACCGAGGGCGGTTTAGTTCCGGCTCAGCTCCATGGTCGGGATCTGCGACCGGGAGGGCTTGGAATGGGCGCCGGGGACGGGCAGCAGCATCGCCACGGTGACGGCGAAGACGGCTGCGGCGGCGAAGAGGGCCCTGACGGCCATGGTTTATGCTCTCTGAAGTTGGCCGACACAATTGCGCCGGTTTGTTTAACGAGGTGCGAACACGACGGTTCCCATTCAAGATTCGGGCCAAAATAGAAGAAGGCGCGGAAATGCTTCCGCGCCTTCTGGGTAGTCATTTGAAACAGAGAGCGAAGGCCCTCAAGTCATCAGTTGAAGACCTCGAAGAGGCCGGCGGCGCCACCGGATCCGCCTGGCGGATCCGGCACTCAAAGCTATGGGCGCCGTTCTCCGGCCTCCAGTAATTAGTTGAAGACCTCGAAGAGGCCGGCGGCGCCACCGGATCCGCTTGGCGGATCCGGCACTCAAAGCTATGGGCGCCGTTCTCCGGCCTCCAGTAATTAGTTGAAGACCTCGAAGAGGCCGGCGGCGCCCATCCCTCCGCCGATGCACATGGTGACCACCGCATGCTTGGCCTTGCGGCGCTGGCCTTCCATCAGGGCGTGGCCGACGCAGCGGGCGCCGGTCATGCCGAAGGGGTGGCCGATGGCGATGGAGCCGCCGTTGACGTTGTACTTCTCCGGATCGATGCCGAGGGTGTCGCGGCTGTAGAGGCACTGGCTGGCGAAGGCTTCGTTCAGTTCCCACAGGTCGATGTCATCGACTTTCATCCCGTGACGGGCCAGCAGGCGCGGCACGGCGTAGATCGGGCCGATGCCCATTTCGTCCGGCTCGCAACCGGCGACGGCGAAGCCCTTGAAGCGGCCCAGCGGCTTCAGGCCGCGACGTTCGGCTTCCTTGGCTTCCATCAGCACCACGGCGGCGGCGCCGTCGCTCAGCTGGCTGGCGTTGCCGGCGGTGACGAAATTGCCTGTACCCATGACCGGCTGCAGCGAGGCCAGGCCTTCCAGGGTGGTCTCCGGACGGTTGCACTCGTCCTTGTCGACCACATAGTCGACGAAGCTTTCTTCCTTGGTCTCCTTGTTGACCACCTTCATCTTGGTGGCCATGGGGACGATCTCGTCCTTGAACAGGCCGGCGGCCTGGGCGGCGGCGATCCGCTGCTGGCTGCGCAGGCTGTATTCGTCCTGGTATTCGCGGCTGACGTTGTAGCGCTTGGCGACGATGTCGGCGGTGTTGATCATCGCCATCCACAGGGCCGGCTTGATCTCCATCAGCTTCTCTTCAGTGAGGTGGTAGCGGTTCATGTGACCGCCCGACTGCACCAGGGAGATGCTTTCCACCCCGCCGCCAATGGCGACATCGGCGCCTTCATTCTTGATGTAATGGGCAGCCGAGGCGATGGCCTGCAGGCCGGAGGAGCAGAAGCGGTTGATCGTCGTGCCGCTGGTGGTCACCGGCAGGCCGGCCCAGATGGCGGCGTTGCGGGCGACGTTCATGCCGGTGGCGCCCTCGGGCCCGCCGCAGCCCAGGATCACATCCTCGACCTCGCCGCCTTCCAGGCCGGCGCGGCTGACCGCGTGCTGGATGGCGTGACCGGCCATGGCCGCGCCATGGGTGTTGTTGAAGCCGCCGCGGCCGGACTTGGCCAGTCCGGTACGGGCGTAGGAAACGATGACGGCGTCGCGCATGAAGGTCCCTTGGATGATTCAAACGGTGGTTTGAAAACTCGCGGGCGACCCTAGGGGAAGGTGGACCCAGGGGAAAGATCACGCGAACGTCAACCTGGCCGGAATCTTGGCGGCTCAGTTGACCTGGACCGCCGCCCTGCGCACCCTCCCGGCATGACAGGCTCCAGACCTCCCGCCGCCCGCCTCGCCGCCGCCTTGGCCGCCCCCTTGCTCGTCATGGCCCTGATGGCCGCGGCGACGCCGGGCCTGGCCCAAACGCCCGCGTCCCCGCCCGCGACGACTCCAGCCCCCGCTGCGAACCCCGGTCCCAAGCCGCCCAGGGCGCCGGGCGAGGCGCCGGAGGGCGGGGCCTGGATGAGCTGCAAGGTCGCGGAGATCGCCGCCTGGCGCGACCACTACGAATTCGTCTGCGATGTCGGCAAGGATACCGCCGGCGCCCCGCCCTCGACCTATTCCCTGGAGCGCCGCGACGGCTCCGGCGACGCCTACTTCACCCTCGCCGTCGAGGCCAAGCGCTCGGCAAGGCCGCTGATGATCCTCTATGTGAAGTCCCCCCAGGCCAATCCCGACGACTGCCCGGTCGAGACCTGCCGCCGGCTGGTGGCGGTTCGGCTGAAGTAGCGCCAGCCGCTTCGCCGCCTTCCCCCACGGCGCCGCTTGACGCCCGGATCAGCCCGGCAGACCTTCCTGAATAACGATAATACTGGGAAGGACGCGGATCATGGCCGAACATCGGTTCGATCTGGTGCTGCGCGGCGGCACGGTTGTCGACGGTTCGGGCGCCCCGCCCTATGTCGCCGACGTCGGGGTCAAGAACGGTCTGGTCGCCGCCGTTGGGCCAAATCTGCCCGCCGGCGCGGAGGAGATCGACGCGACGGGCAAGCTGGTCACCCCCGGATTCGTCGACATCCACACCCACTATGACGGTCAGGCCACCTGGGACAGCCGACTAAGCCCCAGCAGCGGCCACGGCGTCACCACCGTGGTCATGGGCAACTGCGGCGTCGGCTTCGCCCCCTGCAGGCCGGAAGACCACGACCGGCTGATCCGGCTGATGGAGGGGGTGGAGGACATTCCCTTCCCGGTCCTGACCGAGGGCCTGCCGTGGAACTGGGAGAGCTTCCCCGACTATCTCAACGCCCTGGAAAAACGCCGCTTCGACATCGATCTGGCGGCCCAGCTGCCCCACGCCGCCCTGCGCGTCTTCGTCATGGGCGAGCGCGGCGCCAACCGCGAGCCGGCGACGCCCGAAGACATCGCTGAGATGGCCCGCATCGCCAAGGCGGCGGTCGAGGCGGGGGCCATCGGCTTCTCCACCTCCCGCACCCTCAACCACAGGACCAGCGACGGCCAGCCGACCCCGACCCTCAACGCCGGCGAAGATGAGCTGATGGGCATCGCCATGGGGCTGAAGGCCGCCGGACGCGGCGTGCTGCAGCTGGTCAGCGACTTCACCCCCGATCCGGCCGAGGAGATCGCCATGTTCCGCCGGCTGGCGGAGAAGAGCGGCCGGCCGCTGAGCTTCACCCTGGCCCAGAGCCACAAGGCGCCGGAAAGCTGGCGGCTGCTGCTGGGGGCGGTGGAGGCCGCCGTCGACGCCGGCGTGCCCATGAAGGCCCAGGTCTGCGGCCGCCCCGTCGGGGTGCTGTTCGGACTGGAACTGACCCTCAATCCCTTCAGCCAGCACGAGACCTACAGGCAAATCGCCCATCTGCCCTTGGCCGAGCGGGTGGAAAAGCTGTCCGACCCCGCCTTCCGCGCCCGGCTGCTGTCGGAAAGCGCCAAGACCAGAGGCCCGTTCGCCGGCGCCGCGCTACAGGCCTGGGACAACATGTATCTGATGGCCGAGCAGCCGGACTATGAACCCAAACCGGAAGACACCGTCCAGGCCATCGCCGCCCGTCGGGGCCTGTCGCCGGAGGACGTGGTCATCGACCACATGCTGACCAATGCCGGCCGCGGCATGCTCTACCACCCCTTCCTCAACTATGGATCCGGGGACCTCAGCCCCTCCCATGACATGCTGGCCCACCGCGACACCGTGCCCGGCCTGTCGGACGGCGGCGCCCATGTCGGGATGATCTGCGACGGCTCCTTCCCGACCAGCATGCTGACCCACTGGACCCGCGACCGGGTTCGCGGCCCGAAGTTCGCCATCGAGCAGATCGTAAAGATGCAGACCCGCGATACCGCCGAGACCGTCGGCCTGCTCGACCGGGGCCTGATCGAGGTCGGCCTGCGCGCCGACCTTAACGTCATCGACTACGACGCCCTGACCCTTCACGCCCCCGCCGTCGCCTACGACATGCCGGCGGGCGGGCGCCGGCTGGTGCAGAAGGCGGAAGGCTATGTCGCCACCCTCGTCGCGGGTGCGATCACCTACCGGGACGGCGAACCGACAGGGGCTCTGCCAGGCCGGTTGGTGCGCGGCGCGCAAGGCGCGCCGGTGGCGATGGCCGCAGAGTAGAAAATACCATCTCCCGTGGGGAGAGGGAAGCAACAGACCTACCGCCCTGCCTTCTCCACAATCCCCGAGGTCCCCTCGCGGGCCTTCAACACCTCGGCCACCGCGTCCGGCTCGACCCCCGCCGCCGCCAGCAGGGCCAGCAGGTGATACAGCACGTCGGCCGCTTCTTTCGTCAGCTCCGCCTTGTCGCCGGCCGCCGCGGCGATGGCGGCTTCCACCGCCTCCTCGCCCAGCTTCTTGGCGGCCAGCTTTGGATCGGCCAGCAGCTTCGCCGTCCAGCTGGCCGACGGATCGCCGCCGCGCCGGCTCTCAATCGTCGCCCACAGCCGATCCAGCGTCTCCGCCAGTTCGCTCACGCCATCTCCTCCAGCCGCATGGGCAGGCCGGCCGCCGCCATCGCCTGTTTGGCCCCGGCGATACTGACCTCGCCGAAGTGGAAGATGGACGCCGCCAGCACCGCATCGGCGTGGCCGTCCTTCACCGCCTCGACCAGATGCTCGACCTTGCCGGCCCCGCCGCTGGCGATCACCGGCACGCTGACCGCCCCGGTCACCCCGCGCAGCAGCCCCAGGTCATAGCCGGTCTTGGCCCCGTCGCGGTCCATCGAGGTCAGCAGGATCTCCCCCGCCCCCCGCTCGACCGCCTTGGCGGCATAGGCGATGGCGTCAAGGCCGGTGTCGTTGCGCCCGCCGTAGGTGAAGACACCCCATCCAGCACCTGAACGCGCCTTCGCATCGACCGCGCAGACCACGCACTGGCTGCCGAAGGCGTCGGCCAGGCGGCTGATCAGATCGGGGTCCTCGACGGCGGCCGTATTGACGCTGACCTTGTCGGCGCCGGCCCTGAGCAACCGGCGGGCGTCTTCCACCGTGCGCACCCCGCCGCCAACCGAGACCGGCATGAAACAGACATCGGCCGTCCGGGCGATGACATCGAATATGGCCCCGCGTCCCTCGCTGCTGGCGGTGATATCGAGGAACATCAGCTCGTCGGCCCCGGCCGCGTCGTAGGCTCTCGCCTGTTCCACTGGATCGCCGGCGTCGCGCAGGGCGACGAAGTTGACGCCCTTGACCACCCGGCCGTCCTTGACGTCCAGGCAGGGGATGACTCTGACTTTCAGCATAGGGGGGCTTTAAGCATCGGTGCGGTCCTCTAGCTCGCCGCCAGGGTCAGGGCCTTGGCCGGGTCGATGGCGCCCTCATAGAGGGACCGGCCCAGTACGCAGCCGGCGATCGGCACGCCCTCGCGGGTCAGCAGCCGCTCGATATCGTTCAGGCTGGCCACCCCGCCCGAGGCGATCACGGGAATGGAGACGGCGTCGGCCGTGCCGCCCACCTGTTCGACATTGACCCCGGTCATCGCCCCGTCCCGGCCGATGTCGGTGACGATCAGGGCGGCGACGCCGGCGTCCTCGAACCGGCGGGCCAGGTCGACCACGGTGATCTCGGAGGTTTCCAGCCAGCCCTGCGTCGCCACCTTGCCGTCCCGCGCGTCGATGCCGACGGCGATCTGTTCGGGCCATTCGGCGGCCGCCTTGCGGACCAGTTCCGGCTCGCGCACCGCCACCGTGCCCAGGATGACCCGGGACACCCCCGCCTCGATCCAGGCCTCGATCTGTTTCATGTCGCGAATGCCGCCGCCCAGCTGCACCGGGATGGACACCGATTCCAGGATGGCCTCGACGGCGGAGATATTCACCGCCCGACCTTCCACCGCCCCGTTCAGGTCAACCACATGCAGCCAGGTGAAGCCCTGTTTCTGGAACTGTTCGGCCTGGTTGGCGGGGGAGGTGTTGAACACCGTCTCCTTGGTCAGGTCGCCGTGCAGCAGCCGCACGCAGCGGCCGTCCTTCAGGTCGATGGCCGGATAGAGGATCATGGGCGGATGTCCAGGAAGTTGGCCAACAGACGGGCGCCCGAGCCTTGCGACTTTTCGGGGTGGAATTGAACCCCCATCACGTGGCCCCGGGCGACAGCGGCGGGAAAACGCCCCCCATGGTCGGTCCAGGCGGCCACATCGGCCGGATCGCTCGCCTCGAAGGCATAGCTGTGGGTGAAGTACATGTGCGGCTCGGGCGGCAGGCCGGCCAGCAGGGGGTGATCGCCGGACACGGTGTTCCAGCCCATGTGCGGAATCTTGGCGGCGGGGTCGGCGGGAACCAGCCGTTTCACCGTTCCGGAGATCCAGCCCAGACCGGCCGTCTCGCCGAACTCCAGCCCCCGGTCCGCCAGCAGCTGCATCCCGACACAGACCCCCAGGAAGGGCGATCCGCGTCTCTGCACCGCCTCGTTCAGGGCCTCGACCAGACCGTCACGGCTGGTCAGCGCCCCCATGCAGGCGGCGAAGGCGCCGACGCCCGGCAGGACGATGCGGTCGGCCCTGGACACCTGATCCGGATCGCCGGTGACCACGACCGTCGGCGGATGCGCCATCCCGCCAGCGGCCTTCAGCAAGGCCTTCTCGGCTGAGTGGAGGTTGCCGGATCCGTAGTCGATGAGGGCGACGGTGGTGGTCATGGCCGCAGCCTATAAAGCCCTCCCCCTCGAGGGGGGAGGGTTGGGTGGGGGTGAGCCCGCGATGTCGTCGGGTTGATCCGAAGCGGGCGCCCATTGCGCTCTTCCGGAACAGGCGGTGCGAACACCCCCAACCCAACCCTTCCCCCCTCGAGGGGGAAGGGCTCATTGGACTGGTTCACGGCTACAGAACACCCTTGGTCGAGACCGCCTGGCCGCCGGACTTCGGATCGATCTCCACCGCCGCCCGCAACGCCCGGGCCAGGGCCTTGAAGCCGCTTTCGGCGATGTGGTGGGTGTTGTCGCCGTAGAGGGTTTCCAGATGGACGCAGGCGCCGGCGTTCATGGCGAAGGCGTGGTGGAACTCCTTGAACAGCTCTGTGTCCATCTCACCCACCTTGGGCCGCGAGAAGTCGACCTTCCAGATCAGATAGGGACGGTTGGACAGGTCCAGAGCGCAGCGGGTCAAGGTCTCGTCCATTGGCACATAGGCATGGCCGAACCGCTTGATCCCCCGATACCCGTCCAGCGCCTGCTTCACCGCCTGGCCCAGAACGATGCCGGTGTCCTCGACGGTGTGGTGCATGTCGATATGCAGGTCGCCCCGGGTCTCGATCTTCAGGTCGAAGCCGCCGTGACGGGCGAAGCTTTCCAGCATGTGGTCGTAGAAGCCGATGCCGGTCGACACCGTCGAGGCGCCTGTCCCGTCCAGGTCGATCCAGACCTTGATCTGGGTTTCCTTGGTGTCGCGGGAGATTTCCGCCGTGCGGTTCATGTCAGCAGCCCCTTGGCTATGGCCAGGTCCTTCAGGTTTACGTCCGGGCGCGGGCCGTAGTGGGTGATCACCTCGGCCGCCGCCATGGAGCCAAGTCGGCCGCAGACGTCGAAGTTCAAGCCCCTGGCCAGGCCGAACAGGAAACCGGCCGCGTACTGGTCGCCGGCCCCGGTGGTGTCGACCACCCTGTCCACGGGATCGGCGGGGATGCGGTGGCTGTCGGTTCCTGCCAGGATCAGTGAGCCCTGCGCCCCCCGGGTGATGGCGGCGATCTTGGTGATGGCCCCCAGCTTGGCGGCGGCGAGGTCGAAATCGTCGGTCTCGAACAACGCCTTGACCTCCGCCTCATTGGCGAAGACCAGGTCGGCCTGGCCCTCGACGAAGCCCAGCAGTTCGCCCCGGTGCCGCTCGACCACGAAGCTGTCGGACAGGGTGATGCCGATCAGGCGGTTGGCGCTATGGGCGATGCCGGCGGCCTTGGCGAAGGCGCGGCGGGCGTCCGACGGGTCGAACAGATAGCCTTCCAGATAGACGATGGCCGACTGCTCGATCAGCTGCGTCGGCACGTCTTCCGGCTTCAACTCGGTCGAGGCGCCCAGATAGGTGCACATCGTCCGCTGGCCGTCCGGAGTGACGTTGATCAGGCAGCGGGCGGTGGCCGAACCGCCGACCAGCGGGGCGGTGTCGAAATGCACCCCGATAGCCTTCATCTCTCGGGCGAAGGTGTCGCCCAGGCCGTCGGGGGCGACCTTGCCCATATAGGCGGCGCGGCCGCCGAAACTGGAAATGCCGGCGATGGTGTTGCCGGCCGATCCGCCGCTGGTCTCCATCCCCCTGGCCATCCGGCCATAGAGATCAACGCCTCGCGCCTCGTCGATCAGCTGCATCGAGCCCTTCACCAGGCCTTCCGCATGCAGGAAGGCCTCCTCCGCCGGGGCGATCACATCGACGATGGCGTTGCCGATGGCGGCGACGTCGTAGAGGGCGGTCATGAGCTTGACGGACTTTCGGACAGCGAGTCCGGGCTGGTTACAGGAGCCAGCGCCCCGCGCCAACTCCCTAGCCGTGCGTGGGCTCGGCTAGGAAAGCCCTCCCCCTCAATGGGGGAGGGTTGGGTGGGGGTGTATCCCCGCTGTCCGAATGCAGTCCTCGATGGCTCGGCGCCCATCAGCGCCAATCCCGGCGCCTTCCAGCATCCACCCCCATCCCCAACCCTTCCCCCATTGAGGGGGAAGGGAGCCGCACCGCAGTTGGGGCTTTCCCCAAACCGGGCTAGAGCCACCCCATGCAGGTCGCCATCCTTACCCCCGCCGCCGACGAGATTCTCTACAAGCCCCTGTGGCCGGAGTGGTTCGCCATGCTGGAGCGGGGCCTCGCCAGTTCCGGGATCACCGCCATCCCCCACAGCTGGACCGAAGATCTGGACCAGCCGGTGGACGCCGTCCTGCCGATGATCGCCTGGGGCTACCACAAGAAGCCGGATCAATGGCTGGCCCGGCTGGACGCCTTCGAGGCGGCCGGCCAGCGGATGATCAACGCGGCGTCCGTCCTGCGCTGGAACACCGACAAGGCCTATCTGGCCGAGCTGGGCGCCAAGGGCGCGCCGGTGGTTCCGACGATCAGCGTCGAGACCCTGACCGCCGAGGACATCGAGGCGGCCCGCGAGACCTTCGGCTGCGACGTCGTCATCGCCAAGCCGCGGATCAGCGGCGGCTCCCACCAGACCCTGAAACTCAGCCCCGGCGACGATCTGGGCGAGGGCGTCACCGGCCCGGCCCTGATCCAGCCCTTCCTGCCCGCCGTCGGCAAGGAGGGCGAGATTTCGCTGCTGTTCTTCGGCGGGGTGTTCAGCCACGCGGTGACCAAGGTCGCCGCCCGCGGCGATTTCCGCGTCCAGCCGCAGTTCGGCGGCAAGGTGGCCCGCGCCAAGCCGTGGCCGGGCGCCGAGGAAGCCGCCCAAGCCATCCTCGCCGCCGTTCCCCCGCTGGCCTACGCCCGCGTCGATCTGTTGCGCGGCCTCGACGGGACCCTGCAGCTGATGGAGCTGGAAGCCATCGAACCCGACCTCTTCCTGCAGTATGCGCCCAAGGGCGCCGGCCGGTTCGGAGCGGCGGTGAAGACGGCTCTGGAAAGCTAGTCCTCATCCGGTTGGTCAAAGTCCCGGAGCCGCCAGAAGGCGTCGAAGAATACGTCATCCACGGCGTTGGAACGACAGATGAAGACTCTTTCGAGCCCTCTATCGAAATCGCCCACCAGCAATCGGTAGCGGTCCCCGTCCTGAACGGCGTAGCAGCAACGCGCACCAAAATAGGTGGAAGGCGTGATGTCGAAGCGCGCGGGCGTATCCAGTACTATGGGGTTGTCGTCCTCGTAGATCCCGGAGCGGATCGCTTCGAATATCGCGTCGTCACTTACGCCCGCAAGAGCCGGATCGCTTCGCTGGCCGCTGTCTTTGGCCATCTGGATGAAGTCCGAAATGAAGGGGCCCAGGGTCACCGACGCCGTCACATCTCCGAACGCCACACCACCGATCCAGAAACACAACCGGCCGTTCAGCCATCGGCTGAAGTCCGTAAACTCGACCTGGATGGCGAAAGTCGTTCGGTCTCCAAACAGATAGCTGGCCAACGGCTCATCCACCGAAGAACAGCTCCCGCGAAGGACAAAGATCGCTGATCAGGCAGACCTCGCACCTGGGCTTGCGCGCCACGCAGACATAGCGGCCATGCAGGATCAGCCAGTGGTGGGCCCGGGTCAGATAAGGCGCGGGCACGATGGCCATCAACTCCGCCTCCACCGCGTCCGGCGTCTTCCCGAACGCCAGCTTCAGCCGGTGCGACACCCTGAAGACATGGGTGTCGACGGCGATGGCCGGCTCGATATCCAGTTCGTTGAGCACCACGCTGGCCGTCTTCCGGCCAACCCCGGGCAGGGCCATCAGGTCTTCCCGGTTCAGCGGCGTCTCGCCGCCGTGCTGCTCCAGGATAATGCGGCTCAGGGCGATGACGTTCTTCGCCTTGGTGCGGAACAGGCCGATCGAGGCGATGTAGGGGATCAGCCCCGCCTCGCCCAGCTCCAGCATCTTCGCCGGGGTGTCGGCCAAGGCGAACAGCTTCTCGGTCGCCTTGTTCACCGAGACATCGGTCGCCTGGGCCGACAGGGCGACGGCGACCGTCAGGGTATAGGGGCTGTTGAAGTTCAGCTCGGTGCGCGGATGGTCCGTCGCCGCCAGGAACCGCTGGAAGATGTCCTCGACCCGCGCCCGTTCCTTCAGGGAGACGCGGCGGCGGGCGGGTTTCCGGGCGGCGGGCGCCACGCCCTAACCCAGCTTCTCGTCGATCAGCGCTATCGTCCGGGGCAGGCCGAAGATCGCCGCGAAGGAGCCGAACCTGGGCCCCTGGCTCTGGCCCAGCAGCACTTCGTAGAGCGCCTGGAACCAGGACCTCAGGGGTTCGAACCCGGCGTCGTTGCCGGCCGAATAGACCTCGTTCTGGATCAGTTCGGCGTCCTGGCAATCGGCCGGCAGGGCGGCCAGCCGGCTGCGCAGGTCGAGGATCGCCGCCCGCTCGGCCTCGGTCGGGGCCCGGAAGGCCTTGTTCGGCTTGATCTGGTCTTCGTAGTAGGCAACCGCGTAGCCGGCCAGGGTGTCGAGCAGCGGATGGCTCTCCGGCGTCGCGCCCTTGACGTAGCGCGACAGGAATCCCCACAGCACCGCCTTGTCCTGGGCGTCGGCGGCCGAGACCAGGTTCAAGAGCAGGCTGAAGCTGACCGGCGATCCCTCCTGCGGCGGGCGGCCGCCGTGGATGTGCCAGACCGGGTTATTGATCTGCTGGGCAGGTTCCTGCCGCTGATAGGCGTCCAGCTGCTGCAGATACTCGTCGGCCGCCTTGGGCACCACGTCGCGATGCAGCCGCTTGGCCGACTTGGGGCTCTGGAAGATGTAATAGGCCAGGCTCTCGGGCGTACCGAACAGCAGCCACTCGTCCATGGTCAGGCCGTTGCCCTTGGTCTTGGAGATCTTCTGGCCCGCCTCGTCGAGGAAGAGCTCGTAGTTGAACCCTTCGGGCGGCGTTCCGCCCAGCGCCTTACAGATCTGGTTGGAGGCCTTGACCGAGTCGATCAGGTCCTTGCCGCTCATCTCATAGTCGATACCCAGCGCCGTCCAGCGAAGCGCCCAGTCGGGCTTCCATTGCATCTTCACATGACCGCCGGTGACCGGAACCTCGGTCTTCTCGCCGTTCTCGTCCTCGAAGACGATCGTCCCCTTGGCGACATTGCGCTCCAGGGTCGGGACCTGCAGCACCCGCCCCGTGGTCGGGCTGATCGGCAGGAAGGGCGAATAGGTGGCCCGCCGTTCCTCGCCCAGCGTCGGCAGCATGACCTTCTGGATGGCGTCGAACCGCTCCAGCGCCAGCAGCAGGGTCTCGTCAAACCGGCCGCCCTTATAGCAATCGGTCGAGCTGACGAACTCGTAGTCGAAGCCGAACTGGTCGAGAAACGCCTGAAGCCGGGCGTTGTTATGGGCGCCGAAGCTCTCATGGGTGCCGAAGGGGTCGCGGACCACGGTCAGGGGCTTGCCCATGTCCTCGGCCAGCATCGCCTGGTTGGGCAGGTTGGGGGCAACCTTCCGCAGGCCGTCCATGTCGTCGCTGAAGCTGATCAGCCGGGTCGGGATGGCGTCCTCGGTCAGCGACCGGAACGCCGCCCGCACCATCGTCGTCCGCGCCACTTCCTGGAAGGTGCCCAGGTGCGGCAGGCCGGACGGCCCATAGCCGGTCTCCAGGATCACCGGCCGGCCCAGGGCCGGGAAGGTCGCCACCGCCTCGGCGGTCTTGCCCGAATGGATCAACGTCGCCGCCAGATCGCGTTCGGCGTCGGTGAGGCGCAGCCGAAGCGTCCGGGCCAGCAGGTTGCGCGCCTGCTCGAACGGCCAGGCCTTGGCGTCGCGGGCGAGGGATGAGAGACCTTCAAACATGCCGCCGCGATACAGGGCGGCGGGGTATCGGGTCAATGCGGCCGGTATTGGCGCGGGCGGGTTCAGAAACCGGCGAAAAGGGTCCGGGCCTCCGCCCAGCTGCCCACCACCCGCTCTGCCCCGGCCGCGGTCAGACCCGCCTCGGCCCGGTCGTCCATATGGCCGCCGCCGGTAAAGCCCCAGACGGTCATCCCCGCCGCCCGCGCCGCCAGCACGCCGTTGACGCTGTCCTCGATGGCCAGGGAGCGGGCCGGATCGACCTTCAACCCCGCCGCCGCCAGCCCGGCCGCGGCATGGAGGAAGATGTCCGGATGCGGCTTTCCATGCGGCACGGCGTCGGCCGAATAGACATGGGTCCCGAACATCGGGGCAAGTCCCACCTTGTTCAGCTTGCGGGCCAGCGCCGCGGTGTCCGAACTGCTGGCCACCGCCTTGGGGCCGCGCAGCGCCGCCACCGCTTCCATCGCTCCCGGCACGCACTCCAGCCGATCGTCGCAGGCGATCTTGCACAGGGCCCGGACGTGGGCGAGGAAGGTCTCCGGCAGCGGCCGGCCCAGCTGGGCTCGGCATTCGGCGTCGAGGGCGGCGACATAGGTCTTCTCATGCATGCCCATGAACCGGGTGCGGTAGTCGTGCGGGTCATAGACCAGCCCGATCTCGCTCAGCACCTCCAGTTCGATGACGTGATAGAGCACCTCGGAATCCAGCAGGACCCCGTCGGCGTCGAAGATGACCGCGTCGTACATGGCCCAGGGTTTAGCGGAGACGGGGGCCGACGCAAGGCAAGTCCGGTTCCCGAATGTTTCAACTGAGTGCGTCCTTCGACACGCCCGCTTCGCGGGCTGCTCAGGATGACGATCTCGGCATGGTGCTACCAAACTTCGTCATGCTGAACGGCGGCCGCAGGCCGCGTGTCGAAGCACGCAAACCCGTTACCGCCTCGCCGCCAGGCTTTCCCGGCGCAGCGCCTTCAGCGCCGAGGTGACATCGCTCTTCATCACCGCCCGGGTCAGGGCGACCGGAACCGGATAGGGGGCGGAGGCCCGGTTGCGGTAGGTGACGCGGGTTCCGCCTGTCTGCAGGGGGGTCAGCCGCCACTCGCCCTCGCACATCTTGATGTCGCCCTCGATGCAGCGAAAGGTGATCCTCTTCAGCGGCTCGTAGTCGGATCGAAACACTGATCGCACCTGCGGGGTCAGGGGCGGCCGGACGATCATCTCCCGCACGTCCCAGCTCTCGTCCGCCGCCCGGTCCAGCACCTTGCAGCTCTGCACGCTGGGAGCCATCCGCTTGGCCAGCCGACAGTCGCGGATCACCGCCCAGACCACCGCGGGCGGAGCGTCGATATCCACCCGCGCGCGCACCTGTCCGGCCCCGCCGTCGCGATCAGGCGTCACTTCCGCATAGACCGCCGCGGCGGTCACGGCGGCGGCCAGGATCAGCACCCCCATCATCACCGCAACGCTAGCCCCTTTTCCAGACGATGAAAGGGCAATTCACGGGGGCCCGATGCGTTCCTGTCCTCCACCGTAGCACGCAGCGCGTACGGGGGAGGGGATTCTCAAATCTCTGCTGAGGCTCTCATTGAACGCGAACTCCTCCCCCAGGCGCAAAGCGCCGGTTCGGGTGAGGTGGCGACCGCGCAGCGGTCGACGGAGGGGGTCCGCTCCCCAAGCCGGCGGCAGCGTTGGCGGGTTCAGCCGCTCACGGCGGTGGGGACCCCCTCCACCACCCGCTGCGCGGGCGGTCCCCCTCCCCCGAATCGGGCCTTCGGCCCTGGGGGAGGAAATCTACCCCACCCGGTTCTTCACCAGATCCTCAACCACGGACGGATCGGCCAGGGTGGTGATGTCGCCAAGGTTGGAGGTGTCCCCCTCCGCCACCTTGCGCAGGATCCGCCGCATGATCTTGCCGGAGCGGGTCTTGGGCAGGCCCGGGGCCCACTGGATGGCGTCCGGCGCCGCGAACGGCCCGATCTCCTGCCGCACCCACAGGACAAGGGCCTTGCGCAGCTCCTCGGAGGGCGGCGCGTCGGCGTTGAGGGTGACGTAGGCATAGATGCCCTGGCCCTTGATGTCGTGCGGGAAGCCGACCACCGCCGCCTCGGCCACGGACCGGTGGGCGACCAGGGCGCTTTCGATCTCGGCGGTGCCCAGCCGGTGGCCGGAGACGTTGATCACGTCGTCCACCCGGCCGGTGATCCAGTAGTAGCCGTCCTCGTCCCGCCGGCAGCCGTCGCCGGTGAAATACTTCCCTGGATAGGTCGAGAAATAGGTGTCGAAGAACCGCTGGTGGTCGCCGTAGACCGACCGCATCTGCCCCGGCCAGCTGTCGGTGATACAGAGGTTGCCACTGACCGCGCCCTCGAGCACCGCCCCTTCCGCGTCGACCAGCTGCAGCTTGACCCCGGGAAGCGGCTTGCTGGCCGAGCCCGGCTTCAGGGCCGTGGCGCCCGGCAGGGGGCTGACCAGGCAGGCGCCGGTCTCGGTCTGCCACCAGGTGTCGACGATCGGACAGCGACCCTCGCCGACCACCCGGTGGTACCACAGCCAGGCCTCCGGATTGATCGGCTCGCCGACGCTGCCCAGCAGGCGGAGCGACTTGCGCGACGTCTTCTTCACCGGCTCCTCGCCCTCCCGCATCAGGGCCCGCAGCGCCGTCGGGGCGGTGTAGAAGATCTCCACCTGGTGCTTGTCGATCACCTCCCAGAAACGCGAGGTGGTCGGATAGTTGGGCACGCCTTCGAAGATCAGGCTGGTCGCCCCGTTGGCCAGGGGGCCGTAGACGATATAGCTGTGGCCGGTCACCCAGCCGACATCGGCCGTGCACCAGAAGATTTCGCCCGGCCGGTAGTCGAAAACCAGTTCGTGGGTCCAGCTGGCCCAGACCAGATAGCCGCCGGTGGTGTGCAGCACCCCCTTGGGCTTGCCCGTCGAGCCGGAGGTATAGAGGATGAACAGCGGGTCTTCGGCCTTCATCGGCTCGGGCGGACAGTCCGCCGAGGCGGCGTCGCGCAGGGGCTCATAGGCCACGTCGCGTCCGCTGTGGGTCAGCCATTTGGCGCCGGTGCGGCGGATGACCAGCACCCTCTCGACCTGCGGGCACTGGGTCAGGGCCAGGTCGACGTTCATCTTCAGCGGCACGATCCGCCCGCCGCGCAGACCCTCGTCGGCGGTGATCACGAAGCGGCTGTCGCAGTCCTGGATCCGCCCGGCGATGCTGTCGGGCGAAAACCCGCCGAAGATCACCGAATGCACCGCGCCGATGCGGGCGCAGGCCAGCATGGCGTAGGCCGCCTCCGGGATCATCGGCATATAGATGGTCACCCGGTCGCCCTTGCTGACGCCCAGGTCCTTGAGGACATTGGCCATCCGGCAGACCTCTTCATGGGCCTGGGCGTAGCTGATCTTGCGGGAGTCCGCCGGATCGTCGCCCTCCCAGATGAAGGCCGTCTGGTCGCCGCGCGTCGCCAGGTGTCGGTCCAGGCAGTTGACGCTGACGTTCAGCACCCCGTCCTCGAACCATTTGATCCGGAAGTCGGCCTTGTCGAACGAGACGTCCTTGATCTTCGTCGGCGGGGTCATCCAGTCGAGCCGCCCGGCCACGTCCTTCCAGAAGCCGTCGGGATCAGCCTCGACCCGCTTCCAGGCGGCGTCATAGCCGGCGGCGTCCATATGGGCCTTGGCCGCCCACGCGGCCGGCACCGGAAACAGCTGGTCGTCGCTCATCGCCTTCTCCCTGGCATTTTGTTGGCGCGGAGTATGCGGACCGGGCCGAAGCGCGCAAGCCGTTGCTGGGCCTCGGCGGCGAGTCCAGGCGGCGGCTTGAGCGGCTGAGCGGGCGATCCGTCGCGATTAGCGTCAGCCCAGGTCCCCCAGTCGGTTTCCGTGGGCGATCGCAGGCTTCAGGCGTCACTCTCCAGACCCCACCGCCACAGGGCCGCATGGATAACCAAACCTTCAAAGGTGACGCCTCCGTCATTTTGACTTGACGCGACGTCGGTAAAGTGGACAGTGTTTACATCGACCAGAGGCCCAGCAAGGGCCCGTTTCCCTTTGGGCCGGAGGAGGTTCCGCGATGACCGACAAGAACATCACCAAAGACGCCATGTACGACGCCGTGGCGCCGAACGATTTCGAGTCGATGCTCGAACTCGACCGCTACAACAATCGCTCGACCGCCTTCGACAAGATCATCAGCGCCACCCACGACCACTTTTGGGATCCGCTCGACAAGGCCTACATCGACTTCGACGAGCCCTTCGACATGGAGAACCAGGCGCTGGTTCCCGAGGACTTCGTCGTCGCCCTGCAGACCGACTACGTCTCCAACCACCTGTCCGACCCCAAGGAACGCATCCGTTTCATCAACGAGAGCACCCTGCGGATCTTCTCCTCCATCCTGCACGGCGAACAGGGCGCCCTGAACCTGTCGGCCAGCCTCTGCCATGTGCTGAAGGACCAGGGGGCGCAGGAATATGCCGCCAACCAGACGCGCGAAGAAGCCCGCCACGTCACCGCCTTCGCCAAATACATCAAGGCCCGCTGGGGCCGCCCGGTGGAATGCGGCCCGACCCTGAAGGCCCTGCTGGTCGAGATCATCGACGCGCCGGAGGTCTACAAGAAGATCATCGGCATGCAGATGCTGGTCGAGGGCCTGGCCATGGGCGCCTTCGCCTCGCTGTTCAACGCGATCCACGATCCGCTCGGCAAGAAGCTGCTGCAGCTGGTGATGACCGACGAGGCCTTCCACCACAAGTTCGGCAAGATCTGGGCTGACCGCACCGTGCCCAAGCTCTCTCCGGAAGAGCACGCCATCATCGAGGACTGGGCCGCCCACTGCTTCCAGGCGGTGCTGTTCAACCTGGTCGGCCCGACCCAGCAGAAGGATCTCTATGAATCCTTCGGCCTGGACCCCGACAAGGTGATCGCCGAGTTCGCCCTGATCATGACCGACGACATCCGTCGCGAGAACATGAAGGAACAGACCAACATCTTCCGCGTCCTGGTCAAGACCCTGCTCAACGCCGGGATCATCACCGAGCGGACCAAGGCCTTCTACGGCATGTATGTCGATCTCGACGAACTGCGCAGCGAAGGCGACCGGATGGTCGGCGACGACATCGCCGAGGAGGGCATTCGCTATCTCCAGGCGATCAACTTCAAGGACCGGGTCGAGGCCATCAGCCTCGCCGCCGAATAATCGCCTTCACCGGCTGACCTGACAGCGCCCCGACCCCGAAAGGGTCGGGGCGTCTTCTCATCTGTGGCTTGTCTTCCGCCGTGGGCGGACTAGATTTCGACCTGATGAAAGCCCAGCCCGCCAACCCGCCCAGCCTCACCGCGACCCTCGCCCTTTCGGCGGCCCTGGTCCTGGCCGCCGCCCTTCCGGCCGCCGCCGCCGCGCCGCCGCCGGCGGGGCCCATCCCCGCCAGCTTCTATTCCGGCACCTGGTACGAGGTCGCCCGGACGCCCAACGCCAACCAGAAGGACTGCCAGGCCCCGACCAGCCAGTTCACCGGCGGCGGCGGCCGATACACCATGCTGCAGACCTGCCGGAAGGGCTCCCCGGCCGGCGAGAAGAAGCTGTTCAAGGCCGAAGGGACCATCGTTCCCGGCTCCGGAAACGCCAAGTTCAAGGCCCGGTTCTTCGGGGTCGTGAACCAGGAATACTGGATCCTCGACACCGCCCCGGACCACACCTGGGCGATCATGGCCACCCCCGGCGGCAACTATGTCTGGCTGATGTCGCGCAAGGCGGTGATGGCCCCCGGCGACCGCGCCGCCGCCCTCGGCCGGATCAAGTCCCTCGGCTACAATACCGCCAAGCTGGAACTGCCAAAGCAACCCCCCGCCTAAACAGCCGGCTTGACCGCGAACGAACCCGGAACATAGAGTGGCGGCCATGGAGGCCGTCCTCACCCTCGTCACCGTCAGCCGGCCGGAGACCACTCTCTCCGTCACCCGCGGCGCCGCCCGGCTGCTGGTCGGTCTGGGCTATGCGCCCCTGGCCGAGGTCGGCCTGCCCAACGGCCGCCGCGCCGACCTGATGGGTCTGGGCCCCAAGGGCGAAGTGGTCATCGTCGAGGTCAAGTCCAGCCCCGAGGACTACCTCTGCGACCGCAAATGGGGCGACTACCTGCCCTACTGCGACAGCTTCTTCTTCGCCGTCGGCCCGGACTTCCCCCAGCCCCTCCTGCCCCAGGACCCCGGCCTGATCGTCGCAGACGCTTTCGGCGGCGCCGTGGTCAGGGATGCGCCCTACAACCCCCTGGCCCCGGCGAGACGGAAAGCCCTGACCCTGGCGTTTGGCCGGCTGGCTGCGATGCGGAGCCTGAGCGCGTAACCACTTGAATCCGCTCATCCCCGCGAAGGCGCATAGGCGCGCTACCGCGCCACCTCAAACACCAGCAGCGACGACGTCGCCGTCGCATACAGGGTCCCCGCCTCATCGACGATCCGCGCCTCGGCGAAGGCGGCACGTCGGCCCATGCTGACCACGGTTCCGATCGCCTGGATCGGGCCGGTCTTCTCGGTCATCGCCTTGTGGTAGGCGACCTTCAGCTCCAGGGTCGTATAGCCCTGGCCGGGCTTGAGCTTTGAATGCACGGCGCAGCCGCAGGCCGAGTCCAGCAGGGTGGCCGCATAGCCGCCATGCACCGTGCCGATCGGGTTGTAGACATGCCGCCCCGGCGTCGCCCCGAACACCACCCGACCTTCGGCGATGTCGATGATCGAAAAGCCCATGGTCTTGCCGATCCCCGGCCCTCCATTCTGGAACGCCGCCTGCAGTTGTTCGAGACCGGTCATTGTCGAAAGGTCGGGGGCTTGGCTCATGGGGAGACTCTCGCTCGGCTTGCCGTGTCCATTTCTATTGACTACTGACACGCAGCCCCGACGCCGTCCAGACTGACCTTGCGTCAGACTTTACCCAACTCGGGGCGCCCGCTAACGCCGATCCAACCCGCCCGTTTTCGGACAAGACATGACCGCCTTCTCCACCCTGCTGTCCCAGCTCGCCGCAACGCCGGACGGCTCGACCCTCGACATCACCGACAACTGGAAACAGGGCCGCACCCTGTTCGGCGGCCTCTCCGCCGCCCTCTGCGCCGCAGCCGGCGAGCGGATCGCGGCCGAAGGCCTGGAGGGCGGCGCCCCGCCTCTGCGGTCGGCCCAGTTCGCCTTCATCGGCCCGGCTTCCGGGCCCATCCATATCGCCGCCCAGGTTCTGCGCCGGGGCAAGTCCACCGTCTTCGTCCAGGCCGACCTGACCGGCGAGGCCGGCCTGGCCACCCGCGGCCTGCTGACCTTCGGCGCGGCCCGGCCCAGCAGCATGGACGACGAGGACATGGCCCCGCCGGCCCACCTAGCCCCCGACGACTGCCCGCCCCTGCACGGCCGCTCCGGCGGCCCGGGCTTCACCAGCCATTTCGATATCCGTCCGGCCGATGGCGTGCCCTTCTTCAGCCGCGACCCCGACACCCCCCGCGTCCCCGCCCGGCCGGACCTCACCCTCTGGGCCCGGCACCGGGACGAGGCGGCGGACGGGGTGAACGCCGCCGCCGCCCTGATCGCCCTGGCCGACATCCCGCCGCCGGCCGCCATGCGGCTGATGACGAAACCGATGCCGATCAGCACCATGACCTGGATGATCGATATCCTGACCCCGCCCCCGCGCCCTGAAGACAGCGGCTGGCGCCTGCTGCGCAGCACCGCCCAGGTTACCCGCGACGGCTATTCCAGCCATTCCATGACCCTGTGGGACGATATCGGCAGACCGCTGGTCATCGGTCGCCAGAACGTGGCTGTGTTCGGCTAGGGGCCGCCCGGCCTGGCCAAGGGATTTGCGCTCGGCCCGCGCACAAAATCCGAACAGCTCCGGTTGTATCCGCCAAGTCGACACCCGCGTCCTCAGGGGCGGCCGGACAAGCAACGTCAGGATTCTGACCGCGAAGTCGGGAACCTGACAACCCGGGTTGGGGTTTGAAACTACCGTGGGCGCTCACGACCCAAGGATACGGCCGCTTCTATGTCTCTCGATGTCCTGAGCCGACTACGGCTGGCCACCCGTCCCGCCCATGAACGGCTCGAAGCCGACCTTGATATCCTGGGTCACACCGACAGCGCCGAAGGCCGGCGTCACCTCGCCAGCCGCTTTCACGGTCTGCACGCAGGGGCGGAGGCCGTGCTTGGACCTTGGCTGGACCGTCTTCCGGGCCTGGATTTCGCCGGCCGCCGTCGCCGCGCTCTGCTGGACCGTGACCTGGAAGCGTTGGACGAAGGCGCCGGCGTGCGGGCTACGCCGGCGCCCTGTCCGCTGCCGGCTCCTCGCAGCGCCGCCGAGGCGCTGGGGGTGCTCTACGTGCTTGAAGGCTCAACTCTTGGCGGCCAGGTGATCCGAAAGCGGCTCCTGGCCCGGGGCCAGGCCATGACGGGCCTGAGCTTTCTCGATCCCTACGGACCGGAGACCGGCCGTCGCTGGAAGGACTTCCTCGCCGTCCTGCAGCGGGAGTGCCCGCCCGATGACGTCCGCTCGGGGGAGGCTGCGGCAAAGGGCGCTGTCACAGGGTTCGACCGCGCCGGCGCCTGGCTCTGCGCGCCCCGGTCAGGAGCCGGGACGGCCCCGGGCGCCGCCTCGTGAAAGACGCCCCGATCTTCGACCATGCCGCGCCGAACCTGACCGACTGCGACCGCGAACCCATCCACATACCCGGCTCCATCCAGCCACACGGCCTGCTGCTTGTCGTCGGTCGCAACAGCCTGGAAATTGTCTACGGGGCCGGCGACATCGAGGGCCTGCTCGGCCACAACAACTGGCTGGGATCCAGCCTGGGCGCCCTGCTTGGAGACGACCTGGCGGGGCGTATCGGCCGGATGACCGACTCCACGGCGGCAAGCGCCTATATCGGCCAGCATCGGCTGGCCGATGGTCGGGTGTTCGACGTCAGCACCCATCCGGCCAGCGCCTATCTTTTGGTCGAGCTGGAGCCGGGACCGGACACCTCGGTTCCCGTCGCCGTGGTCATGGGAACGCTCGAGGCGGCAGGCCGCAGCTTCGAGCGGACCAGCAACCTGCGCGGCCTTTGCGAGCGGGCGGCGCGCGCATTCGCCGGGATCACCGGCTACGACCGGGTGATGATCTATCGCTTTCTCGATGATGACGCGGGGGTGGTCGTCGCCGAGCATGCGGCGGAGGGTCAGGCCAGCTTCCTCAACCACCACTTTCCGAGTTCCGACATCCCGCGGCAGGCGCGCGCCCTCTATGTTCGCAACCTCGTGCGGGTCATTCCCGACATCACCTACCGGCCTGCCCCCCTGCGACCGGCCTGGGCCGAGGCCGTTGCCCTCGACATGAGCGACTGCGCCCTTCGAAGCGTCTCGCCGGTCCATCTCCGCTATCTGGCCAACATGGGCGTCGCGGCCAGCGCCTCGGTCTCAATCGTCAAGGACGGTGCGCTCTGGGGCCTGGTCGCCTGCCATCATTCCACGCCCCGCAACCTGCCCTACGAGGTCCGGGCCGCCTGCCGCGCCCTGGCGGGTGGGCTTTCCCGCCAGATCAAGGCCCGCGAGGAAGCTGACGACTATCGCGAGCGAATCCGTCTCCGCAGTTTCGAGGACGAGGTCCTGCGCAGCTTCGCCGGCGAGGTTTCCTTCGACGAGGGCGTCGATGACGCCGCGCCCCGACTCCGCCGCATGCTCGACGCGGACGGACTGGCCGTTGTCCGGGGCGGCCGGCTGACGCTCGACGGAGAATGTCCGGGCGAGGCGGCGGTCCGCGCCATGGCCGGCTGGCTGGTCGATTCCGCCGTGGTCGAGCCTTTCGCCACCGACCGATGGAGCGAAATAGACCCCCGCACCCTGCCGTTCCGCGACCTGGCCAGCGGTGTCCTGGCGGTGACCATCTCGGCCGACGAGCCCTTCATCCTGATGTGGTTCAGGGCTGAGCACCTGCAGGTGGTCAATTGGGCGGGTAATCCGCACAAGGCGGTCAACGGCGAGGGCGTCGGGGCGCTCACCCCGCGCGCCAGCTTCGAGGCCTGGATCGAAACCGTCGCCGGCCGCGCCCGACCCTGGACCCCGGCCGACGTGGAGACCGCCAGCCGTCTTCGGGCCGCCCTCTTGGAGACGCGCTACAGCCGCCGGCTCAAGGAACTGAACGCCCGGCTGACGGAGACCCTGGCCGACCGCGAGGGCCTGCTGCAGCAGAAGGATTTCCTGATCAAGGAGGTCAACCATCGGATTCAGAACAGCCTTCAGTTGGTCGGCAGCTTCCTTGCGCTTCAGGCCCGGGCCAGCGCCGATGAACGGGTCAAGGCCAGCCTGAAGGAGGCTCAGCGGCGGTTGACCGCCGTCGCCCTCGTCCACCGCCGCCTTTATCGCGCCGACCAGGTTGAGAGCGTCGACCTCGCCCGCTATCTGGAGGAACTGATCGGCGAGATGCAGGCCAGCATGGGTGAGGAATGGACCGGACAGATTCAGGTCACCCTGGCCCCGGTCAGCGTCGCCACCGACCGGGCGGTGACGCTTGGTCTGGTGCTGACCGAACTCGTCATCAACGCCAACAAGTACGCCTATGATGGCCGGCCCGGCCCCATCGAGATCGCCCTGGAATCCAGCCGTGGCCGCCTGCGCCTGATCGTCGCCGACAAGGGCCGCGGCAAGCACAAGTCCGGTGAAGGATTCGGCTCCCGCATGATGGCCGCTATGGTCGCTCAGCTGTCCGGCGACTTGACCTATGAGGATAATCTGCCGGGGCTGAGAAGTGTGCTAACGGCGCCGGGGTCTTAAGGCTGCGGTTCTGTCCAGATTGCCGCCTGACGCAGGCGGCTGGTCGCGGGGTCCTGGAGTCACGCGGGATCCAAGAATACTCCCTCCTGAAAAAACGTCTCGCCCAGCCACGGATGGCGAAAGCTCAAGGCGAAACGGAACCGCCCTTGGCCCAGGTCCTCATGCGCCACATGCGCCGCCCCGGGCGTCAGCAGCGCCGGAATGACCAGCCTAACCCGGCCCAGCTGCAGGAAGTAGAAGCGGCTGCTGAAATGCAGCGCCCCGCAGACCTGGCTGACGCTCAACGCCATGCCCAGCCCGCCGCGCACCACCTCCAGCAGCCGGCCGTCGGCGTCCACCGTCTTGCGCGAACTGACCAGCACCGGCGTCCGGCCGCCGAAGTCATAGCGTCGGTCCCAGACCAGCGCGCCCCGATCCATATAGACGCTGACCGCCACCGGAACGTCCGCGCCCGTCCCCGGCGCCAGCGGCGTGCCGATCAGCCGGCATAGCTGGGCGATCAACCAACCGGCCCCATTGGCCCTGACCACCATCTGCCCGGCATAGACCACCGTCCCGGCATGGGCCATGAACCGCGCCCGCACGGCGCCGGGCAGGGCGGCCCAGTCGGTCTCGCCCAGCAATCGTCGGAAGTCGATCACCGACGCAACGGACGTCGTCCGCGCCCTGCCGCCCAGCCGTCCGATCGCCGCGATCCCCATCGTCTTCCCCTATCGTCCCACCAGGGCCGCGATCCGCGCCCCCAGTCCCACCAGCCGGATCAGGGCCGGGCGCGGAATCTGCCGCACCTGGCCGTACCAGCCGTCCAGCTTGACCAGAAAACCCTGCATGGCCTTCAACCGCGCCCGGGCGTGGTCGGGCGTCTGGCGATCCCCCTCCGCCTCGGCCACACAGGCGGCCAGCATCTCCAGGGTTGGATCGATCTCGCGGCGTTTACGCCCCTCGACGATCAGGTCCAGCATGTCCCAGGGGTCGGCCTTGGCCTCGAAATGGTCCCGCCGGTCGCCCTCGATATGGACCAGCCGGATCAGGCTCCAGCCCAGCAGCTCCTTCAGGCTGGTCGAGACGTTCGACCGCGCCACCCCAAGTGTATCCGCGATGGTCTCGGCGTTGACCGGCCCCTCGGCCAGGTAGAGCAGCGCATGGATCTGCGCCACTGTCCGGTTCACCCCCCACCGCGTCCCCATCTCCCCCCAATGGAGTACATAGCGCTTCATGGCCGGGCTGAGGATCATGGCTGTTCGCCTATTTCTGTCATGACAGAAATAGGCGAAATGCTCATGAGGTGCAAGGGGGTTTAGGGGCGCCGCCACTCCGCTCAGCGCTGACGGCCGACACCCCCTTAAGGAAGATCGCCCCGTCTCCCTTGGGTCAATCTTGCCATCGCGATCCCGCCTGCCTAACCACGTCAGGGCACAGAGGAAAAACCTCGGCTCCCAGGAACGCCCGTCATGCAACGCCCCGACATCCGCCTCCCGGACGCCATCGATGCGCCCTGGCTGACCGCCGTCCTGCAGCAGGGCGGGGTCGACGCCGTCGTCAAGAGCTTCACCGCCAAGGGGGTCGGCACCGGCCAAATCGGCGACAGCGTGCGGTTCAAACTGGAGTACGAGCGCGCCGCCCCGGACGCCCCGGCCTCCCTGGTCGGCAAGTTCCCCGCCGCCGGCGACGAAAGCCGTAATACCGGCGTGGCCCTGGGCAACTATCTGCGCGAGGTGCGGTTCTACCAGCAATTGGCCCCGACCGCCCTGGTCCACACCCCGCGCTGCTGGTTCACCGACGTCGACGAGGCGACCAGCGAGTTCGTGCTGATGATGGAGGACCTGTCCCCGGCCGAACAGGGCGACCAGCTGGCCGGCGTCACCCTGGATCAGGCGCGCCTGGTGGTGGTGGAGGCGGCCAAGCTGCATGCCTCCCACTGGGGCGATGACGGTCTGGACGCCCTGCCCTGGGTGTCGGGCTCGGCCGCCGCGTCTCCCAGCATGGTCACCGAGGAGATGGTCGTCGCCCTGTGGCAGGGGTTCAAGGCCCGCTACGACGGCCGGCTCAAGCCCGACTGGGTGGAGACCGGAGACTGGCTGGCGAGCCGGTTCGCCGGATTCGGCGAGGCGCACGACGGACCCCGCTGCCTGACCCACAACGATTTCCGCCCCGATAACATGATGTTCGGCACGCCCGCCGGCGGCCATCCGATCACGGTGCTGGACTGGCAGTCCTTTGCCTACGGGGCCGGCCCAACGGATCTCGCCTATTTCCTCGCCGGCGCCCTGCCGCGGGATGTGCGCCGGGCCCATGAGCCGGAACTGCTGGCCCTCTACCACGACACCCTGACCGCCCACGGGGTCACCGGCTATGGCCGGGAAGACCTGGCCCGCCACTACGGCCGCGGCGCCTATCTGCTGTTCGGGACCGCCTTCTTCGCCTCGATGATCGTCGACCAGACCGAGCGCGGCGACCGCATGTTCCTGCAGATGCTGGGCAGCGCCTCCGACCACATGCGCGACCATGGCGTGGTGGGCTGAACTCGAGGGCGAACGCCCTCACAAATGAAAAGGAGGCCGCCTCTCGGCGACCTCCCTTCAATCCGTCCCTGTGGTCAGGATCAGTTCGAACCCTGGGCCGTCGCGCCGGGCTGGCCGAGCGTGAAGGTCACGGTGCGGCCGACCAGGTCGGACGGCGGGCGGCTGATGGCCGCCTTGCGGGCGGCGGCCTTGACGGCGTCGTCGAAGTCGCGCGAGCCGCTGGTGCTGACCACCGTCACGCCGTCGGCGCCGTCGGAGGCCAGCTTGACGCGGATCTTCACGGACTTGCCGTCGTCGGCCAGGCCGGCTTGCGCCACCTCGGCTTCCAGGGTGGTCTTGGTCTTGGCGACCCAGGCGTCGGAGCCGGGGCTGGCAAGAGCGGCGGAGGCCGCGCCGGCGGAGATCAGCAGGGCGATGGAGAGGCTGGTGATACGGTTCATGGCAGGTCTTCCTTGAGGTTTCCGGGGGGAGAAACGGGAGCGCTTTCGCGCCGGCTTACACAGGGTAGAGGCCGGGGATGTAGCCCGTGGATGCGGCGCGCGGGATGAAATCTTGGTAACTCTTGGGCGGCACAAGTGTTTGGATTTGGTGAGGCTTTCGCTGCATTGCAGCAAAGACTTGGCGAACCGGCCCGGGCCTGTGCTAGAAGGACCGACCCTATTGTAGCGGCCGCCGAGGATACGGACGGTCCAGTCGGTGAAGGCTTGGCATCCATGACGCAAATCAGGTCGGTCGGGGTGATCGGCGCGGGCCAGATGGGCTCGGGCATCGCCCATGTCTGCGCGCTGGCCGGCTATGACGTGCTGCTGCACGACCTGGACCAGGCGAAGATCGACGCCGGCCTGGAGCTGATCACCGCCAACCTCAACCGACAGGCGGCGCGCGGCATCATCCAGGCCGACCAGATCGCCGCTTCCCTGTCGCGCATCAGGGGGGCCGGGGTCGAGGAGATCGCGGCCACCGACCTGGCCATCGAGGCCGCCACCGAAAACGAAGACATCAAGAAGGCCATCTTCCGCAGCCTGGCGCCGCATCTGGGCGAGCAGACCCTGCTGGCCTCCAACACCTCCTCCATCTCGATCACCCGCCTGGCCTCGACCACCGACCGACCGGAGCGGTTCATCGGCCTGCACTTCATGAACCCCGTGCCGCTGATGAAGCTGGTCGAGGTCATTCGCGGCATCGCCACCGACGTCGACACCTATGAGACGGCGGTGACCTTCGCCCGCAGCCTGGGCAAGACCACGACCAACGCCGAGGACTTCCCGGCCTTCATCGTCAACCGCGTGCTGGTGCCGATGGTCAACGAGGCCATCTACACCCTCTACGAAGGCGTCGGCACGGTGGAGTCCATCGACACCGCCATGAAGCTGGGCGCCAACCATCCGATGGGTCCGCTGGAGCTCGGCGACTTCATCGGCCTGGACACCGTGCTCAGCATCATGAACGTGCTGCACGAGGGCCTGGCAGACTCCAAGTACCGCCCCTGTCCGCTGCTGGTGAAATATGTCGAGGCCGGCTGGCTCGGCCGCAAGGCCGGCCGCGGCTTCTATGACTACCGCGGGGAAATTCCGGTTCCGACGCGGTAGTTACCAAAAGGTCCGGATGTCGTACCTGGCGAACATCGGATCCAGCGTCACCACGATCAGGCCTTCGCTGACGGCCTGCGCAATCAGCAAGCGATCCCATGGATCACGGTGATGAAGGGGAAGCCTCCCCGCGGCTGCCGCGTGCCGCCAGTCGATCTGCAATTCGACCGCGCCGAACTGGCGAAGGGCTGGCGCCCAGTCGGGCGGCAGGGCGTTCGGCCATTTGCCGATCGTCGCCTTGGTCTCGATTTCAAAGAGGGAAATCGGACTGAAGAATATCTCGTCGTCGGCTGACAGCAGGTCGCGGACCCGGGAACTCAGCTCGTCGGGGTTGAACAGCGCCCAGGCGAGGGCGTGGGTGTCCAGCAGGAAACTCACGCGACGGGTTTGGCGACCGGCTTGGCGGACGGGAAGGCGGGCTGCTCGAACATCGCGGCCTCAGCCTCGTCATCCGTTTCGAGGAACACCGCCAGACCCGGGGCCGGGCCCAGATGCGCCAGGGCGCCGAGACGCCGCTTGCCGCGAACCGCCGCATTGAGCGTCGCCACCGGCTTTCCGCCCCGGGCGATGATCACTTCCTCGCCCGCCTCGGCGCGAGCGATCAGATCCGAAAGCTTGGCCTTGGCTTCGGCGATGTTCACCTGGATGGTCATTCGATCACCCTAGCACAGATCGAGAGTTGGACCAACTGGCTTGGTCCAACTAGCCCCAGCCCAGCGCCTTGGCCCCCTGATAGGTCACGAACGAGGCCGCATAGGCCAGGGCCAGCATGTAGACGAACATCACCGTCGGCCAGGTCCAGCTGTTGGTCTCGCGCTTGACCACGCCCAGCGTCGCCACGCACTGCGGGGCGAAGATGTACCAGGCCAGGAACGACAGGCCCGCCGCCAGTGACCACTGCTGGCCGATGATGCTGGCCAGGGTGCCGCCCTCGATGCCGGCGTCGCCGACCGCATAGACGGTGCCGAGCGCAGCCACCGCGACCTCCCGGGCCGCCATGCCGGGGACCAGGGCTACCGACATCTGCCAGTTGAAGCCGATCGGCCGCAGCACCGGTTCGATGACATGGCCGATCATCCCGGCGAAGCTGTAGTCGATGGCCGGCCCCGTCGCCCCCGCCGGCGGATAGGGGAAGGTCGACAGCACCCAGATCAGCACCATCAACGGCAGGATGATCCTCCCGGCGCGGTTCAGGAAGATGCCGGCCCTCTGCCAAAGCTGGCGGGCGACGGTCTTGGCGTCGGGGGTCTTGTAGGCGGGCAGCTCCATCATGAAGGGCTCGCTGTGGGTGCGCCAGAACAGCCGCTGGATGACGAAGGAGACCGCCAGGGTCGAGACGATGCCCGCCGCATAGAGGCCGAACATCACCAGTCCCTGCAGGTTGACGAAGCCCCACAACAGCTTGTTGGGGATCACCGCCCCGATGATCAGGGTGTAGACCGGAATCCGCGCCGAACAGGTCATCAGCGGGGCGACCAGGATGGTGGTCAGCCGGTCGCGCTTCTGGTCGATGACCCTTGTCGCCATGATGCCGGGAATGGCGCAGGCCAGGCTGGACAGCAGCGGGATGAAGGCGCGGCCGTGCAGGCCCGCCCCGCCCATGATCTTGTCCATCAGGAAGGCGGCCCGGGCCATGTAGCCCGAGTCCTCCAGCATGATGATGAAGAAGAACAGGATCAGGATCTGCGGCAGGAAGACCAGCACGCTGCCGACTCCGGCGATCAGGCCGTCATTGATCAGCCCGCGCAGCAGGCCGTCGGGCAGCACCGTGGCCACCAGGCCGGCCAGCCAGGCGAACGTCGCCTCTATGCCGTCCATGACCGGGCCGGCCCAGGTGAACACCGCCTGGAACATGACAAACAGCAGCAACAGCAGGATGGCCAGACCGCCGACCGGGTGCAGCAGAACGCCGTCGACCTTGCCGGTGAAGGTGTCGGGCCGTTCCGCCGGCTTCACATAGGTCCGCATGATCCGCTGGGCCTCGCCATGGGCGGCGCGGATCTGGGCGGCGGTCGGCTCATGCCAGCGGTTGTCGCCCTCCCGGTGGACCAGCGACAGGCTGTCGGCGGCGGCGACCAGGTCCTCGATGCCGCGCTTGCGTGTGGCCACGGTGGTCACCACCGGGGCGCCCAGTTCCTTCGACAGGCCTTCGAGGTCGATCCTCAGGCCCTGGCGCTGGGCGATGTCGAACATGTTCAGCGCCAGGACGAAGGGCCGGCCGACCTGCTTCAGCTCGAGGATCAGCCTTAAGACCAGCCGCAGGTTGGTGGCGTCGGCCACGGCGATGATCACATCCGGCTCATGCTCGCCGGCCAGCCGGCCCAGCACCGCGTCGCGGGTCACCGCCTCGTCCGGGCTGCGGGCGCGTAAGGAGTAGGTGCCGGGCAGATCCAGCACATGCATGGTCCGGCCGCCGGGCGTGGTCAGCACGCCCTCTTTGCGCTCCACCGTAACGCCGGCGTAGTTGGCCACCTTCTGGCGGCTGCCGGTCAGGGCGTTGAACAGGGCGGTCTTGCCGGAGTTGGGATTGCCGACCAGGGCGACGCGCGCCGGCGGCAGGACAGTGTCAGTCAAGCTTCACCTCGATCGCCGCCGCCTCGCGCCGGCGCAGCGCCACCCGCATGTCGTCCAGCCGCACGGCGATCGGGTCCCGCCCGAACAGCCCCTCATGCAGCACCTCGACCCGGGCCCCCTCGACGAACCCCAGCTCCAGCAGCCGCCGTTCCAGCTCCTCGGGGCCAAGCACCCCCTGGCCCGCCAGCCCCCCGCTGACCCGCACAATCACGCCCTTCCGCCCCTTCGCAACCCCACTCAACGGGGCTCCCAACTCGCTCGAAACGTCGGACATCATGTTCCCAAGGCAGTTTGTTGCGAACCGTTATCAGTCCGACTGCCCCCTGTCGATTCCTCTGCGTCGCCACGGCACAAATGCCGCGCCCGCCCGCCGAATTGACGATCTGGCGGAATGCGGCGTTAAGACATTCGACACCATGATGTTCGGCAGCCGATACTGGGCGGCGATTCGCACGGGCGGGATGATGCGCAAGCTGACTCTGGGGCTGTTGACGGCCTTCTACATTACCGCCTCCCTGGCCGTCGCCGCGGTCCTGGGCCATGGCATGGGCGCGCTCAGCGTGGCGGCCTTCATCGGCACACTGGGCCTGTGCTTCGCCTTCCATGCGCTGATCGCCATGGCCATCGACAACGCCAAGCTCTCCAACCAGATCGGCGCCGTGCGCGAGGCCAACCAGATCCTCGTCGACCAGCTGGAGCGGGTCGACGCGCGGATGAACGAGGTGGTCGAGACCGTCACCCATGACGCGGCCCGCCGGTCCGAGGAACTGACCAGCGAGGTCCATCTGCTGGAGGACGTGGTCCAGCGGATGAGCGACCGGCTGGAGTCGCAGCTGTCCCACCAGGTCACCGTCGCCCGCGATCCCGTCCGCGGCCGCACGCCCCAGTCGGCGGCGCTGCTCGACACCGTCCGCGACGCCCTGGCCGACAACCGGGTCGATCTCTACCTGCAGCCGATCGTCTCCCTGCCACAGCGCCGCACCGTCTTCTACGAAAGCTTCAGCCGCCTGCGGGATGAAACCGGCCGGGTGATGATGCCGGCCGAATACCTGTCGGTGGCCGAGCCGGAAGGCCTGGTCGCCGCCATCGACAACCTGCTGCTGTTCCGCTGCGTGCAGATCGTCCGTCGCCTGGCGCGGCAGGACCGCAAGGTCGGCATCTTCTGCAACATCTCCCTGGCCAGCCTGTCGGACCAGAGCTTCTTCCCACAGTTCCTCGAGTTCCTGTCGGCCAACAAGGACCTGGCCGGGGCGCTGATCTTCGAACTGGGCCAGGCCGCCTTCGAGCAACGCGGCCCCACCGAAGCCCGCCACATGGCCCGCCTCGCCGATCTCGGCTTCCGCTTCAGCCTGGACAAGGTGGTCGACCTCGACCTCGACTTCCAGGATCTAGCCCGCGCCGACATCAAGTTCATCAAGGTCGGCGCGCAATTCCTGCTCGACCAGCTGGAAGAGACCGAAGGCCGGCTGATCATCCGCAGCCTGCCGGATCTCCACGCCTCCGACTTCGCCCGCCTGACCCGCCGCTACGGTGTCGAGACCATTGTCGAGAAGGTCGAGAGCGAGCGCCAGATCGTCGACATCCTCGATCTCGACATGGCCTTCGGCCAGGGCCACCTGTTCGGCGAACCCCGCGCCATCCGCGACGCCGTCCTGGCCGAGACCGATCCGCCGGTGGACTTCGTCCAACAGTCGATCCTGCGGCGGGCCGGCGCCCGCTAGACGATGCGGCTCGGCGGCTCGGGACGCCGCCTCATCGGGGCAGCAGCGCGCGTACCGGCGTTTTCCTGAACCAACATTCCGGCTAGGCGTTTTTCCGTTCGAGCAAGGAGAGACGGCATGACCGACACCCTTCCCCCGGCGGAGGCCCTCGCCGGCCACCGTAAGCCGCTGTTTGCCGGCGAGAGCGACGCCTATCGCGCCGCCCGCCAGGCGCTGCTGGCCGAGGAGATCGAGTTTCGTCGGCACGCGACGCGCCTGGCGGGCCAGCGCCGCGCCCTGCCGCCGGGGCCCCAGATCAAGGACTACCGGTTCAAGGACGAGAACGGCGAGGAGGTCGGCCTCGCCGGGCTGTTCGGCGACAAGGACACCCTGGTCGCCTATTTCTGGATGTATGGGCCGGAACGCGAGCGGCCCTGTCCGATGTGCACCAACCTGCTCGGCTCGCTCAACGGCAACGCCGCCGATATCAAGCAGCGCGTGGCGCTGAAGATCCTTGGCCGCAGCCCGGTGGAGCGCCAGAACGCCTTCGCCGCCGAACGCGGCTGGCGCGACCTCGACTTTGTCCAGACGGTCGGCGACGACTACGCCCGGGACCTCGGCATCCTGCTGCCGGACAAGAGCGAATACCCGGCCCTGGTGGTGTTCAGGAAGGACGGCGACGCCGTCCGGCTGTTCTGGGCCAGCGAGATGAGCAAGGACATGGCCGACCCCGGCCAGGACCCGCGCGACGCCCCCGACCTCGGCGTCCTCTGGTCGGTGCTCGACCTGACGCCGGCGGGGCGCGGGACCGACTGGTACCCGAAGCTCCGCTACGACTAAGCCGCCTCAGCCGGTCAACCAGCGGAACGCCCGGGCGATGCAGGCCTGGCCGTCCTGCTCCACGGGCCGGCCATGGGCCATGACCACCCGCTCGGCCGGCCAGGTCAGGATGCGCTGCAGCGCCTCACGCGCCGCCTTTCGGTCGGTGAAGGCCAGGCGGAACTTGCGGGGCACGGCGGGCTCGGCCTGGGTCATCAGGTCCAGTTTCGCCACAACCGCTCGCCAGCCCCGGAACCAGCCCGGCGGGAACTGCTGGATCAGGTCGGTGAACAGCACGCTTCGGCTGGGCCGATGGAAGATCACCGCCTCGGTGGTGATCCGGTTGCCCCGCACCAGCACCATGTCGAGATCTGCCTGCCACGCCGCCGGCGTCCGATCGCCAAGCTCGCTATCGAAGGCCAGATCCGGCCGCCTGCCGGCCAGGCCCGGGGCGCCGTGCAGCCCGGCGCTCGGATAGGCCTGGCGCCATTCCGTCAGGAAGAGGTCGTGCAGGGCGTTGGGCGCGACCAGATGACGGACCTCGCCCAGCGCCGCGACCTCCCCACGCAGGGGTTCGGACAGCGCCACCGGCGACCAGATCAGCAGACCGCCATCGGACAGCCGGATCACCGCCATCCTCGTGGGATAGCGAAACCCGACCACCTCGGCGGTCGGCCCCTCGGCCAGCCAGATCTCCGGCCCGAACGGCTTAAGCGACGCCCCGTCCATCGACCCCTCCCTGCCCGCAACTCCCGGCTCTCCTGAACCATCGTTCTCGGGTGGCGCCTTTTCCAGAGCTTTATCCGAGGGGAACCTATCGTCAGGCCGAATATCCTCGAGAGATGGACCGTCCAGCCGCGTCTGACGGACGAACTGGAGGCCCGACGTCTAGATTCTGGACGCCGTCCGACCTGTCGCCTATAATATTCTTCGTCTGGAGAAGAATTATGGCAGGCACGGCGCGCCTCTATACGCCGTCTGAAGCCGCGGCGGTCAGCGGCCTCCGGCTGAAAGCGGTCAACAACCTGATCGACAAGCAGATTGTCGATGTCATCCGTCCCGACCGAACTGGGCTTGTCGGCCGGCGATACCTGACGAAACAGCATCTGCTTTGCATGCGGCTGGAGCATTTCCTTGCCGGCAGCCTGCCGGTCGAACGCAGGCAACGCCTCTTCCAGGAGGTGGCGGCCGACCCTGACGCGAGGACGATCCAGGCCAATAGCGTGCTGCATGTGGACCTTGTCGAGGCGCGACGAGAGATCGAGGCCCGGGTCCGCGGTCTCGAAGAGGCTGAGGCGCTGGTTCACAGCGACCCTGGTATCCTGGGCGGCGAACCGGTGTTCAGGGGTACGCGGATTCCTGTCTATGCGATCGCCGCCATGGTTGAGGCCGGCGCGGATCGCGAGAGCCTTCTGGACGGCTATGGGGCGCTGGATGCCCGCAAACTCGATCTGGCCCTGCTGTGGACGGCGGCCCATCCGCGCCGGGGACGCCCTAAACGCCTGATCGACCGGGGCGTCCCCCCGACCTCGACGAAGCGGGTTACGCTGGGGTCCGATTCGCTGGACGAGACGGCGTGAGCGCCCACGGCTCAGCCTTTTGTCGCAGTTTTCCTTGACGAATCAAATTTTTGGAGGTCGCCGTCATTCATATACGCGTCGCTAGCAGCGACTTCTTAACCCTAGACGGACAAGCAAAAGGCGCCGTAGGGTAGCCCCACGGCGCCTGAAGATTCGTCTCAGATTTGGAGGGTCGTACTGAGGTATCAGCTCGGTACGGTCCGCAGTCGCGTAAAGTCCGGTAGCGGCACGAGTGGGAGGGGTCAGGCCATTGGTCTGGCCCCTTTCCTTATGTTTTTTATCTTTGTGTGATTGCGTGACTCAGTCAAGCGTTGGTTAGCAGGGTGACTTGCTCGCCTGTCTAACGATTGCATTTGGCGCACGGTTTCCATTGGCTTTCCACTCACGCGAAAGAGAGTGCGACAAAGCCGCGTGAACGGCAGTGGCTGTCCTGAGTTTGACGCACGCTGGCTGTGTTCTGCCATTCAGTTGGTGTGGCATGGATATTAGATTCGGCGATCCGGTCACAAACGCGGGCTCCGCAGGGCGAACGAGCTAAGTCGTCGTTGAGGCGGACTGGAAACGCTTACTTCTCCCCCTGCCCCGCTGATCCGGCAGGCAAGCCCCCCTTGTGAAACGCTGTTCGAAGCCTTCTGCTGTTTCCCAACACCAAGAAGACCCTGGGAGACTGCCATGAGCGACGGCGCCATCGACCTCACCGCCACACGCGATCCGGTCTATGACCTGCCGCTGGAAAGCCTCGACCCGGCCCAGCCGGCGCTGTTCCAGGCCGACGCCATGTTCCCGATCTTCGAGCGGCTGCGGCGCGAGGATCCGGTGCATTTCACGGCGGAGAGCGAATACGGTCCCTACTGGTCGATCACCCGCTACGACGACATCATGGCCGTGGACACCAACCACCAGGCCTTCTCGTCCGACTTCATGAAGGGCGGCATTACCATCGGCGGCGGCCAGGCCAATATCGAGCCGCTGCCGATGTTCATCGCCATGGACCCGCCGCGCCACGACATCCAGCGCAAGGCGGTCAGCCCGGCCGTCTCGCCCGGCAACCTGCAGACCATGGCTCCGGTGATCCGCGAGCGGGCCGGCGCCATTCTCGACGGCCTGCCGATCGGCGAGGAATTCGACTGGGTCGACCTGGTGTCCAAGGAACTGACGGCCATGACCCTGGCCACCCTGTTCGACGCCCCGCAGGAGGATCGCCGCAAGCTGACCCACTGGTCGGACGTGGTCACCGCCATCCCCGTGCCCGGCGGCCTGGTCGAGACGCTCGAGCAGAAGCTGGAGATCTTCGTCGAGTATCAGGCCTATTTCATCGATCTGTGGAACAAGAAGGTCAACGCCCCGCCGACCGGCGACATGATCTCCATGCTGGCCCACCATCCGCAGACGCGGGACATGGCGCCCCGCGAATTCTTCGGCAACATCGTGCTGTTGACCGTCGGCGGCAACGACACCACCCGCAACACCATCTCCGGCTCGATCCTGGCCCTGAACCGCAACCCCGACCAGTACGCCAAACTTCGCGCCGACCCGTCGCTTATCCCGTCGATGGTCTCCGAAACCATCCGCTGGCAGACGCCCCTGGCCCATATGCGCCGCACCTGCGTGGCCGACACCGTGGTCGGCGGCAAGCTGATCCGCGAGGGGGACAAGGTGGTCATGTGGTATGTCTCGGGCAACCGCGACGACACGGTCATCGAGCGGCCGAACGACTACATCATCGACCGCGCCCGGCCGCGCCAGCACATCTCCTTCGGCTTCGGCATCCACCGCTGCGTCGGCAACCGCCTGGCCGAACTGCAGCTGACCATCATCTGGGAGGAGATCATGAAACGCTTCCCCGAGGTGGTGGTCACCGCCGAACCCAAGCGCAGCTACTCGACCTTCGTCCGCGGCTACGAAACCCTGCCGGTGATCATCCCGCGACGGGCCTGACCTAAGCCGGACGATCGATCAGATAGGCGCTGCCGGCGAACAGCTTCTCGATCAGCCCCGGCGGCGGCTCGCCGCTGGGGTAGGAGGCGATGATCGCCGCCATGCCTCGCCCCAGCGCCCACAGGGCGTGGGCGGCGTTCTCCCGATGCTGGGCCGGGATGCGGTCGTCGGCGATGACGGCGGCCTTATAGGCCTCGAACATCCGGTACTCGGCCTCGCGCAGCTCCGAATGGCGGGACAGCAATCGCTCGCCCAGCATCAGCGAGAACAGCTGCGGCCGCCGCTCGACGAAGCCGAAGAAGGCCCGCGCTCCGCCGCGCATCGGGGAGGCGAACTCCGGCCGCGTCTGGAAATCCAGGATGTCCCGCCGCAGGTCCTCCAGCCCCATCAGGGCCAGGCTGACCAGCAGCGCCTCCTTGTTCTCGAAATAGTGGTAGATCGACGCCAGCCCGATCCCCGCCGCCTCGGCGATGGCCCGCAGGTTCAGGGCCTCCGCGCCCTGTTCGGCCAGGATGCGGCCCGCCGCGTCCAGCGCCTTGCCGCGCACGCCGGCGACGTCATGGGCGGCCGCCTTGGGGGTCATGGATCAGATCCTGGGCAAACGTCTTCGTCGGCCATCTAGGCCGCAAAAGACCACCGCATCAATGCGATAGGGCCCCCTAGCCGCCCTTCTTCCGCGCTTTCGGGGTGATCTGCAGGGTCAGGCGTTTGCCGGCGCGGATGACCTCGAAGGTGATCAGCCGGTCGATGCTGCCGGGGCCGAGCAGGCGCAGCAGGTCGTCCAGCCCGGTCAGGGGATGGCTGTCGGCGGCGATGATTAGGTCGCCCTCGGCCAGACCCGCCTTGGCCGCCGGGCCGGACGCCTCCACCGCCGCGACCCAGACGGCGTAGGCCTGGGTGACGCCGGTGGCGCGGGCCATGGCCGGAGGAACCGGGGTCTGCTGGGCGACGACGCCGATCGAGCCGCGCCGCACATGGCCGTGGGCCAGCAGTTCGCCCATGACGAAGCTGGCGGTGTTGGCGGCGACGGCGAAACAGAGGCCTTGCGCCCCCGAGATCACCGCCGTGGCGATGCCGACCACGTCGCCGGCGCTGTTGACCAGCGGCCCGCCGCTGTTGCCGAAGTTGAGGGCGGCGTCGGTCTGGATCAGATCCTCGATCAGCCGCCCGCGTTCGCCGCGCAGCGACCGGCCCAGCGCCGAGACCACGCCGGTGGTCACCGTCGCCTCGAAGCCCAGCGGCGCGCCAATGGCGATGACCAGCTGGCCCCGCCGCAGGGTCTTGGAATTGCCCAGCCGGGCCCAGGGCAGCTTCACCCCCTGCTCGATCTGCAGCAGGGCGATGTCGGTGTCCGGATCGTCGCCGACGCAGCGGGCGGTCAGGGCCCGGCCCTCGGCGGTGATCACCGCGAACCGGGCGAAACCCTGGACCACATGGCTGTTGGTCAGGATCAGGCCATCGGCCGAGACCATGAATCCGGACCCTTCGCCGGCGAAACTGCGGTCGGGGGTGATCGGCTGGACCCGCACCACGGCCGGCCCGACCTTCTCCACCGCCCGCACCACGGCGTTGGAATAGGCGTCCAGCAGGTCCGCCTCGCCGGTGGTCATGATATGGGCGGTGGGCCCGGCCTCGATGCCCCGGTCGCCGGCGTCGAAGACGAAATCGGCCTCGGGCGGGAAGGAGAAGGCGGGCAGACGCCGCCGCCCCGGACGGATCGCCCGCGCGAACTGCTGATACTTACGACCCTTCATGGCCCCGCCCCCAAATGGTTAACAGAGCAAAGCACCGCTGGCGGCCGGCGCCAAGCGCCTATCCCTGTCAGGCGAGGTGGCGTTTCAGGGTCTGCTCAAGGAAGCGCCGCGCGCCCTCGGCGGCCTGGACCACCAGCGGCGGGTGCAGGGCGCGGGCATCGTCGATACGGGCGTGGTGCAGGCGGTGGGCGCCGAAGATGCCGATGGCCGCCGGATAGCCGGCCTTGGCGATCTCGCCCAGCTCGCCGGCCGCCCCGCGCGACAGCGGATAGGCGGCCTCCAGCCCCGGTTGGCCGGCGAAGGCCTCGCGGGCGGCCGGCAGCAAGGCGTCGCTGGCCAGCAGATAGCGCTGGGCGTCGGCGCTGGGCAGGGGCGACAGCCGCCCGCCGGCCTCATGCCAGTCCCGCGCGGCGACATTGGCTCCCAGATGCAGCCACAGGGCGGTCTGGTCGGGTCCCGGCATGGCGGTGGCGATGGCCTGGTGGCCGCCGTGGTTTTCGAACTCATGACCGCTGGTCGCCAGCAGGGCGATGTTGAGTCTGTGCTGGCCTCGCGCGGCCCAGGCGGCGAGGTCCAGCCAGACGGCGACGCCGGGCGCCCGTTCCCCGCCGCAAGCGAACCAACCCGACCGCGGCGTCGAGACGACCAGCCAGTCCTTCTCGCCGCGATCCAGTCGGCCGATCAGGTTCCAGGCGGGTCGCCGGCCGATCTCGCCGGTCAGCCTCAGCCGGCCCGTCTCTCCCTTGGCCAGGGCGGCCAGCACCGGCGCCGCGTCCTTCGGCGCCAGGATGGCGACCGATGGATCGCCGGGCCCCGGCGCCTCCGGCAGGGCGTTGAGCGCCAGGGCCTCGCCGGAAGGACCGGTGGTAATCAGGATGACCCCAGTCGCCCCCTTCGACCGGGCCGCCGCCAGGGCGCCCTGGATCTCCGCCCCGACCGTGGTCGACCAGCGGGCGTGGGACAGGCGGATCACCGCGAGGTCGCCCTGGCCCGTGGCCGGATCGAACAGGAGGCCGGACAGACCGCCGGCCGGCGTGGCGACCCAAGGCGCCTGGGCCAGCAGCGGGACCACCACCCCATCCGCCAGGGTCAGGTCGCAGGTCTCGGCCTCGATACAGGGGACGTCGATCGCCTGGCGGTCGCAGGCGTAGCCCAGCGCTTTCAGCCGGCCCTCCAGCCAGACGCCGGTCGCCTCGTCGCCCGGCCCGCCCGAGCGCTTGACGCCGAACGACAGATAGCGGTCCAGATCGGCGGAGATCCCGGCGGAATCGACGGCGACCGAGCCAACGGCGGCGGGCGCGGCATCAGCGGTTCCGGTGATCGCCACGGCCGTCCCGGCCACGGCGCCGGCCGCCATCAGGTCGCGTCTGGTCATCTGCATCGGATCTCTCAACGCGCCGGCCGTCCCGGCATGGCCATACGCCAGAACGGGCCGGTCCTTGGCCAGTCAGAACCCCTTGAGGTCCGGGTCCAGCGTCTGGCCGGGGTCCAGCTGCACGCCGAAGCTGTTCAGCATCATGCTGACCTGGGTGTACTGGCCGGCGGTGAAGACCACGTCCATGCATTGCTTGTCGCTGAAATGGGCCTTCAGCGCCGTCCAGGTGGCGTCGCTGATGAAGTGGTCGCTGTTCAGCTCATCGCTGGCCCGGATCAGGGCGGCGTCGGCCTCGCTCCAGCCTGCCTCCGCCCCCTGTTTGATGCGGGCCACCTCATCCTCGGTCAGGCCGGCGCGGATGCCGATCGGCACATGCTGGGTCCATTCGTAGCCGCTGCGGCAGAGATAGCCGATCCGCAGGATGACGATCTCCCGCTCCCGCGCCGGCAGGTCGTTCTTCTTCGACAGCACATACTCGCCCCAGCCGAGGAACCCCTTCAGCGCCGCCGGAGCGCCAGCCAGGGTGCGGAAGATGTTGAGCACCGGCCGGCCCGCCGCCTTCATCGGCGCCAGGATGGCCTGGCCTTCCGGGGACAGGTCGGCGTCAGCCGTCGGGGCGATGCGGGGGGCAGTCAGTCTCATATGGTCCTCCAGCGCTCTGACGGCGCGTGGGAGTGATCTTACGGGCCTGACGGCTTCAGGAAAGGGTGTTCAGATCCGGCCCCGGCCCAGGGCGTGGACCGTCGCCTCGGTCCATTCCGCTTCCGCGCCGGCGGCCACCGCCTCGTCGAGGAAGGCCAGCACCCCGGCCAGGGGCATGGGTCGGGCGATGAAATACCCCTGGGCCAGGTCGCAGCCCATGCCGGTCAGGATGGCCAGGGTCTCGGCCGTCTCCACCCCCTCGGCGACGATCTTCAGGCCCAGGCTGTGGGCCAGATCGACCGTCGACTTGACCAGCAGGGCGTCTCGCGCGCTGCGGTCCAGAGTCATGACGAAGGCCTTGTCGATCTTCAGTTCGTCGGCGTGAATCTGTTTCAGATAGGCCAGGGACGACAGGCCCGACCCATAGTCGTCGATGGAGATGGAAATCCCTGCCGCCCGCAGCTGGTCGATGATCGCCAGGGCCTGTTCGGGGTTCTCGATGACCGCCGTCTCGGTGATTTCCAGGCAGATGCGGCCATCGGCGGCCTCGATCATCCAGATGGCCTCCTGGGCGAAGGCGGGATCGCCCAGCATCCGGCCGGACAGGTTGACCGACATCATCACGTCATGGCCGGCCGCGCGCATGGCCGCCTGGTCGGACAAAGCCCGGGCAAGCGTCCAGCGGGTCAGGGCGTGGATATGGCCGGTCTCCTCGGCCAGACCGACAAACATGTCGGGCGATACAATGCCGCGCGCCGGGTGATTCCAGCGGACCAGGGCCTCGACCCCGGTGATTGCCCCGGCCCGGGTGTCGTGCTTGGGCTGGTAGGCCATGCTGATGCTGCCGTCGTCCAGGGCGGCCAGCATCTCGCTCATCAGGGAGAGTTTCGACGCCGGGTCGCCGTAGGCGACGGCGTCGAACACCGCCACTGGGCGACGGGCCTCACGCGCCTGATCAAGCGCGATACTGGCCCGTTCAACCGGCGGGGCGACATGGGTCTCGGCGACCGCGGCCAGGCCCGCATTGAGGCCGACATCGATGGTCAGCCCCTCGACCTTGACCGGATGCGACAGGGCGACGACCAGGGCCTCGGTCTCGGCGACAGCGCTGGCCAGGCTGTCGGCCCGCAGCATGACGATCAGCCGCTCGCTGGACAGCCGGGCGCAGGTGACGTCCGGCCGAAGCTCTCCGACCCGCAGGGCCAACTGGCGCAGCATGGCGGCGACCAGGTGATAGCCGATGGCCGCCCGCACCTGGGGGAAGCGGTCCACCCCGATGGCCGCGACGAACAACCCCTCCGGCTCGGCGGCCGCGACCGCCGCTTCCAGGGCCCGGCGGTTGGGCAGTTCGGTCTCCTGGTCGGTCAGGGCCAGGGCGGTGATCCGGCTCTCGCGGTCCCGGATGCCGGAGGCCATGGCGTTGAAGCTTTCGGCCAGCCGGCCGATCTCGTCGCGGGTGGTCACCTCGACATGGGCCTCCTCCCCGTCCTGCAGCCGCCTGGCCGCCTCGTCCAGGGCCGACACCGGCCGGGTGATCGAGCGGGCCAGCAGCCAGCTGCCGGCGATCAGCGCCAGCAGGCCGACGAAGCCGACGAAGACCAGGGTCAGCAGCATGCTGCGATAGGGGGCCAGGGCCAGGTTGAGCGGATAGCGCAGCACCAGCACGGCGCGGTCGCCCTCGCCCATCACCGTCAGCGGCCGGGCCAGGGCGATGGCCTCGCCCCCGTCGGTCTTCAGCGGGCTGGGGGCGACGGTCCCGCGCTGCAGGGCCCGGTCGACGAACCGGACCAGGCGAGGATCGGCGGCGGCCTTGGCCCCGCCGTCGGTGGACCGCCAGGGCGCCTTGTCGTGGCCGGAGAGGACCGCGGCCGACAGCGGGATCGAGGCCAGTTTCTCCAGGGAGGTCATTTCCGACCGGTCCAGCCGGTCGGCGAAGACCACCCAGCCGATCAGCTGCGGCGCCATGATCGGCTCCGCCACGGCCTGGTAGGGGGTCTCGCCGATGCGCAGCACGCCGGAGGTCGTGCCGCCGTCGAGGGCGTACCACAGCCGGGTCACGGCCGCCTCATCCAGGTCGCCGGCGCCGGTGGCGGTCCCATCGGCCCCGACGATGAAGGCGCGGTCGAGGTTCAGCCGGCCGCGCAGGTTCTGCAGCGCCGACTCCACGGTCGGAACATCGCCCGAGGCCAGGGCGGCGCGGAAGCCGAAATCGCGGCCCAGCACCCGGGCGCCGTCGGCCAGCTGGTCGGCCTTCAGCTGCCAGATGCGGTCGAACACCGCCCCGCCGGCGGCCAGTTCGCCCTCCACCTGGCGGCGAGCGGCGCCGTTGACCGACAGGCTGACGGCGACCGCCACCATCAGCAGGGCCACGCCGAACAGGCCCGCATAGAGGACGGTCAGCCGTCCGCGAAGGCTGGTGAACCGGCCCATCAGTGCATATGGCCCATGGCCGGCGCGCGGATGTCGACCGTCGCCGCCTCCCGCAGGACGCCGGCGCCGAGGCTGACCGTCCTGGAAATCTCGTTCTTCGGCGCCCGCAGATAGGGATGCCAGACCCTGACCGTGGCCGCGCCGCCGGGCAGGCCAGAGAGGGTCGCCACGCCATCGGCGCCGGTCTTGATGGCGAAGGGGGTGTCGACCACCTTCACGAACCCGACCATCTGGTCGTGGATGTTGCAGCCGATGGCGGCGACGCCGGGCGCCTTGAACACCACGCTGCGGGTCTCGTCCTTGCCGAACAGCTTCAGCTCGAACTTATTGCCGGCCGAGAAGGAATAGACGTGGTGCTGCACCTTGTCCCTGTTGGGGAACAGCACCGAGGCTCCGACAGGGACGACCAGGACGAAGGGGTCGAACTGGATGTTCTGCTGCGCCACCACCAGCGGCCAGGCGAAGCGGATCGGACCCTTGGGTGCGCCCAAGGCCGGATAGACGGTGACCACCGCGTCCCGCACCGGCCTTCCCGAGCCGTCCTTGACCACCAGGACGAGATCGCCCGCCCAGGCCTGGACCGGGGCGGTGAGAAGAAGCAGGAGGAGGACAAGACGCGCCATACGCCCAAATTGCGCATCGCCGATGAAGACTCAGTAAACCCCGAAATGGGGCAAATAAAGCAGCTCAACCTAAGGTGATTATTCTGTAGTTCCACAGTCTTCGGGCGGCCAACGCTCTGTTAAGGCTTTTTGTCGATTTTCTCCGGATACACCTCAAAATGGGTCGGGGCTGAATCGATATGAAATGGATGAGCGGGCTGGTCCTGGCCCTGAGCCTCTGCGCGGCGGGAGTCGCCCAGGCCGAGGATCTGGAGACCAGCGGCAAGCTGCTGCTGACCGGCGGCGTCAGCACGGTGGAAGGCTCCGGCGGCGGCGGCCTGGCCACCTGGGCGACGACCACCGGCTATGCGACCCAGGAAGGCGTCGGCGGCAATGCCCACGCCACCCTGGTCAGCCTGCCCGACTTCGAATTTCGCACCTATGGCGTTGCCGTCGGCCTGTTCGACCGGGTGGAGGTCTCCTACGCCCGCCAGAGCTTCGATACCGGCGACACCGGGGCCAAACTGGGCCTGGGCAAGGGCTTCACCTTCGAGCAGGACGTCATCGGGGTGAAGGTGGTCGTCGTCGGCGACGCCGTCTACGACCAGGACCGCTGGCTGCCCCAGGTGGCGGTCGGCGCCCAGTACAAGAAGAACGACCAGGGCGCGATCGTCGGGGCCATCGGCGGCAAGGATGACCAGGGCGTCGACTACTATGTCGCCGCCACCAAGGTGCTGCTGGACCGGAGCCTGGTGGTCAGCGGCGCCGTGCGGGCGACCAAGGCCAACCAGATCGGCCTGCTGGGCTTCGGCGGCCCCAAGGAAGACGGCTACACGGCCCAGTTCGAGGGCTCGGTCGCCTGGCTGGCCAACCGCCGGCTGGCCTTCGGCGCCGAATACCGCAGCAAGCCGGAAAACCTCGGCTTCGCCAAGGAAGACGACTGGATGGATGTCTTCGTCGCCTACGCCTTCAACAAGAACCTGTCGGTCACCGCCGCCTATGTGGACCTGGGCGATATCGCCACCTTCAAGGACCAGCGCGGCTTCTACATCTCCCTGCAAGCCGGATTCTAGGACCCATGGCCAAGACACATATCCTCGGCCCGCTGGCCGCCTTCGCCCTGACCATCGCCGCCGGCGCGGCCTATACCCAGGAGGCGCCCGCCACAGGGGCCCAGCCTTGGGCCCGTCCGGGCGAGGAGGCGGTGGATCCTTACACGGTGTCCGACGCCAACGCCGGGGCCGGCCCGATCACCGATCCAAAAGTGCTGGAGGCCTTCCACGGCAAGGAAGGCATCGCCCGGATCGTCGAGACCTTCGTCGAATCCAACTTCGCCGACCCGAAGCTGGGGCCGATCTTCAAGCCCTTCGACAAGGTGCGGATCAAGCGGACGATCAACGAACAGTTCTGCTACATCCTCGGCGGCGGCTGCGCCTACACCGGCCGCGACATGACCTCGTCCCACAAGGACCTCGGCTCCAGCCACGCCGACATGAACCGCATCGTCGAGAACCTGCAGAAGGCGATGGACAAGGAAGGCGTGCCGTTCGGCGCCCAGAACCGTCTGCTGGCCAAGCTGGCCCCGATGAAGCGGGACATGGTGAAGTAAGGACCTGACCCTCGCGGGTCAGGACTCGCCGTCTTCCATCAGCACCGCCAGGATCCGGCCGCCCTTGGCGCCCTGCAGCAGCACCACGGTCTTCAGCCCCTCCTCGAGAGGCTTGGGGGTCTTGTAGGCGGTCGGCCGGCCGGTCCAGCCGCCCAGCCTGGCCACCTGCCGCACCACATTCCGGTGGACCACCGCCTCGCCGCGATTGTCACCCTTTTTCGGGGTGACGGCGATTTCGCGGGGGTCATAGCGGATCAGCCAGACATCGACGCCGCCGCGCGGGGCCGGGCCGGAGCCGACAGCCACCCGGCCGTTCAGCATGAACAGCATGTCCGGCGGATCGCGCGGCGCCTTGGCCGCCTGGGCGACCAGGGCGTCGACCTTGTCGGCCTTGACGCCGCCGGTCTGGAACCGGCCGTCGACCACCACCTGGGGCGTATAGACCTCCCGCACGTCGAACTTGCGGGCATAGGCGCGCTGGCGCTCGGTGAAGGCCGGCTGGGCGAAGGTGTCGCGCCAGCCGAGATAGTCCCAGTAGTCGACGGCGAAGGTCAGGGCCAGGACGCCCGGCTCCTTGGCCATCTCGGCCAGGTGGTCGTTGGCCACCCGGCAGGAGGAGCAGCCCTGGGCGGTATAGAGTTCGACCACCACCGGCGTCCTGGCCGCCTTGACCACGGGCGGCTTCACCCCCGCCGGCTTACCCCCCGCCCCGTTGACAGGCGCGGCGCCGGCCATGGCCGGAACCAGGGCCAACAGCAGCATGGACAGGAGCGGGAACCTCATGCCGCTATTAAGCGGATGCGAGCGCCGGGCGCGTTTCACGAGGCCGTGATGCAGGGAGCGGCGCCCCGAATCCTTCTCCCGCTTGTCGGGAGAAGGTGGCCGCGAAGCGGCCGGATGAAGGCAGCGCCGCCGTTTCAGGCAGATCAGAAGTGCCACGCGCGGGCCGACAAAGCCTAGGCGATAGGCGTCATCCAGTTGGGAGCCACATAGCCGGGACAACGACGATAGGGTTCGGGGTCCCCGTTGAGCATTGAAACCCGACCGTTCTCAACGATGAACGGTTGCATCATGACGAAGGCGCTGTCGCGATCCTCGACTAGCATGCCGCAGTAGCCAAGACCGTCGACAGTTTTCGACAGCACCGAAATCTGCACTTCCGCGCCGAACCTTGCGCGAACCAAGGCTTCCGCCTCAACGGCAGGGTCCGGCGGTTTTGGGGCGCATCCCGCGGCGAAGAGAACCCCGGCGAGGAATATCACCAGGACTTTGCCGGACGGAGGTTCGGGATACTTGGTCATGGGGCTCTGGCAATTCGGACGACGGTTGCGTCCGGCATGGCCCGGGCCAGCCCTCGCAGCGTGACGTATAGATTTACGCGCGTCAAACAGGCATACAGCCACGAAAAAGGGCAGCCCGGCCTAAGCCGGCGCTGCCCTCATCCGACCTCCCTGCGGGAGGCCACCTTCTCCCGACAAGCGGGAGAAGGATCAGCTCTGTCTTACGCCGCCGGTTTCGCGAGATTCCGCAGGACGTAGTTCAGCACGCCGCCGTTCTTGAAATACTCAAGCTCGGTCGGGGTATCGATGCGGCAGCGGACCGGGAAGCGGGCGATGCGGCCGTCCGACGGGCGGTACAGCTCGACGATCAGCTGCTTGCGGGGGCTGAGGTCCTGCAGGCCGCGGATCGAGACGATCTCCTCGCCGGTCAGGTTCAGGCGCTGCCAGCCCTCGTTGAGGAACTGCAGCGGCAGCACGCCCATGCCGACCAGGTTGGAGCGGTGGATCCGCTCGAAGGTCTCGGCGATCACCGCCCGAACGCCCAGCAGCTTGGCGCCCTTGGCCGCCCAGTCGCGCGACGAGCCGGTGCCGTATTCCTTGCCGGCGAAGACCACCGCGGGGCGGCCTTCTTCCTGGTACTTCATCGCCGCGTCATAGATCGGCATGACCTGGCCGGACGGGAAGTGTTTGGTCACCCCGCCTTCGATGTCCGGGGTCATCCTGTTGCGGATGCGGATGTTGGCGAAGGTGCCGCGCATCATCACTTCGTGGTTGCCGCGACGGCTGCCGTAGCCGTTGAAGTCCTCGAACCGGACCTGGTGGCTCAGCAGATATTCACCGGCCGGGCTGGCCTTCTTGATCGAACCGGCCGGGCTGATGTGGTCGGTGGTGATGGAGTCGCCGAAGACGCCCAGGATGCGGGCCTCGACGATGTCGGTGACCGCCGAGGGGGTCATCGACATGTCGGTGAAATAGGGCGGGTTCTGGACGTAGGTGGACCCCATGTCCCAGCCGTAGGTCTGGCCGCCGGCGACCTGGATCGCCTGCCAGTTCTTGTCGCCGGCGAAGACGTCGCCGTAACGCTCGGCGAACATGGCGCTGGTCACCGACTTCTTCTGCAGGGCGGCGATGTCCTTGTTGGTCGGCCAGATGTCCTTCAGGAAGACGTCATTGCCCTTCTTGTCCTGGCCCAGGGGCTGGGTGGCCAGGTCGATGCGCATCGAGCCGGCCAGGGCGTAGGCGACGACCAGCGGCGGGCTGGCCAGGTAGTTGGCCCGCACGTCGGGGTTCACCCGGCCCTCGAAGTTGCGATTTCCGGACAGCACGCTGGCGGCGACCAGGTCGCCCTCGGCGATGGCGGCGGAGACCGGCGCGGCCAGCGGGCCGCTGTTGCCGATACAGGTGGTGCAGCCATAGCCGACCAGGTTGAAGCCCAGCGAGTCGAGGTGCTTCTGCAGCCCGGCCTTGGCCAGGTAGTCGGTGACCACCTGCGAGCCGGGGGCCAGGGAGGTCTTCACCCAAGGCTTGACTTTAAGGCCCTTGGCGACCGCGTTCTTGGCCAGCAGGCCGGCGGCGATCAGCACCGAGGGGTTGGAGGTGTTGGTGCAGCTGGTGATGGCGGCGATGACCACGTCGCCGTGGCCGACGTCGAAGGTTTCACCGGAAACGGCGACGCGCAGATCGGCGCCTTCCTTCTTGCCGAACTCTCCGGCCAGCGACTCTTCGAAGGCGCTGGCGGCGTTGCTCAGCAGCACCTTGTCCTGGGGACGCTTGGGACCGGCCAGCGAGGGCAGGACGTCGTCCAGAGCCAGTTCAAGAATGTCGGTGAATTCGGGCTCCGGGGTTTCCGGATCGAACCACATGCCCTGGGCCTTGGCGTAGGCCTCGACCAGGTTGACGCGGGCGCCGTCGCGGCCGGTGGCGCGCAGATAGTCGATGGTCGCCTGGCTGACCGGGAAGAAGCCGCAGGTGGCGCCGTATTCCGGGGCCATGTTGGCGATGGTCGCCTGGTCCTCGATGGTCAGGTTCGCCAGGCCGTTGCCGAAGAATTCGACGAACTTGCCGACGACGCCCTTCTTGCGCAGCATCTGGGTGACGGTCAGCACCAGGTCGGTCGCCGTGGCGCCTTCCGGCAGGGCGCCGGTCAGGCGGAAACCGATGACTTCCGGAATCAGCATCGGGATGGCCTGGCCCAGCATGGCGGCCTCGGCTTCGATGCCGCCGACGCCCCAGCCCAGGACGGCCAGGCCGTTGATCATGGTGGTGTGGCTGTCGGTGCCGACGACGGTGTCGGGATAGGCGACTTCGCTGTCCGGGTGGCCGGCGTCCTCGGCGGTCCAGACGGTCTGGGCCAGGTATTCCAGGTTCACCTGGTGGCAGATGCCGGTGCCGGGGGGCACGACGCGGAAGTTGTTGAAGGCTGACGACCCCCAGCGCAGGAAGTTGTAGCGCTCCAGGTTGCGCTCATACTCGATGGCGACGTTCTCGGCGAAGCTCTTGGGGGTGCCGAAGTGGTCGACCATCACCGAGTGGTCGATGACCAGGTCGACGGGGACCAGCGGGTTGATCTTGGTCGGGTCGCCGCCCAGGGCGGTCATGGCGTCGCGCATGGCGGCCAGGTCGACCACGGCGGGAACGCCGGTGAAGTCCTGCATCAGCACCCGGGCCGGGCGGAAGGCGATCTCGTGCTGCACGGCGCCCTTGTTGGACACCCAGGCGGCCATGGCCTTGAAGTCCTCGGCGTCGGTTTCGGCGCCGTCTTCGTTGCGCAGCAGGTTTTCGAGGAGCACCTTGAGCGAGACGGGCAAGCGGCTGATACCGGCCAGACCGGCCTCTTCCGCCACGGGCAGACTGTAGTAGACGAAGGTCTTGCCGCCGACGGTCAGAGTGCGGCGGGTATGAAGGCTGTCGATAGACGCCATTTGAGGGAGTACCTTTCCTGTTCGAGGCCGCCCGAAAACCGCTCCCGGGATCGCGCGCCAGCGGGATGGGACACACAGGGTCCCAACCGGCGCCGCGTACACTTGCGCGCATGCGCACAAGGTCGACCGGCCGCTGCATACTCCCGGTCGCGCGAAACGTCCATGCAGGCGCCAAGGGCTTTTGTCGGATGGCGACACAATGATCACCGCCCTTGAGGTCAGCGGCCTGTCCCTGCGGCGCGGCGAGCGGACTCTGTTCCGAAATCTGGGCTTTCGGCTCAGCGCTGGATCGGCCCTGGCCCTGACCGGCGCCAACGGTTCGGGCAAGACCAGCCTGCTGCGCGCCATCGCCGGCCTGCTGCGTCCCGAGGCCGGGACCATCGCCTTCGAAGGCTGCCCCGACGCCGAACTGGCCCGGACCCGCCAGCTGCATCTGCTGGGCCATGCCGACGGCCTGAAGGGCGCGCGCACGGCGCTGGAGGAACTGGCCTTCCAGGCCGCCTGGCTGGGCGGCGGGGACGCGGGCGTCTCTCTGGCGGTGGAGCGGCTGGGTCTGAAACCCCTGCTGGATCTGGAGGTCCGGCGGCTGTCGGCTGGACAGCGTCGGCGCCTGGCCCTGGCCCGGCTGATCGCCGCGCCCCGCGACCTCTGGCTGCTCGACGAGCCGATGGCCCCGCTGGACGCCGCCCGTCGGACCCTGCTGGCCGGGATGATGCAGGATCACCTGGCTGGCGGCGGCCTGATCATCGCCGCTGTGCACGATCCCCTGCCGATCCCCTGCCAGATGCTGGAGATCGGGGCCCCGGACCCGGGCCTCGCCGCGGCCGACGCGCGGAGCGCCGGAAGATGAGCCCGCTGCTGGTTCTGCTGCGCCGGGAACTGGCCCTGGCCTGGGGACGCGGCGGCGGGCCGTTGCCGGCGCTCGCCTTCTATGCGGCGATCACCGTCCTGCTGCCCCTGGCGGCCGGACCCAACACCAAGGCCCTGGCCCCCGTCGCCTCCGGCGTCGCCTGGATGGCCCTGGCCCTGGCCTCGCTGCTGTCGCTGGAGCGTCTGTTCGAGCGGGACTTCGAGGACGGCGGCCTCGACCTGTTGATGACCGGGCCCCTGCCGCTGGAACTGGTTTGCGCGGTCAAATGCCTGGCCCAGTGGCTGGGCGCCGGCCTGCCGCTGGCCCTGGCCGCCCCGGTGGCGGCGGTGATGCTGGGGGCGCCCCTGGCGGTCGCGCCGCTGATCCTCGCCTGCGCCGTCATCGGGGCCCTGGCCTTCGCCTTTGTCGGCGGCATCGGCGCGGCCCTGGCCCTGGGCTCGCGGCGCGGCGGCCTGCTGGTGGCGGCGATCGTCCTGCCGCTGTTCTGCCCTCCGGTGATCTTCGGCGGCGCCGCCCTCTATGTGGCGCAGTTGGGCGCGGGCGGAGAGGCCGGCCTGCTGCTGCTCTGCGGCTGGACGGCGGCGGCGGTCGCCCTGTCGCCCCTGGCCATGGCCGCCGCCTGCCGGAACGCGGCAGGGTGACGCAGTCTGCCGACTGCAACACTTTCGGGATCTTGCGAAATCCGCCGGCTACATCGCTCCGCCATGGTCCGCCCACCATCACCGGGGAGAAGACCCAAATGAGTATCATCACCCGCCGCCTTGGCCTCTGCGCCAGCGCCGTCATCGCCCTCACCGTCGCCGGCTCGGCCCTGGCGGCCGATCCGGCTCCGAAGGCCGAACAGAAGATCGAGCGCAAGGTCATCATCATGCGCGAAGGCCCAGAGGGGCCCCGAGGCGGTCCCGGCATGGGCCGCCCCTGGCGCGATCCGGAAAGGATGGCCCAGCGCCTGCGCGACATCCTGCAACTTCGCCCCGACCAGGAACCCGCCCTGAAGGCCTTCCTCCAGGCCGCCAGGCCGCCGATGGATGATCGTCCCGGGTTCATGGACGATGACGCCCCGCCGAAGCCGCTGACCACCCCCGAACGTCTCGACCTGGAGGCCAAGCGGATGGCCGAACATCAGGCCGCTTTCCAGAAACGCGCCGCCGCCGTCCGGGCCTTCTACACCGCCCTCACCCCCAGCCAGCAAAAAGCCTTCGACGCCCTCGGCCCGGGCATGGGCGGCCCGCGCGGCATGGGCGGTCCCGGCCATCACGGCGGACGCTTCATGGACCGAGGCGGCCCGGACATGAACGACGACGGCCCCGAATAACCAGATCCTCCCCCAGGCCGTCGCATAGGGAACGGCGCCTGCAACGCGCCGAAGAAGTCCCGAAAAGCCCTCCCCCTCAATGGGGGAGGGTTGGGTGGGGGTGTATCCGGACGGCTTCCGGAAAGACCAGATTGGGCGCCGAGCCTGTTGATGATTACCCCTCACACCTGAGATACACCCCCATCCCCAACCCTTCCCCAGTGAGGGGGAAAGGAGCCTTCTCGGTCGCTGCAGGCCGTCCTGCATTTCCAGAGGCGATAGCTTTCCCCGAACCAGCACTTCGCGCCTGGTGGGGGATATTTAGCGGCGGCCACCCTGACGGCGCCCTGATCGGTCCCCGATGGCGCCCTGATGATTGCCTTACGGCGCCCAGACCGCACCCTAAGCAAAACCTCTTATCGGCCAATATCTTAGCTACGAACCAGCCCTCGATCAGCCGATGACGAAGCGGGCGCCCATGGTATCCTGTTTCAAACGCTTCGATCTCGCCGAAAGAGCCGCCTTGCCCCGTCCGCGCCGCCGAGCCTTGCCCGCCGCCGTCCCGAGGCTTAGACGGCCCTGATGTTCGCCTTCCTCGGCAACCCGCGCGCCTTCATGGCCTTCTCCCGCGTCGCCGCCCCCGTGCTGGGCCTGGCGACGGCGGCGGCCCTGATCGTCGGCCTGTGGCTGGGGTTCAGCGCGCCGGAGGACTACCAGCAGGGCGACGCCCTGCGAATCCTGTTCATCCATGTGCCGGCCGCCTGGGTGGCCATGTTCTCCTACGCCTGTTTGGGGATCGCCAGCCTGCTCAGCCTGGTCTTCCGCCACGCCCTGGCCGACGCCGCCGCCCGGGCCTGCGCGCCGCTCGGCGCCGGCTTCACCGCCCTGGCCCTGATCACCGGCTCCCTCTGGGGCCGGCCGACCTGGGGCACCTGGTGGGAGTGGGACGGCCGGATGACCTCGGTCCTGGTGCTGATGCTGCTGTGGCTGGCCTATATCGCCCTGCGCGCCGCCTTCGACGACGAGGCCCGAGCCGCCCGGGCCGGGGCCATCCTGGCCCTGGTCGGGCTGGTCAACCTGCCGGTCATCCACTTCTCTGTCTACTGGTGGAACAGCCTGCACCAGGGCTCCTCGACCTTCGGGGCCCAGAAGGGCGACGGCCTGCCGCCGGAATACCTGATCCCCCTGATCATCATGAGTCTGGCCTATATGGGCCTGTTCGGCGCCCTGTGGCTGGTTCGGATCCGGGCCGAGGTCTGGCGCCGCCGGGCCCAGGTCCTGGCCCTCAAGGCGGCGGAATCCTGATGCTCGACCTCGACGCCGGGGCCTACGCCCCCTTCCTCTGGCCGGCCTACGGCATTTCCGCCGCGGTGCTGCTGTGGCTGGTGGTCGACAGCCTGGCCAAGGCCCGCCGCTGGCGGGGCGAGGTCGATCGGCTGGAAGGGCGGCTGGAGGCCAAGGCTCCGGGCGCCGCCGAGACGGACGCCGACGCGTGAAGCGCATCGCCGCCTTCCTGCCCCTGGCGGTGCTGGCGCTGCTGGCCGTCCTGTTCGCCGGCTATGCCCTCAAGCGCGACCCCAATGTCCAGCCCAAGGCCCTGGTCGGCAAGCCGGTCCCGGCCCTGACCCTGCCCGACCTGACCACCGGCCGCCCCCAGCCTCTGCCCGAGGCGAAAGGGCCCTATCTGGTCAACTTCTTCGCCAGCTGGTGCGCCCCCTGCGAGATCGAGCATCCTGTCCTGGTGACGCTGAAGGCGCAGGGGGTGACCATCGTCGGCGTCGCCTACAAGGACGCGCCCGACAACACCCGCGCCTTCCTGGGCCGCCTGGGCGATCCCTTCGACCGAAGGCTGGTCGACCGCGACGGCCGCGCAGGCCTGGAGTTCGGGGTGACCGGCGTGCCGGAGACCTATCTGGTCGGCGCCGATGGCGTGATCCTCGACAAGCACACCGGCCCGATGACCCTGCAGGACGCGCAGGCCCTTATCGCCAAGGCCCGACCTTAAGGTCCGGTTAACCATAAGCGGCCAAGGCTCAGGCCGTGTCCGACATCCGCCCCCCGTCCCTGCCGATCGCCCCGACCGCCCCCGGCGGCGCCGGCCGCACGGCCGCCCAGCGGGCCTTCTTCGACGCCGCCATGGGCCGGGCGGGCGACGCACCCGTCGCAGCGCCTGCGCCGGTCGCCCGCCAGGTCCAGGCCCAGCCGTCGCCGCAGCGCGCCGCCCAGTTGACGCCCGACCCCGCGGCTGAACCCCCGAAGAAGATCCTTCGGCCGGGCTCGCTGCTGGACATTCGAATTTAGCGGTCTTCGTCGAACTTGTTGGCGACCAGCTCGACCAGGGCGGCCAGGGCGGCCTCGGCCTCGGGCCCCTCGGCGGCGATCTCGACGGTGGAGCCGATGCCGGCGGCCAGCATCATCAGCCCCATGATCGACCGGGCGTCGACCGTCTGGCCGTCCCGGCTGACGGTGATCTCGGCGTCGAAACTGGCGGCCAGCTTGACGAACTTCGCCGAGGCGCGGGCATGCAGGCCGCGCTCGTTGACAATAGGGACGGTCGTCTTGCCGGTCACTTGTCCGCCGCGAGCATATAGGAGGCCACCGCGATGTACTTGCGGCCGGCGTCCTGGGCATGGTGCACACAGGCTTCCAGCGTCTCGCGGGTGCGCAGCGACGCCAGCTTGATCAGCATCGGCAGGTTGAGCCCGGCGATGACCTCGGCGCGGGTCTGTTCCATGACGCTGATGGCCAGGTTGGAGGGCGTGCCGCCGAACATGTCGGTCAACAGGATGACGCCCTGGCCGGTGTCCACGCGCTCGCAGGCGGCGAGGATGTCCCTGCGCCGCTTCTCCATGTCGTCGTCCGGACCGATGCAGATGGGAACCACCTGTTCCTGCGGGCCGACCACATGCTCCATGGCCAACAGGAATTCATCCGCCAGTCGTCCGTGCGTGACGATCACCAGGCCGATCATGCCCGCTTTCTCACTATCCACCCCTGTCCCGGCGGCGGCGAGGAGACCAGCCGCGAGGGTTGCCTTGATACGCTGCTCAGCCCCGCGGTCAAAGCCGTTCCAGCAACCTTCGAAGTTTGATCGGGGCTGCGGGTTCGAATGGCCACAGCGGACGCAAGGGAACCCTGACGTTCAGGCGATCGACAAAGGCCTCCTCCGGCAGGCGTTCGATCGCCTCCGGGCCGGGCTGGCAGGCGATGACCAGGGCGATCGGAGCCATGGCCAGGGGGGTCTGACGGACGATGCCGACGCCGCGGATTTCGATCAGCCCGGCCAGGCTCTCCGGCGCCCGGCCCCACAGCGATCCGGCGCTGGTCCAGACGATCACCCGATCATCGGCGACCAGCCGCGCGCCAAGATCGAGACACCGCAGGGCCAGGTCGCTCTTGCCGGCGGCGGAGGGGCCCTCGATCAGCACGCCGCGCCAACGGCCGTTTGCCGGAAAGGCCACCAGGCCGGCATGCAGGATCACGCGCGGGCGTCCGGCAGGATGACCTCGAACCGGGCCCCGGCCACCTTGCCGTCGACGGCCTGACGATTGGAGGCGCGGATGGCCCCGCCGTGGGATTCGATGATCTGGCGGGCGATGCTGAGGCCCAGGCCCGAGTTGCCCCCGAAGGCGGCGCCCTTGGGGCGGGAAGTATAGAACCGCTCGAACACGGTCTCGAGGTTGTCGGCCGGGATGCCCGGCCCGTCGTCCTCCACGGCGGCGACGACGCGACCCTTCTCCCGCGCCAGAAGGAGGCGGACCTCGCCGCCCGGCGGGCTGAAGGAGCGGGCGTTGTCGATCAGGTTGCGGAAGACCTGGCTGAGCGGCCCTTCCTGCCCCAGCACCGTCACCGCCTCGCCTTCCGGAACGATCAGCCGCACCGTGGCTTCGCCCGGCTTTCCCGCCGCGTCATAGATGGCCAGCATGTCGGTCAGCAGCCGGACCAGATCGACCCGCTTGCGCGACTCCCGGCTAAGTTCGGCGTCCAGGCGCGAGGCGTTGGAAATGTCGCCGATCAGCCGGTCCAGCCGGCCGACGTCCTGTTTGAGGATGCCCAGCAGCTTCTCCCGGCCCGCCCCGTCCGGCACGATCTCCAGGGTCTCCACCGCCGAACGGATAGAGGTCAGGGGATTGCGGATCTCATGGGCCACGTCGGCCGCGAACCGCTCGATGGCGTCCATCCGCTGGGACAGGGTGTCGGTCATCTCTTCCAGCGATCGGGACAGATCGCCGATCTCGTCCTGGCGACGGGCGAGGTCGGGCAGGGAGATAGCCCGCGCCCGGTTCAACCGCACCCGGTCCGCCGCCTCGGCCAGCCGCAGCATCGGCCGCGCCACCAGGGCGTAGAGCAGGAAGGACGACAGCAGGGTCACGGCGATGGCGATCAGGGCGAAGGGGATCAGGGCCAGCCGCTCGGCGGCGATGATGTCATCGACGTCGCCCGCCTCCAGGGTCAGGACGCCGAGCACCGCCTTGACCCGCTGCACGGGAATGGAGACCGAGACCACCTTGTTGCCGTTCTCGGCGATCCGGGTGCCCTTGACCACATCACCCTGGATCGCCGCCCGCCATTCCTCGGCCAGGGCCCGGCGAGCCCGTTCGACGGCGGCGGGGTTGGCGTCGGCGTCCCGTAGCCGGAACTTGGGCTCGGTCTCGCCTTTCCTGCGGGCCGGCGGCAGCACCTGCCACTCGACCCGGTCGTCGACCACATAGCTGTCGGCCAGCAACCGGCCTTGCGTGTCGTACAGCCTCACCCGCTGGGACCTGGGCACATGCAGCAGCTGCAGGATCCGCGCGGCCCGGTCGGGCTGCAGATAGGGGAAGGGCTCCCCCTGGGTGGCGGCCTCGGCCATGATCTGGCCGATCAGCTCCCCCTGCAGGCTGAGGCTGTCGATCTTGGCCTCGACCAGGCCCCGGCGAATCTCATTCAGCACCAGGGCGCCGGAGATCAGGACCGCCAGGCCGAGCAGGTTCAAGCCGACGATCAGCCGTCCCAGCCGCGACCCGCGCGACCAGAACCGCCAGCGCCGGACCCGGGGTTCAGGACTCGCGATATCTGTAGCCGACGCCATACAGGGTCTCGATCGCGTCGAACTCGCCGTCCACCTGGCGGAACTTCTTGCGCATCCGCTTGATGTGGCTGTCGATGGTGCGGTCATCGACGTAGACTTGGTCGTCGTAGGCGGCGTCCATCAGGTTGTCGCGGCTCTTCACGAAGCCGGGCCGCTGGGCCAGGGACTGCAGCAGCAGGAATTCGGTGACGGTCAACCGCACGGGGCGGCCTTCCCACAGGCTCTCGTGGCGTTCGGGATCGAGGGTCAGCTTGCCCCGGCGCATCATCTTGGCGCTGTTGGCGGCCTGGGTCTCGGCGCTCATCGCCTCTTCCGGCGCGGCCCGGCGCAGCACCGCCTTGACCCGCTCCAGCAGCAGACGCTGGCTGAAGGGCTTGTGCATATAGTCGTCGGCGCCGAGGTTGAAGCCGAGGATCTCGTCGATCTCGTCGTCCTTGCTGGTCAGCATGATCACCGGGATCTCGCTGGTCTGGCGCAGCCGGCGCAGCAGTTCCATCCCGTCCATCCGGGGCATCTTGACGTCGAGGATGGCCAGATCGGGCGGATCGTTCTGCAGGGCTTCCAGCCCCGAGGCGCCGTCGTAATAGGCCTTTACCGTATGGCCGTGGCTTTCCAGCGCCAGGGAGACCGAAGCGACGATGTTCTCGTCGTCGTCCACAAGGGTGATGTTCGCCATATCGTCCTTTAGCTCCAGGGCGCGGACTCCGCGCCTGATCGGTCCGTGTTCGCATGGAAGGTGTAACGCCCCGCGCGTCCAGTGCAAACGCTTGGTCCCGGCAGATGGCGCCAATGGGTGCGTCTTTGCGGCGAGATCAGGGCCGGTGTTTCAACCGCAATGCCGTTAAACCCGGTCTTAAGCCGTCCCTGACTAGTCTTGGCGACGGAGATAGCATTCCGATGGATGACGGTCAGACCCACTATGAGCTTTTTATCCGGCGACAGGCCGGGTCTGGCTGGACCCTGGACCTGGCCGGCGAGGACCGGGCTCGCATGGTCGAGGCGGCCGAGGACCTGCTGGCCAGCGGCGTCGTGGTGGCGGTCCGGGTGACCAAGGAGGTCCTCGACCCGGAGACCCGTGAATTCCGCTCTGTCACCATTCTCAATAAGGGCTCGCCGGAACGCAGCAAGAGCCGCAAGGCCGTGGAGAGCCGTGATCCCCTCTGCGTCAGCCCACAGGACCTCTACACCATCCACGCGCGGGAGCGGATCGGCCGGCTGCTGGACGGCTGGCTGACCCGCCACCGCGCCACCGCCTTTGAACTGCTGCATCGGGCCGATCTGGTGGAAAAACTCGATGCGTCCGGCGTCGAGTTGCAGCACGCGGTCCAGAAGGTGGCGGTGCCTGAGGCCCAGGCCCGGGGGGTGGTGGTCCATGAGATCATCCGTAGCTTCCAGAGCCTGATCGAGCGGACCGTGCAGCGGCTGCTCAAGGACAGCCGCCGCGGGGTGTTTCCCGACTATGGTCGGGAGAATTTCGCCGCCGCCGTGGAGCGTCTCTGGGGGGAGCCGGAGCGCGGCTATCTGCTGGGGGCCGGGATCGCCGCCCATCTTGCCGGCGCGGCAGGCTGGAACGACAAGATCGGCCGATTGCTCGATCTGGCCGACCGCGCGCCGATGGAGGGTCCGGCCCGGACGGTCGCCCTGGCCGTTATCGAGCAGCCGCTGGCGGAGATCGTCGGAGGGCGGGCGGGCCTGACGGACCTGCTGGGGCCAGACCTTGATCCGGGGGCCACCCTGGCTGCGATCACCCGCCTGGCCGGGTCGCTGTCCGTGGAAAAACTGATCCAGGTGGAACCGGGCGTGGCGCGGATCATGCCGCCTCTTACCGGAGTGGCGGCCCGGCTGGCCGACTGGCTGGCCGGCCCGCAGTTCGAGACGGTGCGGGCGGCCCTTGCGCAGCGGGTCCTGCGGGAACTGGTCGGGCCCCGACGGCTGAAACCGGGCGATCCCCTGGCGGAAATCGTCTGCCTGCGGGGACTCGCCATGGCGTTGACCGCGGCGGACGGCCGGGTGCTTCAGCTTGAGGACATCTATCTCGCCTTCTCCACCCGCTCGAGCATGATGGTCGCCAGCGATTTTGTCGAAGCGCTGCTGGGACAGGATCGGGGCGCCCGGGAGGAGGTGGAGACCCTGATCCATCTGGCGGAAAACGTCACCGGGGCGGCCAACAAGCGACAGGCAGCGCGCTGGCTTTCAGCAAACATCTCGGCCCTCAAGTTCGAGAAGGACCTTCGCTACGGCCCCGACAGCCCGTCGGCGCGACTGGCCATCCTGGCGGGATTGCAGAAGGCGTTGCACCGCGCCGGCCTTCCCGATGAAGACCGGATATTGCTGCAGGCCAGGCTGGGCGAGATTGGCGGCCAGATCGAGGCCGACAGCCGGCTGGTGACTCAGCTGTCGCGAGCCTCGGCTCCGGTGACCCATCGGCTGGCCCTGTTGCTGAAGCTGGCCATGGGCGAGGCGGCCCCCCTTGGCCCCGCCGCCGACCGGGCCAAGGTGGAGGCCCTGAAGCTGGCGCGCGCGCCGGAACTGCGCACGGAAGCCGCCCGCTCTCCGGAAGCGGCGCTTCAGGTCCGTCAACTGCTGAAGACGGCAGGGCTGGCGGCCTAGGTGCTGTGGACTCTAAGGATTCCCATCTCGGCCGAAGCGTGATTCAAGACTGCTCTTTGGGAGGCGGTCTTGGGTGTGATGGATCGTTTGGTGTTGAGCGATGGGGACTGGGACCGGATTTCTGGCCTGATTATCGGCCGTCCGGACCAGAAGG
>JBIIAX010000024.1:0-86636 GCA_044239675.1 Caulobacter sp.
TAGAGCCCCCAAGCCCTTGCGGCATCAGCGCGTCCACAAAGCTGAACTGACCCGTCCGCTTCACCGACATCACGTCTCTCCCTGTCATCGACAGGGAATCACGATCCGGCAATTACGCAAAGGTCCCTTTGGGGGAGGGGGACCGCGGCGATAGCCGTGGTGGTGGGGGCAGCGCCGGCGTTCGCGCCCATGTTCAAGAATGCCGGCGCAAACCGCTTTCGGAGCGAACCGACAAAGGCCGGCGCTGCCCCTTCAGTCAGTCGCTTCGCGACTGCCAGCTACCCCAGAGGGGCAGCGATTAGGGATGCAGCGTCCGAAACCAGCGCTGTTTCCTCCTCCAGCCTTCGGCTGGAGGAGGAACTCATTGGCGCTTAGAACGCGTACCGGGCCACCAGTTGGAAGACCGGGCCGGCGCGTTCGGTTTCGAGTTCGTATTCGTCGTAGTCGCGGTCGGCCTGGTCGGACAGGGTGTCGAACTTGTCGAAGACTTCGTCTTTCGACGAATCCAGCAGGTTCGTGCCGGTCAGGCGGATGACGAAGCTCTTGCCGATGCGCTTTTCGAGGAAGACTTCCAGGTCGGCGCCGTATTCGGTTTTCACTTCCTCAAGCTCAAGCCGGTCCTTGGCGTCGCCCTGTTTGCGGTAGGTGACGCCGAAGGCCGCGCCCCAGGTGGGCAGGTCCTGGATGAAGCCGATGTTGTAGACATAGTTGGACTGGCCGTTGAAGCGGCGCTTGCCGGCGAAGTCGGTGACCTCGCTGTCCAGCCAGCTGTAGTTGAAGAACACCCCGGTGTCGTTGAGGCCCATGAAGGTGAGCGGGGTGGAGAGGTCGAACTCGAGGCCCCAGACCTTGCCGTCGCCGACGTTGTCCACCGAATAGACGAAGGTTCCGCCGCCGCCGCTGCCTTCGGCGCCGGTGTTCACCGTCTCGATCAGGTCGGTCACGTCCCGGTAGAAGTAGTTCAGGCCGACAACGCCGCGGCGGCCGATCCGGTGTTCATAGCCGATATCCAGGCCCCAGGCCGTCTCCGGCTCCAGGTCCGGGTTGCCGATGAAGTCGTCGTCGCCGAACTCTTCTTCCAGCAGCACGGGCGAGATCTGGTTGAAGCTCGGGCGGCGCACCGTCCTGGCGGCCGACAGGCTGACGCGGCCGGCTTCGCCGACATTGATCCGCACATTCGCCGAGGGCAGCAGGATATTGTAGTCGTTGTCGGTCTTGCGGTCGGCGGGATCGACGTCGTCGCTGTCGTCGGTGATCGACACGTCGGTGGTCTCATAGCGAAGACCGGCTTCCCAGCGCAGCAGGTCGGTCTTGCCCGAAAGCATGACGAAGGGATCGAGGCGGGTTTCCTCGATGTTGGCCTTGGAGAAGCCGCGCTCTTCGAAGTCGGCCGGGGTCGGTTTGGGGATGGGGAAGGTGTCGGTCTCGTAGCGGAACTCGGTGACCAGGTTGTCCCGTTCCTTTTTGTTGTAGGACAGGCCGAAGGCCAGCTCGACCGCGCCGATGGCCCGGCTGTGCTCGAAATCGGCGGAGAACTCCTTGTCCTCCAGGTCGGTGTTGGTCTCGTCCCGGGTGAAGGCGTCGAAGTCCGGGAAGGAGGGATCGTATTCGCTCTCGTCTTCGAACTCGAACTGGTCATCGATCAGGGCGGCGTAGCCCAGCTTGACCTTGGTCTTGCCGCCCAGCATCTCGCGGACAAATTTGGCCGACAGGGTGTAGTTGTCGGTCTGGATGTCGAGGTCGTTGTCGTTGATGACCTCCAGGTGGTCGTCGTCGCGGACGCCGTCGGCGTATTCGAGCGAATCCTCGTCCTGGGTGCGATCGGTGCGGACGAAGAAGCCGCTGAGGGTCAGGTCGCCGCCGGCGACGGGCACTTCATAGCTGGCGTTCAGCGAATAGTCGGTCCCGTCCCGCACGTCGGTCTGGACCTCGATGTTGTCGATGGCGTCGCCCGGCTCGTCGTAGCGCTTGCTGAGCTTTTCCTTGGGGCTGCGGCGCACCTGGGCGCCGGCGCCGATCAGCAGCCGGCCGGGACCGACCTGGCCGCCCCAGACGGCGCCGAAGGACGGGGCGGTGACGCCGTCGTCATAATAGGCCGCGCCGGCGCGGACATAGCCGCCGTCCAGGCTGAAAGCATCCCGCAGGACGATGTTCAGGGCCCCGGCCACGGCGTCGCCGCTGCGGTTGGCCGAGGGGCTGCGGACGATCTCGATCCGCTCGATCAGTTCGGCGGGGATGCGGTCGACGAAGAAGGAGCGGTCGGCGCCGGCGCCGGGCACCCGCTCGCCATTGATCAGGATCTGGGTGTAGCCGGGGTCGAGGCCGCGCAGGCGGGCGCCGTCGGATTCCAGAACGTCGGACAGGAAGGTCACGCTGGGGACCCGCTTCATGGCGTCGCCGGCCGAGACCGGTTCGAACCGCTGGAAGTATTCCTGGTCGTAGGAGAGGACCGGGGCGGCGGTGTCGGTGCGGTTGCGGAAGGTCAGCTGCGGGCTGATCACCAGCTCTTCGACCGGCGCCGGCTCGGCCGTGGCGATGGTCTCATCCTGAGCATAGGCGGCCTGCGGCGCCATGGCGGCAAAGGCCAGCGGCGATAGAGCAGCAAGCGCCAGAAGTTTGGCTTTGGTCATCGGAAGATTGCCCCTTTTATGTCCGGCCACGGTTGACGGGAGGTCATGGCCATGATCATCACGGGCCGTGCCATATGGACCCAGTAGACAGGACGCCAGTGATGTTTGATCGACACTTCCGTTACGGTTTTATGACTGCAGTATTCACATCGTTGCTCATTTCATCTTGTTCTATTGTCGATCCAGAATCCGTTTCAGATTCCGGTAAACTGACCGTCGGAGTCGGCGCGCCTGTTCTGTCTTCGGTGGAAACCCAATCTGTGGGTACTGAAAAGGCCGATGCGGCGGACGATCCGGAGATCTGGGCCGACCCGCGTGATCCCTCGCGCGTGGTCATCTTCGGCACCGACAAACAGGCGGGGCTCTACAGCTACGGCCTGGACGGCAAGGTCACCGGCTTCATCCCGGACGGCAAATTGAACAACGTCGACCTGCGCGGCGGCTTTCCCACCGCCGCCGGAGAGCGGGTGCTGGTCGCGGCCAGCGACCGGGTGCGGATCGGGGCGGCCCTCTATCTGATGGACCCGGACAGCCTGAAACTGGAGCCCTGGGGCGTCGCTCCGGTGGACCTGGCCGAGCCCTATGGCCTCTGCGTCGGGCGGCGCGGGGACGCCTTCCTGGTCATCGTCAACGGAACCGACGGCCAGGTGCGACAGCTGCGCATCGAGGCCGGGCCGGACGGCAAGTTCAAATCGACCGTGGAACGGCGGTTCGCCGTCGGCAGCCAGACGGAAGGCTGCGTGGTCGATGACGTGAAGGGCCAGCTCTATATCGGCGAGGAGGCCAAGGGCATCTGGCGCTATGACCTGGACCCGGCCAAGGGTGACGCCCCCACCCTGATCGCGGGCGCCCCGTCGGATATGCTCAAGCCGGACGTCGAGGGCCTGACCCTGCTGCGCGAAGGGGCGACCACCTGGCTGATCGCCTCAAGCCAGGGCGACAGCGCCTTTGCCGTCTGGCGGGTGGACGGCGAGACGCCGGTCTATCGCGGCCGGTTCTCGGCCATGGCGGGCAACGGGATCGATCCAGTCACCGGGACGGACGGCGTCGCCGCCCTGGGCGGGGTTGTCGGCCCCTATGGCGAGGGGCTGGTCGTGGTGCAGGACGACGTGGACAGCGACGGCGAGACGACCTCGATGGCCCGGGCGCGGCAGAACTTCAAGCTCGTCGACTGGCGAGCGGTCAAGGCGGCGCTGGGTCTCTGAGGGGCCGATCTAGTCTTCGTTCGGCTTCAGATAGGGCTCGACCGGGCCGGTCAGTTTGATGGTCATCGGGTTGCCCTTGCGGTCGACCTTGTTGCCGATGGCGACCCGGACCCAACCCTCGCTGACGCAGTATTCGTCGACGTTGGTCTTTTCCTCGCCGCGGAACTTGATGCCGATGCCCTGCTGCAGCAGCGCTTCGTCGTAGTAGGGGCTGCGCGGATTGGTGCAGAGGCGGTCGGGCAGGTCGGTCATGGCGGTGTCTCAATCAAAGGCGAGGGCGGTTGATAGCGCCCGCCGCCTCTCCCGACAACTCACGCCGCCCCGACAACTCACGCCGCGTCGTGGAAGATCACCCCCAGGGTATGACGCGCGCCCGACCACAGGGTGCTGACCCCGTGGCGCAGGGCCACCCGGTGCGTCCCCCGCGTCCCCGCCGCCGGCCGGCTGTTGACCGCGAACACCACGGCGTCGCCGCGCTTCAGCGGAACCACCATCACCCGCGACTGCATTCTCGGCCGCTGTTCGGTCAGCACGAACTCGCCGCCCTCGAAATCCTCTCCCGGCTGGTTCAGCAGCACCGCCGCCTGCAGCGGAAACACCTGCGCCCCGTACAGGTCCTGATGCAGCCGGTTGTAGTCGCCGGGGCCGTAGCGCAGCAGCAGCGGCGTCGGCCTCAGCTGGCCCGCCTCGTGGCACCGGGCCAGGAAGGCGGCATGATCTTCCGGGAACCGCGTCTCCGGCCCCATGGCCGCCTGCCAGCGGTTGGCGATCGGCGCCAGGCGCGGATAGAGGGCCGTGCGCAAGGCCTGCACGCCCTCCGGCAGCGGATAGGAGAAGTAGCGATACTCCCCCTGGCCATAGCCGTGCCGCCCCATGATCACCTGACTGCGGAACCCGTCGTGACCGTCGTAAAGGCCAATGGTCCGCGCACAGTCCTCCGCCGTCAGCAGGCCGCGGATCACCGCAAAGCCCTGGCCATCCAGATCGGCGGCGACGGCGGACCAATCCACCGCCGCCACCTGGGCCGCCATTCGCTCGGCCTCGGTCACGCCGCCGCTTCCCGCGAGAGCAGCGCCGCCTTGCGCTCGACACCCCAGCGATAGCCGCTGAGCGAGCCGTCGTTGCGCACCACCCGGTGGCAGGGAATGGCCACGGCCAGGGCGTTGGCCGCGCAGGCCCCCGCCACCGCGCGCACCGCCTTGGGCGAGCCGATGGCCTTGGCCACCTGCAGATACGTGGCCGTCGTCCCGGCCGGGATGTCCCGCAGAGCCTGCCACACCCGCTGCTGGAAGGCCGTTCCCCGCACATCCAGCGGCAGGTCCAGCCCCAGGTTCGGCGCCTCGACAAAGCCGACCACCCGGGCCACCAGCGCTTCGAAGTCGCTGTCGCCGCCGATCAGCCGCGCCTTGGGAAAGCGGTCCTGCAGATCGCGGACCAGGGCCTCCGGATCGTCGTCCAACAGGATGGCGCAGACCCCCTTGTCGCTGCGCGCCACCAGGATCGCCCCCAGAGAACATTGCCCCACGGCAAAGCGGATCTCCGCCCCCGGTCCCCCGGCGCGGTAGTCCTTCGGCGTCATCCCCAGCAGGGCGCCCGACTGTTCGTAGAACCGCCCCGCCGAGTTGAACCCGGCGTCATAGATCGCCTCGGTCACCGTCCCCTCGCCGGTCAGGCCCTCGCGGACCCGCGTCGCCCGGTGTGCGGCGGCATAGTCGCGGGGCGTCACCCCGGTCACCGTCTTGAACATCCGGTGGAAATGGTGCGGGCTCAGCCCCGCAGACTGGGCCAGGACCTCAAGGGCCGGCGGCTCCTCCGCCGCCTCGATCTCGCGGCAGATCCGCGCCACCAGGGCGGCGTCCCGCTGGGCCTTGGGCGGCTGGTCTGGCTTGCAGCGCAGGCAGGCCCGGAACCCCGCCGCCTCCGCCTCGGCGGTGGTCGCGTGAAACGCCACATTCTTCGGATTGGCCGGCCGCGCCGCGCAGGAAGGCCGGCAATAGACCCCCGTCGTCGCCACCGAATAGAAGAAGTCGCCGTCGGCGGAGGCGTCACGCGCCTTCACCCGCGCCCAGCGGAGATCGAGTTCGGTGGCGGTCTTCGGCGCGGCGCCGGTCATGGTCGGCCTGTCTGCGAGCAACGCGGTCATGGCGGTGGTCCCTGTGCGGTTGGCTGTTGTCCGCACTCTGGAGGAACGACCGCCGCCCCGCGCTCCGGGTCTTGCTTTCGAATTGGAAGATAGGGCGTGGCGGCGAAAACCACCAACCTCACTCGTCATCCGGAATATTGACCACCGTCCCGCAGGCCTTGCAGTGGACCGCGTCCGGCTCATGCCGCTTCAGGCCGCAGCTGGGGCAGGGGTGCAGGACCTTGCTGGGTCGCACCAGGAGCTGCATCAGCCGGATGAACAGCGACACCCCGCCCAGCATCACCACGATCGACAGCAGGCGCCCGCCGATTCCCGGCAGGGTGACGTCGCCGTAGCCGGTCGTCGTCAGGCTGGTGATCGTCCAGTAGAGGGCGTCGGTCCAGCCCTGGATCCCTTCCGATCGGCCCAGGAACACCGCATAGACGAAGCCGGTGATGACGAAGATAAAGGTCAGCAGCCGCAAGGAGGCCTTGGTCAGCTCCTCCACCCGCGTGTCGTCGTACCGCCGCCCGACCGTCCGCCAGAAGAAGTCGCTCTCCACCAGGGTCCACAGCCGCAGCACCCTCAGGAAGCCGAAATTATACAGCCACACCGGAAACAGCAGCGTCAGCAGCACGGCGATATCGACCCAGGTCATCGGTCGCTTGAGCCATGCCTTGAAATCCGCCGCCGCCAGGGCCCGCGCTCCCATGTCCAGCCCCAGCAGCACGGCGATGGCGTAGTCGATCAGGTAGAAGCCGCGCATCTCCCGGATGACCGGGGCGGCGATGAAGAAGGCGATGATCGCCAGGTCCAGCGCGAGGACCGCGATCCGGAACTTCACCGCCAGGGGGGAGTCGCCGTGGTAGAGGGCGCGCAATCGGGCGCGCAGACGCAGGCGGTTGCGGCGCTCCGGGACCGACTTCGTTTCACCCATGCCCCATCATCCCGACCTGCGCCAACGCCGCCCCTCACGATCCGTAGCGATTTCCCCTATATAGGCCGCTCCATGACCCGTCCGTTCCTGAAGATGAACGGGCTCGGCAACGATTTTGTCGTCGTCGAGGCCCGCGACCGGCCCTTTCGGCCTACTCCGGCGGAGGTGCGCGCCATCGCCGACCGTGCGGACGGGATCGGTTGCGACCAGCTGATCGCCATCGAACCAGCGGCCACGCCCGGCGGCGCGCCCTTCGTCCGCTTCTGGAACGCCGACGGCGAGGAAGTCGGCGCCTGCGGCAACGGCACCCGTTGTATCGCCTGGCTGCTGATGGAAGCCGGCCAGACCGACCAGGTCGCCTTCGACACAAAGGCCGGCCACCTCAGCGGCGTCCGCGCCGGCGACCGCATGGTTACGGTGGACATGGGCAGGCCGGGCTTGGACTGGACGCAGATTCCCCTGTCCGAAGAGATGGATACCCGCGGCATCGAACTTCAGGTCGGTCCCATCGACGCGCCTCTTCTGCATACCCCTGGCGCGGTCAGCATGGGCAACCCCCATGTGGTCTTCTTCATGGATCGCGACCCGGATGACGCCACCGTGCGCGGCTCGGGCAGCCTGATCGAGCATCACCCCCTGTTCCCCGAAGGCGTCAACGTCGGTTTCGCTCATGTGCTGGCCCCCGACCGCATCCGACTGCGAGTGTGGGAGCGTGGCGCCGGCCTGACCCAGGCCTGCGGCACCGGCGCCTGCGCCGCCCTGGTCGCCTGCGCCCGCCGGGGGCTGTCGTCGCGCAAGGCGACCATGGTCCTCGACGGCGGGGAGCTGACCATCGAATGGCGGGAAGCCGACGACCACGTCATCATGACCGGTCCCGTCGCAATCGATTTCGCCGGGCGCCTGCCCGCGAGCATCACCGCATGACCACGCCCGCGACGCCCCCCGCAACGCCGGACGAAAGCCCCGGTCTGTTCCGACAGCTGACCCGCTGGCCCGGCGTCCTGGTCCTGGTCTTTATCGCCGCCATCCTGCTGCTCATCCTCTTCCTCAGCCTGCGCCTCTATGCCCCGGTCTCGAACTTTAAGGTCAGCAGCGCGGCCATGGCGCCGACCCTGGTCTCGGGCGATGTGGTGCTGGTCAAGGGACCGCGCGCCTGTCTGGGGGCCACGCCCGAGGTGGGCGATGTGGTCCTGGTCCGCTTCCCGCCGCAGCGGACGGACTATCTGCGCCGCGTCGTCGCCGGCGCCGGGGACAGGGTCGAGCTTCGCGGAGGCCGGCTCTGGCTCAACGATCAACCGGTCCGGGCCGACAAGGGCGCGGGCCAGATCGTCCGCGAAGTTCTGCCCGGCGGCCAGGCCTACGACACCCTCGACGCCGGCGCCTCCCGCCTCGACGTCATGGCCCCGGTCACTCTCAAGCCCGGCCAGTGGTTCCTGCTCGGCGACAACCGCGACAACGCGCTCGATTCCCGCATCCGTGGGCCGGTGACCCGACTGCAGATCTGCGGCGTCGTCACCTCCATCCTGTCGTCCAGCGACTCCAGCCACGTCGGTAAGCGTCCATGACCCATCCCGCGCTCCAGCCCGGCCACACCGCCGTCATCACCGGCGCCGCCGACGGCATCGGCCTGGCCGCCGCCCGCCGCTACCTGGACCTCGGCCTCAACGTCGTCCTGGCCGACATCAACGAAGCCAAGCTCGCCGCCGCCCTGGCCAGCCTGAACGCCGACGACCGCGCCATCGCCGTGCCGACGGATGTGGCCGACGCCGTCGACCTCATCGCCCTGCGCGACCGCGCGCTCGCCGCTTTCGGGGCTGTCCATGTGCTGATGAACAATGCCGGCATGGGCGGCGGCGGCTCGGCCATCGAGGCGCCGGACCGCTGGCGCCGCCTTCTGGAGGTCAACCTGTTCGGAGTCATCAACGGCGTCCAGGCCTTCGCCCAGACGATGATCGACCAGGCAACCCCCGGCCTGATCATCAACACCGGCTCCAAGCAGGGCATCACCACCCCGCCGGGCGACACCGCCTACAATGTCTCCAAGGCCGGCATCAAGGTCCTCACCGAGGGGCTGCAGCACACCCTGCGCAACACGCCGGGCTGTCAGGTCACCGCCCATCTGCTGGTCCCGGGCTATACCTTCACCGGCATGACCGCACGCGGCGGCGGCGAAAAGCCGGCCGCCGCCTGGACCGCCGATCAGGTGGTCGACCTGATGATCGAGCGGATCGGCCAGGGCGGCTTCTACATCATCTGCCCTGACAACGACGTCGACAGCGCCACCGACGCCTCGCGCATCCGCTGGGCGGCCGAGGACGTGGCGTCCGGCCGTCCGCCACTGTCGCGCTGGCATCCCGACTACAAGGACGCCTTCGAGGCCTTCCTCGCCGAAGACCGCAACCGATGACCGAAGCCATTCTCGCCGAGCCGGTTGAAGTCGCCACCGAGTCCGGGGCCCGCGTCGTCACCTTCGGCTGCCGGCTCAATGCCTACGAGTCCGAGCAGATCCGCGCCCGGGCCCAGGCCGACGGGGTCGAGAACACCCTGGTCTTCAACACCTGCGCCGTCACCGGCGAGGCCGTCCGCCAGGCCCGTCAGGCCATCCGCAAGGCCCGCCGCGAGAACCCGGACGTGCGGCTGGTGGTCACCGGCTGCGCCGCCCAGATCGACCCTGGGGCCTTCGCCGCCATGCCGGAGGTCGACCTGGTGCTGGGCAACGCCGAAAAGGCCGCTGCCGGCGCCCTGCTGCCCGCGCCGGAACGCGGCCGGGTGCGGGTCAACGACATCATGAGCGTCCGCGAGACCGCCGCCCATCTGGCTGACGGGCTCAAGGACCGCGCCCGGGCCTATGTCGAAATCCAGAACGGCTGCGACCACCGCTGCACCTTCTGCATCATCCCCTATGGCCGGGGAAACAGCCGCTCCGCCGCCGCCGGCGAGGTGGTCGAGCGCATCGGTCGCCTGGCCGCCGAGGGCTGGAACGAGGTCGTGCTGACCGGCGTCGACCTGACCAGCTGGGGCGCCGACCTGCCCGGAACCCCGACGCTCGGCCAGCTGGTCGCCCGCATCCTCAAGCTGGTCCCCGGCCTGCCGCGCCTGCGCCTCTCCTCCATCGACGCCGCCGAGATCGATCCTGACCTGATGCGGGTCCTGGCCACCGAGCCGCGGCTGATGCCCTATCTGCATCTCTCGCTCCAGGCGGGCGACGACCTGATCCTCAAGCGGATGAAGCGCCGCCACCTGCGCGCCGATTCCCTGAAGCTGGTCGCCGATGTCCGCGCCGTCCGCCCCGACATCGCCTTTGGCGCCGACCTGATCGCCGGCTTCCCCACCGAGTCCGAAGCGGCGTTCGAAAACACGCTTGCCCTGGTCGAGGACGCCGGCCTCTCCTTCCTCCACGTCTTCCCCTACAGCCCCCGGCCCGGCACGCCCGCCGCCCGGATGCCGGCCGTGGCGAGGGCGGTGGTCAAGGACCGGGCGGCAAGACTCCGCGCCGCGGGCACGCTGGCGCTATCCCGCCACCTCGACCGCCAGATCGGCCGAACCCTCAACGGCCTGATCGAACGCGAAGGCTTCGCTCGAGCGGAGGACTTCACCGAAATCCTCTTCGAAGGCCCGGCCACACCTGGCGCCATCATTCAGATCCGCATCACCGCCCACGACGGGGCGCGGGCGATTGGCGTCGCGGTCACTTAAAGTTCCTCCTCCACGCAGTGGGGAGGGTCAGGAATCCCGCCCCTGAAACGCCGGCAGGCTCCATCCCCAGCGGATCGCCGCCGCCCGCAGGGCGAAGGCCGCGCCGAACCCGATCAGCCCCGCCACGATCCGGTCCAGGCCCAGGGCCGCCAGGACCACGAACACCGCAGCCCCGAGGATCGCCGCGCTGACATAGATTTCCCGCTGCAGCAGCACCGATGGCTCCCCGGCCACCACATCGCGCAGCACCCCGCCGAAGGTCGCTGTCATCATCCCCATGACCACTGCCGAGATCGGATGCACCCCCAGCGACAGCGCCTTGGCCGCCCCGACCACCGCATAGGCCGCCATCCCCAGCGCATCCAGCCACAGCAGCGCCGACATCCGCCAGGTCCGCCGTCCGGCCAGCCAGACGGCCACCGCCGCCGCCAGACAGACCAGCAGGTATCCGGGCCGGGCGATCCAGAACACCGGCGCCCCGATCAACAGGTCGCGCAGGGTCCCGCCGCCGACCCCGGTGATCGCCGCGAAGAAGGCGAAGGTGACGATGTCATGCCCCCGCCGCGCCGCCGCCAAGGCTCCGGACGCGCCGAACACCGCCACCGCCGCATAGTCCAGCAGCAGGAAGGCGGTCTCGAGACTGGGCAGGGCAGGGGTCATCGGCGCCGCCATAGCCCTTCCCCTCGGAAGGGGGAAGTAGGGGAGGCATTTCAGCCCGCGCGGGTCAACACCATCTCCGATCCCTAAATGCGTGACGCAAACCCCAGCAACCGGTAGACCCCGCCCATGGCTGAACAGAAACAAGGCTGGTTCCAGCGCCTGACCGGGGGGCTTTCACGCTCGTCGAAGGCGATGACCGAGCAGGTGGCGGAAATCTTCCGCAAGCCGCTGGACCAGGAACAACTCGACGACCTCGAGGAAATGCTGATCGAGGCGGACCTCGGTCCGCACGCGGCCGCGCGCATCGCCAAGGCCTTCGGCGAGGCGCGCTTCGGCCGGTCCGCGTCAGAGCAGGAGGTCAAGGAAGCCCTCGCCGAAGCCGTCGCGAAAGAGCTGGTCAGCCGCGAAGGGGTGTTCGATCCGTTGTCCGGCCCCAGGCCCTACATCGTGCTGTTCATCGGGGTGAACGGCTCGGGCAAGACCACCACGCTTGGCAAGATCGCCCATGACCTGACATCCAAGGGCGCCAAGGTGCTGATCGTCGCCGGCGACACCTTCCGCGCCGCCGCCGTCGAACAGCTGAAGGTCTGGGCCGATCGGGCCGGCGCCGACTTCATGGGCCGTCCCACGGGGGCCGACGCGGCGGGCCTCGCCTTCGACGCCATCGCCCATGCCAAGGCCCAGGGTTACGATGTGGTCCTCATCGACACCGCCGGCCGGCTGCAGAACAAGCAGGGCCTGATGGACGAACTGCTGAAGGTCATCCGGGTGGTGAAGAAGATCGATCCGGACGCCCCGCATGAGACCCTGCTGGTCCTCGACGCCACGGTCGGGCGCAACGCGCTCAGCCAGGAAAATCTGTTCGGCAACCAGATCGGCGTCTCCGGCATCGTCATGACCAAGCTGGACGGCACCGCCCGCGGCGGTGTGCTGGTCCCGGTGGCCCAGGCTTCGGATTCCCCCATCAAGCTCATCGGCGTGGGGGAGGGGATCGACGATCTCCAGCCCTTCGACGCCCGCGCCTTCTCCCGGTCCCTCGTCGGACTGGACGCCTAAGGAGTTCCCGTGGCCAATCTCTCTCCGAAGGTAAAGACCTGGGTCCGCGCGGCGGTCGACTACGGCGGCCTCGTCGCCTTCCTGATCGGCTTCCTGGTCACCCGCAATGTGGTCTTGGCCACCTGGTGGCTGGTCGGCGGCTCGGCCATCGCCCTGATTCTCGGCTTCGCGGCCGAGCGGCGGGTGGCCCCCATGCCGCTGGTCGCCGGCGGCGCGGCGCTGATCTTCGGGACCCTGACCCTGATCTTCCACGACCCGCGCTTCATAAAGATGAAGCCGACCTTCATGAACATCGCCTTCGCCAGCTTCCTGCTCGGCGGAGCGCTGCTGAAGCGCAATCCGTTGAAGGCCTTCATGGGCGAGGCCCTGGTAATGACCGACAAGGCCTGGCGCAGCCTGACCTGGCGCTATGGCGCCTTCTTCCTCTTTGTCGCGGTGCTCAACGAGGTGGTCTGGCGCACCCAGGCCGACGGCGTCTGGGTGATCTTCCGCTTCCCCGGCCTGCTGTTGCTGACGCTCGCCTTCTCCCTCAGCCAGACCCCGCTGATCATGCGCGGCATGAAGGAGGCGGAGGGTCAGCCTGATGACGACGTCACCGCCGCCGACGCCCTGAAGGCGACCAAGGACATCGTCGAATAGTCTGTCGTCAAATCGACGCGAACCATTACTATGGTCCGTGTCCGGTGCTTGAGGGACCGGAGGGGATCATGGCCAAGGACAAGTCGGGCAAACGGGCGGCTCCCGCCTCCGTGGGCCATCTGCTGCACAGGGCGTCACAGCGCGCCCTCGATCTCTACGTGGCCCAGTCGGGTCCGGGCGCGGTCACCCAGCGCCAGCACGCCGTTCTCGCCGCCGTGGCCCAGAAGGAAGGCGCCGCCCAGTCCGACCTGGTCGCGGCCACCGGGGTCGATCGCTCCACCCTGGCCGACATGGTCTCGCGGATGATCGACAAGGGCCTGCTGGCCCGCCAACGCTCGGCCACCGACGCCCGCGCCAACGCCGTCCACCTGACCGAGGCCGGCCGCGAGGCCCTGGCCGCCACCGGCCCCAACGCCGCCGCCGCCGACGCAGCCCTGATGGCCCTGCTGCCCAAGAGCAAGCGCGCCGCCCTGCTGGAAGCCCTCGATATCCTCGCCTCCGGCGTCGAAAAGGCCCCGAAGGAACCCAAGGCCGAAAAGCCGCCCAAGGCGGACAAGGCTCCGAAGGCGGACAAGCCTGCCAAGGGCGAGAAGAAAAAGAAGAAGAAGGACAAGGCGCCAAAGCTGGTGCTGGTGGAATAGAGGCCTTCAAACCCCCGCTCATCCCCGCGTAAGCGGGGACCCAGGCTTTTTGTTGCGGTGGTCAGAGCCTGCCCAGCCCCCCCCTGGAAGACCACATCCCGTCCAGTTCGGTCCCAAAAGCCTGGGTCCCCGCTTACGCGGGGATGAGCGGATCACAATTCAAACAGCCCATCCCAGGTCAGGGCCGCTGCCGGTTGCTCAGTGAACCGTCGCGTGCGCCGGCATGGCCCGGCGCTGGGCCGAGATCAGGGTCGGCCAGAAGACGGAGCTGTCCGGCAGGTCTTCCGACCGGATGATCATCCGCCGCTCGGGCTCGGCCGGGAACAGCTGGTGGATGGCGGCGCCCAGTTGGTCGCTGCGCTCGGTCACCTCTTCCGGGGTGACCAGCAGGCCCAGGCGGCCGGCGGCCGCGCCGAGGTCGCGGCGCGAGGTCCAGACCGCGATGAATGGCGAGGCCAGCAGCGGCAGGACGATGGGGGCGAACCAGATGACCAGATGCGGGGCCAGGGTCAGGATGGCGGTGAACAGCAGGCCGGTGTTGATCTGCCAGCGATGGGCGCGGAAGGCGTCCTTGTAGTCGAGCGTCTCGCCGTCGCGGGTCTGGGCGGTCCAGCCGGCGTCCTTGCCGGCCAGGATCTCGAAGACGATCTTGGTGTGTCCGACCATCATCACCGGGGCCATGACCGCCGAATAGGCGGTCTCGAAGGCGGCGCTCTTGAGGATCGCCCAGGCGCCCCCGAAGGCCTTGCGCTCTGCCGGCTTGGACAGGGTCAGGGCCAGGCCCAGCAGCTTCGGCCCGATCAGCATCAGGGCGGTGAGCACCGAGGCCCAGATGATCGGCTCGTATTTCACCGGGGCCAGCAGGCGCCAGTATTCCGGAATGGTCAGGGTGATCTGCGCCTGGATGCCCAGCCCGACCAGCAGCGACAGCAGCCACACCGGGCTGACCAGGTAGCAGAGGCAGCCGAAGAACAGCTGCAGCCGGCTGATCGAATGCAGGCCGGGAGCGAACAGCAGCCGCAGATGCTGAAGGTTGCCCTGGGCCCAGCGCCGGTCGCGCTTCATGAATTCCAGCATTGAGGGCGGGGTTTCCTCGGTCGAGCCGTCCAGCACCGGGGTGACATGGACCGCCCAGCCGCCGCGCCGCAGCAGCGCCGCCTCGACCACGTCATGGCTAAGGATGTGGCCGCCGAAGGGCTTGGGTCCGCTCAGCACTGGCAGGCCGGAGCATTGGGCGAAAGCCTTCACCCGGACGATGGCGTTGTGGCCCCAGTAGCTGCTCTCAGCCCCGGTCCACCAGGCCAGTCCCGCCGAGGCCACCTTGCCGAACATCCGCACGCTGAACTGCTGGCAGCGGGCGTATAGGGTCTCGGCGCCGATGATCACCGGGGTGGTCTGCAGCAGGCCCACGCCCGGGTGACGCTCCATGGCGTCGACCAGCTTCACCACCGTCTCGCCGCTCATCACGCTGTCGGCGTCGAGGATGATCATATGCTCATAGCCGCCGCCCCAGCGGGTCACCCAGTCGGCGATGTTGCCGGCCTTGCGCTCGGTGTTCTTCGGGCGGCGGCGGTAGAAGGTCTTGCAGCGGCTGCGGGCCCGCAGGGTCGAGAACTGCACCCGTTCCTGGGCGGCGATGGCTTCGTCGGTGGTGTCGCTCAACACGAACAGGTCGAACCATTGGGCGACGCCCAGCACCGACAGCGACCGCTCCACCTTGGCCAGGCGGGCCAGCACGGCGGCGGGATCCTCGTTATACAGCGGCATCAGCAGGGCGGTCCGCACCCGGGGAGCCGGGGCGATGGTCGGGAAGTCGAAGATGTCTTCCTTGCCGCGCTTGAGGGTGATGAAGCCGGCGATGGCGCTGCAGAACCAGGTCGAGACGGCGGCCACCAGCACCACGAACAGGGCCAGGGCGAAGCCTTCCAGGATGGTGAAGCCGTCCCGGTTGTAGAGCTGGAACGGCGTCATGGCGATGACGAAGGTCAGCAGCCAGCTGGCCGAGAACAGGGCGAGGCGGCGCAGACCGATGTTGGCCGGGGAGGTGGCGGGCGTCGCGGCAAGCTTCGGCGCGTCCGCGCCCAGCGACTGGCGCGGCATGTCCATCGGCTGCTCGGCCGGCAGCCAGGGTTCGCCCAGCGGGGACCTGTCTTCGTAGTGCTCGGGTTCGTAGCGAATCGCCAGATTGCTCAAGCTGTCCATCGGAACCGCCATGTCTCTGTAAGATCACCCGCGTCGTTGGCCAGACGCAGTTTCAGGTCCGCCACCCCTTCGGGCGGCGGGTCGAACTTGAAGGCCGCCCGCACCGCATCGCCGGCCGGATGGTCGGAAACGGTGAGGTTGGAAATGGCCCCGGCGCTGGCGTCGGCCGTGGCGCGCGGGGCGTCCTTGGCGAGGGTCAGCCCGTCGAAATCAACGGCGAACTGCCGCTGCCCGGGGGGCGTCGTGCCGCCGACCCGGGTATTGCTGACCTTGGCGACGGTGAAGGTCGTCGGGTTGCTCGCGCCCCAATGCAGGCGATAGCGCAGCGCGACCGGCTTGCCCGCCGTCCAGGCCGCCTTGGGCCGCCAGAAGGCGACGATATTGTCGATGGCCTCGCTCGCCGCCGGCAGCTCGACCAGGGTCACGGCCCCCGCGCCCCAGTCGCCGACGGGCTCGACCCACAGGCCGGGGCGGCGCTCGTAGCGGGCTTCATAGTCGCCATAGGCGTCCAGGTCGCGCAGCCGTTGGGCCAGGCCGAACCCCCTCGGCGAGACGTCGTCAAACGTGGTGATCTGCACGTTGGAGGGATTGCTCAGGGGCCGCCAGATCCGCTCTCCCTGGCCGGTCCAGATCTCCAGGCCATCGGAGTCGTGCACCGCGCCCCGGAAGTCGTCGACGCCCAGTCGGTCGGCCGTCCCGAACAGGAACATGCTGGTTTCGGCCCCGACGCCGGCGTTGGCGATGGTCTTGCGCGGATACAGGGTCGCCTGCACCTCGAACACGGTCCGCTCGCCCGGCGTGATGTCGAACCGGTAGGCGCCCGACAGGCTGGGGCCATCGAGGAGGGCGTGAACGGTCACGCTCGTCGCGCCCGCCGCCGGCCGCTCGACCCAATAGGCCCGGAAGATCGGGAATTCCTCGTTCGGCTCGCCTGAACCCAGGGCCAGGCCGCGCGCCGACAGGCCGTAGCCTTCGCCCCGTCCCAGGCTGCGGAAATAGCTGGCGCCCTGGAAGACGGCGATCTCGTCGAACTTGGCCGGATCGTTGATCGGCGACTGCAGCCGAAAGCCAGAGATGCCCAGCAGCTTGCCCAGCACCGCAGCGTTGCCGCTGGTCTGGACGAAGTCCTCGGCGGAGAAGTTGATCTGGGTCGCGCGGCCGTCGTGGACCTCGAACAACCGCACCGGGGCCTCGAACAGATAGCCGGCGGGCAGGTAGTCGGCGCGGAAGTTCAGGCCGGCCTCGGCCCAGATCGCCCGCTCGCGGCGGAACGGCGCCGACCAGTAGCCGTCGTAGTCCACGGCCTCGCGTTCGGCGATCGGGGTGGGCGGAACGTAGGCGTGACGCGCCAGGCCGGCGGCCAGGGCGTTCACCATGTCCGGATGAAACCTGTCGCCATCCTTGGGACGTGCGTGGGCGAGGGCGGGGGCTGCAAGCCCGGCCGCGATACCCGCCAACGCTGTCCTTCTGGAAGGAGCCAATATCTACGCCGCCGTTGTCAGTAAGCCAGGGCCGGGACCTGACATTGGCGACCTCCGGAGAGACTCGCCCATCAGGCTGGTAACGTGACTATCACGGATACGTTATGTTGCGATGCGGTGGAAGCGGCAAAATCGCCCGAGGCGGGATTGGCGCCCGAAAAAACGTCGTTCGGGCTATGCAACGCCGCTTTCACTCCCGACGGAGCTGCTATCCGGCCTCCGTCGGCGCCTGATTTTGCGCCAGCCGGTAAAGTCTTCGCTCGAGCACATAGGCGGCGATTCCCGTCCATCCGACCAGCACGATGGCGAAGGCGCGCTCCCACCAGCCGACATTGGCCGGGTTGACGATGCCGGCCAGGATGCGGTGGTTGGTGATCAGGGCCAGGGCCGCCATGATCAGGCAGACGGCGATCAGGAACAGCCTGAGACCCCGCATCCGCTCGACCCCGACCAGACCCCAGATCAGGAACAGCGGCGCCAGGATGATCCCCAGGCCCAGGTTGACGAACAGGTGCCGGGGATCGGGCCAGACATAGAGGCTGGAGATCACCAGCCCGACGCCTGCCAGGGCGAAGCAGAGGGTGACCAGAGCCGCCGCGATCCGTGATCCGCCGAGACCCACGACGGCCAGGCCAAAGCCGATGCCGGCCACCCCGGCCGCCACCCCGCTGACCAGCACCCCGCCGTTGAAGATCTGCGGCAGCCTGGCCCCCGCTCCGCCCAACTCGCTGAGGAACTGGGTGGCGTGATTGAAATGCGGGAATGCGGCGACGGCGATCAGCACCGACAGGAAGGCGATCACCGGCCCGGCCATGCCGATGGCCAACAGGATGCGGCGGCGGCGATACTTCAGGCCCGGGCTGAACTGCCCGGTCAGGGCGCGCAGGCTCACGCGGGCCTCGCCGCCGGGGCCTCGCCCATCGGCTCAGCGTTACGGACGGCGTCGATCAGCGCCTGACGCGCCGGGGTCGGTTCCGGCGGAGCGGGCTTGCCCCGGGCCTTGAGGCCCCAGAGCGGCCGGACGACATCGATTCGCCGGACGATCTCATAGACCCCCAGACTGCCGCCGAGCGTGATGGCGATCAGCAGCGCCGCTTCGAGGACGGCGGGCAGGGCGACGGGTTTCAGCACGAAGATGGCCAGGACCAAGATGGTCTGGTGGGCCAGGTAGCAGGGGAAGATGGCGTCGTTCAGATAGCGACGCGCGGCGTTGTCCGCGCCCCGCAGATGGCGGCTGCCGAACCCCAGCACCGCGGCGACGGTCAGCCACTGGTTGATGGCGAACATGACGTTCCGCGGGGACCCGTCCAGCAGGTCGCCGATCGGATAGGTGTGCAGGGCCATCAGCAGGGCCAGCGAAACCAGCGCCAGCGGCGCCGCGACCCAGCGCATCCGCTCCAGCTGGGTCCAGATCCCGGCCCGGGTGACCACCAGGAAGCCGAACAAGAAGACGCCCAGCGACGAGGCGTGATTGTACCAGTCGACACTCAGCCGGTTGGTCAGGCCAAACCAGGGAAACAGCCACAGCCGCACCACGGTCAGATAGAGGATCGGCAGGACCAGCAGCCGCCAGCCGACGAGTGTCTTTTCCAGCCGGGCCCCCGCCGCCTCGACCCAGCGGGGCCGGGTCATCAGGGCCACGGCGACCAGGCTGTAGACGGCGATGTAGAGGACGAACCACAGGTGATTGACCGGCACTCCGTCGGCCAGACCCCTGAGGCTGAACTCGCTGATCCACCAGGGTACGATCCCCTGGTTCCAGCCGGCCTTGCTGACCGCCTCGACCCAGGACTGCGGCGGGATCAGGAACAGGGTCCCGAACAGGAAGGGCGGCGCCAGCCGGGCGAACCGCGCCTTCAGCACCTCGCCGGCGTCATACTTGCGGCTCATCAGGCGAAGGGCGGCGCCGGAGACCAGGAACAGCAGGGTCAGCCGCCAGGGAGAGGAGACCAGGGTCACGTCCTCCATCCAGACGAACCGATGGCTGCTGTTCAGGTGCCAGTCCCACGGGGTGTAGACCAGCCCCACATGGTAGAGGATCAGCAACGCCAGGGCGCCGATGCGGATCCAGTCCAGATCGGCCCGGCGGCCTGAGGCGGGAGAAGAGACGGACACGGGGCGGTCCTATGATGGCTCGGGACGAGCTTGTCCACCGATCCGGTATTGAGGCTGCGTCGGGGTCATCACCTGATCCTCCCGTCCCGGAGCGCGGAGCCTGTCCGCCGCCCATCAACCCGCCCTGGCCGCGGGCGGTTCCGCCAGCCTAGCCCCACATCGCGGCCGGCGCGACGCGGCAATGCGACTCAGCCGTACGGACTTTCAGTATGCGGCCGAATCGCCACGCGGGGGCGTGATGGTCAGTCCATCGCCTCGCCGGCCCGCCGCGCCTCGCCGCGCGCGGTCAGCCAGTACATCACCGGGGTGGCGATCCGCGAGAGCAGGGTGGAGCTGATCAGGCCGCCGATGATGGCGATGGCCAGCGGCGAATAGAGCCCCGACCGCTCCAGGGCCAGGGGCAGGAGCCCGCCGATGGCGGTGACCGACGTCAGCAGCACCGGCAGGAACCGCACCTCTCCGGCCCGCTCGATGGCCGCCTTCAACGGCATCCCCTCGCGCCGCAGCTGCTCTGTGAAATCGACCAGCAGGATGGAGTTTTTGATCTCGATCCCGACCAGGGCGATGATGCCGATGGTGGCGGTGAAGGACAGGGAGTTGCCGGTGATCCACAGCGCCGCCACGGCCCCGAACAGGCCCAGCGGAATGATCCCCGCCACGACCAGGGCCGACTTGAACTTGCCGAACTCCAGCACCAGCACGGCCATGATCCCGAAGATGGCGATGGTGATCGCCGCCCCCAGCCCCGAGAAGCTTTCCGATTCGGCCTCGGCCTGGCCGCCGTAGGTCAGCCGGTAACCGGGCGGCAGGACCAGAGCGTCCAGCTTGGCTGCCGCCGCCTGGGTCACCGCCGATGTCAGGTAGCCGGTCTGGACGAAGGACGTGACCGTCGCCGTCCGCTCCCGGTCGAACCGGTCGATACGCGCCGGACTGACTCTGGGCGCCGGATTGGCGATCGCCGCCAGCGGTGCGCTCTCGCCGTCCGCCGTCGGCACATAGATGCCCGACAGGGCGGTCAGGTCGTTGCGGCTGGAGCCGTCGGCGCTGGACATCGGCAGGCGCACCTTGACCGCATAGTCGTCGCCGTCGCTGTCGCGGAACCTCGCGGCCTCCTCGCCGGATAGCGCCAGCCGCACCGTCCGCCTCGCCGCCCCGGCCTGCACGCCCAGGGCAGCCGCCTTGCCGTCGTCGAGGCCGAGATCGAGGTCCGTGCGGTCCAGCCGCAGGGGGTTGTCGACATCCCGCGCCCCTGGCGTCGCCTTGAGGATGGCCTCCACCCGCGAAGCCGCCGCCTTGAGCACATCCAGGTTTTCGCCGGTCAGCCTCACCGCAATCGGCGCCTCGATCGGCGGACCGTTCTCGAACACCACCAGGCTGATCCGCGCGCCGGGGAACCGGGCGAACTCGGCCCGCAGCCGGTCCAGCACCTTCTCGCTGCGCCCGGGCTTCCAGTGGTCGAGCGAGGCATAGACCTCGGCGTAGTTTGACCGGCTCTCGCGTTGTTGCTGGTTGTAGAAGATCTGCGGATTACCGCGGCCAAGGTTGGCAGCCTGCCAGATGACTTCCTTCTCGCGGGCCAGCCGGCTTTCCACATAGCGCAGGGCGCGGTCGGTGCGGGCAAGCGCCGTGCCGTCGGGCGTCTCCACCCGGACCAGGAACTGCGGTGTCTCGGCCGGCGGGAACAGGCTGGAACCGATGGCCTTCAGCATCGGAAATGCCGTCAGGCAGATGACCAGCACGATGGCCAACGCCGCCCAGGGCCGCGCCAGGCCGTGGTGCAGGATCGGCGCATAGAAGCGGTGAATGCCCCCATTGACCGCCCGCAGCAGGCCGTTGCCCTCCGGGTTCTCATGTTTGGACAGCAGCCGACTGGACAGGAAGGGTATGATGGTCAGGGAGACGAACAGAGACGCCGCCACCGTGCACAGCACCGACACCGGCAGCGATTTGATATAGGCGCCGGCCCCGCCGGGCAGGGCCATCAGCGGCAGGAAGGACAGCATCAGGGCGGCCGTGCAGCCGATCACCGCCAGGGAGATCTGCCGCGTGCCGTTGATCGCGGCGCTGGTGCGGTCCTCGCCCTCGCGCATCCGCCGGGCGATGTTCTCGACCACGACAATGGAGTCGTCGACCAGCAGGCCGAGCGCCAGGACGAAGCCGGCGATGGACAGCTGGTTCAGGGTGAAACCCAGGGCATGGATCATCGACAGGCCGATGAGCAGCGACAGCGGAATGGACACCATCACCACCAGCCCGGCGCGGGGGCCCAGCGGCAACAGGGTGACCAGGACCAGGGCGAGCGCGATGGCGAAGTCACGCAGCAGGGCGCCCAGCCGGTGGCGAACATTCTGGTCCTGGAAGAAGCCCCGCTCCAGCTTCACCCCGGCGGGCAGCACCTTCTCATAGTCATCCAGCGCCGCCTTCACCCCCTTGGTGATCTTGCCGACATCCTCGCCGTCCTTCTGGGTGACGGTGACGAACACCGCGCGCCGCCCGTCGAACCGGGTCAGGTGCGTCGGCTCGTCCTGCGCCCAGGCCACGGAGGCCACGTCGCGCACCCGCACCACCCGGCCGCCCAGGGAGCGGACCGGCACGTCGCCAACGCCCTCAAGCGTGTCGAAGGCCCCGCCGGACTTGACGTTGAAACGCCGGTCGCCGGCCTGCACGGCGCCGACGGGGGTTTCCACCCCGGCCGACCGCAAGGCGTCGGTTACCGCCGTCGCTGGCAGCTTCAGGGCCGAGAGCCGCGCCAGATCGAGCGACACCCGCACCTCGGAATTGGGGACGCCCCAGTATTGCGCCTGCCGCACGCCGGGCACCCGGGCCAGCCGTTCCCGGAGTTTGTCGGCCGCCTTTTCCAGCCGCCGCATCGGCAGGGTGTCGCTGGTCAGGGCCACCTGGACGATGGCCACCTCCGTGGTCCGCGCCCGCCGCACCTGCAGCCGGGCCAGGCCCTGCGGCAGGGTTCCGCGCAGGGCGTTCACCTCCCGCACCACCTCGTCATATTTGCGCTCGGGATCGACGTCCCAGCCGAACTCCACCGAAATGACGGCGACGCCGTCCTGGCTGGTCGATTCGATCTTGGTCACCGAATCCAGGCCGTCCAGCGCCTCCTCGATGGGATCGGCGACCAGCTGTTCCATCTCCGACGGCTCGGCGCCGGGCAGCACGGCCTGGACGATGATGATCGGCAACGGAAAGTGCGGATCCTCCGACCTCGGCGTGCTGGTGAAGGCGTTGACCCCCAACATGGCCAGCAGGCCGAAGGCGACCAGGGTGAACTGCCAGCGGCGAACCGCGAAACCGGCGATGTCGAACGTCATCGCACGGCGCTCGCCAGGGCGGCGGCGTCGGCCACCCGCACCGTCTCGCCGTCCGCGATGAAGCCTGCCCCCGCGGTGATCACCCTGGCGCCCGGCGCCAGCCCGTCGATCAGGGCGAAGTCGCCGTCAAAGCCGGCGAACCGCACGGCCGTTCTCCGCGCCTTTGTCCCGTCCAGCCGCAGGACAAAGGCCTTCTGTCCCTGCGCCTCGAGGATGGCCTCGGCGGGCACGCGCGACAGTCCGGTCGACAGCCCCGTCCCGGCGAAACTGGCTCGCGCCACCAGACCGCTGCGCAGGCCAGCCATGGCCGGCAGCTCGACCTCGACCATCACCGCCCCTGTGCGCACATCGGCCGCCTGGCCCAGCTTGACCACCCGCCCGACGATCTCCTGGCCGGGCAGGGCGTCGAAGGTCACCGTCGACGCCTGGCCGACCCTGACCCTGGCGACTTCGCGGTCGGCGACCGGCACGCGCAGCACCAGCGGACTGTTCAGGTCGGCGATCTTCAGCACGGCCTGGCCGGGCTGAACCACCTCGCCGCTTTGGGCCAGGCGGGCCAGCACCACCCCGCTGGCCGGCGACGACAGGCGCGCCCAGCGCCGGTCGAAACTGGCTCCGTCATAGGCGGCCTGGGCCGACTTCAGGGCGCTGCGCCGGTCGTCGATCCGCTGGCGGCTGACATAGCCCTTGTCGAACAGCGACTGGTCCCGCGCCAGGTCCCGCCGGGCCCGCTCCAGATCCGCTTCAGTCTGGGTCGAGCGGGCGTTGACCGCTGCCGGGTCGATGGTCGCCAGCACCTGGCCGGCCGAAACGCTGTCGCCGGCGTCGACGCCCATGTCCGTGATCACGCCGGCGGCGCGGAAGGACAGGGTCATCTCCCGCCGCCGCTCCAGTGTTCCCGTCGCCGACAGGCCGGCGGCCGCGCCCTCACCGTCCACCGTGGCGGTTTCCACGGCCGGCGGCGGCGGCGGGGCGGGCTTGTCCATGACCCCGCCACAGGCCGTCAGGGCCAGGGAAGACACGACGATGAGGAGAGGCTTCATGGCGGGGTGCAACATATACGATCAACGATAAGTTATCAGTGATCGATTATGGGGCCTTGTCAAGCTGCCCGCTGGGCCCACACTGGGGCGATGAAGTCTGTAACCCTCCGTTCCCCCCGCAAACGAAAAGGCCACGGCGTCGAGCGCCGGCAGGAAATCCTCGCCGCCGCCCTGGATCTCTTCAGCGAGCGCGGCGTCCATGCCGTTTCGACCCGCCAGATCGCCGAGGCGGCGGGCCTCTCACAGCCGGCCCTCTATGCCTATTTTCCGACCCGCGACGACATCACCGCCGAGCTCTGTGAACAGGCCTTCCAGTTGCTCCGGGCCCGAATCGAGGAGCGTAACGCCGGCGCTGTCCCTTCGGCCGAGAGCTTTGCCCGCATGTGCCGCACCTATATCGACTTCGGCCTGGAGCATCCGAACGACTACCGGGTCGCCTTCATGATCGAAAAGGCGCTGAAGCCGAAGCCGGATGAGGCCGGTCCCAACCGCACCATGCTGTCGGGGATCGAGACCTTCGGGGCGTTTCGCGAGGTGATGGGCCGCTTCGTCGCCGCCGGTCTGACCTTCGAGACCGATGTTGAGGCGGTGACCCAGTCGCTCTGGGCTGGCCTGCATGGCCTGGTGTCGCTGATCATCGCCCGGTCGGATTTCCCCTGGGCGGATCGCGAGACCCTGATCGAGACCCACATCGTCCTGCTCAGGCGCGGCGTGCTGAAGGGGTAGGGCAAGGCCCCACCCCGACAGGATCAGTTGGCCCACATCACATACTCGCCCTTCATGTCCTTCTTGGCGTCCAGCGGCTGGTCGATGAAGAAGGGCGCCTCGACCAGGGCCGGCCAGAGGGGCTTGCCGGCCTTGCGGTCCTGTTCGGCCAGCAGGGCGCTTAAGCGCGCCACCTGCGCCGGCTCCTTGCCGGCCAGGTTCAGACGCTCTGTCGGATCGTCCTTCAGATTGAACAGCCAGGTCTTCTTCGGGCGCTCTGACAGTTGCAGCTTCCAGCCGCCGTCGATCACCGAACGATAGTGGCCGGAGCGGAAGAACAGCGGCCTCGGCGATGTCTGGCCCTTGAACAGCGCGACCAGGTCCACCCCGTCCACCTTGGGCCCGACCGCGCCGCCACCCGCGTGGGCGGCCGTGGCGAAGATGTCGATGTGCATGGCCGGTTCCGGAGCCGTGGCGCCGCCGGGCAGCTGGGCCGGCCATTTCATGAAGAAGGGGATATGCACCCCACCCTCGAAGAAGGTCGCCTTCCAGCCGCGGTAGGGTTTGTTGATGTCGGGCAGGCCGATGTAGTTGGCCCCGCCGTTGTCGCTGGTGAAGATGACGATGGTGTTGTCGTCCAGCCCCCGCGCCTTCAGTTCCGCCAGAACCTTGCCGACATTGCGGTCCAGGGCGCGGATCATCGCCCCATAGACTCGGGTCGTGTGGTCGGGAATGTCGGACAGGGCGTCATAGTCGGCCTTGGTCGCCTGCAGCGGCGTATGGGGCGCGTTGAAGGCCAGGTAGAGGAAGAAGGGCCGGTTGGCGTTGGCCCGGATCGCCTTGACCCCCTCGTCGCCGAAATAGTCGGTGATGTAGCTGGAGGGCGCGAACAGCTTGCCGCCGTTCCAGCGCACCGCATAGGGCAGGTTGGCCCAGAGGTATTTGTCGATCGGATCGAACGCCTGCTTGGAGTTCACCACGTTCGGATCGTTGGCCTTGAGGTACATGCCCGCGCCGCCGAGGATGGTCAGGCTCTCGTCGAACCCCTGGCCCGCCGGCTGCATCTCTGGCTCTTCGCCCAGGTGCCACTTGCCGATCTGCAGGGTGTGATAGCCCTGTCCGCGCAGGGCCTCGGCCACGGTAAACTCGGCCGTCGGCATGCCCAGTCGCTTCAGCGGCGGCATGTCCTTGGCCCGATCGGCATAGTAGACCGACGGCACCGGTCCGTCGGCCAGATGCGACACGGTGCGGGCAAAACTCTTCGGCGTGGCGGTGAATTCAAAGCCGAACCGGGTCGGGTAGCGGCCGGTCATCAGCGCGGCGCGGCTGGGCGAGCAGGTGGCGTTGGCCGCGTATCCATTGCTGAACTTCACCCCGCCGGAGGCGATGGAATCGATGTTGGGCGTCGCGACCTTGCCGGCGACGCCGGCGCCCGTGGCGGTGACATCGTTGATGCCCAGGTCGTCGGCGACGATCAGCACGATATTGGGCCGCCTTTGATCGGGGGCGGCGCTGGCCACCGCGGGACCCTGGTTCCAGGTCACCGGCTGATTGGGACCGATCGGCTCCTTGATCCGGGCAATGATGCCCGGAAGGTAGATCTTGAAGTGGTCGAAGGCCGCGTAGCCCGCGCCCAGAACCGCCACGGCGGCGACGGCGGTCAGCAATGTCCTGGTCTTCATGACAGGTCCTCTTGTCTTTCGCTTCAGCGGCCGGTGCGGCGACGGTCTATGGCTTTGGATCCGGCGGGCAGGCTGATCAGGTCGCGGTCCCGGGCGATCCACAGGGGTCCGCCCAACAGCTTGCGCGCGCTGCCCAGGAACGGAACCTCCAGGCCTTTCAGCGGCAGAGGCGGGACGATGTGGGTCAGCAGCACGGCCCCGACCCCGGCCGTCTTCGCCTCCCGCGCCACGTCCTCCGGGCTGGCGTGATAGTTGATGATGTCGCCGAGGATTTTGGCCCGGTTGGTCAGGCCGGCGTCGAGCGCCGCCTTCTGCATCCGTCGCACCAGCAGCGGCGACAGGGCGTCATGGATCAACAGGTCCGCGCCCTTTGCCTGTCTAACCAGGTTGGGCGCGGCGGAGGTGTCGCCGCTGACCACCAGGCTGCGGCCCCGATAGTCGAAGCGGTAGCCGACCGCCGGTTCGACCGGCCCGTGATCGACGCGGAAGGCGGTGACCTTCAGCCCGCCCTCCTCCAGCACCACCACCGAACTGGCGCCTGGCGGCAGGCCAAAGGGCCGGGCGACGAAGCCGCCTCCGGAGGGCGGCGCCACGGCCGCGCCGTGGTGGCCGGTGCGGTAGCCATTGTCGATGGCGTAGAGTTCGCTCAGGCCCGCGGCGATCCGCTCCACGCCTTGTGGGCCGGTCAGCATCAGCGGCGTGGTCCGCGCCGCCCCGACCCAGCGCTGCAGGGCCACCGCGCCCAGGCCGTCCAGATGGTCCGAATGGAAGTGGGTCAGGAAGACCTGATCGACCTTGCCGGCGGGCAGGCCGCCCCGCGCCAGCACCTCCGCCGCGCCTTCTCCGGCATCGACAAGGAACACCCGCTTGCCGGCGATCACCGCCAGGCAGGGGCCGGCCCGGCTGGGGTCGGGCAGGGGCGAGCCGGAGCCGCAGACAAAGGCGTGCAGCCCGTCCGGCAGGCCCTGGGTGATGTCCATGGCCATGGTTTTCTTCAATCCCCGGGCTGTCACCGCCAGGGCGATCGGGCCTCGGGCCAGATACCCGGCGCCGACGGTCAGCAGGGCCAGGATCAGAACAAGGGCGAAGGTGCGCTTCATGGCGTTCATCCTCTCTTCGAGAGGGCGATGAGGTCCTGTTCGACCGCCCAGAGTCTGTCCTGGCCCCAATGGCCGGGCAGTCCATCCACCCGGAAGGACGGAACGCCCCACAGGTTCAGATCCAGCAGCTCGGTTCGGTTGGCCTCGGCCACCGCCCGCCAGCCGTCATCGGCCAGCCCCTGCGCCACATCCTCGCGGCTCAGCCCGGCCCGTTCGGCCATCAGCCAAAGGCCGTCATCCGTCGTCGCGTCCACTGCCTCCGACCAGGCGCCGGCCAGGAAGGATTCAGCGAACGCCACGCCCTTGCCCAGGGCCATCGCCCGGTGCAGCACTCCCATGCCGCGCTCGACGCCCAGGCCCACCGGATCGACCGTCCGGCCGAAGGGGACGCCCAGCCGTATCGCTTCGCGCCAGCAGTCCTTGACGATGTAGATCTGCTTCTCGCGCGGCACCGGCAGGCCGCGCATGACCATCGGCAGCACCGGCTTCAGCCGGAAGGTCGCCCCGTAGCGCTCGGCCAGGAGCCGCGCCCGCTTTGCGGCGAGCCAGGTGTAGGGGCTGCGGAAGGAGAGGAAGAAGTCGAGGGTGACCGGGCTCCGGGCGGCGGCCTCCGCGCCCTCCTGCATCAGCCGGGCCACCGGCGCCGCGCCGGGCTTGCGATGCGGCTCCAGCCGGGTCTCCAGATAGTGCAGCCGGTCCGGGCCCCAGAACCACTGGTCGTCGTGGAAGAAGACTCCGCCCAGGTAGTGGCCCAGCGTCAGCCGTTGCGCCTCGCCATCAGCGAGCGCGGCGACGGGGTCCGTCTTGGGAAAGCCCGCCAGGGCCCCGTCGTCGCCGGTCCACAGCGCCTCGCCGATGGCCTTGGCGCGGCTTGCAAAGTCCGGCGCTCCCAGGGCGGCGGCCAGCGCCGCCTGAGCCTGGGCGGTCTGGTCGGGAGAGGGCAGGCGGCTTTGCGCCGGCAGGTCCAGCCCCTGCGCCTGGGCCAGCCGCGCCGCGTCGCTCAGGCCCCACAGGGCCAATCTCTCGCGATCGGGGGCGGCGCTGTCGACCGGCGGCGGAACCAGGCAGGTCTCGATGGCCACGTCATAGGCGCCCGCCAGCCGGTCCAGCAGCTGCACCGCCAGATGGCTGTAGGGATCGTCGGCCTGATGAAAATAGCGGACCGTCCCGCCGGCTGGCTCTCGTTCAGACACCGTAGGGCTCCCCAAATTCGCCCGAGTGGCTTGACGCCCCCGAAACTATTGGCACTATTAATGCCAATTGAACGGGCGACGGTCAAGTCGCCTTGGCCAGGCCACTTTAGGACGTCCTGTCATGACTGTGCTGCGAACCCCGGACGCGCGTTTCGAAGGGCTCCCCGATTTTCCCTTCCCGCCCCATTACGCCGCCGTCGCCGGACCGGAGGGGCCGATGCGTCTGGCCTATATCGATGAGGGCCCGCGGGAGGCTTCGCCCGTCCTGCTGATGCACGGAGAGCCGTCCTGGTCCTACCTCTACCGCCACTTCATTCCGCGCCTGTCGGCCCGGCATCGCGTCCTGGCTCCCGACCTCATCGGGTTCGGCCGCTCGGACAAGCCGGTCGAGGCTTCGGCCTACAGCTACGAATCCCACGTCGCCTGGATGAGCGAATGGCTGACTGAGCTGGACCTCAAGGGCATCACCCTCTTCTGCCAGGACTGGGGCGGCCTGATCGGGCTGCGGCTGGTCGCCGCCTTTCCGGATCGGTTCGCCCGGGTGATCGTCGCCAACACCGCCCTGCCGACGGGCGCCGGCCTGACCGAGGGTTTCGCCCGCTGGCTGGAGATCAGTCAGTCCATGCCGGTCTTCCCGGTCGGCGCCTTCGTCAACATGGGGTCCGGGCGCACCCTCAGCGAGGAAGAGATCGCCGCCTATGACGCCCCCTATCCGGACGAGCGCTACAAGACCGGCGCCCGCATCTTCCCGACCCTGGTGCCGGTGACCCCTGAGCATGCCTCGGTGGCCGAGAACAAGGCGGCCTGGGCCGTGCTGGAATCCTTCGACAAGCCCTTCCTTACGGCCTTCAGCGATGGCGACGCGATCACCCGGGGCGGCGAGGCCCCGTTCCAGGCGCGCGTCCCCGGCGCGACAGGCCAGCCCCACACCATTATCCAGGGCGGCGGACATTTCCTGCAGGAAGACTGTCCCGGGGAAATCGCCGCCCTCATCGACCGCTTTATTCCGGCCTGAAGGAAACCCGTCATGAATGTCGAGAACGCCGTCCTGCCGCGTCAGGACCAGATCGCCGGCCTGTTGGGCCTGGGTGGAGACCAGCCGATCCAGATGCTCAATCTCCTCCGGTTCCACGATCTGGCCCAGTACGACGACCCCGCCGAGCCGCCGGTCAGCGGCCGCGAGGCCTATCTCCGCTATGCGGAGCCCATGACCCGGCTGGTCACCGGCAAGGGCGGACGCATCATCTTTTCGGCGGCCATCGACACCCTGGTCATCGGCGAGGTCGGAGATCTGTGGGACGTCGCCGCGATCATGGAATATCCCAGCCGCGCCGCCTTCGTCGCCATCGCCACCTCGCCGGAAGTGCAGGCGATCAGCCACCATCGCAAGGCCGGGCTGGCCGGGCAGCTGCTGATCCAGTGCAGCCCCGCGGCCGGCCTCGGCTGATGGCCGCAAAGGTCCCACTGGACAGCCGGGGCCGGCGCCTTCAATGGCCTGGGGAATGACCCGCCCGCCCGATCCCATGCCGCCGACCATCGATGGCCGCCGCCTGCGGGCCGAGGCCAGCCGCGCGCGAATCGTCGCCGCCATGCTGGAGCTGGTGGGGGAGGGCGCCGCTACCCCCGCCGCCGAGGCCGTGGCTGAACGGGCCGGGGTGGGCCTGCGCACCGTCTTCCGCCTGTTCAACGACATGGACAGCCTCTACCGCGAGATGCAGGCCATGATGCTGGCCCGCCTCGCGCCCATCGCCGCCGAGCCCGTGTTGGGCGACGACTGGCGCACGCGATTGCGCAACCTGGTCAGCCGCCGCGCCAGATTGTTCGAGGAGCTGATGCCGCTGAAGATCGCCGCCGACGCCCAGCGCGCCCGCTCGGCCTATCTGCAGCGCGAGCATGGCCATTTCCTCAAGCTGCAGCGGGAAATGGCCACCGCCCTGCTGCCGGACGAGATCCGCGCCGACGCCGAGCTGGTCGAGATGCTCGACCTGGTGATGAGCTTCGACAGCTGGCGCCGCCTGCGCATCGACCAGCACCTGCCCTTCGATCGCGCCGAGGCCCTGGTCGCCGCCCTGGTCGACCGCGTGGTCGGACCGGCGTGAGCCGCTTCCTGGCGCTGCTGGCCCTGCTGCTCGGCCTGGCCGCCGCGCTGGCCGCCTGCGGACCCAGGACGCCGAAGGCCGTGATCGATCCGCCTTGCCCGGCCCAGCCTGTGGGTGAAGTCAGCCTGCCCGGCGGGACCTTCACCCTCGGCGCCAAGGGCATGCACGACGATGAGGGCCCGCCGCGCACCGTCACCGTCGGCCCCCTCTCCATCGACCGCACCGAGGTGACCAACGCCCAGTTCGCCGCCTTCGTGAAGGCCACCGGCTACGTCACCCTGGCCGAGCGCGCGCCGGACCCGGCCCTCTATCCGGGCGTGCCCAGGGACCAGCTCAAGCCCTCATCGCTCGTCTTTGTCGGCGCCAAGGCCCTGGGCGACGGCGATCCGAGCGGCTGGTGGCGGATCGTCGACGGAGCCCGCTGGGATCACCCGGAAGGTCCCGGCAGCGACCTCAAGGGCCGGATGCGTCACCCGGTGGTCCAGGTCGGCTATGACGACGCCCTGGCCTATGCCCGCTGGAAGGGCAGGGACCTGCCGACCGAGGCGGAGTGGGAATATGCCGCCCGCGCCGGCCTCGCCGACGCCCGCTACGAATGGGGCGAGGCGCCGCTGGACCTGAAAAAACCCCAGGCCAACACCTGGCAAGGGGTCTTCCCGGCCATCGACACGGCCACCGACGGCTACAAGGCCCGCACCGCCCCGGTCGGCTGTTTTCCGGCCAGCGCCTACGGCCTTTTCGACATGTCCGGCAACGTCTGGGAGTGGACCTCCAGCCGCTATGGCTTCGGGCCCGAGGCCGGCGCCCGGCTGATCAAGGGCGGCTCCTTCCTCTGCGCCGACAACTACTGCCTGCGCTACCGCCCCTCGGCCCGCCAGGCCGGCCCACCCGACACCGGCAGCTCCCATATTGGCTTCCGCACCGTCAGGCGCGGGACAAGACCTCAACAAGAAACGCCAGGGACGAGGACGCCGCCATGATCCGCAACCGCATCACCGAACTGCTCGGGGTCGAATACCCCATCGTCCAGGCCCCGATGGGCTGGATCGCCCGGTCGCAGCTGGCCTCGGCCGTCTCCAACGCCGGCGGCATGGGCATCATCGAGACATCGTCGGGCGAGCTGGACAATATCCGCGCCGAGATCGGCAAGATGCGGGGCCTCACCGACAAGCCGTTCGGCGTCAACGTCGCCCAGGCCTTCGTTCGCGACCCCGACATCGTCAAGTTCATCATCGACCAGGGCGTGCAGTTCGTCTCCACCTCGGCCGGCGACCCGACCAAATACTGCGGCCAGCTGAAGGAGGCGGGCCTGACCGTCTTCCACGTCGTCCCGACCCTGGCCGCGGCGTTGAAGGCTGTGGCCGCCGGCGTCGACGGCCTGATTGTCGAGGGGGCCGAGGGCGGCGGCTTCAAGAACCCGCGCGACGTCTCGACCATGGTCCTGCTGCCCCTGGTCTGTTCGAAGGTCGACCTGCCGATCATCGCCGCCGGCGGCGTCACCGACGGCGCCACCATGGCCGCCGCCTTCGCTCTGGGGGCCGAGGGCGTGCAGATGGGCACCCGCATGGTCTCCGCCGCCGAGTCGCCAGTGCATGAGAACTGGAAGACCGCCATCGTCGAGGCCAAGGAGACCGACACCGTCTTCCTTAACCGCTTTGGCCCCGGCCCGGCCCTGCGCGCCCTGCGCACCGAAAAGACCGCCGCCTACGAGAAGGACGCGCCGGAGGCCGGCGTCATGGGCGAATTCCAGAACGCCCTGAAACTCTATTTCGGCGGCGACATGGAATCCTCCATCGCCCTCTCCGGCCAGGTCGCCGGCCGCATCGACAGCGTCCGCCCGGTGGCCGACATCATCGCCGACACGGTGCGCGAGTTCGAAGAGGTCGTGGCCGGCCTGAGCGCGAAGTATGGCGTGAAAGTCTGATCCGTCATCCCGGACGCCGCTCGCGGCGATCCGGGACCCAGGAGGGCAGGGGCGCTGTCGCCACAGCGGACTGAGACCGGCGGCCCCTGGGTCCCGGCTCTCCGCTTCGCTTCGGCCGGGATGACGGGTTAGGAGAGGGCGAAGCGAAAGCCAATACACCTTGCCCACCCCCATCACCGACCCCGCCGATCCCCGCATCGAGGCCTACCGCGACATCCGCGAGCGTGACCTCGTCGGCCGGCGCGGCCTGTTCGTCGCCGAGGGCGAGGTGGTGCTGCGCCTCCTGGCCCGCCAGCGGGGCTACGAGACCCTGTCGGTGCTGATCGACGACAAGCGGCTGGACAAGCTTTCCCCCATTCTCGAGACCCTCCCGCCGGAAACGCCGGTCTACACCGCCGGCCAGGCGGTGATGGACGCCATCGCCGGCTTCCACCTGCATCGGGGCATCCTGGCGCTCGCCCGCCGCACCGATCCGCCTTCCGCGACCGACCTGCTGAAAAGCCTGCCCGAGCGGGCCCTGGTGCTCGCCCTGGTCGGCATCTCCAACCACGACAACATGGGCGGCCTCTTCCGCAACGCCGCCGCCTTCGGGGTGGACGCCGTGCTGCTCGATCCCGGCTGCTGCGATCCGCTCTACCGCAAGGCCATCCGTGTCTCTGTCGGCGGCGTGCTGGTCACGCCTTTCGCGCGGCTGGCGGAGGGGGAAGACCTGAACGGCCTGCTGGAGACGGCCGGACTCACCGCCCTGGCCCTGTCGCCCGGCGGCGCCACGCCCCTGTCCAGGCTAGATCCGCCGCCCCGCGCCGCCCTGATCGCCGGCGCCGAGGGCCCCGGCCTGCCCGACGCCATCCTCGCCAGTTGCCTCACGGTGACAATCCCCATGGCGGCGGGGTTCGACTCGCTTAACGTGGCCACCGCCGTCGGCATCGCCCTCCACCATCTGGCGGGGGAACCCGGGGCGGGCGATGGAGTTTCCAAGCCATGCTGAAATGGGCCGCGTTGTTCTTCGTCGTCATGATTGTCGCCGGGATTCTCGGCTTCGTCGTCAAGGTCGCGGGCGGCATCGCCCAGATCGCCTTCTGGGTCTGCCTGATCGGTTTCCTGATCAGCCTGGCGGCCAGGTTTCTGAAGAAAGACGGCGGGGCTTAAGGCTTCCAGCCAGACCCCAGACGCAGACCAGACCCCAGACGCAGACCAGACCCCCAGACGCAGACCAGACCCCCATACGCAGAAAAGGCGGCCCCTGGGGACCGCCTTCGCCGCCTCTGATAATCCGCGCGGGATCGAAATCCCGGAGGCGCCGCGGAGGGCCCCACGCCCCGGCGGCCAACATCGCTGGCCGCCGTTCCCAGACACTATTCCGCCAGATTGGCCCGGACGCAATCGCCGGCGTCCCGACCGTGCCCGAACTGTCGCTCCATGTGGTATCCGCATCACGCCCAATTGCCCTGAAACGGCCCCAATCCGAGCAAGTCACGGACACATCGGCCTCGCATAAAGACAACGTCGGCTGATCGGCACCGGTCCGGATCCTGAACAGCCCCCCCAGCCCCCCGCATCGGGCGCAAGGTCAGCCGACACCCTCCCCCTTTCTTCAAATCTCGCGCCCGTCAGCAGGCCGTTGTCCGACCTGTCGAGTCCGGCGGGCGTCGATGGCCGCTTGCTGAACGCCGGACAACAGCCGTGTCAGGTTCGTTTCAGTGGCGAAATGATTTCCTCTCCTCACGTCGCAAGGCGGCGCAGACAACAGAGGAGAGACCATGATGAAAAAGATGATTATGGCGGTCGCCGCTGTCGCGACCCTGGCGGCGGCCCTGCCGGCCGCGGCCCAACCCTATACCGGCGGTCATGACCGTGGTGGCTATGGGGGCGGCTATGGCGGCGGCTATTCCGACGGCCGGGATGGCGGGATCAACGAGCGCCAGCAACGGCTTTCCTGGCGGATCAACCAGGCTGAGCGGAGCGGCGACCTGAGCCATTGGGAGGCCCGGCGTCTGCGCGAGAACCTGTGGACCATCAAGCGGCTGGAAGCCCGCTACCGCTACGGCGGTCTCAACCGCTGGGAGCATAACGATCTCGACCAGCGCCTCGATCGGCTCAGCCGCCAGATCCGCTTCGAACAGCACGACGACGACCGCTATCGCCGCTACTGAGCCGGTCCCTGGGCCGGTCCCCCGCGGAATGGGTTCGCGCCAGCCCCCGTGGCGTCCTTGATGACATGACCTGGCGGTCCGGCCATGCGCCGGGCCGCCTTTTTCCGGCCTCGGCCCGCCTCAGCCGTCCTCGCCTTCGCAGGCCGCCTTCGGCTGTGGAAGGCCCAGAATCGCCGCCATCACAGACTTCAACACCATGGCGGTTCGTTCACGGTCGATCTGGGGATTGTTGATCGAACGGACAGCCATGCCTTCGAACAGCATGCCCATCAGTTCGACTCGGATGCCCATTTCGCCTTCGCACCATTCAGGTCGGCGGATGCGTTCGAACAGCCGGATGGCGATGGCCCTTTCCTCGGCGTCCGACCGCTGGATGATGGCCGCGACCTTAGGATTGCGCGCCGCCTCGGCCAGAACCTCCAGCATCAGGGCGGCCCGGTCGGTGTTCCAGTGGCGGTCGAGCGCTTCGCCGCATTTGTCGAGCACCCGCTGGACGATGTCGCCGGGTTCGCGCTCGAACTCGGCGAACTTCTCGCGCATCTCCGCCAGGTCCTGGTCGACGATGGCGGCGATGATCGCCTCCTTGTTCTCGAAATAGCGATAAATCTGACCGACGCTGAGGCGCGCGGCCTTGGCGATCTCGGACATGCTTGCGCCATGAAAGCCGGACCGGCGCACGCAGTCGCTGGCGGCGTCCAGAATCTGTTGGCGGCGGGCTTCGAGGGTCGGGCGGGCAGGCGCTTCTGTGTCGCTCATTCCGGCAATAGGCTCCCAATCAATTTGGTCGGCGATGCGACATTCTGTCGTCATCGGCGTTGACTCCGAAGAAGGCGAGAGCTATCTCCAGCCTTCGTGAGAATGAACGCTCATTCTCAACTCCCTTTTGTGTGTTCAAGTCAAGGCTTTCCTCCATGACTCCTCCCCCCACGCGGACCGCAGGTCCGCTCACCGCCCGTCGGGCGGGTCTCCTCGCCGTGGCCTTGCTGTCGATCGGCATCGTCGGTTGCAGCTCCAGGGCCGAGAACAGCCAGGGCATGAACCGGCCTGCCAGCGTAGGATACATGGTCGCCTCCAGCCAATCCGTGGCGCTGTCCACGGAACTGTCCGGCCGCACGTCCGCCATCCTGGTCTCCGAGGTCCGACCACAGGTCAACGGCATCGTCAAACAGCGGTTCTTCACCGAGGGCGGCCTGGTCCGCGCCGGCCAGACCCTATACCAGATTGACCCGGCCACCTATCGGGCCGCCTATGACAGCGCCCTGGCGGGGTTGGCCCAGGCCGAGGCCGCTCGTGGCTCGGCCAAGCTGAAGGCCGACCGCTACGCCGCCCTGGTGGCCGCCGGCGCGGTCAGCAAGCAGGACAACGACGACGCCCAGTCGGCCTACAGCCAGGCCAATGCGAACGTCGCCGTCCAGAAGGCCGCGGTCGACGCCGCTCGCATCAATCTCAACTACACCCGCGTGGTCGCCCCGATCAGCGGCCGGATCGGCCTGTCGTCTGTCACCCCCGGCGCCCTGGTCACCGCCAGCCAGACCACAGCCTTGGCCACCGTCCAGCGCCTCGACCAAGTCTATGTCGATGTCACCCAGTCCTCCACCGACCTGTTGAAACTGCGCAGCCAGGTCGCCAGCGGCCAGCTGGACAAGGCCGGCACGGCCGAGGTCACCCTGATCCTGGAGGACGGCAGCGAATACCCGATCAAGGGCCGCCTGGCCTTCTCCGACGTCACCGTCGATCCCGGCACCGGCTCCATCACCCTGCGGGCTGTCTTTCCCAACCCGAACGGCCAGCTGCTGCCCGGCATGTACGTCCGCGCCCGGCTGAGCACCGCGGTCGCCGCCGACGCCGTCCTGGTCCCCCAGACGGCCGTTAACCGGAGCGCCAAGGGCGCCGCCACGGTGTCGGTGGTCTCTCCTGACGGCAAGTCGGCCCTGACCCGGGTTGTCACCGCCGACCAGACTAAGGGCGACAAATGGGTGGTCACCGCCGGCCTCAAGCCGGGCGACAAGGTCATTGTCGAGGGGCTGCAGTCCCTGCGGCCCGGCGTTCAGATCAACGCCCAACCTGTCGGCGCGGCGCCCGCGGCCAACACATTCGCCCAGCGTTAGGCGCCCGCCATGTTGTCCCGCTTTTTCATCGAACGCCCGATCTTTGCCTGGGTTCTGGCCATCATTGTCATGCTCGCCGGCGTCCTGTCGATCATGAGCCTGCCGGTCGCGCAGTACCCCAGCATCGCCCTGCCACAGGTCTCGATCTCATCGGTCTATCCCGGCGCCTCGGCCAAGACCGTCGAGGATACCGTCACCCAGATCATCGAACAGCGGATGAAGGGGCTCGACGGCCTGCTGTACATGTCCTCGTCCAGCGACGCCTCCGGCGCGGGCAGCACCACCCTGACCTTCAAGGCCGGCACAGACCCCGACATCTCCCAGGTCCAGGTGCAGAATAAGCTGCAGGCGGCCACCGCCCTGCTGCCCGCCGAGGTCCAGCAACAGGGCCTGACGGTCTCCAAGTCGGCCCGGAACTTCATGATGGTCGTCGGCATCTATTCGCCGGACGGTTCCAAGACCAGCGACGACCTGGGCGACTATGCCGCCGCCAACGTCGTCGACGCCATCAGCCGCGTCGATGGCGTCGGCGAGGTGCAGCTGTTCGGGTCGCAGTACGCCATGCGCCTGTGGCTGGATCCGGTGAAGATGGCCGCCGTGGGGGTCACCCCTGGCGATATCTCCACCGCCGTGAAGGCCCAGAACGCCCAGGTCTCGGCCGGCCAGATCGGCGGTCCCCCGAGCCTGCACGGCGCGGCCCTCAACGCCACCATCACCGCCCAGTCGCGACTGCAGACGCCCGAGCAGTTCCGCCAGATCATCGTCAAGTCCCGTTCCGACGGTTCGACGGTGAAGCTGGAGGATGTCGCCCGGGTCGAGCTTGGGGCGGAAAGCTACCTCTCCTCCGCCCGCTTCAACGGCAAGCCGGCCGCCGGCATGGCCATCCGCCTGGCCACCGGGGCCAACGCCCTGGACACCGCCAATCGGGTCAATACCGAACTGGAAACCCTGGCCAAGGAATTCCCCGCCGGCGTCAGCTACGCCGTCGGCTACGACACCTCGCCCTTCGTCAAGAAGTCGATCGAGGAAGTGCTCAAGACCCTGGCCGAGGCCATGGTCCTGGTCTTCATCGTCATGTTTGTCTTCCTGCAGAACTGGCGCGCCACCCTGATTCCGGCCATCGCCGTCCCCATCGTGCTGCTCGGCACCATGGCCGTGCTGTTCACCCTTGGATACTCGATCAACACCCTGACGATGTTCGCCCTGGTGCTGGCTATCGGGTTGCTGGTCGACGACGCCATCGTCGTGGTCGAGAACGTCGAGCGATTGATGAGCGAGGAGGGGCTAAGTCCCAAGGAAGCCACGAAAAAATCGATGGGCGAGATCACCGGCGCCCTGATCGGCATCGCCGCCGTCCTCTCCGCCGTCTTCGTGCCCATGGCCTTCTTCGGCGGCTCGCAAGGGGTCATCTACCGCCAGTTCTCGGTCACCCTGGTCACCGCCATGGTCCTGTCGGTCCTGGTCGCCCTGATCCTGACCCCGGCCCTCTGCGCCACCCTGCTGAAGCCCGCGAAAGAGGGTCACGGCTATTCCGACCGGGGCTTCTTCGGCTGGTTCAACCGGGGCTTCAACAAGGGCCGCGACCGTTACGAAGGCTTCGTCGGGACGATGTTCGGCAGGTGGGGCCGCTACCTCGGCATCTTCGCCGCCATCCTGCTGGTCATGGGCTTTCTCTTCATCCGCCTGCCTAGCGCCTTCCTGCCGCCGGAAGACCAGGGCTCGATGATGGTCCAGGTCCAGCTTCCTGCCGGGTCGACCCAGGAGCAGACCCTCGCCACCCTGCGCAAGGTCGAGAACCACTTCCTGGTTGGTGAAAAGGATGTCGTCCAGTCGATGTTCACCGTCGCCGGCTTCAGCTTCTCCGGCGCCGGCCAGAACTCCGGCATCGGCTTCCTCCGCCTCAAGGACTTCGACGAGCGCGGCAGCAAGGACAAGCGCGCTCCGGCCATCGAACAGCGCGCCATGGCGGCTTTCGGCCAGTTGCGCGAGGCGATGATCTTCGCCCTGGTGCCGCCCGCCGTGCCGGAACTGGGAACCTCGTCCGGCTTCGATCTTCAGTTGAAGGATGTCGGCGGCGTCGGCCACGACGCGCTGCTGGCCGCCCGCGGCCAACTGCTGGGCATGGCCGGTCAGGACAAGACCCTGACGGGGGTCCGCCCCAACGGCCAGGATGACACGCCGCAGCTCAAACTGACGGTGGACCAGCCCAAGGCCCAGGCGCTCGGCCTGTCCATCGCCGACATCAATACCTCGATCTCCAGCGTGCTGGGCGGGGCCTATGTCAACGACTTCATCGATCGCGGCCGGGTCAAGCGCGTCTACATGCAGGCCGACGCCCCGTACCGAAGCCGGCCCGAGGACCTCAGCCAGATCCAGCTGCGCAACTCCGCCGGCCAGATGGTGCCGCTCAGCGCCGTGGCCCAGACCAGCTGGACCTTCGGGCCGTCGCGGCTGGAGCGCTACAACGGCGTGCCCTCGATGAACATCCAGGGGTCCGCCGCGCCCGGCAGGAGTTCCGGCGACGCCATCAAGGCGATGGAGGGAATCCTGGCCAAACTGCCGCCCGGCATCGACTACGAATGGACCGGCCTGTCCCTGCAGGAACAGGAATCGGGCGGCCAGGCGCCGATGCTCTACGGCCTTTCCATCCTCGTGGTCTTCCTTCTGCTGGCGGCTCTGTATGAGAGCTGGACCATCCCGATCTCGGTCATCCTGGCCATCCCGCTGGGCGTCCTGGGCGCGGTGCTGGCCACCACGCTTCGCGGCCTGAACAACGACATCTACTTCCAGGTCGGGCTGCTGACGACCATGGGGCTGGCGGCCAAGAACGCCATCCTGATCGTCGAGTTCGCCCGGGAGGCCCAGGCCAAGGGGGCAGGCCTGATCGACGCCACCCTGGAGGCGGTCCGCATCCGTCTTCGGCCGATCCTGATGACCAGCCTCGCCTTCATGTTCGGGGTGATGCCGCTGGCCATTTCCAACGGTGCGGGCTCCGGTGCTCAGAACGCGGTCGGCACCGGCGTCATCGGGGGCCTGATCGCCGCCGTCGCCCTCGGCCTGATCTTCGTGCCCCTCTTCTACGTGCTGGTGCAGCAGGTCTTCGCCCGCCGGAAGCGGGGGGCTGCCCCCGCCACGGTGTCCACCTCCGAACCGGGAGCGCCCGCATGATCCGCGCCCTTCGTCCCCCGACGCTTGGCGGCCTGACCGTCATCCTGCTCCTGGCCTCGACCGGCCTCGCCGGCTGCACCCTGGCTCCGGCCTACGAAAAGCCGGCCCTGCCGGTGACCCAGACCTGGCCCGCGGGGCTGGTCTCTGGCGAAACCGGCGCCAGCGCCGCCGACATTGCCTGGCGCGATGTCTACCGCGATGACCGGCTGCGTTCGGTCATCGACCTGGCCCTGACCCAGAACCGTGACCTTCGGGTTGCGGTGCTCAACATCGACCGGGCGCGGGCCCAATACCGCATCCAGCGGGCCCAGCTTCTGCCGACGCTGGACGCCTCTGTCGGCGGCAGCCGCAGCCGCACCCCAGGCGAGCTCTCAGGAACGGGGTCGGCGGTCGAGGGCGAGCAGTACAGCGCCGGCCTGGGAGTCACCGCCTATGAGCTGGATCTGTTCGGCCGGGTCCGCAGCCTCAATGAGGCGGCCCTGCAGACCTACCTCGCCACGGCCCAGAACCGCCGCACGGTGCAGATCAGCCTGATCGCCCAGGTGGCCGGCGCCTATCTGAGCCTCGCCGCCGACCAGGAGCTGCTGGCCCTGTCGCAGGATACGCTGAAGTCCCGCGACGACGCCCTGATCCTGACTGGCAAGCGGGTCGACGCCGGCGCGGCCAACCAGCTGGAACTCCGCCAGGCCCAGACCCTGTCCGAACAGGCGCGCGGCGACGTCGCCGCCTATCAGGCCCAGGTCCAGCAGGACGCCAACCTGCTGCGGCTGCTGGTCGGGACCGAGGTTCCGGCCGATCTGCTGCCGACCGGCGCCTTGGCCAGTATCGCCATCCGGACCGACCTGCCGGCGGGCCTGCCATCGGACGTCCTCACCCGGCGGCCCGATGTCCTGGCGGCGGAGCACGACCTGCGCGGCATGAACGCCAACATCGGCGCGGCGCGGGCGGCCTTCTTCCCGCGAATCACCCTGACGGGGTCGGCGGGATCGGCCAGCACCGATCTGTCGGGCCTGTTCGGTGGCGGAACCGGGGCCTGGAGCTTCGCCCCGGCGATCAGCCTGCCGATCTTCGACGGCGGAGCCAACGCCGCCAACCTCGGTGTGGCCAAGGCCGACCAGAAGATCGCCGTGGCCAGATATGAGAAGGCGATCCAGACCGCCTTCCGCGAGGTCGCCGACGCCCTGGCGGTCAAGTCGACCATCGACGACCGCCTCGCCGCCCAGACACGACTGGTCGCCGCGGCCGCTGATTCCGAGAGGCTTTCACGCCTCCGTTATGCCCAAGGCGTGGATAGCTACTTGACCCTGCTGGATGCACAGCGGACCCTGTATTCCGCAAGACAGGGGCTAATCTCGCTAAAACTGGTCCAGGCTTCAAACCTGACCGATCTCTACAAGGCCCTGGGCGGCGGCGCTCCGGCCTGACCAAACCCCGTCCGGGCGTCCCCCCAAACCATGCCCGGGTGGTGTCGCCGCGTCGTCCCCCGACGTTGCGACGAGAAGGGGCGCGTCACCCCCCCGACGCGCCCCTTCGCCTCTTCCGCCATCCTATTTGCCGATGTGGGCAATGGTGGCGATCTCGACGAGGAAGTCCGGCCGCACCAGGCCGCACTGGATGCAGAAGCGGGCCGGCTTGTCGCCCGGGAAAAACTCCGCATAGACGAGGTTGATCGCCGCGTAATCGGCCCAGTCCTTCAGGAAGATGTGGTTCATGGTCACGTCCTCCATGGTCCCGCCGGCCGTCTCGATCACCGACTTGATGGTTTCAAGGACCTGCCTTGTCTGGCCCGCCGCGTCGCCGACGTGGGCGACGTTGTTGTCCTTGTCGAAGGCCAGGGTGCCCGACACATAAACCACCCCGTCCGCCAGGGTCCCCGGCGAAAACGGCGCGATGGGCGTGCCCGTGCCGGGCGGCAGGATGATGGTCTTGGGCATGGGTGGTCTCCGTGTTGATGGGTTTGGCTGAGTGCGTCCTTCGACACGCCGCTGCGCGGCTACTCAGGATGACGACGAGGGGAGGACGGCCCGCATCCTTCGTCATCCTGAGTAGCGCCCGCTTGGGCGCGTGTCGAAGGACGCAACGACGGTTCAGCTGCCCGGCGGCGCCTGCGAAACCGCCCCGCAAAAGTCCGCCGTGGTGCTCACCCAGCCGAAGAATGTCTCGACGTTGTAGACCGTCGCCTCCTGCAGGAAGGCCGGCCCGGCCTGGTGCACCGCGTCCTCGAGCATGACACTGAAATATTCCAGGTGAAACGCGTCCCGCAGCGTCGATTCCACACAGACGTTGGTGGCGATGCCGACGAACACCAGGTTGCGGATGCCCCGCGCCCGCAGCATCGAATCCAGCGGCGTGTTGAAGAAGGCGCTGTAGCGCGGTTTCTGGATGACGATATCGCCGTCCTTGGGCGCCAGCGCCTCGACCAACTGATAGTCCCAGCCGCCCTTGGCCAGCAGCTGGCCCTCCAGCTCAGGCCTTTCCCGCATGGTCTTGAGGGCGTTGGATTTCCACCAGTTGGGCGAGCCCTCGCCGCCAGCCTCGACGTATGCCGGGTCCCAGCCGTTCTGGAAATAGACCACCTGCACCCCGGCCGCCCGCGCCGCCTCGGTCGCCAGAGTGATCTGTTCGATCACCCCGGCCGCCCCGCCGATGTCGAACCCCGCCTTGTCCAGGTAACCGTCCGGCGAGGCATAGGCGTTCTGCATATCGACCACGATCAGCGCCGTGTCCTTGGGGCTCATCGGCACGGCCTCGGGCCGCGCCGGCAGCATCACCGCCCCCGGCCGCGCCTCGGCCATGGTCTGGGGCCGATCACCCAGGGACGGCATCGACGCCCACCGCGGTCCGCGTCTTCATCAGCGGCTGGATCCGCTGACCGAAATCCTCGATGCCCTGAACGAAGTCGTCGAAGGTCAGCAGCATGCCGGCCGCCCCCTCGACTTCCGACACCTCGTCCATCAGCCGCGCCACCGTCTCGAAACTGCCGACGAAGGTGCCGATGTTGAGGTTCATCGCCGACGGCGGCCGGCTCATATAGATGGCCGAAACGTCCAGCGCCCCGCGCGGATCGGCCTCGCCCTGGTGGTTCATCCAGGCGATGGCGTCGAGGTCCGCGCCCTCCTTGTAATGTTCCCACTTGGCCATCGCCGCCTCGTCCGTCTCGTCGGCGATGATCATGAACAGCAGCAGGGCGCCGGTGTTCGATCCGGCCTTCTTCGCCGCCTGGACGTTGCGCTGCACCGCCTCGGCGCACTTCTTCGGCTCGTTCAGCCCCATGCCGAAACAGAAGTTGTAGTCGGCGTGCTCGGCGGCGAAATCCACCCCCGTCTGGCTCTGGCCGGCGCAGACGATCTTGATCGGGGCCTTGGGCTTGGGCAGCAGCTTGCAGTCGTTCATGGTGAGGAACTCACCCTTGAAGTTCGACTCCCCGTCCCGCCAGAGGTCCTTCATCACCGTCACATACTCGGCGCAGAACTGGTAGCGGTTGAGGAAATGCTTCTCCCCCGGCCAGATGTTCATCTGGTCGTACTCGGCCTTCTGCCAGCCCGAGACGATGTTGATCCCGAAACGCCCGCCGGAGATGTCGTCGATGGTCACCGCCATCCGCGCCGCGATCGGCGCCGGAATGGCCAGCACCGGCACGGAGGCATAGAGCTTGATCCTGCTGGTCACCGCCGCCAGCCCCGCCATCAGGGTGAAGCTCTCCATGGCGTAATCCCAGAACTCGGTCTGGCCTCCGAAGCCGTGCAGCTTGATCATCGACAGGGCGAAATCCAGGCCATACCGCTCCGCCTTGAGCGTGATCTCCTTGTTCAGCTCGAAGGTCGGCATGTACTGCGGCGAGGTCGCCGACATGATCCAGCCGTTGTTGGCGATCGGGATGAAGACGCCGATATCCATGCTTGGGGTATTCCTCGGAACCAATGGCCGGCCATCAGGCGCCGCACCGCGATGGATGGCAAGAGGGCAGGGGGCGGCGCCTGCCCTGAGCGCCGCTTTCGCGGCGGCGGGCGTCATCGCGTCCTTCGACACGCCTGCTCCGCAGGCTGCTCAGGATGACGGGAGGTCGGGCGTCATCCAAATTCGTCATGCTGAGCAGCGGCCTCAGGCCGCGTGTCGAAGCACGCAAACCCAATAGCGCGTCACCCCTCCAGCACCTTCGACGACCCCGCCTCGACCACCATGGTCTTGCGCAGGCTCAGCGTCCCCAGCCGGTCGCTGACCCGGTCCATGACCTTGAACTGCATCGACCACCGCTCCGGCGTCACCTCGCAGATGGCGTAGCCGCGCTGGGCGTTGTTGAATTTCAGCGCCGGGTTGGCCGCCTGCACCTTCACGACGTCCGGCCGCTGGTCCATCCCGTCGCCGGCCGAGCTGATCGAGGTGGTGACGAACTCGGCGGCGATGGGCGCGGGCCCCGGCTGGCGGCTGTCCAGATGGACCTCGCCGCAATAGGTCTGGTGCTCGTCGCCGGTCAGGATGATCGGGTTGGCGACCCGCCGGTCGCGGATCGCCTTCAGCAGCCGCGCGCGGGGCGTGCGATAGCCGCCCCAGCTGTCGTTGTTGGCCGCGTAGTCGGACCCCGGATCGCGGTCCAGGTCCATGACCATCACCTGCTGGGCCAGCACGTTCCATCTCGCCTTCGAGGCCGACAGCCCCTCGTACAGCCATTTTTCCTGCTTCAACCCCATGAACTCGGCGTTCGGGTTGTCGATCTCCGCGCAGACGCCCCAGTTTCCGTTGCAGGGCTGCGGGGTGCGGAACTGCCGGGTGTCGAGGAACTGCAGGTCCATCAGGTCGCCGAAACGCGCCCGGCGATAGATCTGGATGCTGGGCCCCACTGGCATGGCCGAGGCCCGCAGCGGCATATGCTCGTAGAAGGCCTGGGCCGCCGCCTGTCTTCGCAGATTGAAGATTTCCGACGGGACGGTTCCCGTCTCCTCGTGATCGCCGGCCCAGTTGTTGTCGGTCTCGTGGTCGTCCCAGACCACGAACCAGGCGGCGGCCGCATGGCTGGCCTGCAGGTCCGGGTCCATCTTGTACTGGGCATAGCGACGCCGGTAGTCGTCGAGACTGATGATCTCCTCGCCCAGGTGCCGGCGCGGGTTCTCCACCGGCCCGTCGGGCGTCTGGCGCAGCGGCGTCGATCGGCCCTCGTAGATGTAGTCGCCGTACATAAAGACGAAATCCATCGCCTCGGCCGCCAGCTTGCGGTGGGCGATGAAGGTTCCCTGCTCGTAGTTCTGGCAGCCGCAGACGCCGAACCGCGCGCTGGCCGTGGCAGCGCCCGCCGCCGGCAGGGTCTTGGCCCTTCCGGTCCCGCTGCGCTCGCTTCCAGCGACGAACCGGTACCAATAGGGTGTCGCCGGTTTCAGCCCCGCCACCTCCACATGCACCGAATGGCCCAGCTCGGGCCGCGCCAGGCCCTTGCCCGACTGGACGACGGTCTTGAAGCCAGCGTCCGACGCCACCTCCCAGCTGACCGCCACCGCCTGGCGAGGCATTCCCGATCCGAACTCCAGCGGCTGCGGCGCCAGCTTGGTCCAGATCACGAACCCGTCCGCCGCCGGGTCGCCCGAAGCGACGCCCAGCTGGAACGGATAGGCCGCGAACACCGCCTGGGCGACGGCCGGCCGCTCATCCAGGTACAGGGCGAACCCGCCGGCCGCCGCGGCCCCGGCGAACTGGAACAGGTGACGGCGGGAGAGGGCGACGCGGTGTTGCTGGAGACGGTTCATGCCCCGAAGCTACCGCCCGATCGTGACGTTTCCACCGCAATATTTTCCTGGCCAGTCGGCGGAAGACCTTGCGTCGACGGCAACCCAGGCTTGCGATTGCGTCAACTATACGTAACGATGGTATCTGGCCGGTTGGGGGCCAGCGACATCACACAACGACATCAACAGGGGGAGCCATCAGGATGTGGACCTACGATCAATCCAGCGGAGCAATTTCCCACAACGGCGTGCCGTTCGCCAACGGCTACAGCGGCAAGGGCTTTCACCCCAGCCAGGGGCGGAACAACCCCGACCTCGAGCATGTCCCAAACGTCGGCCCCATCCCGCGTGGCCGCTGGCGGATGACGGAACATCACGACAGCCTCGGCACGGTCGGTCCGTTCGTGATCACCCTGGTTCCCGTCGGACACAACGCCCACGGCCGCAGCGAATTCCGGATTCACGGCAACAACCGCCAGAACAACGCCAGTGAGGGCTGCATCATCCTCTCGCCCATCGGCCCTCGCCGGGCGATTTGGAACTCCGGAGACCACGACCTGACGGTGGTCCGCTAGCTACCGCTTGCGGACAAACACAGTCCCGGCCGAATACCCCGCTCCGAAACTGCAGATCAGCCCGGTGTCCCCGTCCTCGAACCCGTCGTTGTGCAGGTGGAAGGCGATGATCGAGCCGGCCGAGCTGGTGTTGGCGTAGTCGTCGAGGATGATGACGTTCTCGCCCGGCGCCGGGTCGCGGCCCAGCACCTTGCGGCCGATCATGTCGTTCATGTTGATGTTGGCCTGGTGCAGCCACAGCCGCTTCAGCCCCGCCGGCTCGACGCCGATCTCGGCGGCGTGATCGACGATCATCTCGCTGACCATCGGCACCACCTCGCGGAACACCTTGCGGCCCTCCTGCACGAACAGCTTGTCCTTCGCCCCCACGCCTTCCGGGGCCGCGCGGTTGAGGAAGCCGAAGTTGTTGCGAATGTTGTTGGAGAAGACCGTCTTCAGCCGCGTGCCCAGGATGTCCCAGCCCTGGTGCTCCGGAACGTCCTCGGCCCGCTCGACGATCACCGCCGTGGCCACGTCGCCGAAGATGAAATGGCTGTCGCGGTCGCGGAAGTTCAGGTGGCCCGAACAGATCTCCGGATTGACCATCAGCACCGCCCGCGCCGAGCCCGAGGCGATGAAGTCCGCCGCCGTCTTGATGCCGAAGGTGGCGCTGGAACAGGCGACGTTCATGTCGAAGGCGAAACCCTCGATGCCCAGCGCCTGCTGCACCTCGATGGCCATGGCCGGATAGGCCCGCTGCATGTTGGAGGCCGCGCACAGCACCGCGTCGATCTGGCCGGCGTCCTTGCCCCAGGCGGCGATCGCCTGCTTCGCCGCCTTCACGGCCATCTCGGCCAGGACGGAGATTTCCTCGTTGGGCCGCTCGGCAATGCGCGGGGTCATCACCTCGGGGTCGAGGATGCCGGCCTTGTCCATCACATAGCGGGACTTGATCCCCGAGGCCTTCTCGATGAACTCCGGGGAGGAGGGGGCCAGGGCGGTGACCTCACCGGCGGCGACAGCTTCCGCATTGGCGGCGTTGAACCGCACGACGTAGGCGTTGAAGGCCTCGACCAGCTCGGTGTTGGAAATGCTCTGTTCGGGCGTGAACAGCCCGGTGGCGGCAATGACAGCCTGATGCACGGATGGGGTTCCCGATGTTTGGCGCGAGGTCCTGGCCCCGCGTTCTTCGTCGTTGCGATGGGGCGCTAGATAGCACGCAAAACCGTCAGGTCACGCCCCTCCTCTGGCCCCCGCGGCCGCACCTGTGTCTGTGCTGCAACGCAACAAAATTGCCTCAATTGATCCTTGGTCCGGCCGTTGCGCAGCCGCCTTTCGAGCATACCTGACATCGGGCAGGGGGAGCTTGAACTACAAGATTAAGTCAGGAACATAGAACAATGAAATCTCTCATGATCGCCGCCTCGCTGGCCACCCTCGCCATCGCCGCCCCCGCCTTCGCTCAGGACTTCACCCCGACCGGCTACGGCACGGTTGGCGTGGCCGCCGGCAACTACGAGGGCGCGGATCTCACCGCCATCGAAGGCCGCGTCGGCGCCCGCTTTGGCCAGTATCTCGGTGTCGAGGGCGAGCTCGCCGGCGGCGTCGATGGCGACCACACCACCATCGCCGGGACCAAGTTCGACGTCGACCTCAACTACTCCGCCGCCGTCTATGGCGTCGGCTTCCTGCCGATCACCCCGAAGGCCGACCTGTTCGCCCGCGTCGGCTACGGCAAGAGCGACATCGACTACTCCGGCCCGGCCAACGGCAGCGCCGACAGCAACAGCTGGAACTACGGCGTCGGCGGCCAGTACTTCTTCACCGACAAGGACGGCGTCCGCGCCGACCTGACCCGGCACGACTTCGAAGATGACGGCGGCAAGGCCGACGTCTTCACCATCGGCTACGTCCGCAAGTTCTAGGCCGAACTCGACCCTGAGCGTGAACGAGGCCCCCGCCGCTTGGCGGGGGCCTTTTTCATTGACGCGGAGGCCGCTCCGGTGTGACTCCGCCCGTTAAGACTAACGCTTGGGGAATGGAGCGTTCCAAGGTGAATGGCATGCTGATCCAGCTCGTCGGCTCCGCCGTGGCCGTGGCGGCCATGGTCGGCCTCGCGGCCTGGGCCAGGATCGACCGTGCGCCAGCCGCCCTGGACGAGGCGCAGGTCCGCGCCCTTCTGGACCTCGACTACCCCGGCCTTCCGCTCGAAGACATCTGGATCGCCGCCGATGGCGCCGGCGCCCTGGCCCGTTCCGGCGCCCGCGCCCTGATCGTCAGCCGCCTGGGCGACAGCTTTGTCACCCGCGACACCAGCTGGGAGTCCGCCCTGGCCGCCCCGATCCGCGGCGGCCGGCTGCGGCTGAAACTGCCCGATCCCTCCGCGCCCCGCCTCAGCCTCGCCGTCAGCGGCGTCAATCCCTGGCCGCCCGGCCGGCACGAGGACTACGCCATATGACCCTCGATCCGATCAAGGCCGCCTTCGATCCGGTCACCCTGGCCATCCCCCTCTTCGTCCTGACCATCGTCGGCGAGATCGTCCTGGGGCGCCTGGGCAAGGTGAAGGCCCGGTACGAGGCGCGCGACACCGCCACTTCCCTGTTGATGGGCCTGGGCAGCACCATCGCCGGCGCCCTGACCGCCACCGCCATCGGCGCGGTCAGCATCTGGATCTGGCAAAATCACCGGCTGTTCGACATCCCGATGACCGCCTGGTGGGCCTGGGTCGCCATCTTCTTCCTCGAGGACTTCACCTACTACTGGTTCCACCGCCTCAGCCACGAACGGCGCTTCTGGTGGGCCAGCCACGTCAACCACCACTCCAGCCAGCACTATAATCTGGCCACGGCCCTGCGTCAGACCTGGACCGGCGGCGTCGCCGGAACCTGGCTGCTCTGGCTGCCGCTGTCGCTACTCGGCTTTCCCCCGGCGATGATCCTCATCCAGAAGGGGATCAGCCTCGTCTACCAGTACTGGATCCATACCGAGGCGATTGGCAGGATGCCCCGCTGGTTCGAGGCGGTGTTCAACACCCCCAGCCACCACCGCGTCCACCACGCCCGCAACCCCCGCTACCTCGACGCCAACTACGCCGGCATCCTGATCATCTGGGACCGCCTGTTCGGCAGCTTCACACCGGAAGACGCTGCGGAACCGCCGCGCTATGGCCTGGTCAAGAACCTCGGCGATTTCAATATTCTGCGGGTGGCTTTTCACGAATGGATGGGGATCGTCAGGGACCTCGCCGGCTCCCGCTCGCCGCGCGAGGTGATCGGCTACCTGTTCGGCCCTCCCGGCTGGAGTCCGGACGGCTCGCGGGAGACGTCAAAGACCCTGAAGGCGAAGTGGCTGGAACGCCAGAAGGATGAAGACGAAGTGGAAAAAGCTCCGCCGCTGGCCGCGGAGTAAGGCGCGGCGCCCACCCACACTTCCGTCGTCCTAGGCCTTGTGCCTAGGACCCCGAGTTCAGCCGTGACGACCCTTTGCAGAGAGGCCGCTGTGATCAACCTCACCCTGCACCGTGAGTGCGCGCGGACGGCGGGGTCCTAGGCACAAGGCCTAGGATGACGGTGTGCGGGCCGAGTTTTGCGGAAACCGCCTCAAACCCGCACCCCCTCAATCCCGCACCCCCGGCAAGCTCAACCCCGACGCTGGCCGAGAGCTCAGGGCTTCCCGGCGATAGCGGAACAGCTCCGCCGGTCGTCCGCCGGTGTCGGCGTCCATCCGGCCCAGCCCCTCGACCAGGCCCGTCCGCTCGACCACCCGGCGGAAGTTCTGTTTGTGCAGGGGGATGCCGGCGATGGCCTCCACCGCCCGCTGCAGGGCCGACAGGGTGAACTCCGCCGGCATCAGTTCGAACACCACCGGCCGGTACTTCAGCTTGCCGCGCAGCCGCCCCAGCCCCGTGGCCAGGATGCGCCGGTGGTCGGAGATCATCGGCTCGCCCAGCGCCGCCGACAGGGCCGCTGGTTCCGGCGGATCGCGTCCCTCGGCCCGCGCCGCGTCCCGCGCCGCTTCCGGCGCCAGCCCGGCCTCATAGAGCAGCTCGTACCGCTCCAGCACCCGCTCCTCGTTCCAGGCCGCGCCGTCCAGTGCAAACGCCAACCTGGCCCGCGCCGCGCGGTCGGGATCGCGCTTGGCCCAGGCCATCAGGGCCGGGGCGATCCCCTCATCGATCAGGTCCGGACGGCCCTTGCGCCAGTCCTCCCACGGAAAGAACCGCGACCAGGACGACCAGGCCGTATCCGCCGCCAGGCTGCCGGTGGCGGAGGGGGTCAGGGCCAGATAGCCGACCGAGACCACCCGCGCCGCCCCCGCGCCCACCTCGGCGCGCGGCGCGTCCCGGCCCTTGTCGCCGAAGGTGTAGAGCTGCTCCACATAGCCCAGCTCGAACCCCGTCTGGGCGCTGACGAACTCCCGCAGCGCCAGTTCGAAGGTGCGGTGATCCTCCGGCTCGAACGGTCCGAACGGCAGACCGGGCAGGGGGGATACCGCGTCCGTCACCGCGTCGTGCGGCCGCACGGCCAGCACCACCGCCTCTCCGTCGCGGATGGCGACGGTGACGGCGGACAGGCCGATGACGACGGAAAGGGTCATAGGACCTTAGGTAGAGGAAAATCGGACGCCGCTAAACCCGCCCCGAACTTGCCCCCCGAACTTGCCCCCCGAACTTGCCCCCCGAACTTGACCGTGAACTTGACCCTGACCCGGACCGACCCTTAAAGGGGCCGCCCCCTGCAACGGGCGGGCGGTTCAATAGCGGGACGGCATCTCGAACGGCGCGCCGGGATAGACATACTGGCCCTTGCCGATGTCCCGCACCGCATCGACCATCCGGCCCCGACGGCCCAGGATGTCGTCGGCCAGGGCGACGATCAGCGGGTTGGGCGTGGCGCCGGCCGAGGCCTTGCGCAGGGCCTGGGCGATCGCCGCCTCGGCGGCGCCGGGGTTCCTGTGGCAGGCCAGCAGATAGGCGGTGGCCGTCGAGCGGCTGACCCCGGCCCAGCAGTGGACCAGCATCGGCGAGCGGCCGTCCCAGTCTGCCGAGAAGTCGAGGATGTCCTTCACCAGGCCCTCGTCCGGCAGGATCTCGCCCTCCTTCTGTTCCCAGATGTCGTGGACCGCCAGCTTCAAGTGTCGCGTGGGATCCAGCGCGCGCGGAGCCTGGGCCAACAGGCCGTTCTCCAGCAGGGTGATCACATGGGAAGGCTTCTTCCACTTGATTACCGTGGCGGCGTCACGCAGGGGGCTGACGATCAGGGTCATGAGGGGTTTTTGAATTCCTATTCGGTGGTGAAGGCGGCGGACGTCCGCTCGTATCCGGCGGCCTCGGAGAGGATATGGAACCGCGCCACGTAGCGATCCTGGGCCTCCCTTGCGGCCAGGGGATGGATGACCAGCTGGTATCCGGGCGGCGGCGATCCGAAGATCTGCAGCGACTCCTGGGGGGTGAAGCCCGCCAGCTGGGTCGCCTCGAAATAGGCGCAGGCTCGGTCGGCGGACTTGATCAGCTTCTTGATCGGGACGGGAACCCTGGCCGGCAGGCCGAAGCGGGCGTGGATGGCGTGCTCCAGCCGCTCCTCGAAATCCTTGTAACTGACGCCCAGCGCCGCCTTGAAGGGGCTGATCATGTCGCCGATCACATATTCCGAGGCATCGTGCAGCAGGGCCGCCAGCCGCCAGCGCGGCTCCATGTCCGGCTGGATGTGGGCGGCGATTTCCTCGACCACCAGGCTGTGCTGGGCGACGGAGAATCCATGCTCGCCAAGGGTCTGACCGTTCCATCGGGCGACCCTTGCCAGGCCATGGGCGATGTCCTCGATCTCGATGTCCATCGGCGACGGATCGAGCAAATCCAGGCGCCGGCCCGACAACATCCGCTGCCACGCCCGCGGGGCCTGTTTTCCACGCAGCCCTTTCACCATTTCGTTCGTTCCTTGTCTTGAGACTGGAACGTCCAACTGGAGCATACCTTGACAAAGATCAACGACAGGCACGGGGTATCCACCTCTATCGGGGGAGGCTCCGCGCCCGGGATCGATGTCTTGCATAGTCGCGGGAGTCCTGTCTGGACCGGCGGGACCTTGAACGGCCCGGTCGGACCTTTCCGTCCCGGGTCAATGCACTCGGCCCGGATAGGTTTCATCGGCAATCGGGAGATTTACGCATGAGTTGGGCAAGAATCATGGCGCCCCTGGCTGGCGGGGCCGGCGATGCGCAGACCTTGGCGGCGGCCGCGGCCCTGGCCGCGCCGTTCAATGCCGAACTGGCGGCGGTTCACGCCCCCGCCGACGTCGCCGACCTGATGCCCTGGATGGGCGAGGGCTTCATGGGCGGGGTTCAGATCACCGCCATGGACAGCCTCCGGGAAGCCGCCTCGGAAGGGGAAAAGACGGCACGGGCCGCTGTCGCCGCCTGCGGCTACGGCCGCACCAGCTTCATCTCTCTGGAATCGCCGGTCTGGGCCGGCCTCTCCATGCAGGGTCGCCTCTCCGACGTCGTCGTCTTTGGCGATGAGGCCGCCCGGGGACGCGGTCCCCTGGCCGAGGCCTTCCAGCAGACGGTCGCCGACGAACAGCGCCCGACCATCGTCGCCCGGCCGGGCCTCAGGGCCGACGGCGTGGTCATGGTTGCCTGGGACGGCGGCAAGGAAGCCAGCCGCGCCGCCCGCACAGCCATCCCCCTGCTCGAGAAGGCCTCGCGGGTGGTCATCGTCTGCGCCCCGTCCGCCTCCTCCCGCGCCTTCGACGGCGCCCAGCTACAGACCTTCTTCGCCGAACGCGGGGTCGCGTCCGACGTCGAGGTGCTCAGCGAGTCCGGCGACGCGGCGCAGATCCTGCTCGCCGCCGCCCGGCGTCTGGGGGCCGGACTGTTGGTCGCCGGGGCCTTCGGCCACCCCCGCCTGCAGGAATACATCTTCGGCGGAACCACCCGGACGCTGCTGAACAACGACGGGCCGTCGCTGTTCCTCTCCCACTAAGCTCAAGTCACAAGAAGGAAGACCAGGGATGACCCTGTCACGCATCGTCCTGCGCCTCGCCCGCAATCCGGGCACCGAATTCGCCGATGGCGATGATCATCGCGGCTACACCCTGACCGCGCCCCTGACCGCGGATGGCATGCTCAACCTCGAGGCCTTCCAGAAGGCCAAGGCCGACTGCACCGTCCGGCGGTTCGCGCCGGAGGAGGAGGCGGTCATGGGCCGCCTCGCCCGCCGCAGGGACAACTGGTATTTCGACTACGATGACACCACCGACGCCGACGACGAGGCGGTCCACCGGCTGGGCCAGCACCGCTTCGCCGTCGGCGAATATGTCTCGGTCGCCGACGAGGATGGCCGCCTGCTGGCCTACAAGGTCACCGACGTTGCGCCGGTGACCTGACCGCTCGCCGTCAGGTCAGGGCTCAGCCCCCGACGTTCAGCTTCACCAGGGCGGCGGCGTTGCGGAAGATGTTGTCGGTCTTGCCGGCCTTCTTCGGCGACTTCGACTTGACCACCGCCACCACCATGGGCCCGTTCTTCGGGCCCCGGGCCTCATAGCCGACGGCGGTGTAGACACTGGTTTCCTTGTCGGTTGTCTTGACGAAGGTGCTGCGGAAGCCGCTGCGGTTGCCGCCGCCGATGCGGAAGCCGCTGAAGCCCGAATGCACCGAGACGTCGCCGTCCTTGGTGTCGATCTTCATGCCGGAGTCCTCGTCCTCGTCGGCCGACCAGCGGGTGCTGGTCACCTTGACCTCGTTCCGGTCGTCGGAGGCGTCGATGACCGTGCCGCCGATCTCGACATGGGCGTTGTTCTCGTCGGCGTTGATCTTCATCCCCGGCATGCGGATGTTGGCCGTTTCGCCGGCCTCATCCGTTTCCACCGTCAGGCCGGGCAGCCGCACCGTCTGCTTGCCCGCGGAGGGCTCCTCCCCGGGCGCCGGAGGCGTTGGCGGGGCAGGGGCGGCCGGCGCGGCTGCGGCTTCCGGCGCCTCGGGGGCTTCGGGCGGCTCCGGGGGCATCAGCGCCTTCAATTCGGCGTCGATCGGGGCCAGGGCGGCGTTCGGGTCGCCGCTGATCTTGATAAGCCGCAGGGTCACCTCGGCGTCGTCGCCGCTGTAGACACAGGACAGGCCGTCGGCCGCCGCGCTGGCGCGTTTCAGGCCCCCTTGCGTCTCCGGGCAATCCAGCTTGGAGACCACCTTCAGGGCCTCCCGTTGCGCCTTCTTGGCGCGGTAGTCAGCCCGGCTCTCACAGGCGCCCAGCGCCAGCGCACAACAGCCGAGGACAAGCAGAAGCTTGCGGTTCATGGGGTAGCCCTTCCTGATCTCTTGAGACCAAGGGTGCGTCCACCGCCCGCCGTTTTCCAGTGAATTCGCGTTAAGCCGGGGTGGGGTGAACGCCGCTGGGCTCGGGCTGCCTGGCGACCGCACCGTTCCCGCCGAAAGCGGACGTTCCGAAATACCGCTAAGGGTGGTTAGCGGACATTTGGACACGGCTATATGTTGCCCGGCCGAGTCTCGGAGGAAATCTCCAAAATGGCCGATCTGATTTCGCCCCAACATGCTGGCTCCCGTTTCTCGAGAGCTTGAGCGGCCTCATCGCGACGTTGCTCGTTCTCGGCTATCAAGCCGGGCAAATCGATATGGATATCCGGGTGAAGCGCTCCCGCAGCGACTTGCTCAATCCGTAAAGTCATCTGCTCAAAAAGTCTGGCGTGGAAAGCGCGAACTTCCTCCACGAATATCGCGCGCGGCAGATGGAATCTTCCCCTGACGGCGGACCATGCCAACTCGCTATTGATTAATTTATCCCCATTTTCCCACTCAATGTGGACGTCCGCGTCATCGGACCACATTAGTATTGATGCCGATGGCGTCAGATACCCAGAATCGAGAAATCGGCCGTTGCGCAACAACTTGGCACGATCGAAGACATCCCATGCTTCAGCTCCGGCATCCGCGGTGAGGTTTCGCTCGAACCATGAATCTTGCGTCTCCATCCACACGCGTCCGGGTTCCCCGGAAATATATTTCACCAGATCCTGGGGGATGGGATCCAATATAGTGGGAAGCATCTCCGTAATGTCTTCCAAAATTCGTGCGACTTGATAATCGCAATATCTATCGAATTCGGCGCGCCGAACTCGCTCGCTATATTCGAATAGCGTATCGCCCCCTGCAGTTATCCAATACCGACCGTCCGTTAGGCCAAACCAATGGAGACTATGGTTGCCGGGTTCGCCCCAAGGGGTGATATTCCCCAAGGGGTGAAGTTCAAAATTGATCAGCATGCAGATTATCCCAGCTGAGCACGCGGCGGTTTTTCCCATAATAGCAAATTCACCAGCCATGTCCGCTTTGGGTCGATGCTGTGTGAAAGCCCCCAAATCAGCTAGAATCCTGAGAATCCGGGGACACTATCCCCAATAGACGCCAAGCGCGGCCGCAGCGGTTCTCCCGTGAACCCTTAGCGCTGATCGGGGACAGGTGCTCCGGGGCAGGCCGGCTCCCGCCCTGTCGTCGCGTGGCTGCGGAGAACCGGTCCCCAAACCGACGCCCAGGGGACTGGATCGCCGCCCGTCTCTCGAAGACGGCCCTCGCCGCCGGGCCGGCGTTCCTGTCCCCGATCAGCGCCGCCGTTGGAAACCGCACTTCCCAACCGCGGGGCCGGCGCAAACGCAGCTCGGCGGGCCCGCCGTGTATCGTGGCTCTGGTTTCCGACTGCCCAGGGGCTGTTCGGGTTGGAAGGCGGACACAGGCACAGGTCGCCCGAGTGAATGAAGAAGCGGACCCGTATCGCTTTGAGCGTGGCCCTTAGCGGCTTGGAGCGGGCGCCAACGCCGCCCTTGCGGGCGGCGGGGCGGCGCAGAGAGGGCGGAGGTCTTCGGCCAGGTCGTCGAGGGCGAGGGCGAAGACGGCATTGGCGTGGTCGTTGAACTCCTTGGTGGTGCCCCACATGTTCACCGCCGTCTTGTCACCGCGATAGACCGCTTCCGGTCCGGGGGGCGCGCCTGGAGCCGCAAGGACGCCGCGCAGGACGACGCTGCCGACCTTGTTCATCTGCTGGTTGGTGATCCAGATCACCTGAATCCGGAGGCGGGCCGTGACCGCGGCGGGGTCGGGTGGGCCGCCGGCCGGCGCGAAGCCGGGGGTAAATCCGCGGGCCTTGAGGCCGACTTCAAACACCGAGCGCAGCCAGGCCTCGCGATCATCCGGCGCACGCAGAGCGACGCCGAAGGCTCCCACGATCTGGGGGTCGCGGCGGGGGTCGGTGAGCTCGATCTGGACGGAGCAGCCGCCGGCGGCGGACGGGACGGCGGCCTTTGCGGTCGCCGCGGGCTCGACATAGAGCGGTCCAAGCAGCTTGGCGTCTCCCACTGCGGCGGCGGCGGAGCCGGCGGTCAGCAGGCTGGCGGCCAGAGCTGCGGTGGCGAGGATGGGAGCGCTGCGCATGCCGCTATTCCTGAAGAGTCTGGACATGGATAAGGCCCACGGGGAGGGGGTTGAAAAACAGAACGCCACCGGGGTCCTCCTCCATCAGCTTGCCGCCGAGAGGGCCGATGGCCCTGCGTTCCGCGGCGTTGAAACGGGCCGCATCGGCGTCAGTGAGGGTGAGGGCGCGCGGAATGAGTTCGCCGGCCTCGGTGAACGCGAGGGTGAGCGCCGTCTTCGCCAGGGCGCTGTCGTTGGCCGCCCAGCGCTGGGCGTTCTGGACCGGGGTGGTGGGGTTGGCGAGGCGCACGACGCTGCTGACCCGCTGGCCGAACAGCAGATTATTGTCGAGGAGCCGGGTGTAGGGTTGGCCCTTACCGGCCTGCGCCTTGTTGGCGATGGCGATGCCGACGCTGACGTTGATCGACGAGAAATCAGGCGCCATGTCGTAGACATAGGTGAAATAGGCCACCTGGCTGGTCGCGGCGGCGGTGAGAAAGTCGTTCTTGCCGAACAGGGTGGCGTCGCGGCTGAAGGCCGGTTCCTGGCCTTCGAGCCAGGGCATGGCGGCCAGGGCGGCCTTGGTGCTGTCGATAGCCAGCTGGTCGGCGTCAAAGTCCATCAGGCCGCGGCGGATGGGGGTGATGCCGAGTTGGGCGCGCTGGGCGCGGTCGGCTCCGACCCCGGCCTCGATGAGCACGCCGACCGCGCCGCCGGCCGCCATCGTGAAGCCGAGGGTGGAGTTGATGTTCGACCCAAGCTCAGCCTGGCCGACACTGACCTGGACGGAGCGGCCTCCGGCGACCGGGCGGGCTGCCTCCGGCAGGACGTACTTCAGAGGCTTCGGCGCGGCCTGCGCGGGCAGCGCGGCGCACAACATCAAGACCGCGGCGCATAGGCCGCGCAACTGCATCCGGATCATCAGCCCTCCCAGACTGGCATGAAGGTCAAGCCTGCTATCAGGGCGACCGGATGAGGACAATGGCGGCGCGAAGTTCGCCCCTCGACGCCCAGGGGACTGGATCACCGCCCCGTCTCTCGAAGACGGCCCTCGCCGCCGGACCGGCGTTCCTGTCCCCGACCAGCGCCGCCCTTGGAAACCGCGCGGCCCAACCGCGGGGCCGGCGCAAACGCAGCCCGGCGGGCCTGTTGTGTATTGTGGCTCTGGTTCCCCGGCACCTCCTTAGTTAGGGATACTGAGACACCGAAGTGACCCCCTCCCAGATAGGCCGGAGCAGGCAATGAGATCACACCTGTTTGATCCTACGGCTGGTCACCCTCGGCTTTCGGAAGCCATAGAGCTAGGGCGAGAAATCTACGCGTTGTATGAGGCTGGGGCTGACTACGGTGCGCTTCTAAAACAACTCGGTATTGTTGCAGGCCACCCTATTCATGGATTCGCCGTTCACGACGGGTTTGGCTCGGTGCGCCCCGAGGTCTTCGCCAGGAGACAGCTAGTCGCTTGGGATCAGATACCGACGGATCTGACTCATGAAGAAATGCTGGAAATGATCGACGGCCTTTGCGGCATCACGAAGGTGGATGAGTTGCAAAGCCATTATTGGCTGGCGTGCCTTAAGGCCAACACAGGCGACGATGGGATCAGCGATCTGATATTTTGGCCGGGCGCATATTTTGGTGACGGCGATGACACTCGGATTATGTCGTCGTCGGAGATCCTTGCTACCGCGCTCCAGTCGAGGGAATTCCGATAGCCAAGGCATACGTTTCCTCGGCAATACCTATCGGAACCCGCGAGGCGATATAGCCGCCAGCATCAGCTTACCGGCTAGGTCCGCGCCTATCGCCCAAGCAGACCTTGCCACCATCCGCAACAGGTGGAAAGCGGATGCGAACTCGGGCTGAGTGCGGACTCCAGGCAGATCGACATAGCGTCCCCCACCGACCAAATCCTGACCGGAGGCGACCATTCCGAAGCTCAGCAATTCCTTCAGCGGTGCGCTCAGGACTTTTTCGTTCTGGGTTGCGAACAAGAGCCTGGGCCTGCCCCTGCTGGAAGGCATCGACTACTCCTGCATATTCGAAGAGCCGAGCGCGCTAGAAACGACCTACGCGATTTTTGCAAATGTCATTGAGTTGGATGACCAGGGAAACGTGCTCAACGCAAAATGGGCGGAACGGCGTGCAGCACAGTACGTGCTGCAATATGTAACCGGAGAAGCACCCGACCCGCCCTTTGAAGAGTGGGAGTGCGAACTGTACGATCCGCCGCCACGCGTAGACGTTTTGCCCTGGCCTGTTTCTCAGACGTGACGGCCGCATTGGGTGGATTGCAGACGTCAACCCTACCTGCCGAACTGTTCAATCACGACATCACGATCAATCTTGATCCCCAGTTCCGTGAGGTAGTCGACCATCGCCGTGACGCCTGGAGCGTCGAACTCAATCACCAGCCCAAACTCCAGACCCAAGTCATTTCGATGGACGATGAGCATAGAGTCTTCGTCAGCAGAGGCACTTACGATCCTCGAAGGCTCGACGCTGAAGGCTGCTAACTCGTCGGCAGGTTTGGAGACGCTCATTGACCTAGACTAAATCGCTTTGAGCGGCCAGCAAAGCGGACCTCGGGAAGGTCTCAGATGGGTCGCATGCGGTTATTGCCCCTCGGCCGGATAGCGGACCGTCGGCTGTCGGCTTGGACCGGACTCGCTCATCTTCAGCTAAGGGTGGGAAGGCGGACGTCCGTCGATAGTTAGTCTGCAAGATGCGCTAGAGCAGCAAAGATCGCAGCCGCTGGCATCTCGTCGGGCAAACCCGAGACTTGGCCGTCACCGACTTCCAAAAGCCACCATCGCCCATCTAGATCGCAACCGAAATCCGCCGAGGCGAAGGGACTGGGAACGCTCGAAGCGACTGCGTTGAGGATCAAACCGGGCGGCGCACCGATCTCTTTGGCTTGCTCCGAACGAGGCCAGCATCCAACGACCTTGCCGCCAGCGATGAAGGCGCGATGTTCCAGGGTTGGAGCCCCGGTCGGTAAGAGGGAGACGTAGCGCTTAAAGACGAGGCCTCCGGCTAGGCTCTCGCCCTGCAGCTCCCGGAAGCGCGCGATCACTCGGTATGCACCTGCGGTGTCCGAAGCATCGGGTATGAAGCAGGCCTCAGCCCAGTAGCCTGCTGCTTGAGATTTAACCCAGTCCTTTACGATGATGGGCGAGGATCCAAACTTCGACAGGACATCCTGCACGGCTCTGGCGTCATCTATAGACTCCATAGGGACCCAGGCGGTCTCAGGCATCCAGTCCCGAAGCGGGCCATACGAGCCCGGCGTCGTATGACAAGCAGCATACGCCTCGGGAGAAGTCACAAGGTCGATGCCGCGCCGGCTCAGCGCGCCGAACAAGGGTTCGTACGCGCCGGTGCTCAACATCCATCCTCTATAGATCGCTTTGCCCTCTCCATCGAAGTGCGCAGGGCGAAGTGCGGCATCGGCATCGACGCGATGGTCGAGCTCATCGTGGTCGATCCGGACGGGAGTGAAACCGGCGGCCCGCGCAGCTTCCATCTCGACCTGGAACGCCGGATCGACAGATCGGGGATTGAGGGGGTCAGCGCAGAACAGCGCATAAGGAGCGGGCATGGCTCAGTTCTATCGGCTGAGCGGAGGTTCGCAATGGGTGGAAGGGAGACCTCTACGTGGAGGCGATTCCTGCATCACAGAGCCGCTGGAGTACGGCGCGATCACGCTTTATCCATTTGCGGTCGCAGCGTTCAACGAGCACGACGCTATCGAATAGCGAGTCCTGCTCGAACCAGCTAAGGCCGAGGTCGATTGCGGTGCCGTCGAAGTCGATACCTCGCCAATCTGTCGCAGCGAGAGCCGCTCGCCTCACTAGGACCTGACGCTCTGGATCGCGCCGTATCTTGTCACCCGGAACGGCCTCGAAGGTGATCCCTCCGGGGAATTCCGCAGCTGAGATGTCCAGCGCCCAATCCGACGTGGAATAGAAGCGGGTCACCACAGCGTTGTGAGCCTGTTGCCGTTGAGGCGGATCGCTCGGCACGCCGACGGATTGATTGATTTTTACGGCGCTGATTCGGCCAGAGAGGATGACGCGCTCGAACAGGCATCCCCACAGAAACAATGGCGCGTTGCCTAGCCGCTTGAGATTGTGGAGGCGCACATCGCGCAGCAGTGCTTCGGAGATGCTGCAGTTCAACTGGGCCGCGCTTACAAGCTCAATCCGCTCGATAGAGTTCTGCGGGCTCCTGCTATCCCGCGCGATGACGCAACTATTGAATTCGCAGTCTACCAGGTGGAGGTCTGCGTAGGTCACGCCTGAGGCGCGGCCCCAGAAGCGCTCTCTCACCGTCCGCTGCATGGATCGCTCCTGATCGGCTTCGACCGGTTCTAGTCGGAAGCTAAACCGCGCGTGCAATGCCGGAAAGCTGACTCGCTCAACTTCCGCTTTGGGTCGAAGGCGGTCTCTGGCAATGCGCCACCTAGCCGACACTTGACGCCCGGCTTGCAAAATCCGGATCCGCCAAAGCAAAAGGCCCGCTTTCGCGAGAAGGCGGGCCTTTCAACAATCGCAACCCTCTCGGACCGCCCTAGACGCCTACTGCCCCGGACGGGTCGCGCCGGCGCCTTCGCGGCGGGCCAGGAAGGCCAGGCGTTCGAACAGATGCACGTCCTGCTCGTTCTTCAGCAGGGCGCCGTGCAGGGGCGGGATCAGCTTGGTCGGGTCGCGCTCTTTCAGCACGTCCTCGCCGATGTCCTCGACCATCAGCAGCTTCAGCCAGTCCAGCAGCTCGCTGGTGGAGGGCTTCTTCTTCAGGCCCGGAACCTTGCGCATGTCGTAGAAGATGCGCAGCGCCTCGGCGACCAGCTTCTGTTTGATCCCGGGATAGTGGACCTCGACGATGGCGTTCATCGTCTGGTCGTCCGGGAACTTGATGTAGTGGAAGAAGCAGCGGCGCAGGAAGGCGTCCGGCAGTTCCTTCTCGTTGTTGGACGTGATGATCACCACCGGGCGGACCTTGGCCTTGATGGTCTCGTCGGTCTCGTAGACGTAGAATTCCATCCGATCCAGTTCCTGCAACAGGTCGTTGGGGAACTCGATGTCGGCCTTGTCGATCTCGTCGATCAGCAGCACCGGGCGCACGGGCTGGTCCTCGAAAGCCTCCCAGAGCTTGCCCTTCTTGATGTAGTTGCGGACGTCCTTGACCCGCTCGTCGCCCAGCTGGCTGTCCCGCAGGCGGGTCACCGCGTCGTATTCATAGAGGCCCTGGGCCGCCTTGGTCGTCGACTTGATGTGCCAGGTGATCAGCGGCGCGCCCAGCGCCTTGGCGATCTCCTCGGCCAGCACGGTCTTGCCGGTGCCGGGTTCGCCCTTGATCAGCAGCGGCCGCTGCAGGGCGATGGCGGCGTTGACCGCCACCTTCAGATCGTCGGTGGCCACATAGTTGTCGGTGCCGGTAAAGCGCGTCGTCATCGCATCCCCTCGGAGCCACATGGCTCCAAACAAACGTTTAGACGGCGACAGTAGCGGTCTCGGACGGTCTGTGAAGCGATTTCGCACGGGCCGGCAAAAAAGCCGCCTGGTCGTTGCCTGGGGGCGCCACAGCTGACCTAGAGTGAGGTCTGGCCGGTTTTTCGGACTCTAATCGGCCCCGGGATTGATCGAAACCGGGTCGGAAGCCGGGAAGGTTTCCTTCAGGCCCTTGTCGAGCTGGCGCTCCACATGCGGATCGGCCTCGTCCTCAGCGTCCTCGCCGGGATCCTTCGAGGCGGGAGTCTCCGTATCGGGACCGCTGGCCTCATAGGCCGAAGTCGCCTCGTCGTCACCGCTGAGGCGGTCCTCGTCATAGGCGAAGCTGCGGTCTTCCGGCGCGGCCCTCAGGCCCTCGTCGTCGCGCTCGCCCTCCAGGCCGTCGATGTCGAAGTCTTCCTCGTCGAAGTCCTCGTCGTCGGCGGCGGCGTCCAGGCCGTCGATGTCGGCGTCATCGGCCGCGGCGGTGACGTCATAGACGTCCGCCATGTCGGTGAAGTTGGCGATGCTGTCGCCGTCGCGGGTCAGGTTGGTTTCGTCCAGGACCTCGGCGCGATCCTGGGCGTCATAGCCGGTGTCGATGTCGGTCATGGGGTCAGCCTCCGGTTCGGCGGCCAAGCGCCGCGCTGCTGTCCGGATTCAATCCCTTGGCGGGGCTTATGTTCCGGTCGGGAACTCGACCTGAAGCGCTCCCGCCATGTCCCCCATCACCGCCTCCCAGGCCCCGAAGGCCGGCGGGGTGAAGGTCCGCACCTGCGGATACCAGGGATAACGCTCCGTCCCCAGACGGGTCCAGGCGGCCGGGGTCGAGACCAGCCAGGCGTCCGCCCCGCAGGCCCCGGCCAGGTTCAGGCTGGCGTTGGAGAAACCGATGGTCAGGTCCAGGGCGCAGGTCAGGGCCGCCACCTCGTCCAGGTCCTGCTTCAGGTCGATGCCCGGCGGAACCCAGATCTCCACCCCCAGTTCGTCCCGCGCCTGGGCCAGCTCGGCCGCGCAGTCGCCGTACTGCAGGTTGACGAAGCTCATCCCCGGCACCTTCAGCACCGGCGCCCACAGGTCGAAGGGCGAGAAATACCGATGCCGCCCGCCCTTGGCGGTCATGCTCTTCCACAGCAGCCCGACCTTGGGCCCGGCCGGCGCGTCCTTCAGCACCTCCCGCCAGTGCGCCACCCGGGCCGGATCGGCGGTCAGATAGCCGCGGGTCTCCGGATAGGCCTCGACGCGGTTTCGGAACTGCCGCAGCGGGGAGGCGAGGGGCGCCCACAGGTCGATTCCCTCCAGTTGGCCCTCCAGGAAGGGCAGCACCCGCACCGTCCGGCCATCGACATTGAAAGTCGCGTGCGCCCCGACCCGCGCATTGGGGAAGCTGCGCGCGAACAGGGGAACAAGCCGCGGCTCCACGGCCAGGGTCAGCATCCCCTTCGGCCCCAGGGCCTCCAGCACATCGGGGATCAGGTTGGCGAACAGCACCTCGTCGCCCAGCCCCTGTTCGCCGATCAGCAGCAGGGACTTGCCGGTCAGGTCCAGGCCCGGCTCCCACAGCGGCCGGTCGACCAGGAACTGCGTCACATCGGCGAAATGATCGTCCCGCCGCGCCTCATAGTCGTCCCAGCCGGCCTGCAGATCGCCGACCGCCAGGTTCATCGTCGCCCGCGCCAGCCGCATCATCGCCGCCTCGTCGGCCGGCATGACCGCCTTCATCGCCTCGCTGCAGTCCGCCAGCGCCGCCTCCGCCTCGCCGAGGAACAGCCGGGCGTTGGCGCGGTTGTAGCGGGCCTTGGCGAAGCCCGGATCCAGCCGCAGCGCCTCGTCGAAGAAGGGGGCCGAGCCTTGCGGATCGCCGTCCTCGCTCAGCACCGTGCCCAGCGTGTTCCACAGCAGCGCCTGATCCGGCGCGGCGACGATCGCCGGACGCAGGATGTCCACCGCCTCGCCGAACCGCCCCTGGTCCCGCACCGCGCAGGCCAGGTTGTTCACCGCCTCGGTCTGCTGCGGATAGGCCCGCACATAGTGGGCGAACAGCTTCTCGGCGGTCTCCTTCATCCCCATGCGATAGGCCAGGCGACCCAGGTCGTTGGCCACCTCCGCATGGTCGGGGATCAGCATCAGCGCCTTTTCATAGCACCGCACCGACCCGGCGAAGTCGCCCGCCCGCTCCCGCGCGATGGCCAGCAGATACCAGCCGAACCCCGACCGCTCGTCGCTTTCCAGCGCCTTGATCGCCAGTTCGCCGCCGGTCTGGAAGTCGTGGGCCTTCAGCGCCGCCACCGCCTGTTGCAGCAGGGCGTCGACCGAGGCCGCCTTCATCTGCGACATGGCCTCCAGCATCCGCGTCAGGGCGGCGGCCGAACCGGCCTGGCCGGACACCGATCCGGCCATCCGCGGGGCCGAGGCTTCTCCCGTCACCTGGACAAACCCCAGCGCGCCTGTCGCCAGGGCGGCGGCGGAGGTGTCCGGGCGTTTGGCGGCAGGTCGGGTCATGGGTCCATGGATCGCGCGATTATGGTTACCCGCCCATTAACCCCGGATCCGACCGCCGAATTCCCTTATCCCCAAAGGCATGCGACGATCTGTCCCGGACCGCCGCAGGCCGCCTTACCCGCGGGTCGCAAGGCCCCGTTAACCATGGGCGGCTATGGCTGGGGGCTGTTTCGGGGAGAGGTGAATTGCCACTCAAACTGTCATTGAAGCCGGGGGAGCGGTTCGTCCTCAACGGCGCGGTCGTCCAGAACGGCGACCGCCGCGGCGTGCTGATCCTGCAGAACAAGGCCTCGGTCCTTCGCGAGAAGGACATCATGCAGGAGTCGGACGTGGTCACCCCGTCCCGGCACGTCTACTTCCCGGTGATGATGATGTACCTCGATGAGGGCGGCGCCAGCCGTTACTACGACGAGTTCGTCCGCCGCCTGACCGAATTCATGAGTGTTATCCGAAATCCGGAGGTGCTTGGGGTCTGCGTTAACATCTCCAAGCACATCATGGAGCGCGAGTACTACAAGGCGCTGATGCTGTGCCGCAAGCTTGTGGACTACGAAGACGAAAGGCTGGGGAATGGGGCTTCAGGCGTATCAGAAGGCGGCGGCGCGGTCTGAGAACCCCCGCGAGGCGGAATACCGCCTCTTCGGCCAGGTGACCCGCGCCCTGATGGAGGCGGACAAGCTGCCGGACGACAAATTCGCTGAAAAGGTCGAGGCGCTCGACTGGAACCGCCGCCTGTGGTCGGCGCTGGCCACCGACTGTTCGCAGCCCGACAACGGCCTGCCCGCGCCCCTCCGCGCCCAGCTGATCTCCATCAGCCTCTGGGTCAGCCGCCACACCAGCGCCGTCATCCGCAAGGAAGAAAGCATCGCCGACCTGGTCGACATCAACCGCATCATCATGCAGGGCCTGCACGGGGCGGAAGCGGCCTAGCGCCTCACATCCCCGCCCGCGCCGCCCGCAACCCCGCCAGATCCACCCCCTTGGCCGCAAGCCGCGCCTCGGCCGCGGCCCTGGCCGCCGGCCAGTCGGCGGCCAGCATCCCCAAACCCACCACGTCCTGAAACACCCCGCCCTTGCGGACATGCGCCCTGAACAGCGCCTCCCGCGTAAAGCCGAACCCCTCATGCAGCCGCCAGACCCCCTCGTTGGCGGCCAGCACCTCGCACCACAGCCGGTTCAGCCCCAGGGTCTCGAAGACAAACCCCAGCACCAGATACTCCACCGCCGCCCCGACCCCGCGCCCCCGCGTCGCCGGATCGGCCAGGTAATAGGCCCACTCGCATTTGCTGTTCGCCGCATCGATCCGCGCCAGGTTGGCCAGCCCCACCGGCGCCCCGTCCAGCTCGATCACCCAGAACCGCCGGTCTCCCCCCTCAAGCGCCCGCGCCAGCCACGCCGCATGCTCCGCCGCCCCGATCCGGTGCTCCGAATACATATAGGGCGCCACCTCGGCGCTATTGCGCCAGGCCAGCACCCGCGCCCCATCGGCCGCCTCCAGCGGGCGCAACGTCACGCTCATGCAGGACCTCCGTTCATCGAAGGGCAGGGGACCACGGTTTGCCGAGTCCCGCAAAGCCGCCCCGCCCCCGCTCATCCCCCACCCACCGCTCACCCCGGCGAATGCCGGGGCCCATCCGCCTGAGCACGGACCTGTCCGGTTGCCCGCCGGCCAAGGTCTGACGCCGTCATCCATCGTGTCAGTCCCGCACACATCGAGATCACGCGGATGGGCCCCGGCATTCGCCGGGGTGAGCGGAGTAGGGGGATCGCCCCGCAACCCCTCGGCCAACCCTTGCCCCGACCGCCGCAAGGTCTAAACTTGTCCCCGCCAAAACGGATACCAGACCATGAGTGACGCGATCGGCCCCGGCGACCTGGTTCTCTGCGTCAACGCCGCCCCCAACCATGTCAACGGCTGGCCCGTGCCCCTGGTGGCGGGGGAGACCTACCGCGTCATCGACATCATGGACTTCGCCTGCCCCTGCGGCCGCTCCGACGCCCTGCTCGACGTCGGCATCGATTTCGCCTGGTGCCAGAGCCGCTTCCGCCTCCTCCCCAAACCCAAGGCCCGAGAAAAACCCCGCCGCGTCACCGCCCCCAAGGAAAAGGAAACCGTGAAGTAGCCGCCAGAAGATCCTTCTCCCGCAGCTTGCCCTTGGGCGGGCCGTTAGGCACGGCCCGAGGGGGAGAAGGTGGCGGCGAAGCCGCCGGATGAGGGCAGCGCCGGCCCAAAAAGGCGCCCCCAAACGCGACCCCCTACCGCCCCACCAACGGCAAGAGCGCCATCAGCGCCTTCTGCTTGTCCGCCATCTTCACCCGGATCATCCGCCGGCTGGCCCCGGTCTTCGGGTCGGTCCGCTCATCGACCACCAGCTCCTCGATCCCCGCCGCCGTCCCCCGCTTCAACAGCCGCGGATCGACCACCACCCGCCCGTCGACATCGACATACAGGTGGTCCATCAGGTTGGCGAAGGCGACCCGGCCCAGCTCCTCCTCCACCCGCGCCTGGCTGACCGGCGGCGTCGTCGCCTGCCGCCCGGCGGCGATGGCCTTGTTGATATGGGGCTTGCGGGCCAGGACGGGGCCGATCCACCGGGCGGTGCTTGGCCGATAGCCGGCCCGCGTCGCCGCCTTCACCGGATTGCGGTCCAGCGCATACTCCCGCACGAAGGCCTTCTGCAGGGGCGTCAGCCGCCGCGCCTCCTCCACCGCCCCCGGAAGCGTCCTCCCGGGCAGCGTCCTCCCGGGCAGCGTCCTCCCGGGCGGCGTTCCGGCGCCAGCGACAACCCCGTGAGGCCGAAACCGAGCCCAGCTCACGACGCCGCCTCCAGGTCCTTCGCCGGCCGCACCGGAAACAGCGGCGCCAGCGGCAACAGCTTCAGCAACGCCCCCTGTTTGTCGGCCAGCTTCAGCCGCACCGTCCGCCGGCTCCGCCCGTCCCGCTCGGTCACCTCCTCGATGACCAGCTCTTTCAGCGCGGCCGCCCGACCCCGGTCCAGCGCCCGCAGGTCCAGGGCCAGCCGCCCCTCGCCATCGACCACCGCGAAGTCCAGCATGTTGGCGAAGGCCATCCGCCCCATCTCGTCCAGCACCCGCTGCTGCGTCACCGCCCCGGCCGGCCCCCCGCCCCGCGCCGCCGCGATCGCCCGCGCCACGTTCGGCTTCTGCCGCAGGCTATGCCCCAGCGTCCTCGCCGACCTCTCCGTATACCCCGCCGCCCGCGCCGCCGCCGTGGCGTTGCCACTGACCACAAACTCCCGCACGAACAACTTCTGCCGCGGCGACAAAGGCCGCTCGGCGAAGGGCGTATTGTTGGGCATGCTCAGGACCTCCAGGCTCATCGAAGCGGGGAGGTATTATACCGCGAGGGGGAGGGGGTGACCCTTCTTGGCTCGTAGTTCACCATCGGAACGTCTGCGTTTCAGTCCGGCCTACTAACGCTGAGCGTCGACCTCTAGCCAGCGCGCATCAGCTCTGGATCATCGGGACCGTGGCGATTTCTTGCAGTCCGGCGATCAGGTCAAACAGGAACGCCGTCGCCGGTTTCGCGATCGGCATTAGGACGCCACAATCGCCGCTGCTCACCGACCTGATGGATATCGGCGAGAAGCCTTAAGCGTCTTGCTTGGAGAGGGCGCCTCCTGGCCTCGTCTGCCTCGAGCCAAGCGATCAGGTCAGGTTCGGTCAAGGTATGACTTCCACTTGCAGCCACCTTCCGCCTCCGCAATCCTGCGGCATGTGGGTGGCCATTTCCGCCGAAGGGATGATCCTTAGGCTCTTCGTCTCTATCTCCCAGAGGTGGAATTCGAACGCGTCGCCGTACTGAAGAGCCGCGTCCCATTCTCCCCGCGTAAGGATTAGCCGAGGCGGCTTGGACCTGGTCGACTTTACCTCAATCAAGCGCGCGACCGGCCCGAACGGTCCGGGATCATAGGATTTGATGTCGTAGCCGGCGCCGTTCGTTTCAAACCCTGTTAGCTCCGGCTCCAGCTCTATCCCAAGGCCAGCGAGTTTTTTGCGCTCGAACTCGAGCGTCCAAAGCTCTGCTTCGCCGCCCTGGACAGATAGCCTGAGGTTCTGCTCCGCCCGCACCCTTGCTTGGATCGCGTACCACCAAGCCATAACGTCCTGAGAAGCTGGTCGCTTGAAGAGACCGGCATCGCTCAGCAGCTGATGCTCCGCCTCCGCAAGGTTGGTCCTGACGTGCTCGCGACCAGACGGAAAAAGACTTCGCCACCAAGGCCTATGGTGTTCGACCAGGAAATCGAGCACTTGGCGATACGCAATGCCGGCCGATTCACCCGCCAGCGGCTCCGGAAGAAGGCTGTGCAGGGAGAGGCCGGCTTCGATGTCGCTCGCTGCAAAACCTGCATCGATCACACTCAGGGAAGACGCGGCATCGACCGGCTCGACCCCATAGGCTCCGACGTACTGTCGAATTCGGAAAAGCGCCGTAAAGGCGCTCGTGGTGAAGTGCCGCTCGGCTGGAACGCCGGGAGTCACTCCCCGTCCTCTTCGTCGTAGACGAGGCGGCCCTCCAGTTCATCGATGAGGTCGCGGACGTCTTCAGGGTCGATATCCCAAGCAATCGGATCGTCCGCATTCTCTTCGTCGAACGCGATTTCATGAAGATCTTCATCGTCGAGCAACTGCTGAAGCGCCCTGAGCTTCTGCGCCAGACGCCGGCTTACGGAGTGATCGATGCATCCGATCCCCGCCGGGACCACGGTTTGGAAAATCCAGATGTTCGTATCCACATCCTCGCAGAGACCCAGGCGGTGTATCCGGTCGATCGACTGAAGGTAGTGGGTCGTCACGTAGCTCCTGTCCAAATACAGGGCGTCGTGACAGATTTTATGCAGGCTTATCCCCTCACCGGCCGCCGCCGGGTTAGCGATCATGACCTGGCATGACGGGTCTTGGTGGAACCGCCGAATGCGGCCTTCCCGCGTGGCAGGATCCGACGGCTCACCGGACGGCACCGCCCCATAAAGGGAAACCGGATTCAAGTCGGCAAGGAGCCCTTCCATCTGGACAATCGTGTCCGTGAAGATGGTCCAGATCACGCTCTTGCGGCCTTGTTTCGCCAGGTCTCTCGCAAAATTGGCGACCGCTTTCATCTTGGCCGAAGGCCCTTCGAGGATCACTTGATCGAAGATGCCCGAATCCAGATGGATCGCATCCTCGGCGATCGAACGCAGCGCCAGCATGGGATTCGAGGACAGCTGAAGCAGCCGCATGACGGCTCGTTTGGCCCCTTGGAGATCGACTCGAGAGTCGTTCTGAAGCCGGCTGCTCTGGCGCACGAACTCGCTCTTCACGACGCCGTATAGCGCCATCTGGCCCTTCGCCATCTCGACCTTGATGAAGGTGCGCTTCGGCTTGGGAAGACCCAAGTCCGCCTTGGTCGTCCGGACATACAGATTTCCCAGCACGGTCCTTGGGGCGACGCCGCGGGCGATTTGGTCGCCTAGGCCGGCGGCAGGCCAAAGGAAATCAAGCTGAGACTGCAGGTCCTCGGGACGCTGCGGCATTGGCGTGCCGGTGAGGATGTCCCTCCGGATGGGCATCGTCGACACGTTGAGCAGCAGCGCGCCACGCAACGAGCCTAAGCCGGCCTTCATCCTGTGCGCTTCGTCCAGGACTAGGTGAACCGGACGCCGGGCGAGATAGGTGCTTATCACTTCCGGCATCTGAATGATCAGGTCGTAGTTGATCACGAACCGCGTGCGGCCGCTTTCCAGCTTCTTGGCTACCAGGGCCGCCGATCCAGAGAGAATTGTGAACTGCTCGGCGTTTTCATCCGGTGCGTCGGCCGCCATGAAGTCGTCAATGACGTCCCTCCAGGCTGGGAAGGCCGCCTTGGGAGCGATGACCAGCAAATGCTGCCCGGGTTTCCGCGTCAGAAGATGGAGGGCCAGGGTAACGGTCGTTTTCCCAGCGCCCGGGACAGAGAAATTTGCCCCATTCTGCAGTGCGAGAAGGTGCTGCAGATCGCGGATTTGGAAGTCTCTGAGCTTGTGCTTCGTAAAGCCCGCCACTTCGAGGCGGCTTTCAATCTCCACCGGCGAGAGCGACTCTGCCAAAGTCCCTCGGGCCGCCTGCACCTGTTTGAACTGGTGCATGAACTCGGCGACGCGTCGCTTGGTGTCCTCTTCTAAGATGCGGAACTTGAATCCCAGCGATCGTTGCTGCGGGCCGAACAGACGAACGAGCGAGAGAATGCCAACCCACGGCATCTCCAGCGACGCAGCGCGCAACTGGAACTCTGTTCCGGATGTGAGCGCCGCTTGCTGGAACCGTTCCCAGATGGCTCCGCCGCCGGCACCCTCCAAGGTTAGGCGACCGAATACCCCATCGGGATCGGCCTGGACCGAAATGATGGCGGTGGCTTCGCTCAATCGGAACTCGCTTCAGATGCCTTCTGACGAATTTCCTTCAGCTTGGTCCGAAGCTCGGTCGCCCGCTCGATGATCGCCTCAAGCTGCTTGTCGATCCCGTCCCAAGTCTTCGGATCAGCCAGATCGAGATCTAGCTCGGTCAGTCGCGTATTTGCGTCGCGCGCGGCGACCAGGGCGCTCTGACCCGTTTTGGTCGCCTTTCCAGCGTCGATAATATTCTGACAAACGACCCTGAGTTCTTCAGCGATCTCCTCGCGCCGATCTTCGCTGTCGAGCGCCTTGATGAGCGATCCGTAGGGGTTGGCTTCGCTTTCCTCACCGAAATCGATCTCGAGCTCCGTATCATCGGTCTCTTCCTCCGGCTCCTCGTCGTCGAGGTCGATCCTTTCTGCTAGTTTCTGCAGAACCTCTGACGCCTTTTCGCCGACGATCCGGTTGAAGTCGTAAACGCGACTCCCCAGCCCTTCGCGATTGTCAAAGAGCATCCATGCCAGACGCATATTGGCTTCTAGGAGCGCTCCTTCCTTCCCCTTCAGCGCTTTAGTCAGATCAGCGAAAAACTGCCGGCCGCCGGCGACCAGAGCGTAGTTGGCCGGCTCATGCTTCCAGTCGCGAAGATATATATCGGCGTAGTTGAGTGCCCCGACCGCCTTCTTGATCTCCGCCTTCTCGCGGCGCATCAAATGGATGACTTCGCTCTCCTTTTTGGACTTCAGGCGCTTCTTCAGGCGAATGGCATCATTGATCCAGGTGTAGGGAAGCTTGGTCTCGGGCCGCATCTGCAGCCGGTCTTCCACGTCATCCAGCTGATCCGGGCCGAGGAGCGGGAGCACTTCGCACTCGACCTGGGCGAATTGGGGATATTTGTCGGTGTCGTAGAGTTCGCGCATGGCGCAGAGGCGGCGGTTTCCGTCGAGTACCACTCCGCTCGGCGTAATCAGGATCGGCTTGGTTTGCCCGGTACGTTCGAGCTCGTCGATGATCGGGGTGATCGAGTCAGGTACGTCTTTCGCGAACCTCGTGAGTATCCGGTGCTGCTCGCGTTGAGCGACCACGTTCTCCTCGTTTGCGCTGAAGAAATCTTCCGGAGCTTTCGCCGCCGCGATATAGGCTAGCTGATCGGTCTGGGTGCGGCCGTTGGCCATCCGATAGATCGGAACGTCCAGCGGCAGCGTGATCTTGCTCAGAGAGACAGATTTTCCTTCGTAGACGAACCAATTTTCGATCTTATTCGCGGTCGGGGTGTCGAGCGCAGAAACGATCTCAATCCGCTCATGCTGCGGGCGAATTTCAACTTTGTACAAGGTGGCCCCTCCCTCTGGTTTATTCGAATGCCACGAGGAGCATCGGTACGGTTATGATCCTGTCGAAGAGTTGGAGTTCGCTCCAAACCCTGTCGACATTGGCTACGTTGGACGCGATTACGTCCGCCGCGCTTTTCGTCGGGACAGCCAGGGCAGCCGCGTAAATCTTCTTCTGGTCGTAGAGATATTGGAGCTTCACCAGATCGTACATCGCCCGGCTGATGTTGCCGGTTTGGACCTGGAAGGCCAGGTCACGGTGCATTCCCGTCACCGTCAGGTCGAAGCCCGTTTCGATCCGGGGATTGCACGACCAGCCGGCGTTCGTCAGCTCGTCCCGAAGGTGGGTTCTGATCTGACCAGTGCATTTAGGACGTATCTCGATCGCTGGGGCCTCGAAGAGGTCCGTCAGCCAATCGGAAAGGTCCCGCCGCTCCCATTCGGCGTCGCCATGATGAAGCGAGAAGGCCCTCGCGAATTTCATGTGTCGTCCTTGTCCTTGATGGGGGGCTGGTAGATCGGCTTATCCATCGGTCGCGTTCGCAAGGTGCCCTGCTCGAGCTCGGCGACGCGCCCTAGGGCGATGTCGACGTATTCCTGCATGATGTCACAGCCGAACGCGTTCCTATCGTTCTTCAGCGCCGCAATCGCAGACGATCCGACCCCCAAATAAGGATCCAAAACATTGTCGCCCGGGGCTGTCAGGCCGAGGACCAGGCGCTCGACCAAGCCCACAGGGAATTGGCACGGATGGACCGTTTTCTCGACGTGGTTAGATTTAACGTTTGGGATGTCCCACACGTCGCTGGGGTTCTTGCCCAAAGGGTTGCTCGAGATTTCCCCGCGCTTGGGCCCCTTGAAATGCTTCTTTTCCGGATATTTCGAGGGGATGCGCATGGGGTCGAGATTGAAGGTGTAGTCGTCCCCTTTGGTGAACCACAAAATCGTTTCGTGTCGGCCGGAAAAGCGCTTCTGGCAGTGAAGGCCGTGGCCGAACGTCCAGACGATCCGATTTCTGAGCTTGAAGCCGTGGTTTTTGAAGAGCGGGTAGAGGAGAATATCGAGCGGGAAAATCTCCCCATCATCGACGTGGTTGCCCACCTGCCAGCAGATCGAACCCTTAGGATGCAGGAGGCGCGCGGCTTCCGCGATGGTTGCCACCTGCTGCTCGATGTATAGCTCGTTCGTAGTTCGCTTTTCGTAAGACTTACCGATATTATACGGAGGTGAAGTCACGATGAGCTTCATCGACCCCTTTTTTAGGGATCGCATATACTCAATGTTGTCCTTGCACTCGATGTGAACCTTCCCCCCTTTTTTGAAGGGGAAGATGTTATCGGCCGGTTTTTTGTTCGCTTGATTGGACATCTTGTTTATTTTTCTACACTACTCGCCGAATCGGAAACTTGTCCAGATTGGCAGCTAACCACTGTCAATATCCAGCCCCACGGTGCCTGTCGCGTTCGTCCCTCCCTCATATTCTGAAGCCCAGGAATATCTATCTTCGCACCGGGGTTAGGGAGTTCGTGTTATGTTCTCACATGGCATATTGCAAGGGCGACGAGACGGCCAATCCAGGGCCACGATACAGATTTCCGGCAGATACGGCCGAGAGCCTGCGAGAGGCCGTATCGGCTATGCCGTATCGGCTATGCCGTATCGGCTATGCCGTATCGGCTATGCCGTATCGGCTATGCCGTATCGGCTATGGAGTGTCCGCTACCGCCGCGTGCGATGGCTCCGCCGCACTCAGGTTGAAGCGGTCGACAGGTCCCCCATCGCCGGCCAGCCGATGGCGATACAGCCCTGCTCAAGGAAGACCGACTGAGCATCCCCTGTCTTGCCCGCGTGAATGCCCCAGATCACCGACTCTGACATGATGTCCCCCTGAGGTTGCAGCCTAGCGGGACGCGCGTCAGGTCACAACGCCCTGGCCGGGCCGTGTCCCGGTTTGAAATCCCTGCGGCTGGGTCCTATGTTTTGGAGGCCGCCAGCCATCTCGGCCAACGGCGGAGAAAGGGGGCCGTTATGAAGCTGCTTTCTTGGCTTCTCACGAACCCAACCGGAAACCTCGCTGTCTCCTGCGTCCGAGCCTGCTTGGGCGTCCATACAGGATAGAGGATAACCACAAGCCTCCCGGTTAGAGAGCGTTAGCTAAGGACGAATCAGAGGCCAGTTACGCTGTGGACAACACAATGTGCGTCAGCACGGGACGGGGAAAACCTTAGCAATCCCCGTCATCCGCGCTCTTCAGGCTCATGGGGACCGTTGGCCCGCCGATCGGGGGCTAGTCCGGGGGCGGCCCGCCGGATTTCAGATGGGGGACCGCCGCACCCGTCCCCCATCCCGAGGCAGCCGCGAAGGGTCGGGCCACCAGCCAATCCCCTCCCTCGGAGCACCCCCCGCCGCGCTCCCCCAGGCCCCCAAAACCCCTCCCGCCGGACTAGACAACCGCGATATCCAGTTTTGTCCAGTTTTTATCCAGTTTTCTATCCAGTCCGCCCCTCCCGCCGGCCGCCAACCGCCCCCAAGGACGTCGGCCGCCCAATCCGGCCCCGGCGCCGCAAATCCCCTCCGTACCCTGACGAATCCCTCGCCATGCGTTAGAACCCCCGCAACCGACGCTGACGAGACCCCGCCCATGCTCCGCTGGTTCCAGGCCCTGTTGCCCAAGGAAGACGACTTCTTCCGGCTGTTTTCCGCCCATGCCGCCACCCTGACCAAGGGCGCGGACGCCCTGCGCAAGGTGCTGGACGGGGGTGAGGAAGTTCCGCGCTGGTGCGCCCGGGTGGTGGAGCATGAGCATGAGGCCGACGCCGTGGCCCGCGACGTGCTGCTGGCCGTGCGGCGCAGCTTCATCACCCCGTTCGACCGGTCGGACATCCGCGCCCTGACCAACAGCCTCGACGACGCCATCGACCAGATGCAGAAGACCGCCAAGGTCATCACCCTGTATGAGGTGGGCGAGTTCGAGCCCCATATGCGACAGCTGGGCGACATCGCCGTGGCCGCCGCCGCCCTGACCGTCGAGGCCGTCGACCTGCTGCCCGACATGCGCAAGCACAGCGGCCGACTGAACGCGCTCACCGAACAGATCGCCCGGCTGGAGAGCGACAGCGACACCCTCTATGACCTCGGCATGAAGGCGCTGTTCGCCAAGCACAGGGCGGGCAACGCCATGGACTTCATCATCGGCGGCGAGATCTACGACCATCTGGAAAAGGTCGTCGACCGGTTCGAGGATGTGGCCAACCACATCAACGGCGTCCTGGTCGAGCACCTGTAGGGGCCCGCGCAGATGGACCCCGCCTTCCTGATCCTGGTCTTCCTGATCGGCGTCGCCCTGCTGTTCGACTTCCTCAATGGCCTGCACGACTCTGCCAACTCCATCGCCACCATCGTGGCGACCCGGGTGCTGCCGCCGCTCTATGCGGTGGGCTGGGCGGCCTTCTTCAACTTCATCGCCTTCCTGTTCTTCGGCCTGCATGTGGCCAACACCATCGGCAAGGGGATCATCTCGCCGGAGATCATCAGCGACCAGGTGATCTTCGGGGCGCTGATGGGGGCGATCATCTGGAACGTCATCACCTGGCTGGGCGGCATTCCCTCGTCCAGCTCCCACGCCCTGGTCGGCGGGCTGCTGGGGGCGGGGATCAGCAAGGCGGGGCTGGGGGCGGTGCAGAGCGCCGGGGTGACCAAGACGGTGTCGGCCATCTTCCTGTCGCCGGCCGTGGGCTTCGCGCTCGCCCTGGTGCTGGTGCTGATCGTCTCCTGGGCCTTCCTGCGGGTGAATCCCGGGACGGCGGACAAGGTGTTCCGCCGGCTGCAGTTCGTCTCGGCCTCCGCCTACAGCCTCGGCCACGGCGGCAACGACGCCCAGAAGACCATGGGGATCATCGCCGTGCTGCTCTATTCGCGCGGCATGCTGGGGGGCGAGTTCCACGTGCCCTTCTGGGTGGTGATCACCTGCCAGGCGGCGATTGCCCTGGGGACATTGTTCGGCGGATGGCGCATCGTCCACACCATGGGCTCGAAGATCACCCGGCTGTCGCCGCAACAGGGATTCTGCGCCGAGACCGGCGGGGCCATCACCCTGTTCCTGGCCACGGGGCTGGGCATTCCGGTCTCGACCACCCACACCATCACCGGGGCCATCGTCGGGGTGGGGGCGGCGCGGCGGACCTCGGCGGTGCGCTGGAACGTCGCCCGCAGCATCGTCACCGCCTGGTTCATCACCATGCCGGCCTCGGCCGCCATCGCCGCCGTCTTCTACTTTGTCGGCGGGCTGTTCCTGACATGAGCGGCAAGGGCCGCGGCAAGCAGGCGGCCGGGGAGGCGGCCGGGGAGGGCGGACCGGGGGTGGCTCCGGCTCCCGCCGCCAAGCCCGCCGCCAAGAAGGCGGCCCCCAGGAAGGCCGTGAAGAAGCCCGCCGCCAGGAAGGCCGCCAAGAAGGCGGCCGCTCCGAAAAAGCCCGCCGCCAAGAAGGCGGCCGCGAAGAAGCCCGGCAAGGCCGCGCTAAAAAGCGCCGCCCCCGCCCGCCAGCTGGCGGCGCTGCCCTGGCGCCGGTTGGACGGCCATTTGCAGATCCTGGTCATCACCTCGCGGGAGACAAGGCGCTGGGTGATCCCCAAGGGCTGGCCGATGGCCGGCCGCACCGACGCCGAGGCCGCCGCCCAGGAGGCGTTCGAGGAGGCCGGGCTGCGCGGGGTGATCGCCGCGGCGCCGATCGGCAGCTTCCCCTACCTCAAGCAGGTCAAGGGCGCGGAGGCCCGGCCCTGCGAGGTGGCGGTCTATCCGCTGGAGGTGACCGAGGAGCTGGCCGCCTGGCCAGAGGCCGGCCAGCGTCTGCGCGAATGGGTGGCGCCGGGCGAGGCCGCCGCCCGGGTCGACGAGCCGGAGCTTCGCCGGCTGATCCTGGACTTCCGGGGCGGCGGGACGGCGCCGCCGGTCAAGCCGCCGCCCGGCCCGCTGCTGCGCCTGATCCGACGTCTGCTGCGCTGACCGGGCAGGAGTTGCCCGTCCCTGGATCGCAGGGCGGTAAAAACCGCCGTCCGCACAGTTTGGGTAGGCGCTGAAAATCCAAGGTCTTTCCGTGGGTTAACTATAAGGCTGGGGGCTGAGGACTGGCCCGGGGCTTGCGAGGGGGGAGGCGGGCCAGAAGGCCCTCCGGCGAAACGCCGGCCAAACCCCGACCAGAATGGAAGGATGCCGAATGTCTCTTTCGGTGAATACGAACACGGGCGCGATGATCGCGCTCCAAAACCTCAACGCGACCAACATGGAGATGTCGCAGGTCCAGAGCCGCATCAATACCGGCAAGAAGGTGGCTAACGCGAAGGACAACGGGGCAATCTGGGCCATGGCTCAGGGCCAACGCGCCACGTCGCAGTCGCTCAATGCCGTCAAGGACTCGCTGAACCGGGGCACTTCCGGCATCGACGTGGCCATTGCTGGCGGTGAATCGGTCTCCGACCTCTTGTCGCAGATGAAGGAGAAAGCCCTGGCGGCGTCGGACTCTTCGCTCGACACCGCAAGCCGTTCCGCCTTGAACGAGGACTTCAAGAGCCTGCGCGACCAGATCGCCAAGGCCGTGTCCAACGCCGATTTCAACGGGGTCAACCTGCTGAAGACCGGCGCTGTGCCGATTGCGGCCCTCGCCAATGCGGATGGATCGTCCAAGCTGACCGTGAACGCAGAAATCATGGCCCTCGGAGGATCGATCGTCACTGTCGCCGCGACGGGCACCATCAGCACCGTCACGGCCGCCACCGCGATGATCGCAACGGTCAACACCTCCATCAGCAACACCAGCGCCGCCCTGGCGCGTCTGGGCACCAAGTCCAAGGCGTTCGAGATGCACACAACGTTCATCGGGAAGCTGCAAGACAGCATCGATGCGGGGGTGGGCAACCTCGTCGATGCGGACCTCGCGAAGGAGAGCGCCAAGCTCCAGGCTCTGCAGACGAAGCAGCAGCTGGGGGTCCAGGCCCTGTCCATCGCCAACCAGACGCCGCAGACCATCCTGTCGCTGTTCAAGTAGTCGCGATGCCGGGCGGACCCTTCCAGGGGTCCGTCCGGCAGACTTTTTCGGCGCCGCCGGGCTCAAAGCGAGCAGCAAAGCGGCAATAACAATTCGCCGGCCAATCCCTTGTGGCAAAAGCGATTGCGTCCGATTGCGCGGCGTGGGAGGAGCTTGACCGGGCGGTCACGCGGGGGCGGACGGTCAGGATCCAGTGCGATGATTGATGTTGGCCAGTTGCTGCGCAAGTGTTTGCTGGGCGGCCACCGCTGGCGCAACAGCAAGCAGAAGCCCGGATGGCTGACCTGCGAACGCTGCGGCGCCCGGCGCCAGGCTCCGCGCTAGACGAGTCTCCGCGGCAGGGGGTACGGCCGAGGGCCAGCCTCCCAGGCGCCGCCATCCTCCGACCGCCAAGCGATCCGGGGCTGCCCAGTCTTCCGCTATCACCCGTCGCGAGCGTTCCTGATCGGCGAGCCGACCAATCCCGCCAGTGGCAAAGGCGGCAGGACCATCTTCGGCGGCGGCCTGACGCGGCAATCCTTGCCCCCGGCGCCCGGCACAATTTGCCGATGGCCGGCGCCGATGGGTAGAAATTGCCGGTCCAGGGCATGCCTAACGTACCTATAACGCAATAAATTCAAAGGCCTGGTCGTGACCCGGCCGTTTGGTCATCTGGCCCGGCAATTGCTTCCTTCGGGGTGAGCAAAAAGCTCCCGGCCGTCAAAATGACGCCGGACACCTTGAATAGGAACTATCGTCATGGCGCTGAACAGCGTGAACACGAACTCGGGCGCTATGATCGCCCTGCAAAACCTGAACGCCACCAACAGTGAGCTCGGCCAGGTTCAAAGCCGCATCAACACCGGCAAGAAAGTCGCGTCCGCCAAAGACAACGGCGCGATCTGGGCGATTGCTCAAGGTCAAAAAGCGACCTCCAACTCCCTGAACGCCGTCAAGGATTCGCTCCAACGCGGCATGTCTGTCGTCGATGTCGCCATCGCTGGCGGTGAGTCGGTCTCCGACCTGCTGAGCCAGATGAAGGAAAAGGCCCTCGCGGCCGCCGACACCTCGCTGGACACGGCCAGCCGCACTGCCCTCAATGAAGACTTCAAGTCTCTCCGCGACCAGATCGGCAAGGCCGTCTCGAACGCCGACTTCAACGGCTCGAACATGATCAAGGCCAGCGGCACCACCATCGCTGCCCTGGCCAACTCGGACGGCTCCTCCAAGCTGACCGTGGCGGCTCAATCCCTGGCCCTCGGCGGCGCCAACGTGACGGTGACGGCGACCACGTCGTTCTCCACCGCCACCACCGCCGCCGCGGCTCTGGCCCTGGTTACGGCTTCGATCACCAACACCGGCTCGGCCTTGGCCAAGCTGGGCACCGGTTCGAAGGCGCTTGAGACGCATATGACCTTCATCGGCAAGCTCCAGGATTCCCTGGACGCCGGCGTGGGCAACCTCGTCGACGCCGACCTGGCCAAGGAATCGGCCCGTCTGCAGGCGCTGCAAACCAAGCAACAGCTCGGTGTGCAGGCCCTGTCGATCGCCAACTCCTCGGCTTCGTCGCTGCTGGGTCTGTTCCGCTAGTCGGTTCGTGATCCGGGGCGGGCGCGAAAGCGTCCGCCCCGCTTCATGCGCGTTCGCCGACGGCGCCCGCCGCCGGCCTTGGCATAGGACGCCGCGCCCAAAGGCCCGGCGAAGTGGGAGACATGAGCAATAGCATCGCACCGATAAGCAAAGTCACAGTCCCCGTCAGCGCCCCGGATCCCGTCGTCTCGTCGATGATTCCGAGGCCCGCCGTTCCGGCTGAGTCGCCCGACCGCCGTCCCGAGCCGAAAGGTCAGGCCGCCGATCTGAGACTGGTCATTGAAGAGGATCAAGCCACCGGCGGCTTCATCTACAAGACGCTGGATCGTCGAACGGGCGAGGTGGTCAAGGTTCTGCCCCGCGAGGAGGTCCTGAAGCTCAAGGCTTCGGAGGCCTATTCGCCCGGGACCGTGGTCAGCACCTTCGACTGAAGGCTCCGACCTGAAGGGCTACACGCCGCGCCGCCGCTGGGCTTAGGGCCTGGACCGGGGTCTGCGACATTATGACCGACGCCGCTCGCGGCGGCGGCAATCATGGTTTCCGCCGTATTAACCATACGAACACCGTTGGGCCCTAGCCTCCAGGGGAACAGGCGGCCGAATCGGCGACCGCCATGCGCTCCACAGCGCGCTGGGAGACGGTCCATGACCTTGAGTGTGAACACCAATCAGGCGGCCCTGATTGCGCTCCAGAACCTGAACAAGACCAACGACGCCATGGGCACGGTCCAGAGCCGGATCAGCACCGGCATGAAGGTCCAGGGGGCCAAGGACAATGCCGCGGTCTGGGGTATCGCTCAGGGCCAGAGGGCCGACATTAACGCCCTGTCGGCAGTGAAGATGAGCCTGGATCGGGCGACATCCATCTCCGACGTGGCGATCACCGCCGGAGAGTCCATCTCCGACCTGCTCAACACCATGAAGGAGAAGGTCACCGCGGCGATGGACCCGTCGCTGGACTCGGCCTCCCGCACCGCGCTCGACTCCGATTTCAAGGCGACGCTGAAGCAGATCACCCAGCAGTTGACCAACGCCGGTTTCGACGGCGCCAACCTGCTCAACGGCTCCCTGACCAGCAATATCCGCTTCCTGGCCAACGCCGACGCCAACGCCTACATCACGCTGTCGGTGAAGGACATGTCGCTGGGCGGCGGGCTGATCTCGATCGCCTCGACCGCCTCGATCACCACGGCGACCCTGGCCACCAGCATCCTGACCCAACTCGACGCCTCGATCGTCAATGTGAACCAGGCCCTGGGCGACCTCGGTTCCCAGGCCAAGCAGATCGAGGCTCACAATACCTTCATTTCCAAGCTGACCGACGTGCTCAATAGCGGCGTCGGCCATCTCGTCGACGCGGACATGGCCAAGGAATCGGCCCGGTTGCAGTCTCTGCAGGTGCAGCAGCAGCTGGGCGCCCAAGCCCTGTCGATCGCCAACCAGGCGCCGCAGATCATCCTGTCCCTGTTCAAGGGCGGCTAACACTTCCGTGAGTGGGCTGGTGCAAGGCCGGTCCGGCTTGCTAGGCGGGGTGAATGATCGAGCTACGCGACCTGGAGCCTGGCGACGAAGAGCAGCTATATCGCTGGCGGCAGGATCCGGCCGTCGAGCGGTGGATGTCCGACGCCGCGGTTCCGGATCGTCAGACCCATCAGCGCTGGTTCATCGGCCTGCTCGCTGATCCCGACGCCCGGGGCTGGATGATCACCCGCGGCGGCAATCCCGCCGGGTTGCTCACCCTCTCCGGATTGACCAGTCACCATCGACGCGCCGCCTGGAACTGGTTTGTCGGCGATGCGGAGTCCCGGGGCCGGGGCGTCGGTCGCGCGGCCCAGGTTCTGGGGCTGGATCGCGCCTTCTGCGACCTCAAGCTCGATAAGGTCTGGGCGGAGGTGATGGCCGACAACGATGGGGCGCTGAAGCTGCAGGCCGCTGGCGGCTTCCTGCGGGAGGGTTACCTTCGCGATCACGTCCTGAAGAACGGCCGTCGCCGCGACGTGGTTCTGATGGGAATTCTGTCGTCCGACTGGGCTGCCCGCCGCGAGAAGGCCAAGGCCGAACTGGTCGAGGCCAAGCTGATCGCCGCGTGACTCTGAATTCCGGGCGGTCATCGGTTAACGCCCTGTAAGCCCCCACGAGCGTAAAATCGAGGCGAAGGCGCGTGTCCGCGCGCCGGGGGGCGCCGTGAGCTCGATCGATTCGTCCGTTCTCCTGAGCTATTATCAGGCGCGATCCGGCCAGGCTCCCACCCTGTCGTCTGGCGGCTCCAGCTCGTCCACCCGATACGCGCCGACGGCCCCCTGGGCGACATCCTCGGTCGCGCCCCGGGCGCCGGCCCTGGTCACCAGCGTGATGGCCGGCCATCGGTTCATCGACGAAGGCGCCGCCACCCTCGATCTCGCGGGCTCCAGCGAGGACTACAAGAAGCTCTTCGCGCTGTTCCAGGGGCTGAACGCCCTGACGGGCCTGGCCGAACGGATGAGCGCCCGGGGCGTCACCGACGCCGAGAAATCCAAGATCCGCACGGTCTTCGCCAAGGGCCTGTCCGAAACCACCGCCTATGCCGACGCCCTCAAGCTGGACCAGCTGCGGCTGACCCGCGGCGACGCCATGCTGACGGACAGGACCACGGTCGGAATTCCTCGGGCCAACTACACCTACACGACCAACACCCTGCACACCGGCACGGCGACCGAGGCGGTGGCCGAGTTCGCCGGAGATGTCAGTTTCACCATTTCGGTGAAGAAGCTGAGCACCACCCAGGACATCGCCATCGACCTGTCCGGTATGGGGGCCACCACGCGCTCGATGAGCAATGTGACGGCCTACATCAACCAGAAGCTCACCGACGCCGGCGTCGCCACCCGGTTCCAGGTCAGCCGCACGCCGGGAGAGCCAAAGGTTGTCATGACCGGCGGCACCAAGGTCACCCTGCCGGCCGACGGCGACAAATACGCCTTCAAGGTGGTTGGCGACTCGGTCGAGACGGTCAGCTTCACCGCCTCGGCGACCAAGCCGGCCGTCTATGTCGCCACCACGGCCGGCAACCCCGACCCGGACAAGGACGCCGCCACCAAGGACGCGGTCTACGCCAGCAGCCTGATCAAGACCGCCGCCGGCGACGCCGGCCAGGTCGGCTCCCGCGTCTTCGCCAACAATCTGGAAGCCACCGTCACCGCGGTAAAGGACAGCACCGTCGGTCCGGATGGATCGCTCTACATGCTGGCCGAGATCTCCGGCGCCACCGATGGCCAGACCATCAAGGCCTCAAGCGACGTCGCCCTGCTGAAGTACGACTCCCAGGGAAAGCTGCTCTACGCCCGGACCCTCGGGGCGGTCGGCAGCACCACGGCCAACGCCCTGGCGGTCTCGGCGGACGGCAAGGTCGCCATCACCGGTTCGATCACCGGCCAGCTGGAGGGGGCGAGCAATGGCGCGCTCAATTCTGGTCCGACCTCCAGCTTGAGCGACAGTTTCGTCACCCTCTTCGACGCCAAGGGTGACGAAACCTGGACCAGCCGGCGCGGCGCCCTGCAGGCCGACGAGGCCACGGCCGTAGCCTTCGGCGACGACGGCACGGTCTATGTCGGCGGCCGGACCCGATCCTCCATGCCCGGCTCGACGGGCAGCCTGGGCGGCTGGGACGGCTACGTCACCGCCCTGAAGACGAGCGCCACCGGCCTGCCCCAGACGCTGTTCACTCAGCAGATCGGCGGCGTGGGCGATGAAGGGGTCAAGGACCTTGTGGTCAACGGCTCCCAGCTCATCGTCGCCAATATGGAAGACAAGCACGCGGTCCTGCGCAGCTATTCGGTGGCCGGTTCGGCCATCACCGCCGGCGCCGTGCGGGACCTGGGCGACCTCGAGGGCGGCACGCTGGCCGGAATCAAGCTGGAGGGCGGTCAGCTCTATATCGGCGGCTCGACCCGCAACGCCGCCCTGGGGCTGGGAACCGCGACCAGCGCCCATGCCGGGGGGCTCGACGCCTTCGCCGGCCGGATGTCGGTCGATCTGTCCAGCACCAGCGGCGACTCACTGGCCTATTACGGCGGAACCAACGACGACACCGTCACCGGCATGGCCGTGGCCAATGGCCAGGTCTGGCTGACCGGCCTGGCCGGCGAGAATCAGCCTGACGGGTCAGCGCCGATCGGCAAACAGGACGGCTATATCGTCGCCCTCGATCCTGGCGCCGGCGTTTCGAGCTCCGCCCAGCGGATCACCGGCAAGGACGGCTATGTCACCCCCACCTCGATCGCTGTCGACGCCAGCGGCTCTTCGGCCCTGGATGTCATGGGCCTGCCAAAGGGCGCGCTGGCCTGGACCGACTCCCAGCTGATCACCTCGGCCACCTCGGCCCGCGGCGGCGACCAGTTCCAGATCCGCACCCGGGAAGGCGGTCCCCTGACCACCGTCACCCTGGCCGCCAACGACACCCTGGAGACCTTCGCGGCCAAGGTGAAGCGGGCGGCCGGCTATCGCGCCAAGGTCGAGATCGTTGTCGATGGCGACGTGCGCCGGCTGAAGATCACCCCGGCCAACGACAGCTCCACGGTCGAGATCCTGCCGGGCAAGAACGGCCGCAACCTCCTGTCCTCCATCGGCCTGGCCGAGGGGGTGATCCGCAACACCACCGTCGAGAACGGCAAGACGGTGGCCACCACCGGGACCAATGTCTACGGTCTCGGCCTAGCAAACAACATCAGCCTGGCCACCGACGACGCCATTCGCAACGCCCAGCTGGTGCTGTCCAAGGCGATGAGTTCGATCCGCACCGCCTACCGGGACCTGGAGTCCGCCGCCAAACCGGCTTCGCTGACCAATCCGGCGATCACCGGCACGGCCCCGGCCTACCTGACCAACCAGATCGCCAACTATCAGGCCGCCCTTGACCGTCTGACAGGCGGCTACTGACCGCGGATCCGCGCCGGCGGTCAGGCATTGACCAGTCTCCTGGCGCGGGAATTGGTCTGGATAGACATCACCTGTTCACAGCGCCGTGCTTGAAAGCGACCTCTTGTCGCGGTAGCGGACTGGGTCATGGAATTCTTCAAGGATCGTCGCGTCGTCCTGGGCCTGGGCGCCCTCATCGCCCTGCTGCTCGGCGCGGTGATCGCCTACAGCATCGCCAAGGGCAGCAAGACTCCCGACAAACCGCCGCCGGCCTCCCAGGGCGGGCTGGTGGTCGAACAGGGCCGCGACGATGACACCCGCCTCGATCCCGCCCGGCCGATCCGCTGCTTCGTCGAGGGTCAGTTCGCCGGCGAGATCACCCTGTCCGAATGCGCCAAGCGCAATGGCGTCGCCACCGGCGCCCTCGACGTCGGGGTCGATGAGACCGGCGCCCTGGCCGCCTCGGGCCAGACGGGCACCGTCCTGGCCCCACTGCCGCCGCCCTTGACCGACCCGGCCCCGCCGCCGATCGCCACCCCGGCGCCCCAGGCCCAGAACACCAGCCCGATCCCGGGCGCGACGACCCCGGCCGCCGTTCCCGCCTCCGATGGGGCTGCCTGCTGGCGTTACGCCGACACCAGCTGGACCCGGCTACCCGAGCAACTGGGCCTCAACGACTGCGTCCAGCGGCTCTATGCCGGGATCTGCGAGAGGTCCGGCCGGGCCACCTATGGCCGCTGGAACCGCCAGACCCTGCGGCTGGTCCCCGGCCGTGTCGAAATCTCCGACGACAACCGCCGCTTCCGCACCCTGGCCAGGCAGGACCGCGACTGTTCCATCCAGCCGGTGGGTTGAGCGGCGGCGGACTAAGGCTATAGGCTGGGGACATGTCCAAGACCGCCCCGACCGCCCCTCTGATCGCCGCCGCCCTGCTGGCCGCCCTTTCCGTCTCCGCCTGCGAAAAGGTCCCCCAGGCGCCGACCGAAACCGGCGTCTGCTACCACGCCCCCTCGCGGGAGGGCGATACGTTCAAGTTCAATGTGGTCAAGCGCAACGTCCCCAGCATCGAGTTCTGCGCGGCCGAACTGGAGGGGATGCGGGTCCGCTTCCTGCGCCTGGGCGGCAACAACCGCGAGCTGGTCGGCGCCTACCAGGGCAGCTTCCTGATCGTCAATCCGCAGGGCATCTTCCGCCGCCAGAAGTGGAACGGGGCCCAGTATCTGCTGCTGGTCCGCACCGGCGACGGCCGCCTGGCCCAGCCCGGGGCCATGCCCAGCTACTGACCCGGGCCGTTAAGGTTGCTGTGGACCGAATCCACCAAACGTGAACATAGAGTGAACATTAATGTTGCGCGCGGGTTGTGCCCGGAGTAGCGTCCGCCTCGGATTTCGGCGCGGATGGTCGCCGGGCGAATGGAGAAAACCCCCATGGCGGGCAGCGTCAACAAAGTCATTCTGGTCGGAAACCTGGGCAAGGACCCGGAAATCCGCACCCTCACCTCCGGCGACCGGGTCGCCAATCTGACGGTGGCCACCTCCGAGTCCTGGCGCGACCGCGCCAGCGGCGAGAAGAAGGAAAAGACCGAGTGGCACCGGATCGTCATCTTCAACGATAACATCGTCAAGGTGGCCGAGCAGTACCTGAAGAAGGGCTCGACGGTGTACATCGAGGGCGCGCTGCAGACCCGCAAATGGACCGACCAGCAGGGCGTCGAGAAATACTCGACCGAGATCGTGCTGCAGAAATTCCGCGGTGAACTGACCATGCTCGGCGGCCGGAACGACAATGCCGGCGGCGGCGATCGCGACAGCGACTATGGCGGCGGCGCCGGCTACGGCGGCGGCCAGTCCAGCGGCGGCGGCGGCGGCGGCTTCGG
>JBIIAX010000036.1:0-26890 GCA_044239675.1 Caulobacter sp.
CGACCTCTCAGGCCCTCAATCAGCCCACAAACAGCCACCAAACAGCCACTGGGCGCCGAGAACGCCAGCGGTCGGCCGCCCTTAGGCGTCGTCAGGGCCCGCACCGCGTGTAACGCAGAGGTCCCTCAAGGGGAGAAGGAAGCTAAGCCAACACTCCCGACAGATCATACCCCGCGTGCGATCCCAGCTCGACCAGGTCCGACTTCGGCCGGCGGCCGGCCTCGGCTTCGCCAAGGCTCCAGGTGATGATCGAGCGGGTGCCGGAGCGGCAGAAGGCCAGGACCGGGCCCCCCGCGGCGTCGATGGCGGCGCGGTTCTGGTCGACCTGATCGGGCGTCGGGCCGCCGCGGACGGGGATGTGGACATAGTCCATGCCGGCGGCGCGCACCGCCTGTTCCATCTCCAGGCTGGTCGGCTGCCCGGGCGCCTCGCCATCGGGGCGGTTGTTGATCACCAGGCGGAAGCCGGCGGAGGCGGCCTGGGCCATGTCTTCGGGGCCGAGCTGCGGTGCGACGGCGAAATCGGGGGTCACCTGACGGATATCGGTCATCTTGGGTTCATCTCGCTTGTCGTCTGTGGTCGGAGAGCGCGGTCGGCGCCTAATCCGGCGTCGCCCGTCGAAAAGCACCCTTGCGGTTCGTTGACAACATCGGGGGTGGGTGAAAGTTTCGCAACGCCTCGCCGGCCCCCGGCCGCGACAGACCAGTAGGTGTCATGCTTCGATTTCTGTCCCGACGCCTGCTGATCGCCATTCCGACCATGTTCCTGGTGGTCACCCTCGCCTTCTTCATGATGCGCGCGGCGCCCGGCAGCCCCTTCGTCAACGAACGCCAGATGACCCCGGAGGTGCAGAAGGCGGTGGAGGCCAAGTACGGCTTCGACCGGCCGCTGGTCGAGCAGTACGCCCGCTATCTCGGCGACGTGGTCAGAGGCGACTTCGGCCCTTCGCTGAAATACCGCGACAAGTCGGTGCTCGACATCCTGAGTGAGAACTACCGGGTCAGCCTGTGGCTGGGCCTGTCGGCAATCCTCATCGCCTCGATCGTCGGCATCTGCCTGGGGGTGCTGGCGGCGCTACGGCAGAACCGGTCCATCGACTATGCCACCATGGGGGTGGCCATCCTTGGGGTCTGTATTCCGACCTTCGTCACCGCGCCCCTGCTGGTGCTGCTATTCGGCTCGATCCTCGGCTGGCTGCCGCTGGCCGGCTGGCAGTGGACTACCGTGGCGGGGGTCGAGTTTCCGTCCTGGCGCAACATGGTCCTGCCGGTCACCGTGCTGGCCCTGCCGCAGATCGCCATCATCTCGCGCCTGGTGCGGGCCGGTATGATCGAGGTGCTACGCTCCAACTACGTCCGCACGGCCAGGGCCAAGGGTCTCCCGGAACACCTGATCGTCCGCAAGCACGCTCTGCGCGCCGCCATCCTGCCGCTGGTCAGTTATCTGGGCCCGGCCTGCGCCGGCCTGCTGACCGGATCGCTGGTGGTGGAGAAGATCTTCAACCTGCCGGGCCTGGGCAAGTTCTTCGTCATCAGCGCCCTGCAGCGCGACTACACCGTCGTCATGGGCATGGTGATCTTCTACGCCGCCCTGATCCTTGTGCTGAACCTGATCGCCGACATGCTGTACGCGGCGCTCGATCCCCGGGTGAGACTGTGAACGCCTCCGCCATGATCCCCGGATCGCCCGAGCGGGCGCAGCTTCTGGAAAAGGCCGTCAAGGGCCGCTCCCTGTGGGAGGACGCCCGCCGCCGGCTGTTGCGCAACAAGGCCGCCGTGGCCGGGATGATCGTCCTGGCCGTCATGGTGGTGGTCGCCATGGTCGGGCCCTTCCTGGTTCCCTATGCCTACGACACCGTCACCAAGACCGACGTCTGGAGCGCGCCGGGCGTCAGCGGCCACCTGATCGGCGCCGATTCGCTCGGCCGCGACCTGCTGGCCCGGCTGTTCGCCGGCCTGGGCGTGTCGCTCGGCATCGGGGTGGTCGCCACCGCCGTGTCGCTGATCATCGGCGTCGCCTGGGGGGCCACCGCCGGCTATCTGGGCGGCAAGGTGGACGAGGTGATGATGCGGGTGGTCGACACCCTCTACAGCCTGCCCTTCATCTTCTTCGTGATCCTGCTGATGGTGGTGTTCGGCAAGAACATCTTCCTGATCTTCCTGGCCATCGGGGCGGTCGAATGGCTGACAATGGCGCGGATCGTGCGCGGCCAGACCCTCAGCCTGAAGCAGAAGGAATTCATCGAGGCGGCGCGGGCCGCGGGGCTGAGCAAGACGGCGATCATCCTGCGCCACATCGTCCCCAACCTGCTGGGGCCGGTGGTGGTCTATGTCACATTGACCATTCCGGCGATCATCATCGCCGAAAGCTTCCTCAGCTTCCTGGGCCTCGGCGTTCAGGCCCCGATGGCCTCGCTGGGCACCCTGATCGCCAATGGGGCCTCGGACATGGAAATGGCGCCCTGGCTGCTGATCTATCCGTCGGCGACGATGATCGTGACGCTGATGGCCTTCAACTTCATCGGCGACGGCCTTCGGGACGCAATCGACCCGAAGGACCGTTGATCATGCCATTCGCGACCGGGACTTCAGTTCTGCCGCTTGGCCCGGATAGTGCCCAGGCCCTCGATCTTCATGAAGAAGCTGCCCAGGCTGGCGGTGCGCACCTCGACGCGGGTACCGGCCGGCGGCGCCTTGCGCAGTTTCTCGGCGTCGATCTGCGTCCAGACGGCGCCGTCTTCCAGCCGAATCGTCCATTTGCCATGGGCGTCCTGGCGCGCCGAGGCGACGGTCGCCTCGATCTTGTTGAGCGCCTCGGGCTTCTCGCCCTGGGTCAGGAAGGTCGGCATCTGGAAGTTGAAGCCGAAGGCGGCCTTGCGGGCCTCCTGGACCTGGGCGCGGTCGATGACCACGACATCCCCCTTGGCCTCGGCGGTATCCAGGGCCGCGGCGGCGAGGTCGTAGCAGGCCAGGCGCTGATCGCCGTCCGGGATGGACCGGCAATCGACGATCGCCTTGAAGGCGCCGGCCCGTTCGGGCTTGGCCGCCCTGTCGGCGCCGATGGCGGGAATCGCCAGAGCAACCATCAGGCCGGCCGCGGCCAGTCCCATCCCGAACCGTGCGGGGCTTAGAGTCATGACCGTCTCCACCATTCACTGGGCCGCCATTGAACGGCCGCCGCGCGCGATCCGCAATCTCTTCCTGACGACCGCGGCCTTGGTGGGGCTGTCCCTGGCCGTCGCCGGCTGTGGCCAGCAGGCGGTGTCTCGCCCACCCTGCGCCACCGGGAAGGTCTGCCTGACCGTCGGCAACACCAACGAGCCGGCCACCCTCGACCCGCATATCTCCACCGGCACCTGGGAAGACCGCATCCAGAGCGACCTGTTCATGGGCCTGGCCCAGTCGGCCGCCGACGGCACGACCATCCCCGGGGTGGCGAAATCCTGGGACGTGACCCCGGACGGCCTGACCTGGACCTTTCACCTGCGCGACAGCCAGTGGTCAGACGGCGTGCCGCTGACGGCCGACGACTTCGTCTTCTCGCTACGCCGGGTGCTGGATCCCAAGACCACCAGCGAATACGCCTCGCTGATCTTCCTGATCAAGAACGCCGAGGCGGTGAACAAGGGCCAGCTGCCGCCGACGGCCCTGGGCGTCCGCGCCGTCGACGCCCACACCCTGGAGATCAGGCTCAACCATCCGGCGCCCTATCTGCCGGAGCTGACCCGCCACCATGTCCTCTATCCTGTGGCCCGCCACGCGGTGGAGAAGTACGGCGCCGAATGGATCCGGCCGGGCAAGATGGTCTCCAACGGCGCCTATATGCTGACCGCCTGGCGGCTGGGCGACTATGTAAAGGTGGTCAAGAACCCCAGGTTCTTCGAGGCCAGCAGCGTCTGTGTCGATGAGGTCTACTACTATCCAACCAATGACGCGATCAGCGCCGAGCGCCGGGTCGCCCGCGGCGAGCTGGACGTCAACACCGACATCAGCTCCAACCGCATCGCCCGGCTGCGCAAGACCATGCCCGGCTATGTGCGGACCAACACCTATCTCGGCGTCACCTACCTGGCCTTCAACCGGGGGCCGAAGTCGCGCAATCCGGCCCTGAAGGACCGGCGGGTGCGCCAGGCCCTGACCATGGCCATCGACCGCGACTTCATCGCCCAAGGCCTGCTGCGGGGCGGCCAGCTGCCGGCCAACACCACCGTCCCGCCCGGGGTGGCCAACTATCAGCCGGCCGTGCCGCCCTACTGGGCCGCCTGGCCGCTGGAAAAGCGGCAAGCCGAGGCCCGCCGCCTGCTGGCCGAGGCCGGCTACGGCCCCAACAATCCGTTGAAGGTCGAGCTCAAGCACCGCAACTCGGCCGACCCGATGCTGTTCACCCCGGCCATTCAGGCCGACTGGAAGCTGATCGGCGTGCAGCTGAGCCTGGCCCAGCAGGAGGGCCAGATATCCTATGCTGACTACCGGGTGCGCAATTTCGAGATCGCCGACGCCGCCTGGATCGCCGACTACAACGATCCGACCAGCTTTCTCGATCTTGAGCGGTCCAACTACGGCCCGCAGAACTATGGCGACTACGACAACCCGGTCTATGACGCCCTGATGGCCAGGGCCGACCAGGAGCCGGACGCGAAAGTCCGCGCCGGCTACATCGCCCAGGCCGAGCATATCATGCTGGAAGATGCGCCGATCGCGCCGATCTACTTCTATATCAACAAGAATCTGGTGAACCCGAAGATCACAGGCTGGGTCGACAATCTGGTCGACCACCACCGCACCCGCTGGCTTTGCGTCAAGGGCGCGGCCAGGCCTTAGCCTGCCCGCTTGCCGAATTTTCCGGCCAGATTGAGTAACCTGGCCGCCGAGGATCGGTCATGCCGGCGACTCGGAACTGTCGTCTTTTCGCCATCCCCATTTCGAGCCGTCGGTTCGCCGGGGTGAATATTGCCCGCTGCCCGGGCAATCGAGACAATCGTGACCCCAATGAGCGCATGCTGTGGCGCGGATGCGACATTCGAGCAGCGATAGCATTACAGATTTGCAATGAGCGTTGACCGCCCTTCTGACCGGAGCCTATTCCTGACGCAACCGGACGTCCGAGGACGCCCGGGAGGCCCGAATTCATGCTTTTGAGGGGAGCGCGACCGTGAAACAGCGGCGCGCTGGCTCGGAGGGACTAAGTTGAGAACCCAAACCACGCGCGGACGTCTGTTGGCGTCCACGATGATCTGCGGCGCCGCCTTTGCCGCCTTTGTGACCGCCGCGCCGGCGTTCGCTCAGGAAGACGGCACCGACGTCGACGCCGTCTTCGTCACCGGCTCGCGCATCCCGCAGCCCAACCTCGTCACCACCAGCCCGGTCACCCAGGTCACTGCGGAAGACATCACCACCCAGGGCGTCAGCCGCGTTGAGGATCTGGTGAACCAACTGCCGCAGGCCTTCGCCGCGCAGAACTCCACCGTCTCCAACGGCTCCTCCGGCACCGCCACCGTCAACCTGCGGGGCCTCGGCTCCGTCCGCACCCTGGTGCTGGTCGATGGCCGCCGCCTGCCCTACGGCTCGCCGAACGATCCGGCCGCCGACCTCAACCAGATCCCCTCGGCCCTGGTCGAGCGCGTTGAAGTCCTGACCGGCGGCGCCTCCGCCGTCTACGGTTCGGACGCCATCGCCGGCGTCGTCAACTTCATCATGAAGAAGGATTTCGAAGGCGTTTCGCTCTCGGGTCAGTACAGCTTCAACCAGCACAACAACGACTACGACGGCTACGGCAAGCTGCGTAAGGTCATCGCCGGCCGCGCCGCGACCAACCCCTCGCAGTTCGCCCTGCCCGACGACAACGTCATCGACGGCTACGGCAAGGAAGTCTCCCTGCTGATGGGCGTCAGCTCGCCGGACGACAAGGGCAACATCACCGCCTATGTCACCTATCGCAACAACGACGCCATCATGCAGGCGGACCGCGACTTCTCGGCCTGCACCGTCGGCAATCCCAACCCGCTGATTGACCCCAAGGCTTTCACCTGTGGTGGTTCTGGTACGTCCTTCCCCGGCCAGTTCACCGATTTCAGCAACTTCGCCTTCACCGTGGGCGGCGCCGGTGGCAATGAATTCGTGCCCTACAGCACGACCCTGAACGCCTACAACTTCGGCCCGATCAACTACTACCAGCGCCCCGACGAGCGTTACTCGTTCGGCGCCGTGGGTCGTTACGAAGTCAACGACAAGGCTGAGGTCTTCACCCAGCTGATGTTCACCGACTATTCGACGGTGGCCCAGATCGCTCCGTCGGGCGACTTCTTCAACACCGGCACCATCAACTGCGGCAACCCGCTGCTGTCGGCTCAACAGTCGTCGGCCATCGGCTGTTCCGCCGGCATGATCGCCGCCGACACCTCGACGCCCCTCTACATCGGCCGTCGGAACGTCGAAGGCGGCGGTCGCCAGGACGACCTGCGTTACCAGTCCTACCGCGCCGTGCTCGGCGTTCGTGGCCAGCTGTCCGACGCCTGGTCCTATGACCTGGCCGGCCAGTACAGCCGCGTGCAGCTGTCGCGGACCTACCTGAACGACTTCTCGGTCACGCGGCTCACCCGGGCCCTGGACGTTGTCAGCGTTGGCGGCACCCCGACCTGCCGGTCGGTGGTCGATGGCACCGATCCCAACTGCGTGCCCTACAACATCTTCAGCCTCGGGGGCGTCACCCCGGAAGCCCTGGACTATGTGCAGGTCCCCGGCCTGCAACGCGCCGCCACGATCCAGCAGGTCGTGACCGGTTCGGTCGCCGGCGACCTCGGCGAATATGGCGTCAAGCTGCCGACGGCCACCAACGGCCTGCAGGTTGCGTTCGGCGCCGAATATCGTCGTGACGAGCTGGAATCGACCACTGACACGGCCTTCGCGACCGGCGACCTCGCCGGCCAGGGCGGGCCGACCATCGGCCTTCAGGGCGTCACCCAGGTCTATGACCTGTTCGCCGAAGCCCGTCTGCCGCTGATCGAAGACCTGCCGGGCGCCAAGCTGCTGTCCATCGAAGCCGCCTACCGCTTCTCGGACTACGGCTCGGGCTCCAACACCGATACCTACAAGATCGGTGGCGACTGGGCTCCGATGGATGACTTCCGCTTCCGCGCCAGCTACTCCAAGGCCGTCCGCGCCGCGAACATCATCGAACTGTTCCAGGCTCAGGGCCTTGGCCTGTTCGACATCGATGAAGATCCCTGCGGCGCTTCGGCGGTCGCAGCCGGTCGCGCCGCCACCATGGCCCAGTGCTTGGCGACCGGCGTGTCTGCGGCCCAATACGGCGCCGCTTCGCTCGACAGCCCCGCCGGCCAGTACAACTTCTTTGGCGGCGGCAACCCGGACCTGGAGCCGGAGACGGCCAAGACCTACACCATCGGTGTGGTCCTGACCCCGACCTTCATCCCGGGCTTCAATCTGTCGATCGACTACTTCAACATCGAAGTGACCGACCTGGTCTCGACCTTCGGTCCGACCAACACCCTGGACGCCTGCTACGGCTCCGACATCGCCGTGGCCTGTGACCGCATCAACCGCAACGCCCTGGGCAACCTGTGGACCAACGGCGGCTTCGTTGAAGACTTCAACATCAACATCGGCGGTCTCGAAACCTCGGGTGTCGATATCAACGCCAACTACAGCTTCGATATCGGCTCCCTCGGCGGCCTCAGCGCCAACCTCGTCGGCACCTATCTCGACGAACTGATCACCGATCCGGGTGACGGCCTTTCCCCCTACGACTGCAAGGGGCAGTTCGGTGCGACCTGCGGCGTTCCGTCACCGGAATGGCGTCACCGCGCTCGCCTGACCTGGAGCACCCCCTGGGACGTCGACCTGTCGGCGAGCTGGCGCTACATCGGCGAGGTCGATCTCGACACCGGCTCCACCGCCAGGATCGACGACCACTTCGATCCCGAGAACTACTTCGACCTCTTCGGGTCGTGGAAGATCAACGACACGGCCAAGATCCGTCTGGGCGTCAACAACGTCCTCGACAACGATCCGCCGCTGTCGGTCAGTGTCGGCACCACCGGCAACGGCAACACCTACCCGCAGACCTACGACTCCTTCGGTCGTTACGTCTTCATGGGCTTCAACCTGGACTTCTAAGTCACCCAGTTTGATGTGAGTTACGGAGGCGGCGGGCCCAAAAGGCCCGCCGCCTTTCGTTTGAGCGCTGCGCTGGATCGGTCTTTCCGTCGGAGGCCGCTTCGGCGACCCGCTTGACGACGCGCGGCCGGCGCCGGAGACAGGCCGGATGTCCGCTTCCGCCCAGCATTGGCGACAGGTCGCCATGGCCGCCAGCGCCCGCCGAGACCACCGGGCGGCGATCCAGGCCTTCGAACAGGCGGTCCTCGCCGCGCCGGCGGATGCCGAGTCGCGCTCGCGCCTTGCCCTGGAGCGATTGACGGCGGGCGATCTGGCCGGCGCCCGCCGCGATGGCGAGCTGGCCAGAACCCTGCCGGGGGCGGGGCCCAAGGTGCTCGACCGGCTGGGTCATATCTTCTGCCGGGCCAGGGACTATGAGTTGGGCGTGGACCTGTTTCGCCAGGCGGCTGCCGCCGCTCCGCGTGATCCCGCCATCCTCAAGAACCTGGCCTGGGGGGCCCAATACGTCGGCGCCTTCGAGGAGGCGAGGGAGGCCCTGACTCGCGCGCTGGCCGTTGCGCCGGATGACGCCATGGCCTGGTTCACCCTGTCGGGTCTTCCGGACTGGCGGCCGACGGACGCGGATATGGCGGCGCTGGAACGTCTCGCCGCCAAAGCCCCGCCGGGCGAGGCGGGCCTGGCGGCGGGCCATGCCCTGGCGCGGGCCTTGGAATCCCAGGGCGCGGAGGCCCTGGCTCTGGCCGCCCTGACAGGCGCCAAGGCGGCGCATCGGTCCCGTCACCGCTATGACCTGTCCCGCGACCTTGCACTGTTTCAGGCGGCCCCGACCGCCTGGGGTATGGGGCCGAAAGGAGCGGGCGACCCCTCACAGGCTCCGATCTTCGTCGTCGGCCCGCCGCGATCGGGCACTACCCTGCTGGATAGAATCCTGTCCAGCCATGCCCAGGTGGTTTCCGCGGGCGAGCTTCCGACCGCGGTGCTGCTGGCCCAGAGCGTCGCCGGGGTTCCCGGTGGCGGGCCGCTGACGGCCGAGGTGGTGATGCGCGCCGCCCATGGGCCGGCGGCGTCAATGGGGGCGGCCTATCTGAAGGCGGCGGCTGTCGTGGTCGGCGCCCCGCTCCGTTTCATCGACAAGCGGCCGTTCAACCTGATTCTGGCCGGGATGATCTCGCGCATCCTGCCCAATGCCCGGATCCTGCGGATGCGCCGGGCGCCGATGGACGCAGTGCTGGGCAACTATCGGCAGTTCTTCAACGTCGGCTCGCCCTTCCACGGCTACAGCCATGACCTGGAGGACACCGCCCGTTATATCGCCGGAATGGAGGCGCTCAGTGAGGCTTGGGAAGCGCGGCTGCCGGCCGATCGCTACCGGGTGATCGACTATGAAGCCCTGGTCGCCGAGCCGGAGCGGGTGATTCGCGCGGCGCTAACCTTTTGCGGGCTGGACTGGGATCCGGCCTGCCTGAATTTCCACAACAACCAGGCAGCGGTGTCCACCGCTTCGGCCGTGCAGGTGCGCGAGCCGCTGCACGGCCGAAACATAGATCTCTGGCGCCGCTACGGAGACGGGCTGGACCCGGCGCGGGCGATCCTGCGGGCGGCGGGCCGAGCCGCGGACTGACATCCGGACAGAAGGCGTCGGCCACGAAAAAGGGCGGAGATCGCTCCCCGCCCTTCCTCCAGTTCGCCTACGCCTGGCCGGGGGTCAGAGACCGCCGGGCCCGCATTCGGTCTTCAGATAGCTCTCGATCGCGCGAAGCACCTCGCCGATCTGGCCGGGTTCCCATTTGGAGGACTGGTGGCCCATGTCCTTCAACACCAAGAGCTTGGCCGGCTTCCCCTGCCGCTGAAGGGCATTGTAGAACCGCTGCGACTGCTCGAGCGGCACCGTCCGGTCGATGTCCCCGTGGTAGAGGAAGACCGGGATGCTGACCTCATTGGCGTGATCCAGCGGCTGCAGCCCGTTGATCGTCGGCCGTTGGAATTCCTGCAGCCAGCCCTGGTTGGTCTGTTCGCGGAACTTGTCCAACTCGGCGACGCCGGCGCCGGCTACGGCGCATTGGTAGAGGCCGTTGGGCCGGACAGAAGCCGCCATGGCGGCATAGCCGCCGTAGCTGTAGCCGTGCATGGCCACCCGGTCCGGGGCGGCGATCTTCTGGGCGATCAGGTATTTGACCCCGTCGTCCTTGTCGTCCTGCATTTTCTGACCCCATTCGGAGTCGCCGGCGCGCCACAGCTTTTGCCCCCAGCCATCCGAACCGCGATACTGAGGCTGCAGGACGGCATAGCCGCGGGAGGCGAAATACTGCGTCCAGCCGGCCGAGTCCCAGCCCAGGTAGTCGCGGGCCCAAGGCCCGCCATGGGGTGTGACGATGGTCGGGTAGGGGCCGGGACCATAGACCGCCTTGTTCGGGGTGGTCAGGAAGGCCGGGATCATCAGGCCGTCGCGGGCCGGATACTCGATCAACTGGCTGTCGCCGAGCATGGCGGTGTTGAACCAGGGACGGGACTGGCCCAGGCGGGTCAGCTTGCCTTGATCGCTTAGCAGATAATATTCGGCCGGTTGTTTGGCGCCGATCTTGACGACGATGGCGACCTTGAAATCGTCCGACCAGCTGGTGATCCGGACGTCCGCGTCGGTGGCGACGGGGAACCGGGCCTTGTCGCCGGAGGCGGGGTCGATCCAGTTGATCGTGGTGGTGGAGATCCCCATAGCCTTGCGAAGACCCTTATAGAGGGTCGCCATCTGGCCGTCGGTCCAGAAATCCTCTGGCCCCGCGCCACTGTAGCTGAAACCAAGCAGGCGGCCGTAGTCCTTGGCCGCCTGCGACTGGATCACGCCCGTTGCGTCGAACAGCTTGATCTGGAAGGCGGGCTCGAGAATCTTGCGGGCGCTGACGTCGTAGAGATAGATCGCCTTCTTGTCCGTCCCCTGGTTGGAGGCAAGGTAGACGATGTTGGGATCCTCGGTGAAACCGACGATCTCCCGCTCCTCCCGATCCGCCGCGAACCAGCGGAAGTGTTCCTGCCAGTTGTTGGACTTCGGATCGCGGATATACTGAGCGAAGTATCCACGGCCACCTTCATAGGCGAAAGTCTGGCGTGCGCGGATCTCGCCGTTCAGGTCGGTCTGTTCCCTAAAGAATTTATCCGAGGCAGTATAGATTTTGGCTCGGGACCCAGTGTAGACGTTGAGCTTGAAGGCCCCTTCCGAGTCCATGATGACGATATTCTTGGGATCCTTCGCCAGGGTGTCGAGGATCTGGGCGTTTTGCCCGCTGCCGGTGTCCTGGCTTCCGGAAGCGGTCATCTGCTTGCCGCCGTCCAGGTCGGTGACGATCAGGCGGAAGATGTAGTCGCGATATGATCCCCGCGTCAGGATCTGGCGGACGGTGATTCCCAGGCGGTCGTTCTTGACGAACTCGACGGCGATACAGTCGTTGCGGTCCCCGCAGCCAACATTCAGCGGCGCCTTGCCGGGGTTGGCGGCGTCCCACACACTGATATAGCTGGTCACGCCATCGGGCGAGACGACCCCGGCGATATGTTTGCCGTCCGGCGAGACGGAAACGTTGCGGATCGCCGCCGTGCGGCTGAAATCCTCAGCCGAGGGCGGCTTGCCGGCCGGCTGCGCGCCCGCCGCGCCCAAGCTAAGAAGCCCCAGGCAGAAGCCGGCCGCCGCCGCCCGCCTCCAATTCTTCAAACTGACTTTCACGTTGAAACCTCGAAAATTTGAGCGTTTTCGCCCGGAGCTAAAGCTTGCCGCGCTACGTCCATCCCCGTTCGATAATGCCGAGGCGCGCACGATCCGCAGGCAATCTACCCGGAAACCCATGCTGGCCAAGACATTCTTGACCTCCAGCGGCTTTGCCGATGGTGTCGATGGCGCGTCCGTCAGCGTCAGACTGTGGCGAGATTGTAACGCCCCCATGACGAATAGCCCCAATCCGGTCATCATTGTTGTGGGGGCGGTGCAAGCTGCCTAGTGTCGTTGATACCGCGCGGAAACTCCTTGTTCCGCGGACGGTCGCCTTTGCGGCCGTGGGGATCATTCGGGCTACTGGGGAAAGTGCTCACCATGCTGGATCGCAAGTTTTTGCTCGGAACGACCGTCATCGCCGGCCTCGCCGCCGCTGCTCTGGTCGCTCCCACCGTCGCCCTGGCTCAGTCCACGGCGCCCGCTACGACGACCGCCACTGCAGCCGACGAAGATGAAGACGAGGACGGCGACGTCTCCGCCCTGGTCATCACCGGCTCGCGCATCAAGCGTAACGAATTCTCCAGCCCCGCGCCGATCCAGGTGATCACGTCGGAGCAGTCCAGCCTCGAAGGCTTGGTCGACACCACCGACATCCTGCAGCAGTCGACCCTGGCCAGCGGCTCCTTCCAGACCAACAACCAGCTGACCGGCTTCATCGTCAGCGGCGGTCCCGGCGGCAACAGCATCTCGCTGCGCGGCCTTGGCGAGCAACGCACCCTGGTTCTGCTGAACGGCCGTCGCGCCGGTCCGGCCGGCGTCAGCGGCCGCGTCGGTCCCTTCGACCTGAACGTCATCCCGTCCTCGCTGATCGACCGCGTCGAAATCCTGAAGGACGGCGCCTCGTCCATCTACGGTTCGGACGCCATCGCCGGCGTCGTCAACATCATCACCAAGACCAACCTCGACGGCATCGAAGTCAACGCCTACGGCAACCAGTCCTTTGAGGGCGGCGGCGAGCAGTACCGGATCAACGGCGCCTGGGGTAAGACCTTCGACCGCGGCTACGTCAACGTCGGCGCCGACTACTATGAGCTGAAGGGCCTGGCCCGCGGCGATCGCGATGACACCGCCTGCGCCGCCGACTACCTGATCAACCCGCTGACCGGCAAGCGGATCGACTACCGCGGCCTCGACGGCAACTACAAGTGCTACAACCTCACCAACAACTACATCTCGACGACGACCTGGGGGAACATCACCCCGACGCAGCCGGGCATCACCTATCCGACGGCCGCCCAAGGCAACATCGGCGCCGGCGGCGCGCCTCTGCCGGCTGGATTCCAGCGGTTCAGCCGCGCTGGCTATCCCTCCACCTACCCCTACGCTCCTACCGAAACCCCGCTGTACGACAACTCCACCGTCCTCAGCCCGGTCAAGCGCTACACCCTGTCGGCCAACGGCGGCTTCGACATCACCCCGAACCTCGAAGTGTTCGGTGAGTTCCTCTACAACCGCCGCGAATCCGAGCAGATCGGCGTCGCCCAGATCTTCCAGAACTTCGCTCAGCGCAACACCCTGTTCGGCGCGCCCAACGCTCTGCCGGCCAGCAACCCGAACAACCCCTTTGGGCAGAACGTGACGACGGTCACCGCCTATAAGTCGGCTAGCTACCAGGAGGTCGATTACTACCGCCTGGTCGGCGGCCTGCGCGGCTCCATCCCGATCATGGGCGGCTGGGATTGGGAAATCTACGGCCAGTACTCGAAGTCCGACGCCACCTACAACAATGGCGACCGGGTCTATCTCGACCGTTTCCTGGCGACCAACAGCCCGCTGACCACCTGCACCAACAGCCCGCTGGGCGGCAACTTCTCCGGCTTTGACTGCGCTGACCTCGGCCCGCGCCCCGAAGCCCCCCTCGGCGGCATTCCGTGGGCTGACCCGCGTATCCTCGCCGGCAACTTCAGCGCCGCCGAACGCGACTTCCTGTTCTTCAGCGAAGAAAGCACCACCACCTACGACCACGCCTACATTGAAGGTTCGCTGTCCGGCGACCTGTTCAAGCTTCCGGCCGGTCCGGTCGGCGCCGCCGTCGGCTTCCAGGTTCGTGGCGAGAAAATCGACGACAAGCCCGGCGAACAGGCGATCAACCGCAACATGGCTCTGTTCTCCAGCGCCGGCCAGACCAAGGGCGACGACACCGTCAAGGAACTGTTCGCCGAGTTCAGCGTGCCGCTGGTCAAGGGCGTCCCGGGCATCGAGAACCTCGACCTCAGCCTGTCGGGCCGTTACTCCGACTATGATAGCTACGGCTCCAGCAAGACCTACAAGGCTGGCCTGAACTGGCAGATCGTCCCGGCCTGGCGGATCCGCCTGACCCAAGGCACTTCGTTCCGCGCCCCGGCGCTGTACGAACAGTTCCTCGGCGCCCAGACCGGCTACCTTGGGCAGGCCTCGGTTGACCCCTGCTACAGCTACGGCCTCTCCGGTGTCAGCGGCAACGTCGCCGCCAACTGCGCCTCGCAGGGTATCCCGGACGACAAGATCGGCGGCAGCAGCGTCGCCATCTTCAGCGTCGGCGGCGCCGGCGTCGTCGGTCCGGAAACGGCTCTGGCCCGGACCCTGGGCGTGATCTGGACCCCGGGCTTCATCGACCTGTCCGTGGCCATCGACTACTTCGACTTCCACGTTAAGGACGAGGTCCGTCAGTTCGGCGCGGCCAACATCCTGAACCAGTGCTATGACGTGGACCCTGCGGATTTCGGCAACAGCGCCTTCTGCTCGCTGTTCACCCGGGATCCGACCAGCTTCGATCTGTTGACCGTCGACGACGCCTACGTCAACGTCGCCGAGCAGCGGAACCGCGGCCTCGACCTGACCATCCGCTACGGTCACGAGTTCGACTTCGGCCGCCTGACCATCGACAGCCAGTTCACCTGGCAGCTGCAGGACACGACCTCCCTGCTGGCGACCGCGGGTGAGATCGACTACAACGGTTCGACCACCGAGCCCGACTTCACCGGTCAGCTGAACTTCCGCTTCGACCGCGGCGACTGGACGGTGTTCTACGGCATCGACATGATCGGCAAGACCTCGGATACCGAGCTCTTCGGCGGCGATGTCTTCCCGAACTCGCGCTACGCGGACCTGCCGAACGGCATCAACTCCACAAACTGCGCAGCGGCCAACAGCTACTGCACCTACTACAAGCAGTACGCGGAGTTCACGTCCTACCATGACATGTCCATCCGCAAGCGTATGGACGACTGGACGATGACCGCCGGCATCCAGAACCTGTTCGATGAACGGCCTCCGGCTCAGTCCGCCGGCCAGTTCAAGATCGGCACCGCCGCTCTGAACCTCTACGACATGGTCGGCCGTCGCGCCTTCATCAGCATCAGCAAGAAGTGGTAGTCACTGGCTAACGCCATTGAAGACCGAATGCGGCGGGGGAAACCCCGCCGCATTTTTTTGTGCCTGTCGGTTGAGACTAGGTCGCTGCCCTGACATCCGGCAGAGGCGGCCTGAGTCGCCTCGCCCTGAAGGGGGCTCCAGGCCCGTGTCATGCAAGACAAACCCTGGCCTGCTCCGCCGCCATCGCTGACCGCTGCATCGCCACCAGCCGGCTATGCCTATCCGCAGTCCTGCGGCCGCTGGTCGGCTTGGCGATGTCCGGGCGCCTGGGGTCGCCGGCAGCCCGCAACGCCTGTGCGCGTCGCCTGCCGCTGGGCGGCCGCGGAAGGCCCGACCGACGGCCCGACCGACGGCCCGCCTGGGGGTCCGCAAGAACAGGGGTGCACTGCCATCACGCGTAGGGGGCGGCCGGGCGATGTACGGCCTTGCCGCCGCCCAGCGTGGCGTCTCAGCTCCTCGTCATCCTGAGCGGCCCGGACAGCGGGCGTATCGAGGCGCGCAAACCCGGAGCAACGGCTGAAGCGCCCGCTTTCGGCCTTCGATCCAGCCCCTAACGGGTCCCGGCGAGGCTGGGGCTGGGGGCCAGGACGGCGGCGCCGCGGTCGCGCAGGCGGGCCTGGGCCATGGCGTCCATGGCCTGTTGGGCCCGGGGATCGCCAAAGATCCAGGCGGCGGCGGCCAGAGTGCGGACCGAGTCCGAACTCACCCCGAAGGCCCGCTCCAGGGCTTCGAACGGCGACTTGGGTCCGCCGATGAACTTCAGCCTGGGTTCGCCCTTGATGCCGGCCAGTTTGCGCGCCTCGTCGATGGCGTCGTAGAAGCCGCCCAGCCGGTCCACCAGGCCCAGCTGACGGGCCTGGGCGCCGGTCCAGACGCGGCCCTTGGCCAGCTCGCGCACCTTGTCGGGGCTCATCTTGCGGCCCTCGGCGACGCGGGCGACGAAGCCCTCGTAGATGGTGTCCATCCAGCCGGAAAAGGCGGCGCGTTGCTGGTCGGTGAAGCCCTTCTGCATGCCGAAGGCGTCCGAATACGGTCCACCGACCGTGGTCTCGCGCACATCGACGCCAAGCCTTCCCAGAGCGTCGCCCAGGGCGAACTTGCCGCCATAGACGCCGATCGAGCCGGTCAGGGTGGTGGGCTGGGCGACGATGCTGCTGGCCTGGGAGGAGATCCAGTAGCCGCCGGAGGCCGCATAGGTCCCCATGCTGACGACCACCGGCTTGCCGGCCGCCTTGACCGCCCGCACCCCAGCCAGGATCTGTTCGGAGGCGGTGTCGGAGCCGCCGGGCGAGGAGACCCGGAAGACCACCGCCTTGACGGTCTTGTCGGCGGCCGCCTCATACAGGGCCTTGGCCACCAGGTCGGAAGAGACGTTGGAGTCGCCAAAACCGTTGCCGCCGCCGTCGCCGGTCATGATGGCGCCCTCGGCCCCGATCACCGCGACGGTCTGGCTGGTGGCGGCTCCCTTGCCGGGCTTGCCCGACTTGCCGGAGTAGTCGTCGAAATCGATCAGCTTGGCGCCTTTTCCGGCCTTGGACAGCAGGGCGTCGGAGGCTTCCTTCACCTGTCCGACCCGGTCGATCAGGCGCTTCTGCAGGGCCTGGTCGGCCGACCAGGGGCCGCCTTCGATGGTGGCGGCCATGGCTTCCGGCGTCATCTTTCGATCCGCCGCGGCGGTGACCAGGGCCGTCCGGTAGATGGACCCCATCCAGGACAGCTGGGCTTCCTTGTGGGCCGGGGTGTAGTCGTCGTGCAGATAGGGATTGACCGCGTTCTTGTACTCCTTGCGCTGCTCGAACTGCGGGTTGACCCCGTATTTGTCGAACAGGCGCTTGAAGAAGATGTCCTCGACGGCCATGCCGGTCGCCTGGAAGGCGGCCCCCGGCTGCATCCAGACGTCGCCCGTGGCTGCGGCCAGCATATAGGTCGAGGTGACGGCGCCGGAGGGGTAGAGGCCCTGGCTATGGGCGATCATCGGCTTGCCGCTGGCCCGGAAGCGGATGAAGGCCTGGCGCAGCTCATCGGCCGCCGCCGGCGCCATGCCGCCCTCGGGCAGGCGGACGAAGACACCCTTGACCTTCGAATCGGCCGCCGCCTGCTTGAGCTTCTGGCTGATGCCGATCACCGAATGGCCGCTGCCGCTGAAGATGGCGAAGGGGTTTTGCGAATCCTGGTCGGACAGGCCGCCGCGCAGGTCCAGTTCCAGCACCGCGGCGGGAGGCGTGACCGGCCCTTCCGCGCTCTTCACGGCCGAACCGACCAGTCCCGCGATCAGGATGACCGGAATAACGACCATGAACAGCACAAGGCCGACGAAAACGCCGGCGACGGTCAGAAGGAACTGCTTCATCGAAAACCCCAAAGGACGTGGCCGCACGCTAGAGGGTTGCGCGTTGCGGTCAAATGAAGACGCGGCAACAAACCCGGCTAACCGAGGGTTTTGCGAGGAAAATCGCAGATAAGGGGAAATTGGTCGGAGTGGCAGGATTTGAACCTGCGACCCCCGCGTCCCGAACGCGGTGCTCTACCAGACTGAGCCACACTCCGACTTGAGGAGCGGGCTTATAGAGGAGCGCTTCGCGGGCCGCAAGCCGTTGAAACACACCGTTGCATCGGCGGCGAGCCTGCGCTATCTCCCCCCACCTCGCGGGCCGACAGAAGGCCCTCGCTGTTCCTGCTGGGGAATGGTGTAATGGTAACACTGCGGTTTTTGGTACCGTCATTCTAGGTTCGAGTCCTAGTTCCCCAGCCAACGGCCCCCGGACATCCGGGGCGCGAAGACAGACCGCTTGCGGCGACCTGCCTTTGCTCGTTTCCGAAGCGCCTCCCGGTCCCTATTCGATCTTCAGGCGGATGAAGGCCATGCCGCCGCCGGTGTCGCCATAGGCGGCGCTGAGCGGCCCCGGAATGTCATAGGCGTTGACCAGGGCCCCGAGGCCCAGCTTGACGCTGTCCCCCAGCCGCCAGTCGTAAATGGCCCCCAGGGAGGCCTTGCGGACCGTGTATTGCGGCCCGTGGTGGGCGCCGATCGTCAGCTCGTCCTGATCCACCTGTTCGGCCCGGGCGAAGATCGTCCAGTGGTCGTTCGGCTCCACCGACGCCTCCAGCAGCCAGGCCTGGGAGGTGTCGCCCGGAACCTTGTCCTTGCGGGCCCAGGCGGCCGTCCCATTGACCCGCACGCCGCCGAAATAGTGGGAATAGAGGGCGCTCAACGACAGCCGCCGCTCGTCGTCGTCCGGCTCCAGGGCTTCCGGGCTGGTGATGCTGGCCCAGCTGGCCTGCAGGGCCCAGTCGGGGCCGGGATTGTAGCTGAAGCGCAGCGATGCCGAATCCAAGGCTCCCGTCTCGATATCGAATCGGTTCTGGTCCGGCTCGCGTCCCCGGAAGGCGGAGGCCTCGAGCTTGAACGGCCCGGCCGCATAGCCCGCCGTGACAACGCCGAAGGTGATGTGGGTCGAATCCATCCAGTGATGGCTGATCGGCGCCTCGGGACTGTCGGAGGCCGCCTTGCGGTGCATGAAGGCCGGCGGCCCGAACGCCGGCTCCCCCGGCAGTCCGGCATAGACAAACAGGCTCTGGTCCTTGCCGAAGCTGTAGGCATAGCTGGCCGACAGCTCCATGAAGAGATCGTGCGGATGCTGGCGGTCGACCAGCGGATCGGTCCCGTTGGCCGTCTCGCCGGCGGCCAGCAGCAGGGGATAGCCCGACTTGCCCATGAACGGGTCGGGGCTGAGCATCGCCCGGACCTGCAGCCTGCTCTGGCCCCACTCACGCTGGGCCATGGTCATCACCATCCCGGCCAGGAAGGCCTTGGAGTCGCCGCGCGGCCCGTCCTGATTCGCGTAGACCAGGTTCAACTGGGCATGGCTCATCACCATCCAGTCGCCGACCTGGCTGTGGACACCGCCGTGGCCGGCCGTTTCCGGCTGCCAGGCGGTCCCGCCGGCGTCCCTGGCCATGGACCAGGGGCCCAACGCGCTGGTCATGCCCGGCATGGCGTCCATCGAGTCTTCCGGCGACATGGCGGACATGTCGTGCCCGGCGTGCGGGTCTGGCGTTTCGGTCGCCGGGGCAGGCGGCATCGCCATTGCGCCCATGTCCTGGGCGGCGGCGGAGCAGGCGAAAGCGGTGACGGCCAACAGACTGGCCGCGCCCATCAGGGCGCGTCTGGTGTGAAAGGTCATCGGACCCCTCCTTGATCTGAAAAAACAGCATGGCACCGCGCGCTGGACGCGGCGAGACGGCGTATTCGGATCAGGCGCGGGGAGGGCGGGGTTCCGGGGGCAGGAGGCGGCTGCGCAGGTCTGTGGCGGCGGTCTCGTAGGAGGCCCGGGCCGGAGCGAGGCCTGCGCCGACCGGCTGGGGCAGGGCCTGGGGCGCGGCGATACAGGCGATGCAGCAGCTGACCGCCAGGGTGGCCTTGGACCCGCCTTGATGGGAAGTGTCGTGATGACCGGCTGGCTGCGCGGGCGCCTCGTGGCACGGCGGCGCCGCGGCCGAGGCCTGCAGCGGTGCGGCGCGCGCCATGCCGCTGAAGGCGAACAGGCTCGCCATCAGGATCAGCAGGAAGGGCCGCAGTCCGCTCATCCCCGACAGATAGGCTCCTCCGACCAAGGCCTCAAGGCCAACTAGAACTCCCGCAACCGCTGCCCCGTCCCGGAGGGCGGTGTCGCGTCACCCCCGTTCAGCGCCCGCTGCATGAAGACGATGTCGACCCAGCGGCCCAGCTTGTGGCCGACGGCCTTGAACACCCCCGACGGCTCGAACCCCAGGGCCGCGTGCAGGCCGATGGAGCCGGCGTTCTCGCTGTCGCCTATCACCGCCGTCATCTGCCGCAGGCCCAGCGCCTCGCAGCGGGCGATCAGCTCGGCCAGCATGGCCCGGCCGACGCCCGATCCCTTGGCAGAGGGCGCCACATAGACGCTGTCCTCGACCGTGAAACGATAGGCCGATCGCGGCCGGAATGGCTTGGCGTAGCAGAGGCCCACCACCGCCCCGCCCATTTCGGCGACCAGATAGGGCAGGCCCATGTCCCGCACCTCGGCCAACCGCCGCGCCATCTCCGCCGGCTCCGGCGGTTCCTCCTCGAAGGTGCCGAAACCGTGCAGGCAGGAGTCGCCATAGATGGCGGCGAGGGCCGGCGCATCCTGCGGCGTCGCGTCACGAACGATCATGCCGCTTCATCCTCATCCGTAGCGCGCAGCGCGTACGGGGGAGGGGGACCGCCGCCAAAGGCGGCGGTGGAGGGGGCGAGGGCCGTGCGCCGGCCTGCCAAGGCCACCTCAGATCGCAGTCTTCGAAACCCCACCGTCAACACTCCGTCACTCGCCCCCCCTCCACCACCCCTGCGGGGCGGTCCCCCTCCCCCGTACGCTTCGCCACGGGGGAGGATAGGTCGCTCAAGCCTTGGTCCAGCCCTTCTCCACCGCCCAGACGGCGAAGGCGTAGTCCAGGGCGATTTCCTTCAGGAAATCGAACCGGCCGGAGGCCCCGCCGTGGCCGGCGTCCATGTTGATCTTCAGCAGGATCGGATTGCCGCTGGTGGTGTTCTCCCGCAGCTTCACCGCCCACTTCTCCGGCTCCCAATAGGTCACCCGCCCGTCGGACAGGCCGCCCGTGGCGATCACCGCCGGATAGGCCTTCCTGCCCACATTGTCGTAGGGGCTGTAGCTCATCATGTAGTCGTAGGCCTTGGGGTCCTCGATCGGATTGCCCCATTCGGGCCACTCCGGCGGCGTCAGCGGCAGGGAGGTGTCGCTCATGGTGTTGATCACATCGACGAACGGCACTGCGGCGATCACCCCGGCATAGAGGTCCGGCCGCATGTTGGTCACCGCCCCGACCAGCAAGCCGCCGGCCGATCCGCCATAGGCCACGGTCTTCGCCGGCTTGCCGTAGCCCGCCTTCTGCAGGTGTTCGGTGCAGGCGATGAAGTCGGTGAAGGTGTTCTTCTTGGTGAACTTGCGCCCGTCCTGGAACCAGCCCCAGCCCTTGTCCGACCCGCCCCGGATATGGGTGATCGCCCAGATCCAGCCCCGGTCGACCAGGCTCAGATTGCGGATCGAGAAGCCCGGCTCCTGCGGAATGCCATAGGAACCGTAGCCATAGACCAGCAGCGGCGCCGATCCGTCCAGCTTGGTCCCTTTGAGCATCAGCACGGTGATCGGCACCTCGGCCCCGTCCGAGGCCTTGGCGTACAGGCGCTGGGCCACATACTTGGACGGGTCGTGGCCGGAGGGGATTTCCTGGGTCTTGCGCAGGGTGCGGGTCCGCGCCGCCATGTCGTAGTCGAACCAGGACTTGGGCGTCGTCGGCGAGGTGTAGGTGTAGCGCAGCACCGGGGTGTCGAACTCGTAGCCGCCCTCGATGCCCAGCACATAGGCCGGCTCGTCCACCGCGATCGGGTGCTCGGCTTTGTCGGCCCGGGCGGTGATGACGATGGCGTTGTTGGCGTTGACCCGCTCCAGCCGGACCAGATGGTCCTTGAAGGCGCCGATGCCGACGATGAACCGGCCCGGCTTGTGGGCGATCCAGTCCTTCCAGTGGTCGGCCCCGGTCTTGTCCAGGTCGGTGGTGCAGATCTTGAAATCGACCGCCCCGCCGGCGTTGGTGCGGATGACAAAACCGCCGTCCCAATGCTCGATGTCGTACAGCACGCCTTCCTTGCGGGGGCTGAACACCACCGGATCGGCGGTCGGCGTCGCCGCCGGGATCAGCAGGATTTCACTGGTTTCCTGGTTGCCGCAATTGATGGTGATGAAGGCGTCGGAGGCGGTTTTGCCGACCCCCATGAAGAAGCCATCGTCCTTCTCCTCGTAGACCAGCACATCCTCGCCGCCGCGCGCCGGCCGTCGGTAGACCTTGTCGGGCCGGCCGTTTTCGTCGCGATGGGTCCAGAACAGATATTGGCTGTCGGCCGAAAAGGCGAGGTCGCCATAGGCGCTCTCCACCGGCTTGCCGAGCAGCTCGCCGCTGGCCAGATCCTTGACGTAGATCTTGTAGAATTCCGACCCTTGCGCGTCCTCGGCATAGGCGAACAGCTTGTGGTCGGGGCTGTGCTCGGCGGCGCCCACTTCCGAATAGGCCTTGCCCTTGGCCAGGGCGTCGGAGTCCAGCAGCAGCTGCGGCTCCGGCGGCGCGCGAAAGGCCACGGTCATCGGCTGGCCATCGACCATGAAGGTCCCGGCCCGGGCCAGCCGCATGTACCGGGGGTGCTGGGCCCCGGTCACATATTCGCTGTAGTAGAGATAGAGGCCGTCCGGCGCCGGCACGGAACTGTCCGCCTCCTTCACCCGCCCCTTCATCTCCGCGAACATCGTCGCCTGCAGCGCCTCGGTCGGGGCCAGCATGGCCTTGGTGTAGGCGTTCTCCTCGACCAGGTGCGCCTTGACGTCAGCCTTGATCAGGCTGGGGTCGCGCAGCACGTTCTGCCAGTTGTCGTCCTTCATCCAGGCGTAGTCGTCGGTGCGCACCCGGCCCAGCTGTTCGATCCGCTTGGGGTCCTTCTTGACGACCGGAGGCTTGGGAACGGGAGCTTTGGACGTTGCGGACATCACCTGACCTGGAAGAAGAGCGGCGGCGGCCGAGGCCGCCAGGATTTCGCGTCTGTTCATCGACGACCCCGGCTTGAACGCCGCAACATGCGGCAGGACGCCAACTTGTGCGGGGTCGGGGTTGCGGTCAATCGGCGCCGGCGCGGCTGGCGAAATCATCCGGGTCAAATCATCTGCCGCCAAAAACCCCGATCCTGCCGCCGAGTTGTTTACCGGTTTGCGCCAGTCTCATTCACCGGCGTCAACGGCCGTTGAGGCATCGAAGTTGCTCAACCCATAGGTGTTGGGTTCATAACGGGACAGGTTCCATGGCGGCGTTCCGCTTGAGAGAGTTCACCCTGGCCGACGGTCCCGCCGTCGGCGCCCTGACCGAATGGGCCTGGTGGCCGACGCGCTCCCAGGCCGGCTGGGCCTGGCTGATGGAAGGGCCCGGCGGCGCCAGCGCCAAGGGATCCCCCGGCTGGGTTTGCGAACGGGACGGCGAGGTCGTCGCCTCGGTCAGCAATTTCGTCCAGGACTTCGAGTTCGAGGGCGAGCGGTTTTCCAGCGCCACGGGGCACAGTTTGCTGGTCCGCCCAGAGGCCAAGGGCGCCAGCCGGGGCCTGTTGAAGCGGTTCAGCACCCAGCCCTCGGATTTCGCCCTCTATACCTTCAACGCCAACGCGCTGTCGGCGGGCCACTACCGTCACTACGGCATGAACGCCTGGCCGGAGGAGCTGTCCCAGGTGAAGTACGCCTGGCGGATCGCGCCCCTGGCGGTGCTGACCGAGCGGGTGCTGTGGCGGCTCAGCCAGACGCAGGGGTTCGAAGGGGTGCGCGACGCCGGCGAGCGGTTCAACAGCCCGCGGATCTGGACCGCGCCGGTGCGGCGGCTGGAACCGAACGTCGCCTCGCTGGCGCCGACCGATATCGACGCCCGCTTCGACCGGCTGTGGAGCCGGCTGACCGCCGAGGGCCGGCTGCTGGCGGTGCGGGACCAGGCGGCCCTGGCCTGGCGCTGCGCCGACCCGGACCAGACCCGCGCGCCCATCCTGCTGACCTATGAGGCGGACGGGGAGCCGGTGGGATACCTGCTGGCCTTCTTCGCCAAACAGACGGAGATCGACCAGCCGGCGCTGGAGATCATCGACCTGATCGCCCTGCGTGAACATGAGGACCGCGCCATTCCGGCCCTGGTCCGCAGCCTCAACCGCTCGGCCCGCGACCTGGGCGTGGCCCGGGTGCGCCTCTCCATGGTCAATCCGCGCATCGAGCCCCTGGTCGCCGCCACGCCCGGCGCCCGGCGCTTGGTCGCCCACACCCATGCCCATGTAAGGTTCGTCTCGGAAGAGGCGCGCGCCCGCGGCGACCACTGGCACGCCACCCCCTTCGACGGCGACTACAGCTTCGTCATCCGCCCTCCGCCGCTGGTGTTACAGAAGGCGGCTTAGCGGCTGCCTGCGGCGAGGATCAGGTCCACCCAACCGCTCATCCCGGCGAGGCCCATAGGCGCTAGGTTTACGGGCTTGTACCCCACCAACCGATCACCCCGGCGCAGGCCGGGGCCCAGAGTCATCCCCGTCAGCAGAAAAAATGGCGCTGATCAGCGCTGCCACCCCTCTGGCCCGTGGATGATCCTGGGCCCCGGCCGGCGCCGGGGTGATCGGAAGTGAGGGAGCGGCGCGCTTCCACTTAACTAGCGCTTATGGGCCTCCGCCGGGATGAGCGGAGTTGGGAGGTGGGAGCAAGCCGCTTCTGCCAGCCGTCGGCCGCCGCCGCCCCCGGACCGGCCCTTCGCGCTAAGCGAACGACGCGTCCCCGACCCTAGAACCAGAAGTCGTCGCTGGTCAGGGTGACGGGGGTGGCGAACAGGATAGCGAAGTCGGCGGTTCCGTCGCCGTTGATGTCGCCGCTCAGCAGGGTGCCGCCGGCTTCGGCGGTCTGGATCAGTTCGCCGGCAGTTCCGGTGAAGGCCCCGCCGCCGAGATGGAAGGCCTGGTCGCCGGCCAGGGCGGCGTCGGCGTCGATGCGGGAGAGGTCGACGCGGTCTCCTTCCGCCTGGTTGAAGTCGGTGATGGTGTCGCGGGCGGAGACCTTGGGGCCGCTGTACTTCAGCTTGGCCAGCAGGAAGGTGTCGGCGTCCGCGCCGCCGGTCAGGAGATCGCCCCCGGCCCCGCCGTTGAGCAGATCCTGGCCCTTGCCGCCGATCAGGGTGTCGGCCCGCTTGCCGCCCTCCAGACGGTCGGCGCCCTTGCCCCCGTCCAGGTAGGCGATGCCCTCATTGATCGAGAGGGTGTCGTCGCCCTGCTCTCCGTAGAGGGTATTGGGTTGGTCCTTTTGGTGGACCAGCAGGAGGATGTCGTCGTTGCCACTTCCGCCTTTGACGGTGAAATTCTCCGTGCCGTCTCGAAAGTTCGCGTTCCGGAGTTGAAATTGATCGTCGCTGGAAGACAGTTGAATTTGTTCAATGTTTCTCAAAGTCGTGTAAGTAACGACTGAAATCCCGTCCTCGATGACGATGGTATCGGTGTAGGACCCCTGAATACTAGTTAGGCTATTAAATTGATCGGCCGAAAGTGCTAGAGATACTCCCGAGAATGCAGAGCCGTGAGAAATACTGATTCCAGTGATGTTCTCCATTACAATTTCGGAAAAATTCACATCGCCCGCATCTATTTTCAGGAGAATGCCTCCTCCATCAAACCCGCCGTCGACGATCTCGCCGAGACCGATCTCGGCTGCCGAGTTGAAAACAAACGTATCGTAGCCGCCGCCGCCGTAGAGCGCGTCGGCGCCTTGGCCTCCGGTTATGATGTCGCGACCTGCCCCGCCATAGACGATGTCATCCCCATCCCCCGCGACGATAGTGGTTCCGCTGTCGGAGACGCCGGTGACGTCGGTGTAGCCGTCCGGGGGGATCAGGCCGTCGCCGGCGGTGTGGATGAAGTCCGGGCCGGAGCCGCCGGTGACGGTGGGCATGAACGGCGCTCCTGAACCTTTTGGCGAACGATGTTCTCAGCCTCACATCGGGCAGGGGAGATGGCAAGGCTTGCCGGCCAGCAGCCGTGCGATAATGGCCGTCCCGCTTCGATAGGCCGATCCCGATGATGGTCCCCGCGCCCGCCTCAAACCCCCATTTGGTCACCAGACGATCCCCATACGATCCCCGGACGGAAAGGGGCCGATCTCCATGCGATCCCCAGACGGGAGCCATACGATCCCCAGGTGGGTTTCGGATCAACCGGCTGAATATCTTGGGAAATCCCGCGGATCACCGTGCTCGGCGGCGAACTCGCGACACTATGGGGATTTCATCGCCTCGGCGGGGAGGCGGAAAGGGGAGGCTCCGCTTGGCCAGCGGAGCCTCCGGTCCGGCTCTAGCCGTAGACGACCGAAATGGTCTCGGCGACGCAGGCGGGGCGTTCCTCGCCTTCGATCTCGATGGTGCATTCGTTCTTCATCTGCATGCCGCCCGACTTGGCTTCGGCGGCCAGCAGCTTCTGGCGCATGCGGACGCGCTTGCCGACGCGGACCATGTTGGTGAAGCGGACCTTGTCGGAGCCGTAGTTGATGCCGCGGGTCACGCCGTTGACCTTCAACAGGCCGGCGCCGAGGAAGGGGATCAGCGACAGGGTCAGGTAGCCGTGGGCGATCGGGCCGCCGATTTCGCGGGTGGCCCGCTCGACGTCGACGTGGATCCACTGGTGGTCGCCGGTCGCCTCGGCGAACTGGTTGACGCGTTCCTGGGTGATCTCGACCCAGTCGCTGACCCCGATTTCCTGACCGACCAATGTGGCCAGGTCCTTGTAGTCGACTTCCTTCATGGCGTGTCCCTTCGCTTGTCCTGCAAACAGTTGTTCGCCGACATGCCACGCCACGCCCGCCGCCTCAAGCGGTCGGCGGCGGGCTTTGCCGCCGGACGCCTAGACGATCTTGCTGTCGGCCTTGCCCCAATAGCTGTCACGGATCAGCCGCTTGTAAAGCTTGCCGGTGGCGTGGCGGGGCAGTTCTTCCATGAAGTCGATGACCCGCGGGCTCTTCACATGGCTGAGGTTGGCGCGGCAGTAGGCGGCGATCTCGGCGGCCAGTTCATCGCCCGCCTGCGACCAGTC
>JBIIAX010000003.1:0-272360 GCA_044239675.1 Caulobacter sp.
GAGGCGAAGCTGTAGCGCAGGCCGACAGTCACCGACTGGTCGTTGTAGTCACCTTCCACATTGCCGATGAAGCCCGAGTTTTCGATCTTGAAATCGCCGGTCTGGAAGTAGCGGTAGGTCAGATCGACGTTCAGGCGGTCAGTGGCCTTGGCGCTGACGCCGGCGATGAGCTGGTAGGCCCAGGTCGCGTCGGAGTCGTCGATCACGAAGCCCGATCCCGCGTTGGCCGAATCGGCCTGGGCCGCGGCCACACCGGCGCCGAGGCCGATGAAGGGGGTCAAGTCGCCGCCCGGGATGAAGTCAACGATGACGTTGCCCATCAGGGAGAAGACTTCCAGGTTGCCGCCATCGGGCAGGAACGCGCCGTCGGGGATGTCCCCGGGACGGTAGGCTCCCTCGAGTTCGACGCGCCAGTTCGGCGAGATCCGGTAGCCGAGGCGAGCCGCGCCGATCCAGGTGTCATCCTGGTCAACCGAAACGTCGCCGAAGGCGGTGGAGAGCGTGGTGTTGTCGCTCCAGTGATAGCCGAGGTCGATAGCGCCGTACCAACCGGAGTCTTGCGCCGAAGCGCCCGACGCCACGAGCGTCGCGGCAGCAGCCGCACCCGCCAGAAGCTTGAGTTTCATCAGAAAGAGCCCTCTCTTGCCCGCGATGCGACGTTAGGCCGCCTCGCTCCCACTTATAGCAATGCGCGGCCGCGCGAAAAGTGCCCGCGAGGCCACACAAGGCCTCATTTTTCTGACGCAGGCCCGTTTCGGGTGAATTAATCACCCGCGGGTTGCGCATGCCGACGGCTTCTTCCGGCATCGTGCAATCGACTCCGCCTTCCTCCAAGCGCTTCAGGGCGATTGAGTTCCTTGCGAAACTCATCGCGCCGCTCATGAATCGAGGCGATCACCAGGCCCATCGGTATGCCGATGTCGACGAGAGCCGCTTCTGAAAGTTGCAGCGAGGCCTCGATGGTCTCCGGCACGGCGTCGGTGGCGCCCAGTTCGTACAGGCGCTTGGCGTGCCTGGCGTCTCGGGCCCGGGCGACGATGGTCAGGCCAGGCTTCATCTCGCGGGCGGTGGCGACCACCGCCTCGGCCCCTTCGGGACTGTCCATGGTGATGACCAGGGCGCGGGCCGTCTCAAGGCCGCAGAGCCTGAGGAACTCCGGCCGGGCCGCGTCGCCGAAGAAGACCCGGGCGCCGCCGCGACGGCCGGTTTCCACCAGGCGGGGATCCCGGTCCACCGCCACCCACGGAATGTCGTGCCGGCCGAGCATCTCGCCGACCAGCCGACCGACCCGTCCGTATCCGACAACCAGCACCGCCGGTTCCACTTCGCGCCCGCCCCCCTGGCCAGCCTCTGTCGCACCTTCTGGCCCACCTTCCGGACGGGCGGCCGGTTCCGGCTCGACCGACAGGTTGTTGGGATTGGCCGCCGGCCGCCCGCCTAGCCTGGCCCCCAGCCCGCCAAGGAAGGGAATGGCGAACATCGACAGGGTCGAGGCGACCAGGATGGTCTGACCCACCTCCGCTGAGACGACATTGGCCCCCATGGCGCTGTTCAGGATGACGAAGGCGAACTCGCCCCCGGCCGACAGCAGCAGCCCCGCCTCCAGGGCCGCCTTGCTCTTCAGGCCGAAGAGCAGGCCGAGGACATAGACCACCGTGCCGGTGAGCAGCATCAGCCCGACCGCCATGCCCAGGATCGGCAGCGGATCGGCGACCAGCCGCGACAGATCGAGACCGATGCCAATGGAGACAAAGAACAGTCCCAGCAGCAGCCCCTTGAACGGCTCGATGGTCCGCTCGACCTCGTGCCGGTACTCCGTCTCGGCCAGCAGCAAACCGGCGACAAAGGCCCCCAGGGCCATCGATAGCCCGGTCAGGGCGGCCAGCAGCCCGGCCCCGATGACCACCAGCAGGCTGGCGGCCATGAACATCTCCTCGCTCTTGGCCTTGGCGACCGACCGCAGCATCGGCCGCAGGGCCAACCGCCCGACCACCACCAGCACCAACAAACCCAGGGCGGCCGGGGCGAAGGCCAGCAGATCCTTCGCCGAGAAGGCCCCCTCCCCGCGTTTGCCCAGCACCGCCAGGGTGATCAGGATCGGCGCCACGGCCAGGTCCTGGAACAGCAGCACGGCGAAGGTCGCCCGGCCGGCCTGGCTATGCTGGCGCTTTCGTTCGGCCAGCAGCGGCATGATGATGGCTGTGGACGACAGCGCCAGGGCCGCCCCGATGGCGATGGCCGCGGCGGCCGGCTGACCCAGCAGCATGGCCCCGCCGGCGATGGCGGCGCCGGAGGCCAGCACCTGCAGCCCGCCCATGCCGAAGACCAGCCGGCGCATCAGCCGCAACCGCTCCCAGCTCAGCTCCAGACCAATCATGAACAGCAGGAAGACGACCCCGAACTCGGCGAGTTGTGAAATATCCTCCGGATTATCGACCGTTACCGCCGCCAGCCAGGGCAGCTTATCGGCCAGGGCGCCAAGACCAAACGGCCCCAGCACGACGCCCGCGCCGAGGAATCCGAGGATCGGGCTGATGTTCCATCTACGGAACAGCGGAACCACGATCCCGGCGGTGGCCAGGAAGAGGACAACATCCTTGTATTCGCCGGGAGAAACTTCCGTCGCCATTCGATCTCCTTGTTGTTGTTGTCTCCATTATGCGGGCGCCGGCGCCCTTGATGAAACCCCGCAAGGGTCGATAAAAGCCCAGCCCGCCCCTGTTGGCCGCAAAAAAGGCGAAACCAGCCGACTTTGACAGGGGCGAAGTCTGTCCGGGGCTGGCATGAAGCGCCGCAAGCCCATCCGCCGCCTTGAGGGAAACCAGAATGCTGCAGAAAATCGTCGCCGTCGCCGCCGCCACGGTTCTCACCGCCGGCGCCGCCTGGGCCGCATCGTCCGTTCAGGTCACCGGCGCCTGGTCCCGTCCCGCGCCGGCCGGCGGCAATGGCGTGGTCTACGCCACCCTGACCAGCACCGGCCGCGCCGACCACCTGGTCAGCGCCTCCAGCCCCGTCGCCGGCCGCATCGAGATCCACGAATCCATGGTCATGGGCGGCAAGGCGATGATGCATTCTCATCCCGGCGGCCTCGATCTCGCCGCCGACAAGCCCGTGGTCCTGGCCGCCGGCGGCTACCACCTGATGCTGATCGGCCTGAAGACGCCGTTGAAGGTCGGCGAGACGCTTCCCCTGACCCTGAAGTTCCAGAAGGCCGGGACGCTGGTGGTCCAGGTCCCGGTGCGCGCCACGGCGCCGTAGGCCCCTATCGAACCGCCACCGCCTCGATCTCGATCAGCAGGCCGGGCGAGGCCAGGGCCTTGACGATCAGCAAGGTCGTCGCGGCCGGCGGGGTGCTCAGCAGGGGGACGGCGGCGGAGGCGAACCCGGCCATGGACGCCTCGTCGGTCAGATAGATGCCAAGCTTGGCGATGTCGCCGACGTCCATTCCGGCCTCGCTCAGCACCGCCTGGAGGTTCTCGACGGCGATCTGCGTCTGTTCGGCGATCCCCTCGCCCACCGATCCGTCAGTCCGGACCCCGACCTGGCCGGAGATGAACAGCATTCTCGGCGCGCCACTGACCTCGGCGCCGTGGCTGTAGAAGGGCGGTGGGGACGCGCCCGGCGGGTTGAACTTGCGCAGCATGATGTGGCTCCCTGTTGAAGAACACCAACCTGCGCCCACCCTGCTGACAGCAGTCTGTCAGCAGTAGACAGGCCCCCTCAGCGGCTCATCCAGGGTTTCGACTTGCCGGTCGGGGAATGGGACTGGGCCTGCTCGCGCTGGAACCTGCCGCCGCGCGGCGCCTTCGGCTTGGCGTCGATGGCGGCCTTCTTCAGGCGCAGGGCCTTCTGGATCGGGGTTTCGTCCAGGGCCGTTGGGTCGACGGGGTCTGACTTGTCGGGGTCTGACATGAGGGCGGCTCCTGGAACAGTTCGACCTCTCTCTTACACCTTCTTGCCGCCTTGCGTTGACAGGCTGCGGCCCCCTGTCGCTAACTTGCGCAAAACAAGTGTTTGACGGGAGAGAGACGATGGCGGGATGGACCTTTGCGGACGTCTGGGAAGAGATCGCCAAGGCGGCACCGGATCGCCCGGCCCAGATCCAGGGCGAGCGGGTCATCAGCTGGGGTCAGTTCGACCGCAGGGCCAACGCCCTGGCCGCCCATCTGGTCGCCGCCGGCCTGAGCCAGCAGTCCAAGGTCGCCGCCTTTCTCTACAACGCGCCGGAATATCTCGAGAGCTACTTCGCCGCCTTCAAGGCGGGCCTTGCCCCGGTCAACACCAACTACCGCTACGAGCCGGAAGAGCTGTTCTATCTGTTCGACAACGCCGACACCGAGGCGGTGATCTTCCATGCGGGCTTCGCGCCGAAGCTGGCGGCCATCAAGGATCGCCTTCCCAAGGTGAAGGCCTGGATCGCCGTTTCCGACGAAGACGGCCCGGTTCCCGACTGGGCGACGGAGTACGAAAGCATCGTCAGCGCCGGCGCCGATCGGTTCGTCGCCCCCTGGGGCCGCTCCGGCGACGACCTGCTGCTGCTCTATACCGGCGGCACCACCGGCATGCCCAAGGGCGTCATGTGGCGCCAGGACGACCTGTTCCAGGTGCTTGGGGCGGGCGGCAACCTCGTCGCCGGCATCCCGGCGCTTGAAACCCCGGCCGAGGCGGGCTTGCGCGTCCTCACCGGCAAGGCGGGCGACATCGACCTGCCCGCGCCCAGCGTGCTGATCGTCGCGTGCCCGCTGATGCATGGCACGGCCCAGTTCGGCAGTTTCGGGGCCATGACCGTGGGCGGCGCGGTCGCCTCCCTGCCGTCGCGCCGGTTCAGCGCCATCGAGCTGTGGGACGAGGCCGAACGGCTGCACGCCAGCAGCATCTCCATCGTCGGCATGGCCTTCGCCGCCCCGATGCTGGAGGCCCTGGACGCCAACCCCGGCCGCTGGGACCTGTCCAGCATCGTCCGCCTGGGCTCGTCCGGCACCGTCTGGGGTCATGACAACAAGGAAGGCCTGCTCAAACACCTGCCGGAAGGCTGCGTGATCTTCGATTCGCTGGGTTCCTCCGAGGCCGTCGGCCTGGGCGGCTCGCAGTCGGTGCGCGGCATGGAGGCCGGCACCGCCCAGTTTCTGGTCGGCCCCAACGCCGCCGTCTTCACCGAGGACGGCCGCCGGGTCGAGCCCGGCTCCGGCGAAAAGGGCATGGTCGCCGTCGGCGGCTTCATTCCCACCGGCTACTACAAGGACCCGGAAAAGAGCGCCAAGACCTTCAAGATGTTCGAGGACCGCCGGTGGTCCCTGCCCGGCGACTTCGCCGAGGTGAACGCCGACGGCACGATGAAGCTGCTTGGCCGCGGCTCTCAGGTGATCAACACCGGCGGCGAGAAGGTCTTCCCGGAAGAGGTGGAAGAGGCGCTGAAAACCCACGCCGACGTCCGTGACGCCGTCGTGGTCGGCATCCCCGATCCGCGGTTCGGCGAGCGGATCTGCGCCGTGGTCGATCCGCGCGGCGGCGCCCGGCCGACCCTGGCCGACCTCGCCGCCCATGTGAAAGGCCGCCTGGCCGACTACAAGGCGCCGCGCGAACTGGTCCTGGCCCCCGTGGTCCGCGCCCCCAACGGCAAGGTCGACTACAAGACCGTCCGCGCCGAGGCCCTGGCGGCCCTGGGCGTGGCGGCGTGAAAAATCCTCCTCCAGCCAAAGGCTGGGGGAGGATTGAAATCATGACACATATTTAACGGACAGGGCTTGGCCGGGGGGTGCATGGTCCGCGCCATCTTGAAACCCTGAGATCCCCCTCACATGAAACGCACCCTGCTTTCGGCCTGCGCCGTCGCGGCCCTTTCGGTCGCCGCCTACAGCGCTGTCGCCATCGCCGCCGACGCGCCACCCGCCGCCTCGGCTCCCGCCGCCGCAACCCCAGCCGACCTCGCCAAGGCTCCACGCATGGGAACCTGGGGCTTCGACCTTTCGGGTCAGGACCCTTCGGTGAAGCCCGGCGACGACTTCTTCCGCTATGCCAATGGCCGCTATATGGACCAGGCGGTGATCCCGCCGGACCGGGCCTCCTGGGGCGCGTCGAGCAAGCTGCGCGAGCTGTCCGACGCCCGTAGCCGCGCCATCATCGAAACCGCCGCCAAGACCCCCAACGCCAAGGGCGAAGCGCAGCAGATCGGCGACCTCTACAACAGCTTCATGGACGAGGGCCGTCTTGAGACCCTTGGCGCCAAGCCGCTGAGCGGCGACCTGGCCAGGGTCAAGGCCGCCAAGACCCACGACACCCTGGCGATCCTGATGGGCGGCTCGCAAGGCAGGTTCGGCAACAGCGTGTTCGGCGTCGGCATCGGTCCGGAGGCGGCCGACCCGACCAAATACGCTGTCTATCTCGGCCAGGCGGGCCTGGGCCTGCCCGACCGCGACTATTATCTGACGGACCAGTTCGCCGACAAGAAGGCCGCCTACCGCGCCTATGTGGCGCAGATGCTGACCCTGGCCGGCTGGGCCAATCCGCAGGCCAACGCCGACGCCATCGTCGCCTTCGAGACCAAGATCGCTGAAGCCAGCTGGTCCAAGGTTCAGCAGCGCGATCCGGTCGCCTCGGTCAACCCGATGACCGTCGCCGAACTGACCAATCTGGCGCCCGAGTTCAACTGGAAGGGCTATCTGACAGCCGCCGGCCTGGGCGCCGAGCAGAGCGTCATCGTCGGCGAAAAGAGCGCCTTCCCGAAGATCGCCGCCCTCTACCGGGCGACCCCGATCGAGACCCTGCAGGCGTGGGAAGCCTTCCATATCGCCGACCAGGCCAGCCCCTACCTCTCCAAGGCCTTCGTCGACGCCAACTTCGCCTTCCGCACCAAGACCCTGTCCGGCCAGCCCGAGCAGCGGGCCCGCTGGAAGCGCGGCGTCGGCCTGACCGGGAATACGCTCGGCGAAGCGGTCGGCAGGCTCTATGTCGAGGCCTACTTCCCGCCGGAGTCCAAGGCCAAGATGCAGGCCCTGGTCGGCAATCTGCAGGTCGCCATGAAGGCCCGCATCCAGAACCTGACCTGGATGAGCGCCGAGACCAAGGCCAAGGCCCTGGCCAAGGCCGCCGCCTTCACCGTTAAGGTCGGCTATCCGGACCAGTGGCGTGACTACGGCGCCCTGACCATCAAGGCCGACGACCTGTACGGCAACATCGAACGCGCCGGCGCCTTCGAGTGGAACTACCAGGTCGGCCGGCTGCACAAGCCGGTGGACCGCATGGAATGGGGCATGTTCCCGCAGACGGTGAACGCCTACTACAACCCGCAGCTCAACGAGATCGTCTTCCCGGCCGCCATCCTGCAGCCGCCGTTCTTCGATCCGGAGGCGGATCCGGCCGTCAACTACGGCGCCATCGGGGCGGTCATCGGCCATGAGATCAGCCATGGCTACGACGACCAGGGCAGCCAGTTCGCCGCCGACGGGTCGCTGTCCAACTGGTGGCAGCCGATCGACCGTGAGAAGTTCGATGCCCAGACCAAGGCCCTGGCCGGCGTCTATTCGGCCTTCGAACCCCTGCCCGGCGCCTACATCAACGGCGAACTGACGCTTGGGGAAAACATCGGCGACCTGGCCGGCATCCTCATCGCCTACGACGCCTACCACGCCAGTCTCGGCGGCAAGCCGGCCCCGGTGATCGACGGCCTGACCGGCGACCAACGCTTCTTCCTGGCTTTCGGCCAGGCCTGGCGCAGCAAGGTTCGCGATGACGCCCTGCGCCAGCAATTGGCCAGCGATCCGCACAGCCCGGCCTACTACCGCGTGGTCGGCACGCTGCGCAACGTGGACGCCTGGTACGAGGCCTTCGACGTCAAGCCGGGCGACAAGATGTACGTGGCCCCCGAGGACCGCGTCCGCATCTGGTGATCGAAAACCTCCCCGGCTTCACGGCCGGGGACTAAACCAAAAAAGGCGGGTCCATCAGGACCCGCCTTTCATTTTGACGCGATGGTCAATTTTCTGACTCTATCGCTCAAAAGGCGTCGAGCCCGCTGCGGGGGATATTCGCGGCGGGCTCGACATTTCCTCGATCACTCGATCCAAGCGGGCGTTTCCTCCCCGAAACGCCGGAGACGAGATGCTCTTGGCGGCCCCTCTGTCTCACCAGTCAAAAAGACGGCAAATCCCTGCCTGTGTCAACGATGCAAAGGCCAGGATCGCGCAATAAATCTCGAAAAATAGCCCCAAAAGGGGGTATTTAGTGGACGCGAGGGTCAATAAATCCCTCTTTTTGACGCTTCAGTCACTTTTTACTCAGCCGCGCCTTCAGCGAGTCGTGGGGGAGGCAGTCCGGCGAAAAGACATACTCCGGCGCCGAGGCGGTCACCGGCCCGATTCCCGCCAGCTCAAGGGCGGTGGAACAGCTCGCCAGATCGCCGCGGGGAATCAGCAGGCCGTTGGTCCGCCCCTGGCCGCCGCCCGCCAGGAAGGCCTCGCAGACCTTTTTCGCCGCGGCGTCCTGCTCCGCCGGCCAGACCAGGGTCAGGGTCGCCTTGGCCCGGGCCCGCGCCTCGACCAGCGACAGCAGCCGCCGCGCCACGCCCAGCCGTTCTCCACTCCAGTCCGCCGTCAGGGCCGCCGTCAGCTGCGCCTGGCTCTTCAGGATCACGCCGTCGGACAGGGTCCGCAGGTGGTTGGCCGCCAGGGTCGCGCCGGTGGTGGTGATATCGACGACGATCTCCGCCGCCCCCGCCGCCGGCGCGCCCTCGGTGGCGCCCGCCGATTCGACGATCCGATAGTCGCCCACGCCGTGCCGGGCGAAGAAGTCCCGCGTCTGGGCGACATATTTAGTCGCCACCCGCAGCCGTCGGCCGGTGCGCGCCAGATGCTGGTGCGCCACCTCTTCCAGGTCGGCCATGGTCTCGACGTCCAGCCAGCTCTGCGGCGTCGCCACCACCAGGTCGGCCCGGCCGAAGCCCAGGGCCCGCAGCAGCAGGATGCGGGCGTCGACGTCCTCGCCCTGTTCGCGCAGCAGGTCTTCGCCAGTGACGCCCAGATGCACCTCGCCGCTGGCCAGGGCCCTGGCGATCTCGCCGGCCGACACCAGCCGCACCTCCAGCCCGGCCAGACCGACGATTCGGGCGCGATAGCCGCGCTCGCCGCCGTCGGCCTCCAGCTTCAGCCCGGCGTCGGCCAGCCAGGCCTCGACCTGTTCCTTCAGCCGCCCTTTCGACGGGATGGCCAGAATCACCGGAGAACTCACCGCCGCGCTCATTCCCCGCCTCCCGCATAGGCCCGCGCGGGCCGCACCATGCAGCCGGCCGCGCCGCCTCCACCGGTACCTTGGCCGCCCAGCCGTCCGACCAGCCCGTCATAGCGTCCGCCGGCCGCCAGCGGCCGGTCGGCCCCCAGGGCGGCGCTGCGCACCTCGAACAATGGCCCGTCGTAATAGCCGAAGGCCCGGCCGAAGCCGGCGCCGAACCGACCCCGGGCCACCGGCAACCCGGCCTCGGCCAGCATCTCCAGCCGCCGCCGCCAGTCGCCCAGCCGCACCGACAGCGCCGGGCCCGCCAGGGCCTCCAGCGCGCTTACCGCCGCTGAGGGCGCGTCCTCGATTGCCAGGAAGGCCCGCACCTGATCGGCGTGGGCTGGGTCCAGTCGCGCCCCGGCCCCCACGCCATTGCGCGCCGCCAACCGCCGGGCGATCTCCAGCGGCGGGCGCCCGCCCACCGGCGACACCCCGGCCAGACTCCAGACCTCCTCCAGGAGTTCGACAGCCTCCGCCTCGGGCAGGCCGGCCAGCAGCCCGGCCAGCCGGCTCTGCGGCGCCGGAGCGGCCTCCGCCTCCCCGGCCAGCTCCGCCCCCAGCAGCCTGGGCCGCCCGAAGGCCCGCTTCAGCCGCGCCGCGAGGCCAGGCTCCAGCCCCATGTCGTCGATCAGCGCCGCGAACAGGCTGACGTCCCCCAACACCAGCGAGGCGTCCGTCCGCCCTCCGGCCAGGGCCGACCGCCAGGCCAGCACCAGAATCTCGACGTCCGCCGCCACCGGATCGCCGCCGCCATAGGCCTCAAGCCCCAGCTGCAGGAACTCCTCGGCCCGCGCCGCGCCATTCGCGGCAAGGGGGCCGGCCGCCCGGAAGGCCTTGCCCTCATAGATATAGCGTCCGGCCTTGGCCCCGGAGGCGATGTGCGCCCGGGCGATGGGGATGGTGAAGTCGGGCCGCAGCGCCGTCTCCTCCCCGCCCTCCGACTGCACCACGAACAATCGGGGCCGCATGGCCTCCCCGGCCAGGTCGAGCAGCAGGGCCAGGGGCTGCAGCACCGGCACGTCCAGGCTGACCGCGCCCGCCCCCTCGAAGGGCGCGCGCATGGCCGCCAGGGCGGCGGGCGGAACGGTCGCTTCCAGCCTCACGACGCCGCCTCCATCTTGGAAGCCGCGTCCTGGGACGCCTCGACGATGGCCTTGACCCGCGCCACCAGCTCGCCGCGCGGGACGGTCTGCTGCCCCGGCCGTTCGGCCTTCCAGGCGTCGTTGCTGTCGATCTTCGAGGCCAGCACCCGGCCCAGATCCAGGTCCTTGATGGTCACCGTTCCCGCGGCGATCTCGTCGCCGCCGATGATCACCGCCGCCGGCGACATCCGTCGGTCTGCATACTTCATCTGCGCCTTCATGCCGGACGAGCCCAGATAGACCTCCGCCGGCACCCCACCGGCGCGAAGCTCCGCCGCCACCTTGAAATACTCCGCCATCTGATCGGCGTCGAAGACGATGACCACCACCGGCCCCCGCGCCTGGGCCGCCTCCTCACGTCCCGCCGCCTTCAGCCCCGCCGCCAGCCGCGAAACCCCGAAGGAGAAACCGGTCGCCGGGACCGGCTGGCCGGTGAACCGCGCCACCAGGTCGTCATAGCGGCCGCCGCCGCCGACCGAACCCATGCGCACTGCCTGGCCCTTCTCGTCGGTGGTCTCCAGCAGCAGCTCGGCCTCGAACACGGCGCCGGTGTAGTATTCCAGTCCACGGACGATCGACGGCTCGATGGTCGCCCGATCCTCGCCGACACCCAAGGCCGTCAGGGTGGCGGCGATCCGCGCCAGCTCCTCGATCCCCTGCGTCCCCTCTTCGGAGCCGCCCAGGATGTTGCTCAGCGCGTCCAGGGTCGCCCCCCGCCCGCCGGCCCCGGCGTTCAGGAAGGCCAGCACCTGATCGACGCCCCCCGTCGCCAGACCCGCCCCCTTGGTGAAGGCGCCCGACTCGTCCAGCCGCCCCTCGCCCAGCAGCAGCTTCACGCCCGCCTCGCCCAGCCGGTCAAGCTTGTCCACCGCCCGCAGCACGGCAAGTTTCTGGCCCGCGTCCGAGACGCCGGCCGAGGTCAGCAGCCCGTTGAGCAGCTTGCGATTGTTGATCCGCACCACGGCCGAGCCGCGCGGCAGGCCGGCGGCCTCAAGCCCCTCCACCGCCATGGCGATGATCTCGGCGTCGGCTTCCGGCCGGGCCGAGCCCACGGTGTCGGCGTCGCACTGGATGAATTGGCGGAACCGCCCCGGCCCCGGCTTCTCGTTGCGCCACACCGGCCCGAAGGCGTAGCGGCGGTAGGGCTTGGCCAGGGTCTCCCAGTTCTGCGCCGCGAACCGGGCCAGGGGGGCGGTCAGGTCGTAGCGCAGGGCCATCCACTGTTCGTCATCGTCCTGCAGGGCGAAGACGCCTTCGTTCGGCCGGTCGCTGTCGGGCAGGAACTTGCCAAGCGCGTCCGCATATTCGAACGCCCCGGTGTCCAACGGCTCGAAGCCCCACTTTTCATAGACCTCCGAAACCTTTTCGACGATCCGCCGCTCGGCCCGCAGAGTGGCGGCGCGCTTGTCGGCGAAGCCACGCGGGCTGCGGGCCTCGGGGCGAAAGGTCTCTTCGGGGGTCTGGTCGTCGGAGGCGGTCATCTGGGCGGTCCATCGGTCTGTCGTAAGGCCGGATGGAGCGCTCGCCCCATCCGCATCGGGCGGGGCGGTGAAGGAGCTTGGCGTTAAGCCGCGCGAACCCGACCCGTCCCGCTTGGGAAGGTGTGGTGGTGCGCGTGATGGTGCGAAAGGCAGGTCATCGGGCCGGGGCTATAGCCGAGGTTTGCGGAACGGGGAAGGGGCCGCGGACGGCGTCACGCCCAGCTCCCCGCCCGGCCGTCACCCCAGGTCGTCGTAGACCGCCGCGATCAGGGCCACGTCGCGGGGATCGCCGACCAGGTCCGTGCCCATCCGGTTCATGGTGTAGGCGATGGTCAGGTTGCGGACCGGATCGACCACCACGAAGGAGCCGCCCCAGCCGGAATGGCCAAAGGCTCGGGTCTCCGGCCCATACAGGCCGTCGGTGTTGAGCAGGAAGCCGGCGCCCCAGCGGGCCGGCACGCCCAGCACCTCATCGACGCCCTCGATCTGCAACCTCGTCGCCTGGGCCATGGCCTCCGGCCCGACGATCCGCCGCCCGTCCAGCGTCCCGTCCCCGGCCGCCGCCGAGAACAACCGCGCCAGCGACCGCGCATTGGAAAAGCCGTTGGCCGACGGGATCTCGCAGGCCCGCCAGGCCGCCGTATTGGGCAACAGCGGCTCGACCACCGGATTGAGATAGGCCGCCATCTGCGAGGGGTTCAGGTCGGTCGTCATGTTGGAGGTGGCCAGCTCCGGCGGGGCGATCATCTCCGCCCGCCGCGCTTCCTCAGAGGGCGGAAGGCCCAGGCTGAGGTCCAGACCAAAGGGCCCGGACAGCTCCTCGGCGATGAACCGCCCGAGGGTGCGCCCCTCGATCCGCCGGAACAGTTCGCCCGCCAGGGTCCCGATACTGATGGCGTGATAGCCGGAGCGGGAGCCTGGCGGCCAGAACGGCGTCATCGCCGCGAACCGGGACGCCGCGCCGGCCTGGTCGTAATAGTCCTCGATCACCGCGGGATCGGCGAAACTGCACAGGCCCGCCTGGTGCGACAGCAACTGAGCGATGGTGATCTCGCCCTTGCCGCCGGCCGCGAACTCCGGCCACCAGCGGGCCACGGGATCGCCGTAGGCCGCCTGTCCTCGACCGACCAGCATGGCGAAACAGAGGGCGTTGACCGCCTTGCTGGTCGACCAGACATTGACCACCGAGTCGGCGCGCCAGGGCCGGGTCCCGGCCGCATCAAGGCTGCCGCCCCACAGGTCGACCAGCAACTGGCCGTCCCGGGCGATGGCCAGGGCGGCGCCGATGTCGCCCCGCTCGGTGAAGTTCCGCTCGAACTCGGCGCGGACGGCGGCGAACGACGGTTGGGCGCTGCCCTGGATTGCTAAGGTCATCAGAAGCTCTTGCTGAAGGAGACGCCATAGGTGCGCGGCGCGCCGTAGACGCGGAAGCCGATGCCCAGGGCCAGGTTGTTGACGCCCTGGGTGACATAGCGCTCGTCACTGAGGTTCTTGCCCCACAGGGCCACCTCCCAGTCGGATCCGGAGAACAGCGAGGCCCGGGCGTTGACCAGCCAGTAGCCTTCGGTGGCGGTCAGCGGATCATTCAGCGCGTCCTTGAACATGTCGTCGGCATAGTGGCCGTCGACCTGCAGGCGGGCCTCGATATCGCCGGCCACGGTCGCCGTATAGGCGGCCGACAGGTTGAAGCTGACCGGCGGGGCGTCGGGCAGTTCATTGCCCTTGGGCGTTATTCCCGCCGAGGAGGCGAAGGCGCCAAGCTCGGTATGCAGCAGGCCCAGGCCCGCCGTCAGCTCCAGCCCCGGCAGGACGGGGGGCGACCACATGGCGTCGAGGTCGGCGCCGTAGATCTTGGCCTTGTCGACATTGCCCAGCCGCTGGATCGGCAGGCCGCCGGAGGTGTCGCGGATGAAGGTCTGGACGTCCGAATAGTCGTAGTAGAAGACGCTGCCCGACCAGGACAGGCCCAGGCCCCGCAACCGCTGCTTCACCCCCGCCTCCCAGGCGACCAGGGTTTCCGGCTCATAGGGCTGAAGCTGGCCCGAGTTGGTCGCCACGCCGGAGAAGAAGCCGCCGCTCTTCACCCCCTGGCTGACGCTGGCATAGACCAGGGTCAGGGGGTCCGGCTTCCAGTTGACCCCGATCTTCCAGGACCAGTTGGTGTCCTCGATCGTCTCATCGACGAAGGCCAGCAGGATCGGGCCGGCGCCGCAGGGGGCCCCGGTCAGGGCGCTGCCCGGACAGAGGGAGACCAGGTCATAGTCGCCGCCGACATTGGCCTTCTCTTCCCAGGTGTAGCGCAGGCCGCCGACCAGGCTGACCTCCGGCAGGATCCTGTATTCGACATTGCCGAACACCGCCGCCGACTTGGCGGTCTGGTCGGTGAAGGTCAGCAGGGTGGTGTTGAACAGGTCCTGCAGCCCGCCGTCATAGGTCATCTTCACCCGGTCGCGGGAGGCGAAGGCCCCCACCTGCCAGTCGGCCTTCTCGGTGGCCCCGGCCAGGCGCAGTTCCTGTGAAATCTGGTCGATATCGTCATGCTCGACGAAGTCCAGCTCGCGATAGGGGCCGGCGTCGGTGTCGGCGCCCCATTGGCGTTCGAAATCCACATAGCCGGTGATCGAGGTCAGGCTGGCCCAGCCGAAGTCCTGGACGATCTTCAAGGTCGCCGTCCGCTGGTCGACGTCATAGGCCGGATCGACCGAATAGGCGCCCTTGAAGGGGTCGCCGTCGGGGTCGCTGTAGCCAAGGAAGTCGGTGCAGGCCGAGGACCCCGGACAGACCAGCCCGGGCGGCGCCCCGACAGGCGGCAAGGCCCCAAAGAACTCCGGCGCGCCGACTTCCGACCGCACCTTCTGGGCTTCGACCTTCAGCGACACATCCAGGTCGTCGGTCGGCGTCCAGCGGGCCTGGGCCCGGGCCATCATCACATCCCGGCGGCCGAAGTCCCGGTCGGTGGCGCGGTTATAGAAGAAGCCCTCGTCCTGACGCACCGCCTTGCCGCTGAACCGCAGGGCGAAGGTGTCGGAGACCGGCACATTGATCATCGCCGTCAGGTCGGCCGACTTGTAATTGCCCACGCCCCCGGAAATCTTGGCGTCGAAGCCGGCGAAGCTCGGCCGGGCGGTGATGATGTTGATCGCCCCGGCCGTGGAGTTGCGGCCATAGAGCGTGCCCTGCGGCCCCTTCAGCGCCTCCATCCGCTCCAGGTCGAACAGGTCGAAATTCATCAGCGCCAGGGAACTCAGGTAGACTTCGTCGACATAGATGCCGGCGCTGGGATTGTTGGTGGCGCTGAAGTCGTTCAGCCCGACGCCGCGGATGGTCACTACGGGCAGGATGCCCGGCATGTTTTCCTTGATGTCGACGTTGGGGGTGAAGGCCGCCAGGTCGGTGACCTGGGTGACCCGCGCCGCCTCCAGGGTCTCGGCGGACATCACCGCGACATTGACCCCGACATCCAGCGTGTCCTGGACCCGCTTCTGGGCGGTGACCGTCACCGCATCGACCTCGACCGGGGCCGGGTCCTCGGCCGCGCGGGCCGCTCCGGCGATCAGCAGGGCGGCCAGTCCCGCGCCACAGGCCAGCCGTGCGCGATGCGAATATGACGTCATCTTCCCCTCCCCGGGATGGTCGTCGGCTTACCCAAGGGGCGCCTTTTTCGACACTTAAGTTTGGATGGATAACGACACGTCCATCACGAGCCGTCAAGCTTTTCGACAGATGCGTATGTTTGCGGTAGTAGATGTCGAGTGACGCGACCGCGCCGGTCGGCGACAAGGGAATCCGATGACCGACGAATCGCCAGCCCCGGCTCCACGCAGGCGCACCCCCGCCGCGCGGCCCGCGCAGAAGCGGGCGGTGAAACGCGACCTGTTGCTGGATGAGGCGGCTCTCCGGATCAACGCCCAGGGGGCCGGCGCCATCGTCCTCAACGACATCGCCCAGGAGGTCGGGCTTTCGCGCAACGCCCTCTACTATTACGTCGCCGACCGGGCCGATCTGGTCTTCCGCTGCTACCTGCGGGCCTGCGAGGGGACGGCGGACAATCTCGCCAACGCCCATGACCAGAGCCAGGGGGCGGCCGACCGCATTCGCGCCTTCGTCGCCGCCGAAATGGCCTTCGACCGACCGGTCCCGGTGGTGCTCAGCGACATCGACTACCTGCCACAGCCGCAGCGGGGCCTGATCCGCGACCACCAGAGCCGCAACGTCCTGGCCCTGCGCGGCCTGATCAGCCAGGGCGTCGAGGACGGCGAGTTTCGCCCCTGCGACAGCGAGATCGCCGCCCAGTCGCTGCTCGGCCTCATCGCCTGGTCCCGGCTGTCGGCCGGCTGGATCGGCTATGTCGACGATCGCGCGACGCGGCGGCGGGCGACGGCGGCCATCATCGACATCTTCCTCAACGGCTTCGCCGCCGACCCGGCCGCCGACATCCGCTGCGAGATCAATGTCGACGCCCTGGTCGCCAAGCCGTTCAACGCCTTTGATCGCCGCCAGGCCAACGCGCTGAAGATCGGCCAGCTGATCGCCGCCGCCTCCCGGCTGTTCAACCGCCGGGGCATCGACGGGGTTTCCCTGGACGAGATCAGCGCCAGCGTCGGGGCGACCAAGGGCGCCGTCTACCACTACTTCGACGACAAGCCCGACCTTGTGGTGCGCTGCTATCGCCGGGCCTTCGAGCTCTACGACCTGTTCATGGACACCGCCGTCACCGCCCCGGCCAACGGCCTGCAACGGGCGATCACCGTCCTGCATCTCAACGTCCAGGCCCAGGCCGGCTCGACCTCGCCCCTGATGCTGCAACCCGGCCGCATGTCCCTGCCCGAAGACGAGATGACCCGGTTCACCAAGGCCTCCCGAAGCCTTCGTCTGGCCTCGACCCGCACGGTGCGCCAGGGCATCGCCGAAGGCTCCTGCCGGGCCGTGGACGCCGCCCTGACCACCGAGATGACCGCCGGCATCTTTCTCTGGCTGCCCAAATGGCTGCCCGAAGACTATCCCTTGAGCCCGATGAAGATCGCCGACGAAATCTCCGACCTGGTGGCCTTCGGAGTCCTGACACCGGAGCGGCGCGGCCGGGGCTGATCGGCGGCGCGCGGGTCTCCGCCCGCCTCCGGAATTTCATCCGGGTGAAATTATGGGCGCGGGCCCGCCCTCGGGCGTCGCCGCACGTCTCCCCGCCGACGAATCCGGACGCCTTGCTACGCCCGCTCGTCCTTCAGCAGTTCGATCAGCGCCGCCGTGGACGGATCATGCGCCCCCGCCTCACCGCCGTTCAGTTCGCTCAGCACTTCGTTGGCCAACACCTTGCCCAGCTCCACGCCCCACTGATCGAAGCTGTCGATGTCCCACAGCACCCCCTCGACGAAGGTCTTGTGTTCATAGAGGGCGATCAGGGCGCCCAGGGTCTCGGGACTCAGCTGCTCCATCAGGATGAAGCTGGACGGGCGACTGCCCGGAAAATGCCGGTGCGGTTCGGCGGTGTTCTGGCGGCCGATCATCAGCGCCTCGGCCTGGGCGATGGCGTTGGCCAGCAGCATGTTGCGGTGGGCGGGCGGCCCCTCGTGGTCCTCGGCCAGGGCGATGAAATCGACCGGGATGACATCGGTCCCCTGGTGCAGCAGCTGGAAGAAGGCGTGCTGGCCGTTGGTGCCGGCGTCGCCGAACACGGTGGTGGCGGTGGCCTCGGTCACCGGAGCCCCGGCGGCGGTCACCCGCTTGCCATTCGACTCCATCTCCAGCTGCTGGAGGTAGGCGGGAAACAGGGCGAGGCGGCGGGCGTAAGGGACCACCGCCCGCACCGGCCGGTCCAGGCCGTTGCGGTTGAAGATATGGGCCAGGGCCAGCAGGACCGGCGCATTGGCGTCCAGCGAGGCGGCGCGGAAGTGGTCGTCCATCGCCGCCGCCCCGTCCAGCAGCCCCTGAAAGGCCGGCCAGCCCAGGCCGATGGCGCAGGACAGCCCCACCGCCGACCACACCGAATAGCGGCCGCCGACCCAGTCGCGGAAGGCGAACACCCGGTCCTCGGCGATGCCGAAGCGTCCGGCTTCCCGGGGGTTGGCGCTGACCGCCGCCAGATGGCCGTCGGCCTTGCCGGCGCCCAGCTTGGCCTCAAGCCAGGCCTTGGCGGCCCGCGCATTGGCAAGCGTCTCCTGGGTGGTGAAGGTCTTGGAGACCACCACTACCAGCGTCTCTTCCGGGTCCAGCCCCGCGGTGGCGGCGGCGAACTCGGCCCCGTCGATATTGGCGGCGAACCGCAGGGTGATCCCCGGGACCAGCGGCCGCAGCGCCTCCCAGATCAGCCGGGGACCCAGGTCCGACCCGCCGATGCCGATATGCAGCACCGATTTGAACGGCTTGCCCGTCGCCCCCGCCGCATGGCCGGAGCGCACCGCCGCCACGAAATCCTCCATGGCGTCCCGGACGTCTTCGACCTCCCGGGAGACATCCTTGCCGACCGCCTTGAAGCCGGCCCCCACGGGGCCGCGCAGGGCCATATGCAGGGCCGGCCGGTTCTCGGTGACATTGACCACCTGGCCGGCGAACAGCCGCTCCCGCGCCGCTTCCACGCCGCTGGCCGCCGCCAGGGCCACGGCGACGGTGAAGCCTTCCCGGCTCCAGGGCTGTTTGGAGAGGTCCAGCCGCAGGCCGCAGGTCTCGACGGTCAGGCCCTCCAGCCGGTCCGGCTCGGCCTTGAAATGATCCGGGATGGGGATGGCGGCGTCTGTCCTGGCGGCGGTCTTAAAGGCGGTCCAGGCGGCGGTGTCAGCCATGTTCACTCTTGTCGCTGGGCGCGGCCAAACGCCGGAAGGGCGGGACCGGGCATAGGGGTTAAAGGCGAATTTACCATGACGGCGCATGGTGCCTGGCCGAGACCCTAACGCCCCAATCGAGGGATCGCCATGTCCTGTGACGCTGTCGCCTCCGCCGCCTTTCTGTGGCTTGCTTCCTTCAGTGGCGGCGGCGAGCCCGCGTCCGCCGGCCTGCTGCTTGTTTCGGCGCCGGCCGCGTCCGCCCCGGCCGCCTCGCCGCTCAGCACCGAGCCGCTGTTCGCCGACATCATCGACCGCGCCAGCGCCCTGCGCGCCCAGGTCCAGGCCTGGAAGGGGCAGACCATCGCCCCCGACGCCTTGACGGCCTTCCAAGCCAAGCTGGCGCAGCTTTCCGACCTCGACATGCAGGGCCATGTCGAACTGGCCAAGCGCGGCACGGACGGCGACCTCAAATGCATCCTCAAGGGGATCAGCCAGGACCTGCCGGTGAAGATGAAGGTGGTCGCGGAGGCGAAGACCGCCCCGGCCCGAGACGCGGCCCTGGTCGACCTCGACTACCTGCTGCGCGACAACGTCGAAGTTATTACGGCGCCGCCGGCGCCTGAGGTCTAAGCCAAGCTCCTCCCCCAGGCGCGCAGCGCCGGTTCGGGGGAGGTGGCGGCCGCGCAGCGGCCGACGGTGGGGGTCCGCTCCCCGAGTCTGCGGCAGCGTTCAGAGGTTCAGCCGCCACCAGCGGTGGGGACCCCCACCGTCAGTCGCTTCGCGACTGCCACCTCCCCCATATCGGGCCTGCGGCCCTGGGGGAGGAATTTCTACGCAGCCGGCATGGCGCCCGCCTTCCTCAGCGCCTCCGCCACCATACCCGGCGTCAGCAGCTGCGGCAGCACCACGGCCTTCTCCGTCCCCGGCGCATAGACCAGGTACAGCGGCACCCCGGCCCGGCCGTATTCGGCCAGGGCGGCGGCGATGGCCGGATTGCGGTTGGTCCAGTCGCCCTTCAGATAGACGCCGTTCACCGCCTTCAGCGCCTCGGCTACCGGCGGGGTGGACAGGGCGACCTTGTCGTTGACCTGGCAGGTCACGCACCAGGCGGCGGTGAAATTGACCAGGATCGGCCGGCCCTCGGCCCGCAGGGCGGCGACCCGCTCCGGACTCCAGGCCTCATAGGGAACCTCCGCCGTAGCGCCGGCGGTCGAGGCCGCGCCCGTCGGCGCGGGCGCCTGAGACTTCGGCGTCAGCACCGCCAGGGCGGCGGCGGCCATGACCAGCAAGATGGCGAGGAGGCGCGGCACGGTCCGCCCGCCGGCCTGGGACAGGCCGTAGAGCCACAGCCCGAAGGCGGCGACGACCAGGGCCAGCAGCACGGCCGCCAGGCCCGCGGCGTCGGTCTGCTGAACCAGCACCCAGACCAGCCAGGCGACGGCGCCGTACATCGGAAAGGCCAGGCCCTTGCGCAGGACATCCATCCAGGCCCCCGGCCGGGGCAGGCGCTTGAGCAGGGCCGGGGCGAAGGCCAGGGCCACGAAGGGCGCGGCGAAACCGATGGCCAGGGCGGCGAACACCGCCAGGATGACCATGGGCGACTGGGCCAGGGCAAAGCCCATGGCCGGGCCCATGAAGGGCGCCGTGCAGGGCGAGGCGACCACGACGGCCAGCGCCCCGGTGAAGAAGGCCCCGGCCAGGCCGCTGCGTGAGGCCAGCCCCTGTCCGGCGCCCTGCAGGCTGGCGCCCACCTCGAAAACCCCGGACATGTTCAGCGCCACGGCCAGCATCAATACGGCCAGCCCCGCCACCACCGGCGGCGACTGCAGCTGGAAGCCCCAGCCGACGGCCGATCCCGCCAGCTTCAAGCCGATCAGCACCGCCGCCAGGGCCAGGAAGGTGGCCAGCACCCCGGCGCCATAGGCGATCCCCTGGGCCCGGGCCTTGCGGCTCTCATGCGCATGGCCCGCCAGGGAGGCGGCCTTCATGCTCAGGACCGGGAAAACGCAGGGCATCAGGTTGAGGATCAGACCGCCCAGGAAGGCGAAGGCGATGGCCAGGCCGACGCCCATGCCGCCCGCCGCGCCCGGTTCGCTCGCCCCGCTGGAGGCCGGAGGGACGGCCAGCCCCGCCGCGCCGGCCGGAGCCGGACCCTGCGGCGCGGTGACCTCATAGGTATGACCCTTCAGCACGATCACGCCGTCCATCATCGCCGGCGGCTTGCCGGTCTCGAAAACGTAGCCGGCAGGGAGGGTCAGGGTCAGGCCGTCCGGCCCGCGCTCCACCGTCTGGGCGCCTGCGTGGTCGATCCAGACGCCCTGATAGGGGTAGAACCAGGCCCCGGCCATGTCGGCGCCCTTCAGCGGCGCCCCGGCGACCGCCAGGGTCAGCTTGCCGGGCGCATATTGATAGGCGGCGGTCAGGCCGGCGGCCTTGGGCGCGGCGGCAAGCGCATCGGCGACGACCCTGCCCCATCTGCCGTCCGGTTGCGGCGCGCCGTCGGCGACCTTGATGTCGATGCTGAGGGCCGCGTCCTCGGGGATGCAGATGTCCTTGCAGACCAGGAAGCCCACGGCCGCCTTCAGGGTCACCGTCGAGCCGGGCGTCGCATCCGCCGGCACCTCCAGGGGCACGGGCAGGATGACCTCGCCCTCATAGCCGTAGTTGGTCAGCGGCCCGACCGGCAGCTTGCCCGGCGTCTTCCAGACGATGTCCCCGGCCTTCCAGCCGGCCGGCAGGGTCCAGACGATCTTGGTCGCCTCGCCGCTGTCGCCCGGATTGCGCCAATAGGTGTGCCAGCCGTCGTCGATCTTCTGGCGCAGGGCGACATAGACCGTGGCTCCCGGCGGGGCCGCCGCATCCTGGGCGACCAGCTCGGCCTTGATATGGCCGGTGTTCACGGGCGCCGCGAGGGCCGGGGAAACGAACAGGAACAGGCCGGCAAGGGCCGCGAGGATGGCGCGCATGGCGGCTATATGGCGCGCCTATCGTCGACAGGCGAGTCGCTCATCGGAATCCTTCTCCCGCTTGGGGAAGATGGAAGCACTTCAGCTCTCGACTTCCCTTCCGCCATCCCTTCATCCTGTCGAAAAATATGGGATGGAAGCCGATGCCGACCAACAGACAGTGGATCCTCAAACGACGTCCCGAGGGCGAGATCGCGCCCGGCGATCTGGAACTGCAGGAGGCCCCCGTCCGGGCCCTGGAAGACGGCGAGGTGCTGATCCGCAACGTCTACCTCTCCCTTGACCCGACCAACCGCATCTGGATGAGCGACCAGGATCAGTATCTCCCGCCGGTGGAGATCGGCGACGTCATGCGCGGCGGGACCATCGGGGTGGTCGAGGCCAGCCGCTCGGACCGCTTCAACCAGGGCGACGTGGTCAACGCCGGCCTGTCGGGCTGGCAGTCCTACTCGATCTCGCCGGCCGCCATGGTCAGCCCCGTGCCGCAGATTCCGGGCGTCCCTCTGACCGCCTATATGAGCGTGCTGGGCGCCACTGGCCTGACCGCCTGGTTCGGGCTGACGGACATCGGCAAGCCGCAGCCGGGTGAGACGGTTGTCGTCTCCGCCGCGGCCGGGGCGGTCGGCTCCATCGTCGGCCAGATCGCCAAGCTGAAGGGTTGCCGCGTCATCGGCATCGCCGGCGGCCCGGCCAAATGCGCCTGGCTGACCGGGGAGCTCGGCTTCGACGGGGCCATCGACTACAAGAACGAGGACGTCGGCGCCGCCCTCGACCGGCTGTGCCCGCAAGGGATCGACGTCAATTTCGAGAACGTCGGCGGACCGATCATGGACGCTGTGATCGCCCGGATGAACAACTTCAGCCGCATGCCCCTGTGCGGCATGATCAGCACCTACAACGCCGTTGGGGCCATCGACGGGCCCAGCGATTTCGCCCGGGTGTTGATGCGCCGGATCCTGATTCGAGGTTTCATCGTCATCGACTACCTGCCCCGCGCCGCCGAAGCCTTCGCCGAACTCGCCCCCTGGGTGGCCAGCGGCCAGATCAAATGGAAGGCGCATGTGGTAGAGGGGCTGGAAAATGCCGCCGAAGCGGTGAATCGGCTATTTACCGGCGACCACGACGGCAAGCTGCTGGTCCAGATATCTCCCGAGCCCTAAGGAGCCCGATGCCCGCGTCCTTCGACGATTTCCAGATTGGCCAGGTCCATTCCCTCGGCGTGGCCGCCGTTGACGCCAAGGCGCTGGACGCCTTCATCGCCGCCTTCGCGCCCGGCTGGGAGGCCAGTCGGGGCGCGCCGGACTCCATGACCTACGCCATCTGGTCGCGGCTGGAGCTGGAGGCCGGCGACCGCTGGGCCCAGACCAAGCGGCTGGGTGTCGACGCCCTGCGCTGGGCCCGAAATCCCCCGGCGGGCGAACTGCTCCGTGGGCGGATGACGATCATGGGTATGGACCCGGTCGGCGAGGGCAAGGGCGTGATCATCGCCCAGCACGACCTGCTGGACGAGGCCGGCCGGCTGGTCTTCAGCTGCCTGACCCGCAGCGTCTTCGCCCGCTAGCTCGCAAGAAAAAGGGCCGGTCTCGCGACCGGCCCTTCCAATCCTTGTCCCTTGGCCCGTCGTTTCAGACGGCGGCGGTCTTGGACGCCTTCTCGGTGGCGATGGCGACCAGGCGGTCCCAGCCGGCGAGCGAGGTGATGTGGTTGTAGATCCGCTCCAGAGCGCCGTTGTCGCGCAGCTCGACCAGCTTGTCGCCCGACAGGGCCCGCAGCTTCTCTTCCGAAACCGCGAAATACTCGGCCATGATCACCGGCTGGCCCTGGCTGCCGTCCTCGAGGGTCGGGGTGAAGGTGGCCTGTTTGGTTTCCAGCAGGTCCAGGTCCTTGATCAGGTTGACGAAGGACTCGGTGCGGCGACGCTCGCCCTCGAAGTCCTCGCAGAACTTGATGGCGTTGGTGGTGTATTCGGTGGGCTCGCCCTTGGCGTCGAACAGCGAGATCTCGCCGCCGTTCTCGTCGATCAGTTCCGCGCCGCGCTCGATACAGACGATCATCCGGTTCTGCGCCTCGTCCTGGGCCAGGACGAAGGGATAGCGGCGGATGTAGGCGGGGATGTAGACGCCATTGGTGAAGGTCCCCTGGGCGCTTACGAACAGGTTGTCGCCGGGATTGATGCCCAGCACCGCCAGGGGCTGACGTTGCTCGCCGGCGAAGATGATCGGGAAGGACAGGGCCGCGAACTGGAACTCGGCCACGGTCAGCGGAACCACATGGCCCTGGGCCGCGAAGGCGAAGGGACCGGCCAGTTGCTTGACGCCCAGCTTGCCATGCATCTCCCGGCTCAGCGGCTCGGGGCTGGTGTAGAACAGGACGTTGCCGGCGATCGGGCTGACAGACGAAACGGTGGTGGTTTCCATGGAAGGGCTCTGAACAGGCGGGCGGCTCTTTAGGGCCGGGAAGGATGGAGCGGCGCTTCTAGCCGATCCATGGGAACCGGGCAATGCGGCCCTCCTGTGACGCGAGGCCTGGCCTTGGTCCCGCCCTTGCCGACCCCTGCGTCATGCCGTCTAACTCGGGCCAACGAACAGGGAGACAGCCGCCATGCCCATCGCCTATCCGGACATCCTCGAGATCGCCAGCGAGCCCCAGGCCTTCAGCTGGACCGAGAAGGAAACCATGCTCTACGCCCTCGGCATCGGCCTGGGCGGCGATCCGATGAACACTGACGAACTGCCCTTCGTCTATGAGAGCGGCCTGAAGGCCGTGCCGACCATGGCCACCACCGTCGCCTGGGGCGCCGGCCCCAGCCCCGACCGGATGGGCATCAACTACCTGCTGGTCGTCCACGGCGAGCAGAAGGTCGAGTTCCACAGGCCCTTCCCCACCGAAGCCTCGATCACCGCCGAGGGCCGGGTCATCGGCGCCTATGACAAGGGCCCCAAGGGCGCGGTCATCTACAATGAGACGGTGCTGACCGACAGCAAGACGGGCGAGAAGATCGCCACCCTGACCGGCTCCACCTTCGCCCGCGGCGACGGCGGCTTCGGCGGCCCCTCGGAAGGCGCGCCGGAAGCCCATGAGGTCCCGACCCGCAGCCCCGACAAGACCGTCGAGATCACCACCCGGCCCGACCAGGCCCTGATCTACCGCCTGTCGGGGGACCGCAATCCGCTGCATTCCGATCCGGTGATCGCCAAGATGGCCGGCTTCCCCCGGCCCATCCTGCATGGCCTCTGCACCTATGGCGTCACCTGCCGCGCGGTGCTGCAGGAATACGCCGGCTACGACCCGGCCAGGATCAAGAGCCACCAGGTCCGCTTCTCCTCCCCCGTTTTCCCCGGCGAGACCATCGTCGTCGACCTGTGGCGGGACGGCGAGGTGATCTCCTTCGAGGCCCGGGTGAAGGAACGCGGCGTCACCGTGGTCAAGAACGGCAAGGCGGTTCTCGGCTAAAAATTCCAGGCCAACCCCAACCGCACGGACCGTCCGGGAAGCGGCGCGATGTCCTTCAGGAAGGACGTATGCTCCCGCGCCTCCACGTCGGTCAGGTTACGGCCATCGGCGAACAGCCGGACGGATGAGTCGCGGAACGGCTTCAGGGAGCCGGAGACATTGACCATGGTATAGGCGTCGGTCGGCAGTTCGTTGTCGGCCACCCGGTCCTGCTGCGCCACGTAGCGGACCTCCAGCTTGGCGTCGATCAGCGGACTGGCCCAGACCAGCCGCCCCGTCGTCGACCAGGGCGGGATGCGGGCCGGGGTCCCGGCGTCGGTGTCGCCATGCACGAAGTCCGCGGCCGCCTCCACCGACAGGACGCCGGCCCCCGTGGCCCATAGGTCGTAGCCGCCCTCGGCCTCGAAGCCGTAGAATTTCGCGTTGGTCTGGAAGTAGCGATAGACGGGCAGGTCGTCCTCCACCGCGCCGGTCGGCGCCTGTTCGATATAGCCGTCGTAGTCGGCGACCCACAGATGGGCCTCGCCCCGAACCCGGTCGAAGGTCCAGCGGCCGGTGGCCTCCAGGCTGATGACGCTCTCCGAATCCAGCCCCGGATCGCCCAGCTCATAGGCCGCCGTGCCCGGGTGCGGACCGTCGGCATAGAGCTCGCCTTCGGTCGGGGCGCGGCCGTTGCGGGCCAGGGTCAGGGCGTAGAACTGGCCGTCAGTCGGCTTGATGAAGACGCCCAGCGAGGCGGAGACATTGGTGAAGTCCGGGTTGGCATTGGCCGTGGTCCAGTCGATGCCCGCCGCCGCGGCCGGGGCGCTGGCGACCCGGCCCTGCAGGTCGGCCTGTATCTCCCGATGATCGAGGCGCAGGCCGCCATCCAGGCCCCAGCCGCCGAAGTCCAGCCGCTGCAGGGTGAAGACCCCGGCTTCCTTGACCTGCGTGTGGGGAACGAAGGCCTCATCGCCGATGGCGTCGAAATCCCGCTGCAGATACTGCACCCCGACCGCCCCCTTGAGGATGTCGGTCTCCTTCTGGACGAACTCCACCCGGCCTTCCGTGCCCTTGGACAGGAAGGTGGTCCCGATGTCGCCGGTGGCCACATCGATCTCCGAATGCTGGTAGTCGGCGTAGCCGACAGAGGCCCGCATCCGCTCGAACGGCCCGACCCTGAACGGCAGATCGGCGCGGAAATCCCAGCGCGACTGGCCCAGATCGATATCCACCGGTCCCTCGGCGTTTGGATCAATGGGCGCCAGAATCTGTTCGTAGGGCACCCCGTAGCGGGTGTCGGTCCGTTTGTAGGAAACCCCGAAATAGCCGTCGTCCAGCACATAGGAGGCGCCGGCGCCCCAGGCGTTGAGCTTCAGGTCGGTGTTGCGCACCACCTTGGCCGGGTCGACGGTCAGGCCCGCTGCCTGAGCCAGGCGGCGGCTGACCGGGGCGGTGGGGACGTCATAGTCCTCGCTGCTGCGGCTGACGCCATCGATGGCGAAGACCAGCGGCCCGTTGTTCCAGTGCAGGCCGCCGGAAACCGACTTGCCGTCATCGACGCTGGAGGCCGAGGCCGAGAGATGGCCTTCCAGTCCGCCCTCGGGCCGCTTGGTCGGGATGCGGTCGTCGATGATATTGACCACCCCGCCGATGCCGGAGCCGCCATAGGCCAGGGTCGAGGGCCCACGCAGCACCTCGATCCGCGACGCCTCGCCCGGATCGGACGCGACGGCGTGGTCGGGCGACAGCGCGCTGGCGTCGACCAGGCCAACGCCGTTCTGCAGCACCAGGACGCGCGGACCCGACAGGCCGCGGATCACCGGCCGGCTGGCGCCTGGCCCATAGAAGGTCGAGCGCAGACCCGGCTGGCCGGCCAGCAGGTCGCCGAGCCCGGCGGGGATGGCCACTTCCAGGTCCTTCTGGCTGACCACGGTGACGCTGGTGGTGACGCTGTCGAGCGAGACGGCGAAGGGCGCGCCGGTGACCACCAGTTCATCGACGGCGTTGTCACCCTTGGCCGGCGCCTCGGCCTCGGCGGCCAGGGCCGGGGCGGCGAAGACGGCGATGGCCAGCAGGCTGGCCCCCATCAGGGCGGGTTTGGTCAGCTTTGCAGGCATTGGGGGAGGCTCCAGCCGATTGGGACCAGACTGTTATGAAATAACATATCAAAACGTCAAGCGCCTTCGGGCTTGACGCCGCCTTTGCCACGCGGTGTGACATCGCAGGCATTCGTCGGAGGAAAATATGGGCAGGATCTGGTCAGGGCGCAGGCTCGGCATGGCGCTTGGCGCCGTCGCGGTTCTGGCCTCCGGCGGCCTGACGCTCAGCGCGGTGGCTCAATCTTCGGACCAGGCTTCGAGCAAGCCGGCCGCCCCGGCCGCGACGCCATCGGCCGCCAGCCCCCGGCCGGCGGGCTACCTGACCGCCGCCGAACTGCCCGACAGCCTGGTCATCGTTGGTCCGCCGCCGGAACCGGGCTCCCTTCGCGACAAGGCCGACCGCGACGCCTTCGACGCCAGCCGCGCCCTCGAAGCCTCCCCCCGCTGGAAACAGGCGCAGCAGGACGTCGAACTGTTCGGCGACAAGGCCCACGGCGGTCTGTCCTGCGCCACCGGCAAGACCATCAGCCTCGCCGCCACCCCCACCCTGTCGCGCCTTCTCGACCGGGTGGTCATCGACGCCGGGTCCAGCACCAACGCGGCCAAGCAAAAATACAGCCGGGTCCGCCCGCCGATCGGCAACGACCAGCCGATCTGCGTGGCCCGCGAGGACTGGATGCGGACCAATGGCAGCTATCCTTCGGGCCATGCGGCGGCCGGCTGGGCCTGGGGTCTGGTCCTGGCCGAGATCGCGCCCGATCAGGCCTCCGCCATCCTCACCCGGGCCCGCGACTTCGGCGACAGCCGCTGGATCTGCGGCGTCCACTTCCAGAGCGACGTGGAGGCCGGCCGCACCATGGGCGCCGCCTCCGTCGCGCGGCTGCACGCCAACCCGGCCTTCGTCGCCGACCTAGCGGCGGCCCGGGCGGAACTGGAAAAGGCCCCGACGGCCGAGGGTTGCGCCGCCCTCTAGAGCGCGTCAGGGTTAAGTGTAAGCGGTTAACCCGCCCGACGCGCTCTAAACGTTTGATTTAGAGCCCTTTTTGACGGGTTAGATGATTCCATCTAACCCTAAAGGGCTCTAAGGGGCCGTCTGGTCCCAGACCAAGTGACGCCTCAGCCGATGGCCCTCCGCCACCAGGGGATGGTCAAAGTCGAGTTCGGGGCGGCGGGTCATGCCGATCCGCCCCATCACCGCCTGGGACGGCAGGTTGGGGACGGCGGTGAAGGCGAGGATCCGCGACAGCCCGACCCGTTCGAAACCGTCCCGGATCGCCGCCCGCGCCGCCTCCGAGGCGTAGCCCTGTCCCCAGCCATGACGGGCCAGACGCCAGCCCGCCTCGACGCCGGGGGCCAGGGGATTGCTGTCCCGAAGCCGCATCAGGCCGGTGAAACCCAGGAAGACGCCATCCTCGCGTCGCTCCACGGCCCACAGGCCAAAGCCATGGTCGTCGATATGGGCCTGGTTCAGCGCCGCCAGGGCGTCGCTCTCGATCCGGCCGAGGGTCGAGGGAAAATGCCGCATCACCTCCGGATCGGCGTTCAGCGCCGCCCAGGGCTCCAGGTCCGACGGCTTCCAGCCGCGCAGGATCAACCGATCGGTGACGATCCCATGGCCGGGCGGGCCCATCAGGCCGGCCGCGGACTGGCCAGCGCTCCGTACAGATCCGGCCGGCGGTCACGGAAGAATCCCCAGGCGGCGCGGTGGGTGTCCAGGAAATCCAGATCGAAGGTGGCGGTGGTGAACCCCTCGTCGTCCCGGCCCAGGTCCCCGACCAGGTCGCCCCGATGATCGGCGATGAAGCTGGAGCCATAGAACCGCTGGCCGCCGTTCGGATAGCCTTCCCAGGGCTCGAAGCCGGTGCGGTTGGCCCCGACAACGGGGATGACATTGCTGACCGCGTGGCCCTGCATGGCGCGGCGCCACGGCAGGGCGGTGTCCAGGGTTGCGTCATGCGGCTCCGAGCCGATAGCGGTGGGATAGAGCAACACCTCCGCCCCCATCAGGGCCATGGCCCGGGCGGCTTCCGGATACCACTGGTCCCAGCAGATACCGACGCCCAGCCGGCCGAAGCGGCTGTCCCAGACCTTGAAACCGGTGTCGCCCGGCCGGAAATAGTATTTCTCCTGATAGCCGGGACCATCGGGGATGTGGCTCTTGCGATAGACCCCCATCAGACTGCCGTCGGCGTCGGCCATCACCAGGCTGTTGAAATAGTGCGGTCCTTCCCGCTCGAAGATCGAGATCGGCAGCACCACCCCCAGTTCCCCGGCCAGCGGCGCCAGGGCCTTGACGCAGGGATGCTCGCGCCAGGGGTGGGCGCCGGCGAACCAGCGCTCCTCCTGGGCGATGCAGAAGTACGGCCCCTGGAACAGCTCCGATGGCAGGATGACCTGCGCCCCGGCGGCGGCGGCCTGGCGGATCAGGTCCTTGGTGCGGGCGATATTGTCGTCCAGGTCCATCCCGTAGTGGGTCTGCAGGGCGGCGACGGAGATCGTCCTGGTCATGCCGGCTCCTGCTGGGTGATGCAGTGGAAGCTGCCGCCGCCGCTAAGGATGGCGGTCGAGGGCAGGCCGATGACCTTGCGCTCCGGGAACAGGCTGGCAAGCGCGTCGAGGGCGAAGCCGCCGGCCTTTTCGTCATAGGTCGGGCAGATCACCGCCCGGTTGGCGATGATGAAGTTCATATGGCTGGCCGGGACCATGTCGCCGTCGCCATTGACCGTCCAGCCGGGCGAGGGGATGCGCATGACCTGCAGCCGCACGCCGCGCGCGTCGGTCATGCTCGACAGCAGGCGGGCGGTCTCGTCATAGAGGTCGGCATTGGGGTCGTGCAGGCCCCAGCCGATCGGGCAGGCGACGACTCCCGGGGCGACGAACCGGGCCAGGTTGTCGACATGGCCGTCGGTATGGTCGTTGCGAAGACCGTCGCCCAGCCACAGCACCTTGCGGGCCCCCAGACTGGCGGCCAGGGCCGCCTCCGCCTCGGCCTTGGTCCAGCCGAGGTTGCGGTTGGGGTTGGTCAGGCACTGGGCGGTGGTCAGGACCGTGCCGTGACCGTCATGGTCGACGGCCCCGCCTTCCAGCACGAAGATGCTCTCGACCAGGGGGGCGCCGGCGGCGGCGGCGATCTGGGCGGCGACCTGATCGTCGCCCTCCAGCTGATACTTGCCGCCCCAGCCGTTGAACCGGAAGCCGAGGGCCCGGTCGTCGCCCGTGAAGATCGGCCCGGTGTCGCGCAACCAGATGTCGCCGAACTGACCACGGACGATCTCCACCCCGTCCACATTCCCCAGCCGCCGTTCGGCGTCGGCCTCGGCCTCGTCGCCGCAGACCATCAGCCGCACCCGCTCCGCGCCGGGCCCCGCCAGGGCGGCGGCCAGGGCCGCGACCTCGGCCCGGGCGGGGTCAAGGTTCTTTTCCCACAGCTCGCCGTGGCTGGGGTAGCCCAGCCACATGGCGCGGTGCGGAGACCATTCGGCCGGAATGACGCCAGGGGCGGTGAGGGGGGTGCTCATGAGCCGGGGCAAGTGGTTTGGATTGAGGGTTGCGTCAAGGGTGCGGCCGCGGGGCGCAAAAGAAAAGGGCGGCCCGCGGGGACCGCCCTTTCCGTCTTGTCGAGGCGATCAGACCCTAGAAGCGGGCGCTGAAGGTCACCTGCACCGTGCGCGGAGCGCCGATGCCGACGAAGGCCGTGCTGGGCAGCTTCACCGTAACGGCCGGGCCGGGGTTCACGTCCGGGATGGTGTTGCGGTTCTGACCCGAGCTGATCGTGCTGTAGTACTCTTCGTCGAAGAGGTTGGTCACGTTCAGCTGCACATAGGCGCCCTTTTCGTTGAACCAGGGCAGGTCATAGCGGACGTCCAGGTCGTAGACCGTGTAGCCGGGCGTCGATTCGTCGTTGATGTCGGTGGTGAACCGGTCATCGACATACTTGCCTTGAAGGGCGGCGCTCAGCTTGTCCGTGAAGTTGTACTGGGCGCGGAAGGCGGCCTGGTATTCCGGAGTTTCGACCAGCGCCTTGCCCTTGAGGTTCAGGAAGGTCGGCAGGGCGCTGAGCTGCAGGTCGTCCTGCAGTTCGCTGTGGGTGTAGCTGAACGAGGTGTAGAGGGCGAATTTCTCGTTCGGGGTCCAGCCGGCCTGGGCGTCGATACCCCAGAGCTTCACGGAGCCGACGTTACGATCGACGCTGAAGCCGAAGTCCGGGTCGAAGGAGGTGACGATCCGGTTTTCGAATTCGTTGTACCACAGGGCCGTCGAGATGATCAGCGGCGCGGACTTGAAGCGGTAGCCCAGGTCGTAGGCCTTGGAGGTTTCCGGTTCCACGTCCGACAGGAAGACCTTGTCGGTCACCGCATCCACGCCGGCGGTGTAGAGCTGGTCGGTACGGGGAGCCGAGAGGCCCTCGGCATAGCTGGCGAAGATCGAGTGGCCCGGCATGAACTGGTAGGACACGCCGACGTTCGGCAGCAGGTCGTCGTACTTCACCGTCTTTTCGTAGGGCTTGACGTACTGTTGCAGGGTGAAGCCGGTGGTGCCGGTGTAGACGCCGGTGAAGGTCACTAGGTTGTCGCTGCCGGCGACGGCCGTCGGGGTTTCGCTGGTGCAGCGCACGGCGTTGGAGCCGCGGGCGGTGAAGCAGTGCTGATCCAGGTCGCGCTTGAAGAAGGGCGCGCGCAGGCCGACGTTGACGACCAGGTTGTCGTCAAGGAAGCGGCCACGATATTCCAGCGACAGCTGGTTGAGAATGGCGAACGACTGGCGGTCGCGGGTGCGCAGGAAGAAGCCGTCGGCGTTGCGAACCTTGCTGCCGTTGCCATCCTTGCCGCCGAACACGTCTTGCGGGTCGCCGTTGGCGCTGATCAGGCCGTACTCACCGGTTTGGCGGTGGTTGCCGTGATCGAAGGTGTAGGCCGCGCGAACGGTGTTGTTGTCGTTGATGTCCCAGATCAGGGAGCTGGCGACCGTGAAGCGGCGGGTGTTGGTGTTGCTCGGGGTGTAGAACCGCACCTGGTCATTGGTGTCGCCGTCGTTGTTCAGGTCGAAGCCGGCGGTCGCATCGCCGGTCGAACCGGTGGCGAGGCGCGCCAGGGCCTGGGCCGCGTTGTTCAGGCCGGTGATGCCGAAGCGCTCGGCGACCACGGTGGAGCCGCCGCCGTTGGCCAGGGTGTACTGGAAGGCGGAGTCAAGCGTGGCGGTCAGGTTGTCCGTGAGGGAGAACTTGGCCTGCTCGCGGATGTTGCCGGTGTTCGAGGGGTTGATCCGCAGGCCGTAAAAGTCGGCGTTGGCGGACGGATCGGTGTTGGCGGTGCCAACAGTAACCGGCGGCAGGAAGTTGGGGTTGTTGTCGTAGTCACGGCCGAACAGCTCGAAATTGTCGATCGTCGTGGTGCGGTAGAAGTTGTTGCGGTTCTCGTTGTAGTGGAAGGCCAGGGAGACGAAGTCGCCGTTGTCGCGGATCGGCTGGTAGACCTTACCGTTGATCTGCCATTTTTCCAGATCACCCGGGCCCTTGAACTTGTCGTACTTCTGGTAGGAGCCGGCGACGTAGCTGCTGGTGCCCATCGGACCGATTTCGCCGGTCTCGAACATGCCGAACACGCGGCCATAGTTGAATTCACCGCCGGAGACGACGAAACGGCCGCCCATCTCGTCGGACGGCTTGACGCTGATGTAGTTGATGGTGCCGCCGACGGCCGAGGCGGTCGGGCTGTCCACGTCGGTGGTGCCCATGTTGACGCTGGCGCGGCTGATCAGCTCGGGGTCGAGCTGCTGGTTTGTGTAGATGGCGTAGTTGCCGGTGTCGTTCAGCGGCACGCCGTCGAAGGTCAGGGAGATGCGGTTACCGTCGAAGCCGCGGATGCGCAGGTTGCCGCCCGACGATCCGTAGGGGTCGTTGTTGGTGAAGTTCAGGCCGGGGGTGAGGTTCAGGCTCTGGATGATGGTCTGGCCGGTCGACTGGGTGGAGATGAACTCCTGGTCGATCGAGGCCTTGGCCTTGGGCGCGGTTTCGGCGGTGATCACACCGTCGATGGTCGGTTGACCGCGGGTGGCGACGACCTCGACGGCCTCGACTTCGTTGGTGCCGGTGGATTGGGCGAAGGCGCCGGTGGCAGCCAGCAGGCTGCCGACCAGAGCGCTCGTCGCCACAAAGGCGAGCTTGGTACGGTTCATTTGATCTATCCCCTGATCATCCAACGAGCGCCCAAATTTGGTCACTCGATTTGTGGATTTGGCCGCCTCATTAGCGCCCGATTGCAAAGCTTTGGTGACCGTTCGAAGCGCCGCCCACCTGGAATGGTCTTGTAGAGACAGCGGTTACGCGCACAAGCGGCCGTTAAGATTTGGCGACCGAATTGGGGCGGCTTGTCGCAAGATTGCGACACCTCGGGCACAGTCCTGCCCTATAGAAGGCTAATCACGCACGACCTTGCGGCGCCTGGGGTTGCGGGGCTTTTTGTGATGGAGCGGAGCTTGACCTCGGTGAATACGGAGCATCGGCGGCGTGTCGAAGAGTCGCGCCCGTGGCGACTTGCCCTGGTGGCGACGCTCGTCCTGCTGACCCTGCGGCTGTTTTCCCTGTTCGCCACCCCGCTCGAACTCTACCCCGACGAGGCGCAGTACTGGCTTTGGTCGCGCAGCCTGGATCTCGGTTATTTTTCCAAGCCGCCGATGATCGCCTGGGTCATTCATCTGACCACGGCGATCGGCGGGAACGCCGAACCGTTCGTCCGTCTGGCCGCCCCGCTTCTTCATGCGGTGACCGGACTGATGCTGTTCCAGGTCGGCCGGCGGCTCTACGGACCCTGGGCGGGCCTCGCCGCCCTGGTCATCTACCAACTGATGCCGGGGGTGGCCCTCTCCAGCGGCGTCATCGCCACCGACACCCCCCTGCTCTGCTTCCTGAGCATCGCGCTGCTGGCCTATGTCGACCTGCCGCAGGCCAAGCGACCGCTGTTCACCGCGGCAGGGCTCGGCGCCGCCCTGGGGCTGGCCATGCTGTCGAAATACGCCGCCCTCTATGCGGTGGTCGGCATCGTCCTGCATCTGATCGTTTCGCCGGACGCCCGCCGGGCCTGGAGCTGGAAGACGGCGGCGGCCGCCATCGGCGTGTTCGCCATGATGGTGACGCCGAACCTGATCTGGAACGCCCTGCACGGGTTTGAGACCGTCCGCCATACGGCCGCCAACGCCGACCTGTCGTCGGGTCCGAGGTTCGATGTCGTCGAGATGCTGCGGCTGATCGTCGAGCAGTTCGGGGTGTTCGGCGTCTTCTTCGCCGTGCTGGTCGCCGCGGCGGTGCTGGCCGTCCGAAGGCGCTTGCTTCCACCCGATATCCTGCTGCTCTGCTGGACCGCGCCGCCGATCGTCTTTGTCGCCATCCAGGCCTTCCTCAGCCGCGCCAACGCCAACTGGACGGCGGCGGCCTATGTCGCCGGGTCGGTCCTGGCCGCCGGACTGGTGGTGCGCTGGTGGCCCAGCCGCTGGACCAGGATCGCAACCGGCGCCGCCATCGCCCTGCAGCTGGTGGTCGCGGGCCTGCTGCTCACCTGGGCGATCAGTCCGCGCACGGCCGAAGCCATGGGGGTCGCCAACAGCTTCAAGCGGCTGAAGGGCTGGGAAGCCACCGCCGAGGCCGTGGTCGCCCGCGCCGAAATCGAGGAGGCCGACCGGGGGCTTAGCGCCATCGCCGTCGACGACCGCTTTCTATTCAATTCCCTGGCCTATTACGGCCGCGACTTCTTCGCCAAACCGGGCAGCCCGCCCCTGACCATCTGGCTGCGGGGCAATCACGCCGGCAACCAGGCCGAGGCCCAGAATCCGCTCACCCCCGCCCTCGGCCAGCGGGTGCTGGTGGTCACTCAGGACGAGGTCAAGCTCAGCGAAGACGGCGAGAAGAAGATGGCCCCGCGCATCGCCCTGATCTCGGGCGACTTCGTCCGTAGCCAGACCCTGGAAGTCAGCCGCGCCCGGCTGGACGCCAAGCGACTGAGACGCGGCGTGCTGATCCTCGGCGAGGATTTCAGGCCCAAGCCCAAACGCTAAAGGCGGGCGATCCGCCAGGCGAAGGGTTGGCCCACTCCGCCTTCCAGCAGCGTCTCGCCCTCCGTCCAGGCGGTGTCCCGCGGCGGCGCGCCCTTGCCCAGGCTGAAGACACAGAGGATCCCGCTTCCCTCCCAGCTCCGTTCGAACACCGCCAGGGGCGCGGGCGCATCGCGGAAGACCAGGTCGCCGAGGGTCAGGGCCGGTTCCGCCTTGCGCAGGGCCAGCAGCTTGCGTGACAGGGCCAGGGTCGAGGCCGGGTCCGCCTCCTGCGCCGCCACCGTCAGTAACGCATGCTCCGGCGCGGCCGGCAGCCACGGTGTTCCAGTGGTGAAGCCGAGAGCATCGCCCGGCGCCCAGGGCATCGGGGTGCGGCAACCGTCACGGCCCTTGTGGGCCGGCCAGTAGAGGTCGCCGACCGGATCGCGCAGCTGCTCCCGCGTCAGGTCGGCCTCCGGCAGGCCCAGCTCCTCGCCCTGATAGAGCAGGATCGAGCCACGCAGGGTCAGCAGCAGGGCCAGCATGACCTCCGCCACCAGCTTGGACCCGTCGCCGAAGCGGCTGGGCGTGCGCGGCACGTCGTGGTTGGAGAAGGTGATACAGGGCCAGTGGCGCGGATAGCCGTCCAGCATCTCCATATGGCCGCGGATGAACTCCGGCCCCATCTTGCGGGCGATCAGCAGGGGAAAGCTGTAGCCGGCGTGCAGTCCCTCGTCCGGGGCCGCGAACCCGCCGCAGCGGTCGGCCTCCTCGGAGAACTCCCCGAAGACGAAGCGGTTCTCGTAGCGATCCACCGTCTCCCGCACCGCCGCCAGGGCCTCGATATTCTCGACCAGGTTGGAGTCGTTGAAGTGGCGTTGGAAATTCGCCGCCGCCGACCAGCGCCAGCCGTTGTTGCTGTCGTCCACCGGATTGTCGGTCAGGGCGGGGTCGTGGAGATAGGCGTTGGCCACGTCCAGCCGGAAGCCGTCCACCCCGCGCGCCAGCCAGAAGTCCAGCACCCCCAACGCCGCCGCCCGGGCGTCCGGATGGCGCCAGTTCAGCTTGGGCTGCTGGCGCAGGAACTTGTGGTGATAGGCCTGCCGCTGCTGCGGATGATAGGCCCAGGCCGGGCCGCCGAAGGCGCTGAGCCAGTTGTTGGGCGCGGTCCCGTCGTCCTTCAGCGGGGCCCAGACGTACCAGTCCTTCTTGTCTCCGCCGGAGCGGCTGTCGTGGAACCACAGGTGCTCGTCAGAGGTATGGGCCAGCACCTCGTCCAGCAGCAGCTTCATGCCCCGCGCATGGGCGGCGTCGATCAGCTCCGCCAGATCCTGCGCCGTGCCGTAATCGGCATGCACCGCCTCGTAGTCGCTGACGTCATAGCCCCAGTCCCGGTTGGGCGAGGGGTGGACGGGGCTCAGCCAGATGGCGTCGACGCCCAGCGACTGGATGTAGTCCAGCTTGGCCAGCACGCCCGGGATGTCGCCATGGCCGTCGCCGTCGCTGTCGAAGAAGCTGCGGACATAGATGTGATAGACGGCGGCGCCGCGCCACCAGGGGTGTGTTTCGCTCATGGCGGGGAGAGTAGAGGCCGCGACCCGTTTGGGGAATGGCCGAGCGCCTGCATGCTTCGACAGGCCCGCTGCGCGGCCAGATCAGCATGACGGCATTTTAGATCGTCATGCTGAGTAGCGGCCTCGGGCCGCGTGTCGAAGCACGCAAACCCGAACCCGTTCAAGCCACCCAGACCATCATCCGCGTCGCCACCTCTTCGTCGCGGGCCCGGGAATGTCGCCACTGGGTCTCGCCGGTATAGAGAAACCCCGCCTTGCACAGCACCGCCCCGGAGGCCGGGTTGTCGGCATAGTGGCCGGCGACCACGAACCGGCGGCCCCATTCGCGGCTGGCCCAGACCAGGCTCTCCGACAGCGCTTCCGTCGCCAATCCCCGGCCCCACCAGGGCTTGCCGATCCAGTAGCCGACCTCGCTGGGCTCGCCCGCGGGGGTGGTGAAGGACAGGCCGCCGACGACGCCGTGGTCGTCATGCTCGAGCAGGAAATGGCAGTCGGCCCTGGGGTCCAGCCCCTGGCAGCGGACGATGAAATCCTCAGCGTCCTCAATGGCGTAGGGGTGCGGCATGCGGCTGGTCATCCGGGCGACGTCGAAGTCGCCGATCAGGCCGGCCAGCGCCGGCGCATCGCCCGGGGCGGGAGCGCGCAGGGTCAGCCGTCTGGTCTCGATCCGTGGCGTTCTTTCGATGACGCACATCTTGTTATCCTCCCGGTCCGTCGCGCGGACCTGAAAACGTCAAAGGGGAGCCCGGCGATCCGGACTCCCCCTTGGAAGTTTCGTGTCCGGATCGCTTTGCGGCGATCCGGAGAGAGGTCTCTGGCTCGCCCTTACTCGGCGGCCTCAGCCATCTTCGGAACAACCGTCGCGTAGGTGCGGTCGTTGCGCTTGGTGATAAACTTCACGTTGCCGGCTTCGAGTGCGAACAGGGTATGGTCCTTGCCGATACCTACGTTTTCGCCCGGATAGAATTTGGTGCCGCGCTGGCGGATGATGATGTTGCCGGCGAGCACAGCTTCGCCGCCGAACTTCTTCACGCCGAGACGGCGGCCGGCCGAGTCGCGCCCGTTGCGCGAGGAGCCGCCTGATTTCTTGTGAGCCATATCGCTCTCCTATCCTCTAGCGACGAAGCCGATCAGGCTTCGTCGGCGTCCTTCTTGGCGGCCTTCTTCGGCGCGGCTTTCTTGGCCTTCGGAGCGGCGTCTTCCGACGTGGCTTCGATGGCGGCGGCTTCGACCTCGATGATCGGGGCTTCGGCGGCGACCAGGGTCTCGGCCTCGGTCACCGGAGCTTCAGCCTTGGCCTTCTTGGCGACCGGAGCTTCAGCAACGGGGGCTTCGGCCTTGGCGGCGAATTCCGGCAGCTTCAGGTTCCGCGAGCGGGCGTTCAGCTCGGCCTTGGTGGTCAGGTCGACCACGCCGTCCCACTTCGTGTCGCCGATGGCGGTGACGCGAAGGACGGTTTCGGTCTGACGGTGGCCGCGAGTCCGGCGGTAGCCCTGACGGCGGATCTTCTTGAAGATCTTGACCTTCTCGCCCTTGCGGGTTTCGACCAGGGTCGCGACGACGGTCGCGCCGTCGACGAGGGGCGCACCGATGGTGACCGCGTCGCCATCGCCCAGCATCAGAATCTGGTCGAAGGAGACTTCGGCGCCGGGTTCACCGGCCAGCTTTTCAACGACCAGCAGGTCACCGGGCTGAACCCGGTACTGCTTGCCGCCGGTCTTGATCACCGCGTACATCGGTCCGTCCTGAGCGTAATAAGAGCAAAAACGAATGCGCCCCCGAGCAGTGCCCGGGAGCGAAGGGAGCGGCTTTATACAGCGCGACTCTGCCGAGTCAATCACGGGAAGGCCATCGGCGCCGGTCTTTGGCCCCGGTTCCCACCCTGAGGCGTTTACCCTGCCATGAGCGACGACCCCTTTGATCTGGCCCGTTTCGTCGAGGCCCAGGCGGATGTCTACCCCCGGGCCCTTGCCGAACTGATAGCCGGCGCCAAGCGCAGCCACTGGATGTGGTTCATCTTTCCACAGATGGAGGGCCTCGGCCACAGCGCCATCGCCCGCCGCTACGCGCTCGCCGGGCTGGACGAGGCCCGGGCCTATCTGGCCCACCCCCTGCTCGGGCCTCGCCTTTTGGCCTGCACCAGCGCGATCAATGCGGTCGAAGGACGTTCCGCGCTCGCCATCCTCGGCCACCCCGATGACCTGAAGTTCGGCTCCAGCATGACCCTGTTTGCCCGCGCCGACCCGGAGAACGCCCTCTTCCGGGAGGCGCTGGACCGCTATTGCGCCGGCCGGCTCGATCCCGCCACCCTGGCCCTCCTCGATCGCCCCCGCGCCCCGCAAGGGCGCTAGACCGTTATACTATAACAGGCTATAGCCCGCCGGTGACGCCAACCGCACTCGCTTCCATCGCCGCCGGCGGTTTCCTCGTGGCCTTCATCCACGCGGCCCTGCCGACCCACTGGCTGCCCTTTGTGGTGGTCGGGCGGGGCCGTCACTGGTCGACCGCCAAGACCCTCGGCGTGGCCGCCGGGGCCGGGGTCGGCCATGTGGTCTTCACCGTGGTCCTGGGCCTCGGCGTCGTCGCCGCCGGGACCCTGGTCGAGCCGAGGTTCGGCCAGGCCTTCCACTGGCTGGTCGGCGGACTGATGATCGCCCTGGGCCTCTTTTATCTGCTCCGCCATGCCCGCCACGTCCATGCGGCGGCCCCTGCCCGCAAATACGGCTCCGACCGGGCCGCGATGACCGGCCTCTTCATCCTGCTGGCCCTGTCGCCCTGCGAGGTCTTCCTGCCGGTCTATCTGCAGGGGGTGAAGCACGGCTGGACCGGCTTCCTGCTGCTCAGCGGCGTCCTGGCCCTAGCCACGGCGCTCGGCATGCTGCTGTTCACGGGCCTCAGCCTGGTCAGCGCCCGCCGCCTGAAGATCGAGGCCCTGGAGCGGCACGAATCCGCCATCCTCGGCGGCGTGCTGATCCTGATCGGCCTGGCGGTCATCTTGTTCGAGACCTGATCCCCATTTCGCTTTCGTCCCGCCACACTTAAGTAAGCGCCATGACCACGAAAACGCCCGTCACCGTCCTCACCGGCTACCTCGGCGCCGGCAAGACCACCCTGCTCAACCGCATCCTCACCGAGGCCCACGGCAAGCGTTACGCCGTCATCGTCAACGAGTTCGGCGAGGTGGGCATCGACAACGACCTGGTGGTCGGGGCCGATGAGGAAGTGTTCGAGATGAACAACGGCTGCGTCTGCTGCACGGTGCGCGGCGACCTGATCCGGGTGCTGTCCGGGCTGATGAAGCGCCAATCTGCTTCTGGGGCGCGCGGCTTCGACGCCATCATCGTCGAGACCACGGGCCTGGCCGACCCCGGTCCGGTGGCCCAGACCTTCTTCGTCGACGACGACGTCAAGGCCAAGACCCGGCTGGACTCGGTGACCACCGTGGTCGACGCCAAGCATCTGAAGCTGCGCCTGGCCGATAGCAAGGAAGCGGTCGAGCAGATCGCCTTCGCCGATCAGATCGTGCTCAACAAGACCGACCTGGTGGACGAGGCTGAGCTGAAGTCGGTCGAGGCCGCTATCCGCCGGATCAACCCCCTGGCCCCCATCCACCGCACGGTCCGCAGCCAGGTTCCGCTGGACTCCATCATCGGCCGCCACAGCTTCGATCTCGACCGCATCACCACCCTGGAGCCGGAGTTCCTCAACCCGCCGCACGGCGCGGAGGGCCATGTCCATGATGACGACTGCGGTCATGACCACCACGATCATGCTGGCCACGACCACCACGGACATGACCACGGCCATCATGACCACGAGCCCCACGACCATGCCGCCGCCGCCGGCATCAAGGGCGTCTCCCTGACCTCCCACAGGCCGCTGGACGGCATCCGGGTGACCAACTGGCTCAACACCCTGCTGGAAACCCAGGGGCCTGACATCCTGCGGGCCAAGGGCATCATCGACATCAAGGGCGACAATCGCCGCCTGGTCTTCCAGGCCGTCCACATGATCCTCGAAGGCGACTACCAGCGCGACTGGAAGGACAGCGACCAGCGCTACAGCCGCATGGTCTTCATCGGCCGCAACCTCGACGAGGCCAAGCTCAAGGCCGGCTTCGCCGCCTGCGAGGCGTAGATCCTCCTCCGAGCGAAGCTCGGGGGAGGAATAAAAAAAGGCCGGTGTTTCCACCGGCCTTTTCCAATTTCGCGAACCGAAGAAACCTATTCGATCTCTTCGTTGATCAGGCCGACCTTGTAATAGCCGTTGGCCTGCAGAACGTTCAGCACGTTCATGAACTGCTCGTACATCACGTCCGGGTCGGCGCGGATGAAGACGCGCTCTTCCTGGAAGTTGCCCAGGATGCCCTTCTTCTGCATCGCCGCCGGGATGTCGACGGGGATGTTTTCCAGGCTGGTCTGCTGGTCGGCGATGAACAGCGAGCCGGTCTTCTGGATGGAGATGAAGGTCGGCTCCTTCGGCTTCGGCGCGCCGGGGGGCGGGGGAACGGCCGGGGGCAGGTCGACGGCGATGGACACCGTGGCCAGGGGCGCGGCGACCATGAAGATGATCAGCAGAACCAGCATCACGTCGACGAAAGGCGTGACGTTGATCTCGGAGTTCTGGCCGAGATCGTACTTCTTGCCCTTACCACCTGCGAGTTTCGCAGCCATCCGAACACTCCTGATCGCGGGCCGAACGGCGACCCTTTTTGTTTCTTGGCTTCACCCATTAAACGGATGAAGCGGCTTGTAAAGCCCGTCTCGCGCCGCGGGGGAATCGAATCGGCGGTCTGGCTAGGGGCTCGGCTTTTGGTCTAGAGCCACAGTCATGATCTTCGATTTCGACGCCTATGTGACCGCCGCCCTGTTCGACCGCTCGGGGATACCGATGTTCGCCTTGGGGGACGGCTCCGCCCGCCTTGTAACCAAAGACGGATTCGTCACGGTCCAGGCCCATGACGGCGCCGTGCTCAGCGCCTGCGTCCATCCCTCGGGCGACGGGATGATTACCGGCGGCGACGACGGCCGGGTGGTCTGGTCCCGGATCGAGTCGAAGGACGGCGGAGACGAGATCGTCGCCAGCGAAATCGCCGCTGTGAAGGGCCGCTGGATCGACGCCGTCGCCGCCAGCCCCGAATCAGGCCTGATCGCCTTCGCCGCGGGCAAGGACCTGCAAGTCCTGGATCCGAAGGACGCCGCCTTCGCCCGCGTCTTCACCCACGAAAAATCCGTCGCCGACGTCGCCTTCGACCCCAAGGGCCGTCGCATCGCCACCGCCACCTATGGCGGGGCCGCCCTGTGGTACGCCCGGATCGAGAAACAGGCGCCGCAGATGCTCAAATGGGCCGGCAGCCATATGATGGTGCTGTGGAGCCCGGACGGGAAATTCCTGATGAGCTCGATGCAGGAGAACAGCCTGCACGGCTGGCGCCTGTCGGACTCCAAGGACATGCGGATGGGCGGCTATCCGGCCAAGGTCAAAAGTCTGGCCTTCCTGTCCGGCGGCCTGATGCTGGCCACCAGCGGGGCCAATGGCGCGGTCGTCTGGCCCTTCCAGGGCTCCAATGGCCCGATGGGCAAGGAGGCGGCCGAAGTCGCCTATGACCAGGACGTCATGGTCGTTCGCGTCGCCGCCACCCCCGGCGCCGCCATCCTGGCCGGCGGCCTGGACGATGGCCGGGTCTGGTGCTGCGAGCTGAAGAGCGGCCGCCGCGAGATGATCAAGGCCGAAAAGGGCGCGGCGATCAGCGCCCTGGCCATCGATCCCGCCGGCGACCGCCTGATCTTCGGCGACGAGGACGGCGGAGCCGGCTGGCTGAAGACGGGGTTCTAAAACCCGATCATCCCAGCCCAGTCCTCGAACGGCGCCCGGCGGGTGCGCAGGCTGTTGATCGGGGCCGCCTCGTCCGCATAGCCCAGGGCCATGCCGGAGAAGAGCATGTGGCCCTCCGGGATGCCGATAGCTTCGGCCACCGTCGTCGGATAGCGGGCCCAGAATTCCTGGGCGCAGGTGGCCAGGCCCCGCTCCGTCGCCAACAGCATCACCGTCTGCATATACATGCCCACATCGGCCCACTGCGGCGGGCCGAGCTTGCGGTCCAGGCTGAAGAACAGACCGACCGGGGCGCCGAAGAACTGGGTGTTCTTGAACATCTGGCGCAGCCGCGCCGGCTTGTCCTCGCGCGGAATCTGGATCGTCGCATAGAGGTCCTCGCCCCCCTGGAAGCGATGGGTGCGGTAGGGGTCCCAGAGCTCCGGCGGATAGACGTCGTACTCCGGCGTCTCGCCAGCGATATTGGCGGCGACCTTGGCCTTCAGCGCCTCGATCGGCGCGCCGGTGATGGCGTGAACCCGCCAGGGCTGCAGGTTGCCGCCGCTGGGCGCCCGGTGGGCCAGTTCGAGAATTTCCCGGACCAGCGCGGCCGGAACGGGATCGGGCTTGAAGGCGCGGATCGAAACCCGGGCGGCGACGGCTTCGGTGACGGTCATGCAGTTCCCCGTGGCTAACCCCCAAGACACAGACCGCGGAGCGGGGTGCGGGGCGACAATTGCCGGAGGGCTCGATAACATGCCGCCGCCACGTCAGCGCAAGGGACGTCGGACGGGGGAACAGGCGTGGCCGATCACGATCCGGAAAACCAAGATCCCAAGGACCCGCCGGACGCGCCTTCCCCCAGCGAGACCCCGGAGCCGGACGCCGAGGTCGAAACCACGGATGAGGCGGCGCGGCCGGGCGGCCTGGAAGTCCCGTTGTCCAGCGATCCGCCGAAAGCCGAGGCCGACGACTTCATCGAGGCCGCGAGCGACCCGCACGGATGGTCGACCGCTGAACCCGATGTCGATCCGTCGGAACCCGCCGCGCCGGACGCTCCCCTGACCCTGGATCCGCCGCGGACCCGGGAGCCGCCTCCGGTCACGGCGCCGCCCCAGCCGCCGCCCAGTCCGCCGGCCAGTCCGCCGCCCCGGGCGGCCCGCCGCAACCGGTCCTCCGCCGCCCGAAAAACCAAGCCCGGCCTCGTCGGCTGGCTGATCCGCCGGGCCTTGCTGGCCCTGCTGATCGTCGGCGTCCTGCTGCCGGTCGCCTCGACCCTGATCTACCGGGTCATCGGCCCGCCGATCACCATCCTGATGATCCAGCGCCTGTTCGAGGGCAGGGGCCTGGACCGCCACTGGGTGCCGCTGAAGGCCATGTCGCCGGCCCTGCCCTATGCGGTGATCGCCGCCGAGGACGCCCGCTATTGCAGCCACTTCGGCTTCGACTTCGAGGCCATGGAAAAGGCCGCCGCCCACAATCAACGCCGCCCCGGCAAGGTGCGCGGCGGATCGACGATCAGCCAGCAGACGGCCAAGAACGTCTTCCTCTGGCCGCAGCGCAGCTATATCCGCAAGGGCTTCGAGGCCTGGTTCACCGTGTTGATCGAGACCTTCTGGGGCAAGTCGCGGATCATGGAGGTCTACCTCAACACCATCGAATGGGGCCCCGGCATCTATGGCGCCGACGCCGCCGCCCGCCGTTACTTCGGGGTCGGCGCCGACGCCCTCAGCCCCGCCCAGGCCGCCCGCCTGGCCGCCATCCTGCCCAGCCCCCTGAAGTGGCAGGCCGCCAAGCCCGGGCCTTACGTCCGCAAGCGCTCCCGCCGGATCGGCGCGGCCAGCGGCACGGTGCGCCGCGAAGGCCTTGCCGCCTGCGTCAAACAGGACTGACCATGACACGAGAAGAGTTCGCGGAGGTCGCCATGAGCTTCCCCGGCGCGGTGGAAGGCAGCAGCTATGGCCAGCCGGCGTTCAAGATCGAGGACAGGTTCTTCACCCGGATCCGCAAGGAGGACGACAGCGCCGTCCTCTCCTGCGTCTCCCACGACGAGCGGGAGTTTCTCATGGAGGCCGACCCGGCCACCTTCCATTTCACCGCCCACTACAAGGACTACCCCATCGTCCTGGCGCGGTTGAGCGGTCTGGAGGTGGAGCAGGCGCGGGGATTCCTGGAACGGCAGTTCCGCAAGGTGGCGAAGAAAGCGGCGGTGAAGGCCTGGGAGGCGGCTCAGGCCGGTAGCACGGGCACGTCATAGAGCTTGATCACCCGGTCCGCCGTCACCAGGACCATGTCTTCGCACAGCGTCTGGGCGATCAGCATGCGGTCGAAGGGGTCGGCGTGAATCGGCGGCAGCTGAAAAGCGCGCCGGGCGTGAGGGCGATGGATCTCAAGCACGTCGAAGCCACTGCCTTCGATGAGAGCATCCAGTTCGCCAGACAGCTTCAGTCGGCCAGCGCTGACCTTGACGCCCAGTTCCCAATAGCTGGCCAGGCTGACGAAGACCGACGACGACGTGCGCAGCTGTTCCCTGACCCCCGGCCGCAGGCGGGGATCATCATTCCACCACCAGACCAGGACGTGAGAATCCAGCAGCAACCTCATTTGGCGGGCGGCGGCCCGAACAGCTCTTCATCGCTGTCGGAAGCGTAGAACAGCTCGGCAATTTCGGCGTTAACTTCCGGGGAATCCCAGTCGGGCGCCAGCCAGACCTGCCCCTTCAGCCGCCCCGGCTCGCGGTAGATCTTCCGCTCTGGCTCGGCGACAACCAGGGTCAGCCGCGCCACCGGCTTGCCGGCCCGGGCGATGATCACCTCTTCGCCCGCCTCGACGTCGGCGAGCAGCTGCGACAGCCGGCTCTTGGCTTCGTGGACATTGACCTGTTTCATGTTAGCTAAGTTAGTCCACTCCTGCCTTTTTCGCAACGGGTGACACAGGACCCGGCCCGTCCTAGACGAGGGCGCAAAGGAGCCCTGAATGGCCTATCGCTCGCTTCGGGATTTCATCGCCACCCTCGAGAAGGACGGCGAACTGGTGCGGGTGACCGAGCCGGTCTCCACCGTGCTGGAGATGACCGAGATCTGTACCCGGCTGCTGGCCAGCGGCGGGCCGGCCGTCTTGTTCGAGAACGTCCTCAAGGCCGACGGCACGAAGTCCGACATGCCCTGCCTGGCCAATCTGTTCGGCACGGTCAAACGGGTGGCCATGGGCGTCACCCTGGGCGGCAAGCCCCGCACCACCGGCGCGGAACTTCGCGAGGTCGGCGAACTGCTGGCCTTCCTGCGCCAGCCGGAGCCGCCGCGCGGTCTCAAGGGCGCCATGGAGATGCTGCCCCTGGCCCAGACCGTGCTGTCGATGCGGCCGAAGACGGTGAAGACCGCCCCGGTGCAGCAGGTGGTGCTGAAGGGCGATGCGATCGATCTCTCCCGCCTGCCGGTCCAGACCTGCTGGCCGGGCGAGCCCGCGCCGCTGATCACCTGGCCGCTGGTGGTCACCAAGGGCCCGTCGGACGCCCGCGAGGACGACTTCAACCTCGGCATCTACCGCATGCAGGTGCTGGGCAAGGACCGGGCGATCATGCGCTGGCTGGCGCATCGCGGCGGGGCCCAGCACTACGGCCGCCATAAGAAGGCTGGAAAACGCGAGCCCCTGCCGGCCTGCGCGGTCATCGGCGCCGATCCGGGGACCATCCTGGCGGCGGTGACCCCGGTGCCGGACACCCTCAGCGAATACCAGTTCGCCGGCATCCTGCGCGGCAGCAAGCTCGACCTCGTCCCCGCCAAGACCGTGCCGCTGATGGTCCCGGCCCAGGCGGAGATCGTCATCGAGGGCCACGTCATGCTCGACGAATACGATGACGAAGGCCCCTACGGCGACCACACCGGCTACTACAACAGCGTCGAAAAGTTCCCGGTGTTCAGGGTCAGCGCCATCACCATGCGCAAGGATGCGATCTACCACACCACCTTCACCGGCCGGCCGCCGGATGAGCCGAGCGTGCTGGGCGAGGCGCTGAACGAGGTCTTCATCCCGCTGCTGCGCCAGCAGTTTCCGGAGATCGTCGACTTCTGGCTGCCGCCGGAAGGCTGCAGCTACCGAATCGCTGTGGTCAGTATGAAGAAGGCCTATCCGGGCCACGCCAAGCGGGTGATGCTGGGCGTCTGGAGCTATCTGCGCCAGTTCATGTACACCAAATGGGTCATCGTCGTGGACGACGACATCGACGCCCGCGACTGGAAGGACGTCATGTGGGCGCTCTCGACCCGCATGGATCCGGCCCGCGACATCACCCTGATCGACCGCACCCCCATCGACTATCTCGACTTCGCCAGCCCCGAGAGCGGCCTGGGCAGCAAGATCGGCCTGGACGCCACCAACAAACTGCCCCCCGAGACCCACCGCGAGTGGGGGATGAAGATCGCCATGGACGAGGGCGTGGTGGAGAAGGTCAGCGAGATGTGGGGCCGGCTTGGCCTGCCCGGCGACGGTAAGCCGATCTGGAAATAGCCCGCCGATGAGCCCGTTCGAGTTCTTCTTCTCCTTCTACGGCCTGCTGCTCGGCTTCTCGGTGGCCGAGCTGGTCAGCGGCTTCGCGCGGCTGGTCCATGAGCGAAAGGCGGTGCGCTTCGGCCTGCTGACGCCCTTGCTGGGGGTCTTCGTCGCCGTCGATATCGCCTCCTTCTGGGTCCAGGCCTGGCTGGTCTTCCGGGGCGCGCCGTTCAACTACGCCCTGCTGGTCCTCGGCCTTGTCGTGGCCAGCGTCTTCTACGTCGCCGCCAGCATGGTCTTCCCCAGGCAGGTCGCCGCTCGCAGCAACCTCGACAGCCACTTCTGGGAGCACCGCCGCTGGGTCTTCCTGGGCGTGCTGACCGCCAACCTGATCATGGTGGTGGTTATCGCCGTGGTCAGCGCCCGCTCCGGCGAGTTCGCGCGGATCATCTCCCCCACCATGCTGATCCGCACCGGCTTCTTCCTGCTGGCGACCCTGGCCGCGGCGTTGATCAACAGCCGGCGCTGCGTACTGATCATCCTGGCGGTGCTGGTCGCCTATCAGGTCTACGGGGTCGTCACGGCGGGGGCCGCCCTGCTCAACGGCCCGGCCTGGTCGATCCTGTCGCCGCAAGGCTGATCGCACCGACGGTATGGCATCAGCCCCCTGCCTCTGTTACAACATTGTTGTCACGAACAGGTGGTCCATGCGCGCCTCGGTCCGAAAGGTCGGAAACTCCTCAGGGGTGATCATCCCCAAGCCCTTGCTGGTCGAGGTCGGCGCCAAGGTCGGCGACGACGTCGAGGTCACCGTCGAGGATGGCCGCCTGATCATTGCGACCATCAAGCCCAAGGCGCGGGAAGGCTGGGCGGAAGCCAGCCAGGCCCTGGTGGCAGTCGGCGAGGACGGCCTGGTCTGGCCTGAGTTCGGCAACGAAGACGACGACAAGCTGGAATGGTGAAGCGTGGCGAGGTCTGGCTCTGCGCCCTGGATCCGACGCGCGGCAGCGAAATCCAGAAGACCCGGCCCTGCGTGGTGATCTCGCCGCCGGAAATCCACGACTACCTGCGCACCGCCATCGTCGCGCCCCTGACCACGAGCAGCCGCCCGGCGCCCTATCGGATCGCCTGTGACTTCGAAGGCAAACAGGGGCTGGTGTTGATCGACCAGATCAGGACGGTCGGCAAGGGCCGACTGGTCAAGCGGCTGGGGATGCTGGACGACGCCGTTGTCTCAAAGATCCTGGCCACCCTGCGGGACGCCTTTTCGGAATAGCCCGGCCGTTGCGAGCGGGCTACCACTAGGCCCATGCGTTTAGCCCTCGCCGCCTTCGCGATCTTCCTCCTGTCGAGTCCCGCCATGTCTGAGCCTTCTTCGACCATCCCCAACGCCAAGCCCTGGGACCAGCCCTTCCTGCCGCCGGCGCCGGCCTGGGACGGCAAGAGCCGGGAACTGCTGCGGGACGCCTCCGACCCCTGGGCCAGCGCCTTCGAACAGGATCCCGAGCACGACTTCTCGCCTAACTACGCCGACACCCGCGCCTGGTTCGACCGCCTCGACGCCGCCAGCGACCTGATCCGCATTGAACAGTTCGGCGTCTCGCCGGAGGGCCGGCCGATCTATGCGGTGATCGCATCCAGGGACGGCGGCGCCTTTGATCCGAAGAAGCCGGTGCTGCTGGTTCAGGCCGGCATCCATCCGGGCGAGATCGACGGCAAGGACGCCGGGATGATGCTGCTGCGCGACATCGCCTTCTACGGCAAGGACGGCCTGCTGGATAAGGTCAACCTGATCCTCATCCCCATCCTCTCGGTCGACGGCCACGAACGGGCCGGCGCCTACAGCCGCCCCAACCAGCGCGGTCCCCGCATCCAGGGCTGGCGCAACACGGCGACCAACCAGAACCTCAACCGCGACTACATGAAGCTGGACCAACCGGAGATGCGCGCGGTCCGGGCTCTCGCCAACAGGTACCGGCCGGACCTCTATGTCGATGTCCATGTCACCGACGGCATCGACTACCAGTACGACGTCACCTACGGCTACAACGGCGAGGACGGCGTCTGGTCCCGCTCACCGGCCATCGCCCGTTGGCTGGACAGCGCCTTCAAGCCGGCGATGAATGAGGCTCTGGAGGCGCAGGGCCATATCCCCGGCGAACTGGTTTTCGCCCTCGACGACCGCGACCCGAAGAAGGGCCTGAGCGACGGGGGCCTCGGCGAGCGGTTCTCCAACGGCTGGGGCTCGGCCGCCCACGTCCCGACCATCCTGATCGAGAACCATAGCCTCAAACCCCACGAGCAGCGGGTGCTGGGGACCTATGTCTTCATCGAGGAAGCCCTGAGGCTGCTGGCGGCCAAGGGCGGCGATCTGCGCAAGGCGATCGACAGCGACCGCGCCCTGCGGCCCGCCGAACTGCCGGTCAACTTCGTCTCCGAGGACAGGCCCGGCAAGACCCGCCCCTTCAAGGGCATCCTGTTCGAGACCTACCAGAGCCCCGCCTCCGGCGGTCCGGAACTGCGCTGGCTGGGCAGGCCCGATCCTGTCCTCTGGCAGCTGCCCTTCTATGGCTCGAAATCCACCCTCAGCCTCAAGCGCCCGGTCGCCTACTGGGCGCCGGGCTACCGCGCGGACCTGATCGAGCGGCTGCGCATCCATGGCGTGGAGATGGAAACCCTGACCGAGGCCCGGACGGTCTCCGTCGAGATGCTGCGGCTGGAGGACCCGGTCCTCGCGACCGCCACCAACGAAGGCCATGTGCCGATCAAGGTGACAAAGATCACGCCGCTCGCCCGCGACTGGACCTTCCCCGCCGGCTCGGTCCGCATCCCCACCGACCAGCCGCTGGGCGACATCGTCATGCTGCTTCTGGAGCCGCAGTCGACCGAGAGCTTCTTCGCCTGGGGCATGGTCCCGGAAGTGCTCAACAGGGTCGAATATATCGAAGGCTACGCCATCGCCCCGCTGGCCGAGAGGATGCTGGCGGCCGATCCCGCGCTGAAGGCCGAGTTCGAAGCCCGGCTGGCCAAGGACCCCGCGTTCGCCAGGGACCCGGACGCCCGCCTCTCCTGGTTCTACGAACGCACCCCCTTCTATGACGACCATTACCGGCTCTATCCGATCGCCCGGGAGACCCATCGGTAACCCTATTGATTCACCCTGAAAACTGACGGCTAATCCGCCGCTTCAAAGTTCGGGGTTCCGCCTTCCATGACGCTAGAAACCTTCGGCCATGCCGCGCCCCTCTGGGTCGGGCTGCACCTGCTGCTGCTGCTGGTTCTGTCGCTGCTGGTCGTGCGCCAGCGGCAGAAGCACAAGATCGCCCTGGGCGACGGCGGCGTGCCGGAAATGGCCCAGGCGATCCGCGCCCAGCTCAACGCCGTGGAATACATCACCCCGGCCCTCGTCGGGCTTGTGGTGCTGGAGATGTCGAGCACCAACAACGTCCTGGTTCATCTGGCCGGCGGCGTGCTGTTCGTCGGCCGGGTGCTGCACGCCATCGGCCTCAGCAACAGCGGCGGCATCACCATGCTGCGCACGCTTGGCATGATCCTCACCTGGCTGGCCTATATCTTCATCATCGCCGCCTGCCTGTTCTTCGCCATCGGCTAGGCCGCTGGCAGTCCCCCGGCCTTGCGATGGGCGCGCGCGGCGCCCATAAGGCCTTGATGGATGAAAACCTGCTGAGTGAACTCGTCGCCGCCGCCCAGGCCGCCGGCGCCGACGCGGCCGAAGCCGCCTATGCCGAACGCCAGTCCCTGTCCGTCTCCGTGCGGATGGGCGCGCTGGAAGAGGTCGAACGCGAGGAAGCCCGCGACCTCGGCCTGCGCGTCTTCATCGGCTCCCGCCAGGCATCCGTCTCCGGCTCGGACATTTCCGCAAACGGCCGCGCCAAGCTTGTCGAGCGCGTCGTGGCCATGGCCCGCCTGGCCCCCGAGGACCCCTACGCCGGCCTGGCCGACCGCGCCCGCCTGGCCCAGGGCCCCTATCCCGACCTCGACCTCTACGACGACAGGGAGTCCGCCCCCGAGACCCTTGAGACCCGCGCCCGCGAGGCCGAAGACGCCGCCCGCGCCGTGGCCGGGGTGACCAATTCCGATGGCGGTTCGGCCAGCTGGTCGGCCAGCCGCTGGATGCTGGCCACCAGCCACGGCTTTGTCGGCGGCCACCGCGCCTCCTCTTTCGGCATCTCCGCCTCGGCCATCGCCGGCGAGGGCTCGGGCATGGAGCGGGGCGGCGAGGGACGCAGCGTCCGCCACGATGAAGACCTGCCGGACGCCCTCTGGGTCGGCTCGGAAGCCGGCCAGCGGGCCGTCGCCCGCCTGGGCGCCCGCAAGATCGCCTCGACCACCGCCCCGGTGATTTTCGACAATCGGATCGCCTTCTCGATCCTCGGCCCGCTGCTGGGCGCCATTTCCGGCCCCAGCGTGGCGCGGGGCGTCTCCTTCCTGAAGGACAAGCTCGGCCAGCAGGTGTTTTCCGAAAACGTCAGCCTGCTCGACGATCCCTTCCGGGTGCGCGGCCTCGGCTCCGGGCCCTTCGACGACGAGGGCGTCGCCACCGAGCCCATGGCCCTGATCGACGAAGGTGTCCTGACCACCTGGCTGCTCAACACCGCCTCGGCCCGCCAGCTGGGCATGGAGACCACCGGACACGCCTCGCGCGGCCTCGCCGGCCCGCCCGGCACGGGGACCTCCAACGTCATCCTTACCGGCGGCGACAAGGACCTGGCCGGCCTGATGGCCGACGCGAAAGCCGGCCTGATGGTCACCTCGATGTTCGGCCCCTCGCTGAACGGCAACACCGGCGACTGGTCGATCGGCTGCTCCGGTTTCTGGTTCGAAGGCGGCGAACTGGCCTATCCGGTGAACGAGATCACCGTCGCCGGCAATCTGATCGACATCTACCGGCGGCTGGTCCCCGGCAGCGACCTGACCATCCGCGGCTCGCACGACTCCCCGTCCCTGCTGGTCGACGGCCTGGCGATCGCCGGCTCATGAGCGACCTCGCCCTGATCACCGAGGCGGCCAAGGCTGTCGGCGAGGTGGCCGTGGCGATGAAGGCCCAGGGCGTCAAGATCTGGTCCAAGGAGGGTGGCAGCCCGGTCACCGACGCGGACCTCGCCGTCGACGGCCTGCTGAAGACCCGCCTGCTGGAGGCCCGCCCGGGCTACGGCTGGCTTTCCGAGGAGACGGCCGACGATTCCAACCGCCTGACCCGCCGCCGCCTGTTCGTCGTCGACCCCATCGACGGCACCGTCGCCTTCATCAAGGGCAAGCCCTATTGGGCCGTCAGCATCGCCGTGGTCGAGGACGGCCAGCCGATCGCCGCCGTGGTCCACGCCCCCGACCTGGGCGAGACCTTCACCGCCCGGCCCGGCGGCGGCGCCCATCTCAACGGCGGGCCCATCCAGGCCAGCGGAACCGCCGCCGTCGAGGACAGCGCCATGCTGGGCGACGCCAAGATGTTCGCCCATCCGGCCTGGCCCACACCCTGGCCGGCCATGCGGATCGAGGCCCGCAACTCCATCGCCTATCGCCTTTGCCTGGTCGCCGACGGCCGGTTCGACGCGGCCCTGGCCCTGTCGGCCAAGAGCGAATGGGACCTCGCCGCCGCCGACCTGATCCGCGCCGAGGCCGGCGCGAAACTGACCGACCACCTCGGGCGTTCCTTCGCCTACAACAAGCCCGTCCCGGTCATGCCCAGCCTGATCTGCGCGGCCCCCGCCCTCTATCCGTTGATCCTGGACCGGGTCTCGCATATCCAATTGGCGACCCGATAGTCCGCCCCGTTTGCCACAAGGACACGCCGCCCATGCCCGACAAACAGCTTCTCCACCTGGTCATCGGCGGCGAACTGAAGGATGTGCAGGACATCGAGTTCAGCGACCTGGCCAAGGTCGAGTTCGTCGGCGCCTTTCCCAGCTACGCCGAGGCCCACAAGGCCTGGAAGGCCAAGGCCCAGGCCACCGTCGACAACGCCCACGCCCGCTACTTCATCATCCACGCCCACAAGCTGCTGGACCCCAGCGAGGACGAGCACAGCCATTAGAGCGCGCTTCCGCCGCGCTTGACGCCCGACCGCCCCGTGTTACCCCTTGTCGAAACAAGGGGAGAGACGGTCATGAAGCTTGAAGGCGGCTGCTACTGCAAGAAGGTCCGCTACGCCATCGACGGCGATCCGATGATGAACGGCCAGTGCCATTGCCGGGAATGCCAGTATATCACCGGCGGCTCGCCCAATGTCTTCATGGCCTTCCCACTGGCCGCCGTGACCTACACGCTAGGCGCCCCCAAGACCTTCATGCGCGAGGACCTCGACGGCGCGGCGGTGCGCGAGTTCTGCGCCGACTGCGGCACCCACCTGGCCACCAAGCCCAAGATGTTCCCCGCCGCCATCGTCAAGGTCGGCACCCTGGATGACCCCTCGGTCTTCACACCCGGCGTGATTATCCAGACCGCCGACAAGCAGCCCTTCCATATGATCCCCGAAGGCGTCCCGGCGTTCGAGCGGTTCCCGGGGTAGCTCCGACACCGGCGGTCCAACGAAATTAATTCCGCCCCTTTGGGGGCGGGGGACCGCGGCGGATACGCCGTGGTGGTGGGGGCAGCGCCGGCCCGTAATTGTCATGGCTGGATAGGTAGACGCCGCCGCGACGGTGCTCAGAGCGAACCCGCAACAGCCGGCGCTGCCCCTTCAGTCAGCCGCTTCGCGGCTGCCAGCTCCCCCAATGGGGGAGCGATTGATCTGCGGCCTGCGCCCTCACTCCCGCTTCAGGAACCGGTCCACCAACAGCGTCCCCCACCAGCTTTCCTGGAAGTCCGCCTTGATCGCCTTGGGGTCGTAGGCGTCGCTCTTCACCCAGTCGAGGAAGCTGATCCCCCGCGGTTCCGCCTCGCTCAGATAGCGTTCGAAGACATAGTCCAGCACCCCGGTCTTGCCCTGCTTCACATGCAGGGTGCGCAGGCCCAGCTCTGTCATCGCCTCGCGGATCGAATCGCCCAGGTGGAAGTGGCGGTAGAGGACGCTCATGATCCCCGCCCGGTCCGCCCCGGACTTGCAGTGCATCAGGGCCGGATACTGGATGGTCTCGAACAGCGCCTTGGCCCCCAGGATCTGCGCCCGGGTCGGCGCCGCCCGCGAGGTGACGGTAAAGTCGACCATGGTCAGGCCCAGCTTTTCGCAGGCCTCCTTCTCCAGCGCATAGAAGCTGGCGTCGAACCCGCCGCGCAGGTTGATGATCGTCCGAATCCCGTCCCGCTTCCAGTATTTCAGCTGGTAGGGCCAGGGCTGGGCGGCGCGGACCATGTCCGGCCCCACCCAATGGGCGTTGGAGAACATCACCCGCAGAAAGGCGTGGTCCCCCAGCAGGAAGCTGATGTTGGCGCGCCGACGGCCGCGGGTCGTGGATAGGTCGAAGCCGGACAAGTGGCGCTCCATCGCAGAGCGTCCTAAGTAGTGGCCTTGAAGCGCGGATGCAAAGCGTCCCTCCCTCCCCTTCATGGGGAGGGAAGACGCGCGAAGCGCGGCGGGGGTGGGGAAATGCCCCCCTCCGGTGTTCCCCACCCGGGCCGCTGCGCGGCCGTCCCTCCCCATGAAGGGGAGGGATAAGACCCGACGAAATGACGACCCCCGACCGATGACCCAGGCCCCTCCCGCCCCACTGACCAACCGCCAGCTGGCGGTGCGGGTGGCGAAAACATATCTGGCCGCCCGCTGGAAGGGCGCCGTCGTCGCCCTGTTTTGCTGTGTCGTGGTCGCGGTCTTCACCGCCCTGCTGTCGCAGATCCTGGCCACCGGCATCCATGACCTGCTGGTCAAGCCCAAGCCGAACGCCATGTGGATCATTCCCGGCACCATCTTCGCCTATGCGGTGATCCGCACCGTGGCCCAGGTGATCCAGTCGGCCATCGTCAACCGCACCGGCCACGGCATCGTCGGCGACATCCAGGTCGACCTGTTCGGCCGCATGGTCCGGGCCGATCTGGCCCGCCTTCGCTCGACCCACAGCGGGGCCTTCGTCTCCCAGGTCCTCTATGACGCCGGCCTGATGCGCGAGGCCTTCACCAGCGGAGTGATCAACTACACCCAGAGCGCCCTGATCGTCGTCGGACAGCTGGTGGTCATGGCCGACCACGACTGGATCCTGACCCTGGCGGTGCTGCTGATCGCCCCCTTCGCCAGCCGGCTGATCAACCGCTTTTCCCGCCGGTCGAAAAAGGCCGCCAAGGGAGCCATGGCCGCCACCGGAAACCTCTCCACCCTGCTGATGGAGGGCCTCGACGGAGTGCGGGTGGTGAAGATGGAGAACCGCGAGGCCGACGAGGAGGCCCGGGTCGCCGTCGCGGTCGGCGAGCGCCAGAAGCACATCATCAAGGGGGCCAACGCCCGGGCCCAGGCCGCCCCGGTCACCGAACTGATCGGCTATCTCGTCCTCGCCGGGGTGATGATCTACGCCGGCTGGCGCGGCGCCCAGGGCCAGATGGACGTGGTCGACTTCACCGCCTTCGCCTTCGCCCTGGTGGCGGCCAGCAACAGCCTTCGCCAGATGGCCAATCTGCAGACCGTCTTCGCCGAGGGGATGACGGCCGCCCGCCGCCTGTTCGCCGGCCTGGATGTCGAGCCGGAGGTGCGCGACGCCCCCGACGCCCAGGCCCTGCCGCCGTCCCAGGGCCATATCGCCCTGGACCACGTCGGCTTCCGCTATGCCGGTGGCGCCGCGGCCCTGGAAGACGTCTCCCTGGAGGCCAGGCGCGGCGAGACCATCGCCCTGGTCGGCCCCTCCGGCGGCGGCAAGAGCACCATCCTCTCCCTGCTGCCGCGCTTCTACGACGTCACCTCCGGCCAGGTGACCATCGACGGCGTCGATGTGCGGCAGGCGACCCTGCCCTCCCTGCGCCGCCAGATCGCCCTGGTGACCCAGGAGCCCTTCCTGTTCGACGACACCATCCGCGCCAACATCGCCTACGCCAAGCCGGACGCCACCGATGAGGAGATCGAGCGCGCCGCCGCCCTGGCCGCCGCCCATGACTTCATCCTCGAGCAGCCCCAGGGCTACGCCACCGTGGTCGGCGAATCCGCCGCCCGCCTGTCCGGCGGCCAGCGCCAGCGGATCGCAATCGCCCGCGCCTTCCTGAAAGACGCCCCCATCCTGCTGCTCGACGAGGCGACCAGCGCCCTCGACACCGAGAGCGAGGCCCAGGTCCAGGCGGCGCTGGAGCGGCTGATGGCCGGCCGCACCACCATCCTCATCGCCCACCGCCTCTCCACCGTGAAGAACGCCGACCGCATCTATGTCATCGATCGCGGCCGGGTGGTCGAGGCCGGGACCCACGCGGCCCTGGTCCGCAAAAAGGGCCTCTACGCCCGCCTGGCCAAGGCCCAGGACCTCGACACCGTGACCGAAGAGTCCGCCGGGGCGGAGCCGGCCGCGTGAAAAAGCTGTTCCGCTCCCGGGGCGTCCAGCAGACCCTGGCCTTCCTCTTCGCCGCCTGGCTGCGCCTCTGTTTCGCGACCATGCGCTGGACCCGCGAAGGCCAGGACAAGGCCGAGGGCGTCTGGGCGGCGCATCGAGCGGGAAACGAAAGCGGCGCCATCCTCTGCTTCTGGCACGGCCGCATCCCGCTCTCGCCGATGAGCTGGCCACAGAGCCCAGGTCAGCGCCACGACATGCGCGCCCTGATCAGCCGCTCCTCCGACGGCGAGTTCATCGCGCTCGCCATGCAGTCGATCGGCTTTCCGGCCATCCGCGGCTCGTCGAAGAAGAAGTCCGACCCCAACAAGAACAAGCACGGCGAACAGGCCTTCCGCGACATGATCCGCTGGGTCAACGACGGCGGCGGCGTCGCCATCACCCCCGACGGCCCCCGCGGCCCCCACGAGGTGATGCAGGCCGGAACCCCGTCCCTCGCCCGCATCACCGGCGCCCCGGTCCTGCTGGTCGGCCTGGCCTGCAAACCGGCGATCCGGCTGGGCAGCTGGGACGGCGCCATGATCCCGGTGCCGTTCGGGCGCGGGGCGATGGTCTGGGACGCCCCCCTGCAAGCCACCCGCACCGACACCCCCGAAGCCCTCTGCCAAGCCTGGGGCCCCAGACTCAGCGCCGTAACCCGCCGGGCTGAACAGCTGCTGGAACACTAAAAGATCCTCCTCCAGCCAAAGGCTGGGGGAGGGGGACCGCGAAGCGGTGGAGGGGGCAGCGCCGGCCCTAAAGACGCAAATCGCTCCCCCCTTGGGGGAGCTGGCGGCGCCGATAGGCGACGTCTGAGCGGGCAGCGCCGGCCCTAAAGACCCAAATCGCTCCCCCCCCCTGGGGGAGCTGGCGGCGCCGATAGGCGACGTCTGGGGGGCCAGCGCCGGCCCCAAATTGTCATGGCCCCGACAGGCACCCCCCACCACCACGCCTTCGGCGCGGTCCCCCTGCCCCAGCGCCTGTCCTCCGACAGATCGTTCTTCGAGCGCCCGATTCCCTAGCTGCTCTTGGGAATGTGGACCGCCGTGATCACGGCAAAATCGATCACGACCTGTGCGGGCCGGTCGGCCGCATCGTAGCCGACCCACGCCGCGTAGTGTCCATCGCCCCAGCCGGACGAGAACATCGCGACCCCGCCCGGCCCTGCCTCTTCAACTAGGACGAACCCATACGGAATGCCCAGCACTGGCCCCAGCGCCTCACCGCGCGCCTGCCAGTCGTCGGCTCGGCTTTCGGCCTCATCGAACGATTCCTTACCGAGCCAGGCCACCGTACCGGCGTCGATGAAAGCGCCGGTTCCGGCGTCGACGCCGAAGCCGAATATCTCATCGCCCTTCAGCGTCGCCAAATCCTGTTGTTCCGTCACCGCCATGACCCAGCGCACCGGAGGCGCCGCCGACAGCGACAGTCGCGCCAACGCTACCCGTTGGCCGCTTTTGCCAGCGTCGGCGACGGCGATATCGACCGGGTAGCGTCCAGACGCTAGTTCCAGGTCGAGCGGAAACTCATGCCCTGAAACGATGAAGGGGTCGGCCAGCACCAGTCGCCCGCTGGGCAGGTTTAGGTCGCCGATGCTCACGGCCCGCAGGGGGTAACGCTTTTCCCCTGCTTCGCCGATGAAGCCCGGCTCGAACGCGCCGGTCATCACGTCCGCTAGCGCCGTCACTGGCCCGGCCACCTCGGGCGTCGCCATCTCCATCGCGTCGTCTCGGGCGAGCAGCTCGGCCCTAGCTTCCCCCTTTGCCGTTCTGCCGGACAAAAGTTCCGCAATTTTTCGAAACATCTGCTCACTCCTCGGCCCACTGTGTTTTCGCATTAACAGAAATCGCCCGTCTCTTAACCCTCAGCCGAACACGGTGGAAACACACCGTGACCGAATCGGCGAAATCGCCAGTTTCCCGCTTTGTTCGCCCCCAACATCTTGTAGTCTGGCTGCCTCTCGCACCAAGGAGCACCCCGATGTCAGGCACGATCCGCACCGGCGTCGGCGGCTGGACCTTCGAGCCCTGGCGGGGGGTCTTCTACCCGGACACGCTCAAGCAGAAGGACGAGCTCGGCTACATGAGCCGGGCCCTGAAGAGCATCGAGATCAACGGCACCTACTATTCCAGCTTCAAGCCCGACAGCTGGAAGAAGTGGCGCGACGAGACGCCGGACGATTTCGTCTACACGGTGAAGGGCAGTCGCTTCACCACCAACCGCAAGGTGCTCAGCGAGGCCGGGGAATCGCTTGAGCGGTTCTTCGCGCAAGGCATCAGCGAGCTGGGCGACAAGCTCGGCCCCATCTTCTGGCAGTTCGCCAACACCAAGAAATTCGACCCCGAGGACTTTGAGGGCTTCCTGAAACTGCTGCCCAAGACCCTGGGCGGCAAGACCCTGCGCCACGCCGTCGAGGTCCGTCACGACAGCTTCTGCACCCCGGACTTCCCGGCCCTGCTGCGCAAACACGGCATCGCATGCGTCTACGCCAAGCACGAGAAATATCCGGAGATCGCCGACGTCTGCGCCGACTTCGTCTACGCCCGCCTGCAGACCGGCTCCGACGACGTCGACACCGCCTATCCGCCGAAGGAACTCAAAGCCTGGGCCGAGCGGCTGAAGACCTTCGCGGCCGGCGGCGTGCCCATCGACCTGCCGGTGGTCGACCCCGGCCACAAACCGCCCTCAAACCCCCGCGACGTCTTCGCCTTCATCATCCACGAGGGCAAGGTCCGGGCGCCGCACGGGGCGGTGGCGGTGCAGAAGCTGGTGGATGGCTGACCACTATCTTCCGCTCGTTCCGGCGGACGCCATAGCCACTAAGCCACGGGTTTTACTCACTAAACCGCTCATCCCGGCGAAGGCCGGGACCCAGGATCAGCCACCGGCCAAACGGGTTTAAGCGCTGTTCGGCGCCACTTGTTCCTGCCTATGGAGATGATCCTGGGTACCGGCCTTCGCCGGTATGAGCGGAGTAGGAGGCGGTCCGCCGCTAACCAACGCCCAAACGCTTGCGCTGGGGCATGAGCCGCCCTGGACTACCGCCAGTCCCGCCCCGCCACCCAGGCGGCGGGTTGCTTCAACAGGGCGCCGACCGACTGGTCGCCAACCCGGCAGACCGCCTTCGAATCCTCCAGCACATCGCAGACCACATTCTGGCTGAAAGCCACCGCCATCAGGGTTCCGCGCGGGTTGTCGTTGGACTGGTCGATGGCGGCCCGTTGCATGCCGCCGGTCTTGGGCGCGTCGGCCAGGGTCAACCGAACCCAGGTATCGGGGGTGGCGCCCAGCGCCACGCACAGGGTGTCGGCGTCTTCCACATGCAGGACGGGTCCCCGCACGACTTCCCCAGCCGCCGGGGTTTGGCCGGTGCAGACTTCAGCCGCTTGGGCCGGAGCCGCGGCCAGCCACAGGGCGGCCGAGGCGGCGATGACGGCGAAAATCGGCTTGAGGAGGTTGGACACGACAAAAGGCCCGCGACTGTTCGACTTCGATAGCGCGCGTCCTAAGCTTTCGTTCCCCGGCTGTTCCGGAAGGTTAGCGAGGGGTAAACACCGCCGCGATATCGGCCGGCGTCATCAGCCGCCACTGCCCAGGCTCGAGGTCGGCGGGCAGGTCCAGGCCGCCCACCTGGTCGCGGTGCAGCGCCTCCACGTGGTTGCCCACGGCGGCGAACATCCGCCTCACCTGGTGATAGCGGCCCTCATGCAGCACCATATTGGCGGTGGTGGGCGAAAGCACTTCCAGCTCGGCGGGCAGCAGCATCTTGGTCTCGCCCTCCAGCATCAGCTCGCCGGAGGCGAAGACCAGGGCCTCCGTCCCCGCCATCGGCCGGGCCAGGGTGACGTGGTAGCGTTTGGCCACATGGCTGCGCGGCGAGATGATCCGGTGCAGCAGGGCGCCGTCGTCGGTCATCATCAGCAGGCCGCTGGTTTCCTTGTCCAGCCGCCCGACCGTGGAGATGGCCGGCTCCCGCCCCCGCCAGCGGTTCGGCAGCAGGTCATAGACCAGCCCGCCCGTCTCCTTGTGCGAACAGGTCACCCCCAGCGGCTTATGCAGCATCAAGGTCGCCAGGCCCGGCGGCGGATCGACAGGCCGGCCCTGCACCGTCATCCGGCTGGGCAGGTCCGGCGACAGCGGGATCTTCTGGTCTCCGCGCAACACCGGAACCCCGTCCAGCACCACCTGGCCGCCGGCGGCCAGGGCGGCCATTTCCTTGCGGCTGCCGTAGCCCAGGTTGGAGAGCAGGCGCTCCAGCCGCAGGGCGGTCGTCACTTGCGCGCCTCATAGACCTTGTAGCCGCCGCCCTCGCCGCGCGGGGTCACATGGCTGAAGAACTCTGCCAGGCTCTTTTCGTAAGGCAGGTGGCGGTTGGCCACCAGCCAGCAGGTCCCGCCCTTCTTCAGGGCCCCGGCGGCCCGGCGGATGAAGGTCGAGCCCAGGGCCCGGTCCTCGGCCCCGGCGTCGTGGAACGGCGGGTTCATCACCACGAAATTGAGCTCGGCCAGGGCCGGCGCGTCGCCGCGCAGGTCGGCCCAGTGGATGGTGGCCCGCGGATCGTCGATGTTCTTGCCCACCGCCTCGATCGCCCGCCGGTCGATGTCGACCAGGGCCAGTTCGCTGACATCCCTGGACTGCAGCACCTTGCGGGCCAGGATGCCGATGCCGCAGCCGAGGTCCGCGCCCCGGCCGCCGAGGTTGGGCAGAGCCTCGATCAGCAGGGCCGTGCCCGCGTCGATCCGGTCCCAGCTGAACACCCCCGGCTGGGTCCACAGGTCCAGTTCCTCGGAGAAGCGCGGCGCGCCCTCGGCGATGGCGGCTTCGACGGCCGACAGGTCGGCCGGCTTCTGCACCTGGCAGATGCGGTGGTGGCGCTTGGCCGTCTCACCGAAGCTGGCCCCCAGCGCCGTCAGGTCGCCGGCCAGTCGCGAGCCGCCCTTGTCCTTGGGCGCCATGACCATCAGCAACCCGCCCGGCGCGATGACCCTCAAGGCCTGGGCCAGGATATAGCGGCGCTCCACCGTCCCGGGCGGGGCCAGGACGGTCATCTCCGACAGGCTGGCGTCCGCCAGGCTCTCGACGGCGACGGAGCCCGGGCTGAGCGGCGAGACCTGGACGGCGCCTGCGGCGACATCGGCCAGGGCGAGGGGCGGGGCGCCATAGACGGCGGCGGCGGGAGACTTGGACATTGCGCCGCTTCCTATCCCGCCCCGGCCCCCGAGGCAAAGGCGGCGGCGGGGACTGCTTCGCCGCGCAAGCTGGCAGCCGTCAGTGCAAACCGACTGGGCGGCGTAGCTGTCCCCGATCAGCGCCGAACGGGGACAGGTACTCCGCATCAACCGCCGCGCATCCTCGCCGCCGCCATTGCGCGGAGAACCAGCCCCCCAAATCCGCCAACCCGGTTGCACAACCCTCGCCGGGGAGGGATGGAAGGACCATGAGCCTTCACGACCTCGCCGCCCGCGCCCTGCATCTGCTGGACCCCGAAGACGCCCACGGCCTGACCATCGCCGGGCTGGAGGCGGGGCTGGGTCCGCGCGACCGGACGGCGCCCGATCCGATCCTGGCCACCACCCTGGCCGGCCTTGCCCTGCCCAGCCCCATCGGGCTGGCGGCCGGGTTCGACAAGAACGCCCAGGCCCAGGACGCCATGCTGGCCGCCGGCTTCGGCTTCGTCGAGTGCGGCACCGTCACCCCCCTGCCCCAGGCCGGCAATCCCCGCCCCCGGCTGTTCCGCCTGAGCGCCGACCAAGCGGTGATCAACCGCATGGGGTTCAACAACGCCGGGCTGGAGGCCTTCGCCGCCCGCTTGAACAGACGCGCCCGCCGGGGCGTGGTCGGGGCCAATATCGGGGCCAATAAGGAGGCGAGCGACCGGATCGGCGACTATGTCACCGGCCTGACCCGGCTCTGGGGCCTGGCCGACTATTTCACCGTCAACATCTCCTCGCCCAACACCCCCGGCCTGCGCGCCCTGCAGACCAAGGCGGCGCTGGAGGAGCTGCTCGGGCGGCTGGCGGAAGCGCGGGCGGCCCTGCCCGGCGACCATCCCGTCTTCCTCAAGGTGGCCCCCGACCTGGAAGACGGCGAGGTCGAGACCATCGTCGCCGCCGTGGCGGACCACGGCCTGCAGGGGATCATCGTCTCCAACACCACTGTTGACCGCCCCGCCAGCCTGGCCGACGCCCAGGCCTCAGAGACCGGCGGCCTGTCCGGCGCGCCGCTGATGGGCCCCTCCACCGCCATCCTGGCCCGCTTCCACGCCGCCAACGACCGGGGCCTGGTGCTGATCGGCGCCGGCGGCGTCGCCTCCGGGGTGGACGCCTACGCCAAGATCCGCGCCGGGGCCGCCGCGGTGCAGCTCTATTCGGCCATGGTCTATGAGGGTCCGGGCCTGGTCACGCGGATCAAGCGGGAGCTGGCCTCCCGGCTCAGGGCCGACGGTTTCACCTCCGTCGCCGAGGCGGTCGGGGCTGGATAGGGTTGCATCAAGCCCTCGGCCTCGATTTCGCCCCGCGCGCGAACAAGGGTCGCGTTGCCCATTGTGGCGGGCTGACTTAAACGGGACAGATGGCCGAGGCCGCGCCGACGGAAACTCCGCACGCCCCGCGTGACCGCCGTTGGCTCTGGCCCGGCGGCCTGTCGGCGCGCCTGCTGATTCTCACCAGCTTGTTCGTCTCGATCGCCGCCCTGTTCGTCCTGCCTCTGGCCCTGGCGGCCTTCGAGGAGCAGTGGCTGCTGGACCGGGTCCGCTCGGCCGAACTGGCGTCCCTGGCCACCGAGGTCGCCCCCGACGGCAAGGTAACCCGCGCCCTCTCCGCCCGCCTCCTGGACGGCGCCGGGGTGGTCTCCGTGGCCATCCAGACCGACGGCATGCGCCGCCTGGTGCTGGCCGCGCCGCGCAGCATGGCCGCGCCCTATCTGGTCGACCTGCGCGAACAGAACCCCGGCTCCTGGATCGCCGCCCCCTTCCAGACCCTGTTCGGCGGCCAGGGCCGGATGGTCCGGGTGGTCGCCAAGCCGCGGCTGCTGAAGGACTCCGAATTCATCGACATTGTCATTCCGGACGATCCCCTGCGGGCCGAGCTGGTCGGCTATCTCTGGCGGTTGATCGCCGTCACCGTCTTTGCCGCCCTGGTGGTCGGGGGCTTGGTCTATCTGTCGCTCAACGCCTTCCTGGTCCGGCCCATGCAGCGGATCACCCGTTCCATCGAACGCTTCCGCGCCGATCCCGAAGACCCCGCCGCCCGGGTCAGCGCTTCCGGCCGCCGGGACGAGATCGGCCGGGCCGAGGCCGAACTGGACCGCATGCAGGCCGATCTGCGGGCCGCCCTCAGCAGCCGCGCCCGTCTCGCGGCCCTGGGCGAGGCGGTGGCCAAGATCAACCACGACCTGCGAAACATGCTGACCAGCGCCCAGATCGCCTCCGACCGACTAGCGGCCATCGGCGATCCCAAGGTGGCCCAGGCCATGCCCCGGCTGGAGCGGGCCCTGGACCGCGCCGTAACCCTGGCCACCAACGTCCTGGCCTATGGCAAGACCAGCGAGACGGCGCCGGAACTGAAAGCCGTTCCCCTGCGCGAAGCCCTGGAGGCCGCCGCCGAGGACGCCGCCCTCGACAAGGACGGCGTGGTCCTCAAGGTCGAGGCGCCGGCCCGGGCCCAGGTCCTGGCCGATCCCGACCAGCTGCACCGCATCCTGATGAACCTGATGCGCAACGCCCGCCAGGCCATGGCCGCCGCGCCCCGGGGCGGCAAGAGCCAGATCACCGTCAGCCTGTCGCGCGAACCGGACGCAGCCGTCCTGCGATTGGCCGACAACGGGCCGGGCCTCCCCGAAAGGGCCCTGACCAATCTGTTCCAGCCCTTCGTCGGCTCGGCCCGCCATGGCGGCACGGGCCTGGGCCTGGCCATCTCCCGCGAACTGGCCCTGGCCCACGGCGGCGACCTGACCCTGGCCAGCACCGGCCCGGAAGGCACGGTCTTCGAACTGCGCCTGCCCGCACCGGCCGAAGAGCCGCCGAAACCAAGGGCTCCGCGCAAAGCGAAAGCCTGACTTGACGCCCTAGGCAAAACTCCAGGCGACCCGCGCCGCTTCGATCCGCTCCAGCTTGCCATAGAGCGGGGCCCAGTCGTCGGCCTCGGCGATCGGCGCCCAAAGGGCCTCGACCTCCTCGATCAGCAATTCCTCCGGCTCCGGCCGGCCGAACATGGCGGCTTCCAGCCGTTCCGGCCGGTCCGCTTCGAAGGCGTCCAGCCCGCGCCGGAACGCCAGGAAGGCCTCGCCGCCGTAGATCGCCCCCCGCGGCCCTTCCAGCGCCCGACGCTCCGAAGCGGCGCCGCCGAACCAGTCAAAAAAGAACGGCTCCCACCGCAAAGCCTCGCCGCCCTCGGCCAGCGCCCGGAAGGCGGAGTTGACAAGTTGGATATCCAGTTCCGTATCCAGAGTCCTCAATCCCAGCCGCCGCAGCATGGCCCCGCGCAGGGCCTCCCGATAGGCCCCCGCAAACCCGTTCAGCGCCACGACCAGATCCTCCTGCCCCGCCACCAGGGTCAGGCAGCCCGCCAGCTGCTGCAGGTTCCAGAAGGCCGCCTCCGGCTGGCGGCCAAAGCTGTAGAGACCCGTTTCGTCGAAATAGGCGGCGGTGAAATTGGGGTCGTTGCGCGGCAGGAACCGCCAAGGGCCATAGTCGAAGCTCTCGCCCGTCACCACCATGTTGTCCGTGTTCAGAACCCCGTGGACGAAACCCGCCGCCATCCAGCTGGCCGCCAGCCTCGCCGTCCGCGCCACCACCTCGCCCAGCAGCGCCACGGGGCGGTCCGGGGCGTCGGCCAGATGCGGAAAATACGTTTCGATACAATGGTCTACCAGGACCCCGACGAGGTCGCCGCGCTCCAGATAGGCCTGGCGCTGGAAGGTCCCGAACCGCATATGGCTGTGGCTGAGGCGGGTCAGAACCGCCGAGCGGGTGGGGCTGGGCTCATCGTTGCGCTGCAGATCCTCGCCGGTCTCGACCAGGGAAAAGGCCCGGCTGGTGGGCACGCCCAGCGCCTCCAGCTGCGCCGCCGCCAGGATCTCCCGGACCCCGCCCTTCAGGGTCAGCCGCCCGTCGCCTCGCCGCGACCAAGGGGTCTGGCCCGAACCCTTGGTGGCCAGATCCAGCAACCGGCCGCTCCCCACCTCCCGCTGCTGGGAAAACAGAAACCCCCGGCCGTCGCCGAGGTCGGGGTTATAGCTGCGGAACTGATGGCCATGATAGCGCATGGCCAATGGCCCCGGCTGGTTGTCCGGCAGGGCCTGGAACCGCCCGAAATGGGCCAGCCACTCCTCCGGCGTCAGGGTCTCCAGCCCCACCGTTCCCGCCGCCCGGTCGTTGCGCCAGCGCAGGACGGTCTGGGGGAAATCCGCTGGCAGGACCGGATCGGAAAACTCCGGCCCCAGGATCATGAAGCGCGGGTCGGGGTTGTAGGCTGGTGAGACAGGCATGGCGGTCAGATGAAGCTCGGCCTGCCCCGGCGCAAGGCGGTTTTCTCAGCGGTCCGGCCGTTTCGTCCGTCGGTCGCGCGGCGCCCCACACGACAGCCCTTTCAGCGGAGGCAGTCCGTGAGGCCCGACGCCGCACCACCGCCGCTGGCCGGCCACAATTGGTGGGTTGGTCCGCTTTGCAGAGGGTGAGCGTTTTTCCAGACACTATCCGAGAAGCCAGCGGGTCTTACAGCGACAGAAATGATGAATTCAGTCCAGAGCAAGCACTGGACCGGTTGTTCTGAATTCTCATCGGAGGATTGGAGTGTCCAAGCCTCAGACGCCGGCGTTCGCATACTCTTGTTACACCAATCCGGGTCAGATTTTTGACGCTTGTGCTGTCACATTGGCGACACGAGATGGCGATTTTCCCACAGCGGCGGGGGATTGGCCTTGCCGGGACAGGGCGGCTAACTCTAGGTGACGTCTGTCAAGTTGATGAGCTCTTCCTCGATCTCGTCGGCCTCCCCAAAAACCCGCGCGGTCTGACAACCGCGCCAAAAACCCAGGACAGGACATGCGTATCCGTCAACTTTTGCGCGCGTCGGCTTCCGCCGCCGTGCTTTCCGCCGTCATGGCCTCGGCCGCCTTCGCTCAGAGCGAACCGGCGCCGGCAGACGAGAACACCGTCGACTCGATCATCATCACTGCCAACAAGCGCGAGCAGAACCTGCAGGACGTCCCGGCCACCGTCACCGCCCTCTCCGGCGCGTTGATGCAGGACGCCGGCGTCAAGGACATCAAGGATCTGCAGATCCTCACCCCCGGCCTGACGGTCACCTCGACCTCCAACGAAACCATCACCACCGCCCGTATCCGCGGCGTCGGCACCGTCGGCGACAACCCCGGCCTCGAGTCCTCGGTCGGCGTGGTGATCGACGGCGTCTACCGCCCCCGCAACGGCGTCTCCTTCGGCGACCTGGGCGAACTGCAGCGCGTCGAAGTGCTGAAGGGTCCGCAAGGCACCCTGTTCGGCAAGAACACCTCGGCCGGCGTCATCAACATCCTGACCGCCGAGCCCGAGTTCCAGTTCGGCGGCAACGCCGACCTTACCGCCGGCGACTACGGAACCCTGGGCGGCTCCGCCTCGGTCACCGGCCCGATCCTCGGCGACAACGTCGCCGGCCGGATCTTCTTCGCCAAGCGCCAGCGCGACGGCTTCCTCGACGTGCGCACCGGCGACGGCCCGCGCTCCAACAATGAAGACGTCGACCAGAACTTCTGGACCATCCGTGGACAGATCCTGGCCACCCCGTCGGACGACTTCAAGGTCCGCCTGATCGCCGACTACACCGAGCGCGACGAAAACTGCTGCCTGGCCACCCAACTGCAGGTCGGCAACGCCGCCAACAGCCGCGCCAACCTGATCAACCAGGTCCAGCCCGGCGGCATCGCCCTGAACGAAAACCCGTTCAGCCGCGTCGCCTACGGCAATCGCTCGACCAGCCAGTTCATTCAGGACAAGGGCTTCTCGGCAGAAGCGACCTGGGACATCACCCCTGACGTCGCCCTGACCTCGATCACCGCCGCCCGTGGCTGGCGCGCTGAAACCGGCCAGGACAGCGACTTCACCGCCGCTGACGTGGTCTACCGCCCCGACGACGGCCGCAACTTCACCGAATTCAAGCAGTTCTCTCAAGAACTGCGGGCCGCCGGCCAAGCCGGCCCGGTGGATTGGCTGGTCGGCGCCTTCTACGCCAATGAAGACCTCAACGCCCGTTCGGTCCTGAAGTACGGCACGGACTACTATGCCTACTTCGACGCCCGCGTGCTCAGCGGTCTCCCGGCAGTTGTCGGCATCACGCCCGCGACGGCGCACCAGCCCGGCAACGGCGCGGACGACCGCTACGCCCAGAACGATGAAACCTTCGCGCTCTTCACGGACAACACCTGGTCGATCACCGAGTCCCTGAAGCTGACGGCCGGCCTGCGCTACACCTGGGACCAGAAGTCGCTCGTCACCCAGTACTCGACGACCGGCGCCTCCTGTGATCAGGCTGAAGCCGGGTTCACCGGTCTGGTTGGCTATCTGACCGGCCTGGGTCTGCCTCCGGCTACGGCCTCGGCCACGGCGGTGTCGATCGCCGGCGGTCTCTGCCTGAACCACGAGAACGACGACTTCGACGCGCTCGGCAAGTTCACCCAGGAACGCGAAGAAAAGGAACTGACCGGCACCATCAAGCTGGCCTGGAACATCACCGACGACGTGATGACCTATGGTTCCTACGCTCGCGGCTTCAAGTCGGGCGGCTTCAACCTCGACCGCGTCAACATCGCCTGCCCCTTCGGCGGCCGGACGGCGACGACGCTCGCGGGCCTGCCCTGCACCAACACCACCAAGCCGATCGACTTCCAACCCAATCCCGACACCGGCTTTGAGGGTGAATCGGCGGACAGCTACGAACTCGGCATCAAGACCAAGTGGTTCAACAGCTCGCTGCTGCTGAACGCCACCCTGTTCTACCAGAAGTACGAAAACTTCCAGCTCAACACCTTCGTGGGTACGGCCTTCATCGTCGAATCCATTCCCGAGCTGACCTCGACCGGCGTCGACGCCGACTTCGTCTGGTTTACCCCGGTCGATGGCCTGTCGCTGCAAGGCGGGGTGACCTATGCCGAAACCAAGTTCGGGGACTTCGACGCCCTCGACCTGACCGACCCCAGCAAGTTCAACGGCCTGTTCCGCCTGCCCGGCGCGACCGCTCCGTTCGCGCCCAAGTGGTCGTCTTCCCTGGCAGTCAGCTACAACCGCGACATCGGCTCGTCGCTGAGGCTGCTTGGCAACGTCTCGACCAAGTACAGCTCCTCCTACAACACCGGCTCCGACCTGCACCCGATCAAGGACCAGGAAGGCTTCTTCCTGACCAATGCCCGCATCGGCATCGGCAGCCAGGACGAGATGTGGACCGTCGAACTGTTCGCCAACAACCTGTTCGACAAGGACTACCTGCAGGTCGCCTTCAACGGCCCCTTCCAGGTCGACACCACCAACCCCTACAGCAAAACCGCTGACGACAACATCAGCACCTACGACACCTTCCTCGGCGCCCCGCGCACCGTGGGCGTGACCCTGCGCAGCAAGTTCTAGTCAGCTAGAACGTCTCGAAAGAGTTAGGGCGGTCCGGAGCAATCCGGGCCGCCTTTTTTTGTGTTTCCTGTTTTGGGTGACGGCCGCGCGCCCGTCCCTCCCCTTCATGGGGAGGGTGGCCCGAAGGGCCGGGTGGGGAAGTCCTCGCGCGAACACGGACCCACCCTTCGATCGCTTCGCGATCTCGCCCTCCCGACAAGCGGGAGGGACGGGGGAACGCTCCCTACCCCAGCGCCGCCCTGAGCTTAACCGCCGTATCCTCGATCGCCCCGACCACCGCCGGACTGACCGAGGCCATGATGAAGAAGTCGTGGACAAAGGACGGATACTCGATGTGCTCGGCGGCGACTCCGGCCGCCTTCATCCGCTCGGCATAGGCCTTGCCCTCGTCCTTGAGCGGATCAAAACCGGCGGTGATCACCAGGGCGGGGGGCAGGCCCGAGAGATCCTCGACATGGGCCGGTTCGGCGCGGCGGGCCTCGGCATGGCCGGCAGCGGCGAAATGCTTGCCGAACCATTCCATGACCTCGGCGGTCAGGACATAGCCGGTGGCCAGATCGCGGCGGGACGGGGTGTCCTGGTCCATGGCCGTGGCCGGATAGAGCAGCAGCTGGAAAGCCAGCTTACGGGCCGGGTCGGTCCGCATCTCAAGGGCCATGCAGGCCGCGAGGTTGCCGCCCGCGCTGCAGCCGCCGACCGCCACACGGCGCGGATCAATCCCGATCTCGGCGGCGTGGTCGAAGACCCACCGGGTCGCCGCCAGGGCGTCATCATGAGCGGCCGGGAAGGGATGCTCAGGGGCGAGCCGATAGTCGACAGCCACAACCCGAACGCCGGAGGCCGCGCACAGGCGACGCATGAAGTCGTCGTGAGTCTCCAGGTCGCCGATGACGAAGCCGCCGCCGTGGAAATAGACGAGGACGCCGGTGGTGGCCGGAGCGTCCTTGGGGACGTAGAGCCGCGCCTTCAACGGGCCGGCGCCGCCATCGATCTGCAGGTCGCGGACATCGAGATCCTTCGGCGCCCCGGCATCGAGGCCGGCGCGCTGGGCGACATAGCCCATGCGGATCATCTCGGCCGGCAAGGTGTCGAGCGGCTGCATTTCTATGGCCGCGGCCGCGTCAAGCATGGCGCGGAAGTGGGGGTCCAGCATGGTTTTTTCCTCGCTCACAGAGACACCACGCCGGGCGCGGTTCCGTCGCCATACAGAGCCGACACCAGGGCGGCGCGGCGGTCCAGGGTCGCCCGCTGATTGACATAGCCCTTGTCGGTGATCTCGCCGGCGTCGATCGACGGCGGCTCCAGCATGATGGTGAAACGCCCGATGCGGCGCGACAACCCGCCCGCCGTGGCGTTGAACGCCGCCAGCTTCTCGGAGACGATGGCGGTCAGCTTCTCGATCGGCGAGCCGGGGCCTGGATCTGCGGCCAGGGACTGCATTCCGGCCATCGACGGCCAGAAGAGAGCGCCGATGAAGGGCTTGTCCTGGCCGGCGATCACCGCGTCCTGGATCCAGGGGCTGCAGGCGGTCACCAGTTCGGGCCGCAGGGTGCCGACCGAAACCCAGGTGCCGCTGTCCAGCTTGAAGTCCTCGGTCACCCGGCCATCGAACATCAGGCCCTGGGCCGGATCGTTGTCGTCGATGAACTTGGCGGCGTCGCCCAGTTTGTAGAAGCCCTCCTCGTCGAAGACGGCGGCGGTCTTTTCGGGATCGCCGACATAGCCGCTGGTCACCGTCGGACCCTTGACCCGGACCTCCATCTTCGAGCCGTTCGGAACGAGCTTGAGGGTGATGCCCGGCAGCGGCAGGCCGACAAGGCCAACCGTTTCGGTCGCCCAGTGGGTGACGGTGATGCCTTGCGTTTCCGTCGCGCCATACATGGTGGTGAGCGGCATGCGCTGGCCGGTCTCGGCGATGGCCAGGGCCTGCAGCCGCTCATTGACGTCGTTGCTGAGCGTCGCGCCGCCGTAGCCCATGTAGCGCATGTTCTTGAAGAAGGATTTTCGCAGGACCGGGTCCTTTTCCATCGCCTCGGCCAGCATGCCGAAGGCGATCGGCGCGGAGCCGAAGACGGTCGGCGAGACCTCATAGAGGTTCTTTATGGTTGTCTCGAACATGCCGGGCAGCGGCTTGCCCTCGTCCAGGTAGACGGTGCCGCCGGCCCAGAGATTGCCGTTGAAGCTGATGTTGCCGGCGCTGATGTGGCTCCAGGGCATCCATTCCAGGCTTTCCGGGATCAGGTCCGGATCCTGCTCCTCGCTCTTCAGGCCGTCCTGACCGGCGATGACGCCCGCCATCATGCCGAAGGTCTGGGGCGCCGCCTTGGGCATGCCCGTCGATCCGGAGGTGAACAGGTATTTCGCCACGGTGTGGTGGCCAAGCGTCTCCCGCGCTTGCGCCACGGCTTCAGTCGGCTTGGTCGCCAGCAGATCGGAGAAGGGGATGGCCCCCTCGCCCGTCCCGTCGGCGGTCACCAGGATCAGATCCTGACCCATGGCCTTCAGGGTCGCAAAGGCCCGCTCGAACATCACGCCGGACTGGGCGAAGATCACCTTGGGCTTCACCACCGAGACGCAGTGTTTCAGCTTGGCGTGGTCGGTCGAGATCAGCGAATAGGCCGGGCTGATCGGGGATACCGGCACGCCAGCCGTGTAGCAGCCCAGTTTGATGAGGGCATGCTCGATGCTGTTGGAGGACAGCACCATGACGCTGTCGGCCGGCGTCAGGCCCCGGTCCAGAAGCCATTGGGCGATGGATTCCGCGGCCTTGAGCGCCTCGCCATAGGTCACGCCGCGCCAGGGCCCGTGGCCAGGCTCGCGCTGGCGCATATAGGGGCGGTCGGGGTGCTTGGCGGCCTTCTCGGCCAGCAGGTGGGCGATCGATCGCGGCCCCTCGCCTGGGGCGTGGTTGGAGCGGATCAGCACGCTGCCGTCGGCCCGGCGCTCGACCGAGACGTCGGGGCCTTTCATGGGGAGGGTCTTGAAGGCCGGCTTGGCGCTGGCCAGGTCGGCAGCCGTCGCACCGTCAGGCGGGGTCATGATGGTTTCCTCAGGCAGCGTTTATTATCGTTGTTCTCTTGAGACTATGCCTGCCGCTAGGGGAGTCAAACCGCCTGCGAGGCCCGGGAAATCACAGCCCCTTGAGCCAGTCCAGCAGCAGCTTGGTCACCGCTTCCGGCTGTTCCTGCTGGGTCCAGTGGCCGCAGCCTTCCAGCACCGTTGCGCCGCGCAGACCGGGCAGATGCGGGGCCATCACCGCCACCGGATCGACGCCGGGGATCATCTTCAGAACCAGGTCGCGGCTGCCGCCGATGAACAGCGACGGCTGTTCGATCGCCTTGTCCTTGAAGCCCTGCAGCCACTCGAAATCGCGGCCGTGGTTGCGGTAGCGGTTGATCGGGCCCCGGAAGCCGGAGGCCTCGAACTCTGCGGTGAAGTAGTCGATGTCGGCGGGCGTCAGCCAGGCGGGGAAGGGGTCGGGGTCGGGCAGCTGTTGCAACAGGGGCGCGCCGTGCGGCTTGTCGTTGGGCCAGGTCCCGTCGGGGGCGTCGCCGCTGATGGCGTAATAGAACCGCCGCAGGGCGCCGCGCACATCCGCCTCCATCTCGGCCTCGGCCACGCCCTCGTCCTGGAAATAGACCTGGTAGAAAAAGCGGCCCTTGTCGGTGAAGGCCAGTTTGACGAGGTCGAGGAAGTTCATGGTCGGCACGCCGGTATAGGGCACCGAGAGACCGGCGACCGCCGTCACCCGGTCCGGCCTAGTCAGGGCCGTGTTCCAGACGATGGGGGCGCCCCAGTCGTGGCCGATCAGGACGCCCTTGCCGTCCGGCGACATCGCCTCGATCACCCCGGCCACGTCGGTGGTGATGGCTTCCAGGCTGTAGTCGGAGACGGCCGGCGGCTTGTCCGAGCCGCCATAGCCCCGGACGTCGATGGCGCAGGCGGTGAAGCCGGCCTCGGCGATCGGGCCGATCTGGTGGCGCCAGCTGTACCAGCTCTCCGGAAAGCCATGGACCATGACCACAAGCGGGCCCGACCCCTGCACGGCGGCGCGAACTTTTATACCGTTGGTCTCGATGATCTGGAAGTCGGGCATGGTGTTTCCTCGTTTTCCGGAAGGCAATCACGACTGTCGCCACGGAAGCAAACCGCCATCTGCCCTTTCGGGGAGGATCAGCCGACCATCCGCTCGCGACCCTCCCAGAACGGCGCCCGCAGCTCCCGGCGCAGGACCTTGCCGGAGGGGTTGCGCGGCAGGGTCTCGACGAAGTCGATGCTCTTGGGCGCCTTGTAGCCGGCGATATGGTCTTTGCAGTGGGCGATGATCTCTTCCGGCGTGGCGGGCGAGCCGGGTTTCAGCACCACCATGGCCTTGACCGCCTCACCCCAGCGCTCGTCCGGCACCCCGATGACGGCGGCGTCGGCGACGCAGGGGTGGCTGAACAGGGCGTTTTCGACCTCGGCCGGATAGACGTTCTCGCCGCCGGAGACGATCATGTCCTTCACCCGGTCGTGGATGTAGAAATAGCCCTCGTCGTCAAGGTAGCCGGCGTCGCCGCTGCGGAACCAGCCCTCGGCGTCGATGGCCTCGCGCGTGGCGTCGGGGCGTTTCCAGTAGCCGCGCATGACGCCCTTGGAGCGAATCTGCAGTTCGCCGACCTCGCCCGGCTTGGCCGAAAGGCCTTCAGGGGTCACCACCCGCATCTCGAATCCCGGCCAGGGCTTGCCGCAGCTGCGCAGCTTGCCTCGCGCCTCGGCATGGTCTTCCGGCGGCAGATAGGCGCCGCCGCCGATGGTTTCGGTCAGGCCGTATAGCTGGGTGAAATCCGCCCCGAACACCGCCTGCGCCTTGCGCAGCACGGCCTCGGAGATCGGCGAGGCGCCGTAGAAGATCCGCTCCAGATGCGAGAAATCGGCCTCGTCGACGCCGGGAGTCTGCAGCAACATGTTGATGATGGTCGGGGCGAGGAAGGCATAGGCGATCTTCTGTTCGGGCAGAAGCCGGACAATCTCGGCCGGGATGACTTCGCGGGTGATGATCTCCCGCACGCCCTGCATCAGCCCCAGCAGGCCGCAATTGACGCCGGCGACGTGGAACAGCGGCATGACTACCAGATTGGTTTTACCCGGATCATATTTTGCCCAACCCGCCTGCATGGCGGTGGAGAACAGGGCCATGTAGTTGGCCTGGGTCAGCTGGACGCCCTTGGGCAGGCCGGTGGTGCCGCTGGTGTAGAGCTGGATGACGTCGTCGTCGGCGCGAACGGGCAGGCGCGGGTCCTCGGCCGGGTGCTGGGCGATCCAGGCGCGGAAGTCGGGCCAGCGGTCGTGGCCGGGCTCGAACTGGACAAGGCCCTGGATATCCAACAGGTCCGAAACGATCATGTCGACCACCCCGGCGAACTCGGCGCCGCAGACCAGCAGCTTGGCGCCCGCGTCCTTGAGGATGAAGGCGATCTCCGGCGGGGCCAGCCGCCAGTTGACCGGGGCGATACAGACCCGCGCCTTCACCGCCCCCATCCACAGCACGAAGAAGTCGTCGAGGTTCCTGGCCAGGACACCGACCCGGTCCCCGGGCTTCAGGCCGTGGGCCAGCAGCGCCTGGGCGCAGCGGTTGGCCGCGTCGTTCCACTGTTTGAAGGTCGTCTCCCGCCCCTCGAACCACAGGGCGACCTCGTCGGGCCGAAGCTGGGCCTGGTTACGCGGGATGTCCCCCATCTCGCGAAGGACGCCGGTGCTGGTCATGGTGTTTCCTCATGCGCCTCTGGCGGGCGTTCAGGCCAGCAGAGCAAAGCTGGAGGCGGCTGTCGAGGCCGCCGCGCGGGCAAAGAAAAAGGCCGCCCGGGTTTCCCCTGGCGGCCTCATTCACGTCAGGTCGATAGAAGACCTACTCCGCCGCTTGCGGGGCCGAGTAGCCGAGGACGGCTTTCACTTCGAGGAATTCGCCGAAGGCGTGGTCGCCCCATTCGCGGCCGTTGCCGCTCATCTTGAAGCCGCCGAAGGGGGCCATCATGTCGGGTGCGGCGCTGTTGATGTTGACCTGACCGGCGCGCAGCCTGGAGGCCACGGCGCGGATCTTGTCGGTGTCCGTGCCGGAGATGTAGGCGGCGAGGCCGTATTCGGTGTCGTTGCCGACCTTCACCGCTTCATCGACCGTGTCGTAGCCGAGGATGGAGACGACCGGGCCGAAGATTTCTTCCTTGGCGATGGTCATTTCGTTGGTGACGTTGGCGAAGACGGTGGGCTTTACGTAGTAGCCCTTGTCGAGGCCCTCGGGCAGGCCGACGCCGCCGGAGACCAGGGTCGCCCCCTCGTCGATACCGGCCTGGATCAGGCCCTGGATCTTCTTCCACTGAACCTCGGAAACCACCGGACCCATCTTGGAATTGCCGTTGGGGTCGCCGACGGTGAAGGCGTCGGCGGTCGCCTTGGCGATGGCGATGACCTCGTCCATCTTGCCCTGCGGCACCAGCATGCGGGTCGGGGCGTTGCAGCTCTGGCCCGAGTTGGTCATCACCGAACTGACGCCGCCCGAGACGGCTTTCGCGAAATCGGCGTCCTCGAGGATGATGTTGGGGCTCTTGCCGCCCAGCTCCTGGTGAACGCGCTTGACGGTCGGGGCGGCGTTCTTGGCCACCTCGATGCCGGCGCGGGTCGAGCCGGTGAAGCTGACCATGTCGACGCCCGGATGGCTGCTGATCGCCGCGCCCACCGTGGGTCCGTCACCGTTGACCATGTTGTAGACGCCGGCCGGGACGCCGGCGGCATGCAGGATCTCGGTCCAGATATAGCCGCTGAACGGGGCCACTTCGGACGGCTTGAGCACCATGGTGCAGCCGGTCGCCAGGGCCGGAGCCACCTTGCAGGCGATCTGGTTCACCGGCCAGTTCCACGGGGTGATGAAGCCGCAGACGCCAATCGGCTCCTTGACCAGGCGGGTGGTGCCGCGGTCTTCCTCGAACCTGTAGCCCTTCAGCACCTCGATGGCGGTCTGGAGGTGGCCGAGGCCCATGGCGGCCTGGGCGCGTTGCGACAGCCAGGACGGAGCGCCCATTTCCTCGGTGATGGCCTTGGCCATGTCTTCGTAGCGCTTCTGGTACTCGACCACGATGCGCTCCAGCAGTTCGATCCGCTGTTCGCGGGTCGTCCGGCTGTAGGTCTCGAAGGCCTTCTGGGCGGCCTTGACGGCGGCGTCCACGTCGGCTTCGCCGCCCATGGAGATCTTGCCGGCGACCTCTTCGTTGGCCGGGTTGATGACGTCGAGGGTCTTGGGGGCGACCGGGTCGACCCATTGTCCGTCGATATAGAATTTCGTGTAATCGCGCATGGCTGGCTCCCTGGCTCGGCCGCTCGCGGGCCGCTCTCAAACGTTAGTTTAGTTATCGCGGTTCAGGTTGGGAAGGAGCCATGACGCCCGTAGGCAAGACATTCCTGCCCGAAGCGCGCTAGGCAAAGCCCCCTGGCCACCCATCTGCCGGCCCAGACACCTCCGGGGACGAAAATTGCAGCCGATCATCAGGATCACCGACCTCTCCAAACGCTACGCCGGCGGCCATGAGGCGCTGAGCGGCGTCAACCTGGAGATCCGGCCCGGCGAGCTGTTCGCCCTGCTGGGGCCGAACGGGGCCGGCAAGACCACCTTGATCAGCATCATCTGCGGCATCGCCCGGGCCACCAGCGGCACGGTGATCGCCGACGGCCACGACATCGCCGCCGACTTCCGCGCCGCGCGGACCAAGATCGGCCTGGTCCCGCAGGAGATCAGCACCGACGCCTTCGAGAGCGTCTGGGACACGGTGAAATTTAGCCGCGGCCTGTTCGGCAAGCCCCCCAACCCGGCGCTGCTGGAGAAGATCCTCCGCGACCTCAGCCTGTGGGACAAGAAGGACGCCAAGATCATGACCCTCAGCGGGGGCATGAAACGGCGGGTGATGATCGCCAAGGCCCTCAGCCACGAGCCCCGCATCCTGTTCCTCGACGAGCCGACCGCCGGGGTCGATGTCGAGCTGCGCAAGGACATGTGGGAGATGGTCCGGGGCCTGCGGGCCACCGGCGTGACCATCATCCTGACCACCCACTATATCGAGGAGGCCGAGGAGATGGCCGACCGGATCGGGGTGATCAGCAAGGGCCGGATCATCCTGGTCGAGGACAAGGCCGTGCTGATGCGCAAGCTGGGCAAGAAACAGCTGACCCTGCATCTGCAGACGCCGCTGGCCGCCCTGCCGGCGGAGCTGGCGGGCGAGCCGCTGGAACTGTCGCAGGACGGGCTGGACCTGGTCTATACCTTCGACGCCCAGGCCGAGGAGACCGGCATCGCCGCCCTGATCCGCCGGCTGGCGGGGCTGGGCATCGACTTCAAGGACCTGAAGACCCACCAGTCCAGCCTCGAGGAGATCTTCGTCTCCCTGGTCAGGAGCGGCCAATGAACCTGCACGCCATCCGCTCCATCTATGTCTTCGAGCTGTCCCGCACCTGGCGGACGCTGATGCAGTCGATCGCCAGTCCGGTGCTGTCGACGGCGCTGTATTTCGTGGTCTTCGGCTCGGCCATCGGCGGGCGGATGGGGGCGGTGGACGGGGTCTCCTACGGCGCCTTCATCATCCCCGGCCTGATCATGCTCAGCCTGCTGACCGAGAGCATCTCCAACGCCAGCTTCGGCATCTATATGCCGAAATTCAGCGGCACCATCTATGAGGTGCTGAGCGCGCCCATCTCCTGGCCGGAGGTGGTCTTCGGCTATGTCGGGGCGGCGGCGACCAAGTCGGTGATCCTGGGCCTGATCATCCTGGCCACGGCCCGGTTGTTCGTCCCCTACGAGATCGAGCACCCCTTCGTCATGGCCGGCTTCCTGGTGCTGACAGCGATCACCTTCAGCCTGTTCGGCTTCATCATCGGGGTCTGGGCCGACGGCTTCGAGAAGCTGCAGATCGTTCCCATGCTGGTGGTCACCCCCCTGACCTTCCTGGGCGGCAGTTTCTATTCGATCAGCATGCTGCCGCCGATCTGGCAGACGATCACCCTGTTCAACCCCGTGGTCTATCTGGTCAGCGGCTTCCGCTGGAGCTTCTACGGCATCTCGGACGTCGGCGTCGGCGTCAGCATCGCCGCGACGCTTGGCTTCATGGCGCTGTGCCTGACGACCATCTGGTGGATCTTCAAGACAGGGTATCGGTTGCGGGCGTGAGGGGGCGACGGATGCCCCCTACGTCCCCGCTGGTCTCGCTGCGCTTCTGGCTCACGGAGCATGCCGGCGCCGCCGGCCTCATCGTATTGCTGGTGTTTTTCACGATCCTGTTTGGGATCGCCATTTTTTATCAGCTGCCCAAGGGCATGGACCGTCCTGTCGGCGGTGTGGTGGAAAGCCTGGATTCCTTCGATAGTCAGAGGGAGAGGGTGTACCGGGCCCGTGTAAGGCTGGACGGCGGGGAGGTCGTCCTCCTGAGGGCTTGGCCGACCACCGGCTGTATCGCCGGCATGCGGGCGAGCCTGCTCCGTCGCGAGACGGCGGCGGGCCCCCGGTACACGCTCCTGCCATGCGGTCCCGCTCGAATTCCGGGGAAGCCGGCAGCTCCAGCCCCGCACTAGCGGCCGCCTTACCGTCCTGATGACGGCGAGGCGGCAGGCTGCACGTCGTTGCCCGTGACGGCTCCCGGCAACCTCGTTAGACTCCCCGTACACTTCGGGAGTCGTCCCCTGTCCAGCCCCCCGCCAGACCCGCGCCTGGAAGCCGTCCTGGAGAGCATCTCGGACGCCTTCTACGCCATCGACCCGGACTGGACCTACGTCATCTTCAATGGCGCAGCGGAGCGCTACTTCGGGGTCTCGCGGCACGACGTTCTCGGCAAGGACATGTGGGAGGTCTTCCCCCAGGGCGTCGGCACGCCGTTCGAGGCGGTCTGCCGGCGGGCGATGGACCAGCGCAAGCCCGCCAGTTTCGAAAGCCCGTCCCGCTGGCGGCCGGACCGGATGGTGGAGATCCGCATCACCCCGATGACCACCGGCGGCATCGGGGTTTCCCTGCATGACATCACCGACCGCAAGCGGGCCGAGGAGTCGCGGGAGCTGTTGATGCGGGAGGTCGATCACCGCAGCCGCAACGTCCTGACCGTAGTCCAGGCCATCGTCCGGCTGACCGACGCGGGAGACATCGAGACCTACAAGGAGGTGGTTCTCGGCCGGGTCAGCGCCCTGGCCCGGGCCCAGGGCGCCCTGGCCAGCCGGCGGTGGGAGAACGTCCATCTGCACGCCCTGCTGGACGAGGCCATGGCGGCCATGGCGACGCCCGGCCACTATCGGCTGGAGGGGCCGGACGCCCTGCTGCACCCGGCCCATGCCCAGCCGGTCAGCATGATCGTCCATGAACTGGCCACCAACGCCGCCAAATACGGAGCCCTGAGCACCGAGGAGGGCCGGGTGGCGATCGCGTGGATCACCACCGAGGGCGGCGACCTGACCCTGACCTGGCGCGAGAGCGGAGGCCCGGCCGTGGCGCCGTCCGGCCGGGACGGGTTCGGCTCGAGGCTGATCCGCCAGCTGGCCCGGCAGATGGCGGCGGAGTTGAGCTTCGCCTGGGCGCCGGAGGGACTGACGGTCAGCCTGACCATTCCGCCCCGGATCCCCGGCCGCCAGGACCCTTCCGATTTCGACGCCATCCGCTGACCGGCGGGAGGCGGGTTCGCCGCCTGGCCTTTAGCCTTCCGGCGTTTCGGCCCGGGGTTTGAAGGCCGTGGGGACCGCCTCGGGGGGCATGGCCCGTTCGCGCGGCAGGCCATAGCCGGTGTCCGGGGCCTCACCGGACGGCGGCCGGGCGCTGTCCAGCATCTGGGCCTTTTTCCAGCGGCCGGCGCGATAGTAGAGGGTCGCCAGCAGAAGTGAGACCCCCGAGCCGAAAGCGAAGCTCCACCAGACCGCCTCCGGCCCCCAGGCCCCCTGCAGGGCATAGGCGAAGGGCACCCGGATCAGCAGGATGGCGACGGTCAGGATGATCAGCGGCGGCCAGACATCGCCGGTGGCCCGGACCGTGGCGAACAGCACTATGGTCACGCCGAAGGGGATGAAGGTCCAGACCACCAGCTGATTGATATGGACGGCGATGGGCAGGGCGGCGCTGTCGGCCGGCAGGAAGAGACCCAGCAGGGGGCCGGCGGCGACATAGAGGACGGCGACGATGGCCCCGGTCAGGATGATGTTGAAACCCACTCCGGCCCGGGTGATCCGCGCCACCCGGTCCCAGCGCCCAGCCCCGACATTCTGGGCGGCCATGGAGGAGACCGCAGCCCCGATGGCCATGGCCGGCATCTGCACATAGGTCCACAGCTGGGCCGCCACGCCATAGGCGGCGGCGGTGTGGGAGCCATAGGAATTGACCAGGCTCATCACCACCAGGGCGCTGGCCGAGATGACGATCATCTGCAGGCCCATGGGCAGGCCCTTGGTCACCAGGCTGCGCAGCAGGGCGGGATCGGGCCGCAGATAGGCGAGGTCGGGGCCGACCAGCCGCAAGGGATGCTTTCGCACATAGAGCAGGACCACCAGGCTGGTCAGGCTGACCACATGGGCGATCAGGGTGGCCATGGCGGCGCCGGCGATACCCATCCGCGGGAAGGGGCCGAGGCCGAGGATCAGCAGGGGGTTGAAGGCCATGTCGAGCGCCGCCGTCAGGGCCATGAAGACGAAGGGCGTGCGGGAATCCCCGGCGCCCCTGAGCACCATGGTCAGGAAGGTCAGGAAGTTGAGGAAGGGCACGGCCAGGAAGATGACCTGCAGATAGGCGACGGCGAACGGCAGGGCGTCCGGCGGCGTGCCCATGGCGTGCAGGATCGGACGGGTGAACAGCCAGCCCAGGATGGCGAACAGCACCGAGGCCCCGGTGAAGAAGACGGCGCTGGTTCCCACCACCCGCTTGGCCAGGGTCTCGTCGCGGCGACCCGTGGCCTGGCCGACCAGGATGGTGGCCGCCATCCCGACCCCGAAGATGGTCCCCAGCAACAGGAAGAGGACGAGGTTGGCGTTGGAGGTGGCGGCCAGGGCGGCCTCGCCCAGGAAGCGGCCGACCCAGACGGCGTTGATCGAGGCGTTGAGCGACTGCAGGACGCTGGAGCCCAGCACCGGCAGGGCGAACAGCGCCAGGGTCCGGCGGATGGGGCCCTCGACCAGGTCGGCCCGGGGCCGGGGGCCGGGCGGCGTCGAGGTTTCGAAGGGATCGCTCATGGCCGGGTCCTGGCGCGCCGGCCATCGCGGTCGGTCGGAATCAGGCGCCTGTCGCGTCGGCGCGTCGTGGGCAACCTAGCCCAGGATGGCCGGCAATCCAGCCCGCCATCTCAGCCCTTGGCGTTCGCCGCCCGGCCGGGAACCCAGCGCGCCGTGATCAGGCCGGCGGCCGCGTCGACACGCGCGCCCCGGGCGTTGAGAATTTCCAGGTGAACATGGTCGGTGATGCCCGGATAGTGGTCCTGCAGGCTGACCACCCGGCCGATGGTCTGGCCCAGCCGCAGGGCCTGGCCGACGCTGACCGTGGGATCGACATAAAAGGCGCGGGCGACGTAGCCGATGGCCGGGTTGGTGATTTCCACGAACCTCAGGCCGGTGTCGCCGCCGTAGGCGTAGCCGATCTTGGTGACAAAGCCGGAGATCGGCGCCGCCGCCGCCTGGCCGGCCCGGGCGGCGTAGTCGACGCCCTCATGCTCGCGCACGCCCCCATCGCGGCTGGCCCCGAAGGCGCCGAAGCCGAAGGCGTCGTGGGTGCGCGGAAGCTGGCCGGTCGGATTGACGAAATCGGGCGCCCCGTCGCCATCGACGTCCGCGCCATGCCAGGCGAGGTGGCGAGGGATGTTCGTGGCCTGGCGAGCCTTGCCCTGGATTCGCGCCAGCAGCCGCGCCCCCGCGGGCTGCGCCTTCACCGTCTGGGCCGCCGCCGCCACGGCCATGGCCGCGACAGGGGTGAAGATCAGGACCAGGCCGATCGCCCGCGCGAGACCGCGCTTCCGGACCTCGGCCCGGCTCATCGAAGGGGTACGCTGCACTATGAAATCCGACTTGGGGGGAGGCTGGGGGGAGGCGTTGTCGGACGGGCTTATGACGCCGGAATGGGGCGAGGATCGGGCAGGCGCCTGCGACGGAAGACCGCTTCGTGAGTTTTTACAGGGGCTTAGTTCGGTTGCCCTGGGTTTGCGTGCTTCGACACGCGGCCTGCGGCTGCTGCTCAGCATGACGGTTTAGGGGATCTCAAAGGTCGTCATCCTGAGCAGCCGGCAGAGCCGGCGTGTCGAAGGACGCAAACCCGGGGGTCCCCCCTATGGTGCTGGAGGCCGGTGTGCGGTTGCCCTGGGTTTGCGTGCTTCGACACGCGGCCTGCGGCCGCTGCTCAGCATGACGGTTTAGGGGATCTCAAAGGTCGTCATCCTGAGCGGCCGGCGGCGCCGGCGTGTCGAAGGACGCAAACCCGGGACCGGTTCTCCCATGGTGCTGGCGGCTGCGCGACAGTTCGGGGAGGTCCGTCCAGCGGCCGGCGATCACGGCCTCCTTCTTGGCGCGGGTCCAGCGCTTGATGCGGCGTTCGGCGTCGATGGCGTCATGGATTGTCTGGAATTCCGAGGTGTAGACGACTTCGACGGGGAGCCGGGTCGAGGTGTAGCCTTCGAAGGTTCCGGCGTGGTGTTGGGCGATGCGCTGTTCGAGATGGGTGGTGCAGCCGGTGTAGTAGCTGCCGTCCGAGCATTTGAGGATGTAGATCCAGGCGGCCATGAGGTCGTGTGATGTTGGACTGGGTTTGCGTGCTTCGACACGCGGCCTGCGGCCGCTGCTCAGCATGACGATTTGGGGAGGCAGGTCGCCGCTTTCAACGGTCTCCAAGATCGTCATCCTGAGCAGCCGGCGGAGCCGGCGTGTCGAAGGACGCACACCCGGGGCCTCTCCTGTGATGCTGGGGGCCTGGGAGCGGTTGCTTTGGGTTTGCGTCCTTCGACAGGCCCGCGAAGCGGGCTGCTCAGGATGACGAATTGGGTTGGCTTCCGGTTCCTGTGGGCGCTTTCGAGGCTATCGCTGATGCAGCATCGGCATGCCGGGGATGGGGCTGCGGGTCTTGAGCACATAGTCGGCCCGGATCGAGCCGACGTAGAGGTCCATCAGGTCGGCGCCGCCCCAGGTGATGTTGGTGGGGTGGTTGATCACTTCGCCGGTGGGGTCGTGGAAGACCGTCTCGACCTCGCCGTTCGGGCGGATGGCGACCACCTTGTTGGCGGCGGGCAGGCAGACCCAGAGGTTGCCTTGCGCGTCCAGGCCGACGCCGTCGGTGTAGCCCAGGTCGTCACCGTGGTGGGCCGCGCCGGCTTCGGCCTCCGCGTCCGCCGCCCCGAGCAGGCGGCCAAGCTGGGGACCATAGCGTTTGCCTTCGCCGAGCCGGCCGCCGGGCAGGACCGGAAAGGCCAGGACATCGGCGGCGCTGGTCTGGGCGCAGTAGAGGACGTCGTCGTCCTGGCTGAGGGCCAGGCCGTTGGGGAATTTCAGGCCCTCGGCCACCACCGAGGACGAGCCGTCGGGACGCAGGACGAAGATGAAGCCATCGGGGCGCCCGTCGAGGGCCTGGGGCCAGGTTTCGGCATGGGTGGAGTTGGCGCACCAGATGTTTCCGGCCCGGTCGACGACGGGATAGTTGCAGCTGGTCAGGCGGCGGCCCTCGACCTCGGTGAGCAGGGTTTCGTGCCGGCCGCTGATCGGATCGAACCGCTGCAGCGGGCCGTCCTCGCCGTCGTAGATGCCGAAGTTGGCGATCAGCACGCGGCCCTGGTCGTCGAGGTTGACGCCGTTGGGAGCGCCGCCGTGCGGGCCGAGCCGGGTGAAGCCGCCGGTGGGATGGATCTCGGCGACGCTGCAACGATGATCCGAGGCGAAGACCCGGCCGTCCTTCGCCACAACCACATCCTCGGGCCGGTCGATGCCGATGGCGACCTTGTGGAAATCTTCGACAGCGATCCAGGGCATGGGCGTTCCTCGGCTAAGGGCGCTTCTGGGCGAGCGCCTCATGCGGTCAGTAAAGCCCCTTCGGCGGCAGCGGGGAAGGCGTCGCCAGACGGGGATTTACCAGTCCGCACTGACCGGGGCGCCGGCGAAGGCTTCCTCCAGCCGGCGGCGGTGGCCGGGGCGGAGGCCTTCGGGCAGGGCGTCGAGGGCGAACCAGCGGGCTTCCAGGATCTCCCCACGGGAGGTGGCGACGCAGGGCTCCCAGGCCTCGCAGCGGTAGACCAGAACATGGTCGCCGCGCTGGAAGAGATGGTTGGAATGGATCGACAGCAGCCGGGGCGGTGCGGTCAGCCGGACCCCCGCCTCCTCAACCAGCTCGCGGGCCAGGGAGGTCTCGGCGTTCTCGCCTCGCTCGACCCCGCCGCCCGGCAGATACCAGCCGTGAACATAGGAATGCTCGACCAGCAGGACTCGCCCTTGGGCGTCGGTGACGATGCCGCGCACGCCCAGGGTCAGGCCCCGGACCAGGCGGAACCAGACGAAGATCAGCGGCTTCGCGATCGGCTGAAGGGTTCGGCGCCAGGTCACCCCGGGAAGGTGGAGCCAATCGGCCGCGGAGGCAAATGTCGGATCGGGTGACGGTCAGCGCCGACGCGCCTTGCCCCTCGCCTTCCGGGTCGCTAACACCGCCGCAACGACATCACGGAGCCACCCCATGCTCGCCATCGGCGTCATCGCCCTGTTCATCCTCGCCCTCGTCGGCCTGAACCTGTTCGAGTTCGGCCGCATCGACTGAGACCGGCCGGGCTGTCAGGGGCCTGGGGCGGCCCGGAGCTCCGACAGACCGGCGGCTTCGGGTTTGAAAGGCTGAAGGGCTTCCAGCGCGAGCCTGAGCCGGTCGAGCCGGGCGGGTCTGGCGAACAGACCCTGGAATCCGGCCTGGCGGAGAGCCCAGCGGCTGACCGAATGCTGGCCGCTGGTCAGGGCGAAGGCCGGGACCTGGGCCATGCCGGCCAGTTCCAGCGCGTCCGCCTCTTCCAGATAGAGAGAGATCAGGGCGCAGGCGTAGGGGCCTCCGGTCCACAGGGCCGCCAGGGCATCTCGACTGCCCCGCGTTTCACTGTCGTAGCCGGCCCGGTCCAGCGCGGCGGAGAGTTCCAACCGGGCGGCGGCCTCATCCTCGATGACCAGGACCTTGGGGCGGGCCAGGGGCGCGGGGAAGCTCAGGGACCAGGCCATGGGTTCGCGGCCGCCATTGATCTCCAGCCGGCCTTCCAGCGCATCCGCCGCCGCCCGGGCCGCCAGAACCGCCGCTTCCCCCAGCCGCCCGCCGCCGATGGCGCGGCCGGAGAAGACTTCCAGCCTCACCGTCCCGGCCTCGACGCCGCCCAGGAAGGACAGCCGGCCCTGCCCCGTGGCCAGGGCTGCGTCCGCCAGCCGGGAGACCGCCGCGCCGACGAGACCGGCGTCGACCAGGCGGCTCGCGCGGAGAGAGTTATCAAGCCGCAGGTTGAGCGAAGCGCCCCGCTGCGCCGCGCCCTCGGCTGCGGCGTCCAGAGCCCTGCCGATCAACATATGCAGGTCGCACCCCGTTGCGGCATTGCGGCGGGGAACGGTGTGGGCTTCAGTGAAGGCGAACGATCCCATTGGCCTCAAGTCCCCAAGATGAGCTACACTCATACCGTGCAGAATGATGTTTTATAACTTATGAAGGGCGTCGCACTGGTTACCGGTGGCGCGCGTCGGCTGGGCCGGGTTCTTGCCCTGTCGGCGGCCTCGGCGGGCTATGACCTGGCGGTGCATCACCGCGCGGCGCCGGAGGAGGCCGAAGCGGTGGCCGAGGAGGCGCGGTCTCTGGGCCGACGGGCGGTGGTGCTGACCGGCGACCTGCTGGACCCCGATGCGCCCAGCGCCCTGCTGGCGGGGGCCGGGTCCCTTGGGCCGGTGACCCTGCTGGTCAACAACGCCTCGCTGTTCGAGGCCGATGCGCTGCAGACCGCCAGCCGCGCCTCGCTGGACGACCATCTGGCGACCAACCTGACCGCGCCGGTGCTGCTGTCCCAGGCCTTCGCCGCCGCCCTGCCTGCCGATCGGGCGGGGCTGATCGTCAATATCCTGGACCAGCGGGTCTGGCGGCCCAATCCGCAGTTCTTCAGCTACAGCCTGTCCAAGGCCGCCCTCTGGCATGCGACCCAGACCATGGCCCAGGCGCTCTGCCCCCGCATTCGGGTCAACGGCATCGGGCCGGGGCCCACCCTGCCCTCGATCCACCAGGCGCCGGGGGAATTCGAGGCCGAGGCGGCCGGCGTTCTGCTGGGGCGGGCGGTCGATCCGGAGGAGATCGGGGCGGCCCTGCGCTATCTGATTGACGCTGCATCGGTGACCGGCCAGATGATCGCCGTGGACGGCGGCCAGCATCTGGGCTGGCGCACCCCCGACATCGTCCAAACCTGACGCCAGCGAGGGCCCCATGGCCGCTTTCCCCCGGACCCAGGTCGATGCCGCCGCCCCGACGACCGGCGGCGCCGCGACCCCCGAGACCATAGCCCCTGAACCCATGAACCCTGGGGTCACGACCAAGGTGGTGGTCAGCAAGATCTTCGTTCATGGCATCAAGCTGGACGCGGAGGTCGGCATATATCGCCATGAGCGAGGTCGGACCCAGCCCTTGATCATCGATGTCGAGCTGGACGTGGCCTGGGTCGCGGCCACCCACCTGAGCGACACGGTCAACTACGAGACGGTGGTCCAGGCGGCCCGGGGCGTGGCGGCCGAGGGCCATATCGAACTGGTCGAGATGTTCGCCCAGCGGCTGGCCGCCCGCTGCCTGGCCGATCCCCGGGTCAGCCGGGCGCGGGTGCGGGTCGACAAGCCCCAGGCCCTGGCCCCCCAGGCGGCCGGCGCCGGGGTGGAGATCACGGCGGTGCGCGGCTGAGCGACCCGACGTTGCAGCACGGGGCGAAACTGGGGCCGTTGCAGCCCCTGACCGTCTGGCGGCTGGAGGATGGGGTCCTGGTCGAGGAACGGGGCAGGCGGGTTCGGCGGGTTGATCTGGCCACCGTGCGGCGGCTGCATCTGACGCCGGGCGGGCGGCGGCTGAGCGCCGGGGCGACCCTGGGACTGCCGCGTGGCCAGCTGGGTGTCTATAGCGGACAGGCGGTGCGGTTCGGCGGCCGGCCGCCGCCCGCCAGTTACGCCCCCTTCATCGCCGAACTGGCTCGACGGGTGGCGGCGGCCAACCCGGCGGCGCGGTTCACGGTCCCGGCCGTGGCGACCCAGGGGACGGTGATCGGCGCGGTGGCCCTGCTGGGCGGCGGGGCCCTGGCCATCGCCGTGTTCGCGGTGGCGGCGGGGCAGATCGACATCGGCCTGGCCCTGGCCTCGCGCATGGCCTTCGTGGCCATCCTGGCGCTGTCCGTCATGCCGTGGCTGGACCGTGAGGCCGGGCGTTTCAACCCCCTGGCTATTCCGAAGGGGCTGCTGGGCTGATGGTCGAGACGACGCAGACCTTTCGCGACCTGCTGGTCGCCGGACCGAAGGGCGCGGTTCTGCTGCCCGTGCCGGACCCAGTCGCGGCCTGGGGCGGGCGGCCGGCCTATCATCTGGCGGGGACAATCAACCGCATGCCATTTCGCGGCGTGCTGGAGTCCGCCGACGGCGCCTGGTTCCTGCGGCTGGGTCCGGCCTGGCGGCGGGATTGCGGACTGGCCGCGGGGGATGCCGTGGAAGCGGTGCTGACGCCGGAAGGGCCGCAGCGGGCGGCGCTGGACCCCGACATCAGCGCGGCCTTGGAGGCGGAGCCCCAGGCGGCGGCCTTCTTCGACGAGATCGCCCAGTTCTATCGCAAGGGCTATCTGGACTGGATCGCGGCGACGAAACGCAGCCCGGAGAAGCGGGTGGAACGGATTGCCGAAATGGTGCGGTTGCTGAAGGCGCGTCAGAAGCAGCGCTGAAGCGCAAGGAACCGCGTTCGGATGACAGCGTATTAATTTGCGATCCGGGGGCCTGATCCCAACATTAGCGGGATCGCGCCATTCCGGCGCCGGAGACTTGAAGTTCAGATGACCGACAGCGTCACCGTTTCGCGCCCGCACGAGGATCGTGTCATGCCGGCCGTGATCTATGGCCTGTATCTGTTTGGCGCGTTTTCCGCCCTGATCACCGTGTTCATCGGGCTGTTCATCGCCTACGCCAATCGTGGATCGGCGGGGGAGCGGATGGAGACCCACTACACCTTCATGATCCGCACCTTCTGGCTGACCATCTGGTGGTTCCTGATCGGCATCGCCCTGTGCATCGTTGGCGGCATCCTGTCGCTGGTGCTGATCGGCCTGCCGATTCTGGGTCTGGGCATCCTCATCGTCTCGGTCGCGGGCCTGTGGTTCATCGCCCGCTGCGTCCTGGGGGTCGTCTATCTGGCCCAGGACGAGGCCTATCCCCGGCCGATGAGCTGGCTGTTTTAGAGGCATCCAGGCCCTTGAAGACCGTCCGGCGCCCGTCGGACGGTCTTTGACCCGCGCCAAACATCCCCTGTCGGTTGAGGCCTTTTGACGTGGGGGCTTCCCCACCCAAGGTTCCGGGCTGTTAATGCGCCCCGCTCTTCTATGGAGCGGGCCGTTGACGGATGGGGGACTATCATGGTGTCGCGACTGATCGGACTTGTGCTGGGGTTGCTGTTGGCGGCCGTCGGCTTTGTCATTGCCAAACCGGTGGCGGTGGCGGGACTGCCCAGTGTCTCCCTGGGAGACTTCGAAGGCCTGCGCGGCCTGATCGGCTGGCTGGCCCTGGGCCTGGGTGTCGCCGCCATCGTGACCAACCTATGGCCGGGCCGCAGCCAGCCCAAGCGCCGCAGCCGGCCGATGGGGGCCGCCGCGCCGATCACCTTCGCCGATGATCCGCCCCAGCCCACGCCCGCGCCGGTCATGGCCGCCAATGTCGGCCATCCGGTGGTGACCCAGGAGGCCCCCGCTCCGGCCCCCATGCCGCTGGCGTCCATGCCGCCGCTGGTGTTTGAGCCGGTTCGCGCCGCCGCGCCCGACCCGGCCCCGCAGGCCGCCCCGGCCCCGGCGCACATCGCGGCCATCACCCCCGCCGCTGTCACGGCGGCGGCTCCGGCGGTGGCGTGGAACCTGGCCGCGGAACTCCCGTCCGTGCAGGTCGCGGCGCCCCAACCGGCGCCCGTCGCCACGCCCGTGGTCGCGCCCGTCGCAGCCCCCGCCGCAGCCCCTGTCGCCGCCCCGGCATCGGCAAGCCCCGCGGCGGCCGAAAACGCCCCGCAGGAAACCTTCACCTCCCTGCGCCAGCAGCTGCACGCCACGGTGCGTGAAGAACGCTGGACCGAGGCCGGGCGTCTCCTGCAGCGCCTGCCGAAACTGGCCCTGACCCATCGCGACCGGATGCTGTCGGCCCAGGACCTGGGCGATTTCCACCGCAGCCAGGGCCGGGGCGACGACGCCTCCGAGGCCTATGGACAGGCCCTGTCCTATGCCCGGCTGCTGCATGAGATCGAACCGGAGGACCCCATCGCCGCCGCCGATCTGGCCGGGTCGCTGGTCAATGTCGGGGACATGGCGAGCGACGAAGGCCGGCTGGACGCGGCCCTGGGCGCCTATGAGGAGGCGGTCGGACTGCGCCGCAAGGCCGTGGCCACGGGCGGCGCCCGCCGCACCGACCGACGGGCCCTGTCCATCGCCCTGGAGCGACTGGCCGACGCCCGCGAGGACCGCGGCCATCGGGTTCGGGCCCTGGACCTGTATCGCGAGAGCGTCGAGATCGCCGGCGCCCTGGCCGCAGAAGACCCGCAGCGGTACGGCGCCGACCTGGTCGGAACGCGGACCCGGCTTACCGAGCTGGAAGAGCGGCTGAGCATATAGGGCCTCGGAATCCTTCTCCCGCTTGTCGGGAGAAGGTGGCGCGCAGCGCCGGATGAGGGCAGCGCGGACGTCGGAATGTTTTAAGCGGGCAATCACCTGCAGCCGGCGCTGCCCTCATCCGACCCCACTCCGTGGGGCCACCTTCTCCCGACGAGCGGGAGAAGGATCAATCTTCCCTAAGCCGCCACCAGCTCCCGGCGCACCAGGCGGGCGTAGTCGTCCATCAGGGTCAGGGAGATGGTCCCCGGCGTGAAGCGGTGGGCGCCGACTTCGGCCACGGGGGTCACCTCGGCGGCGGTGCCGACGATGAACAGTTCCGAGAAGGTCCCCAGTTCGTCGGCGGGGATGTGGCGTTCGATGATCTGATAGCCGCGCTCTTTCGCCAGCCTCATCACCGTCTGGCGGGTGATGCCGTTGAGGAAGCAGTCGGGGGTCGGGGTGTGGATGACGCCGTCCTTGACGAAGAAGACGTTGGCGCCCGTCGCCTCGGCGATATAGCCGCGATAGTCCAGCATCAGGGCGTCGGCGTAGCCGTCGCGCTCGGCGGCGTGCTTGGAGATGGTGCAGATCATGTAGAGGCCGGCCGCCTTGGCCGCCACCGGGGCGGTGGCCGGGTCCGGGCGGCGGTAAAGGGCGTGGGCCAGGCGGATGCCGCGGCGCTTTTCCTCCGGGTCGAAGTAGCTGGGCCAGTCCCAGACGGCGATGGCCACGTGGATCTTGGTCTGCTGGGCCGAGACGCCGATCATCTCGCTGCCGCGCCAGGCGATGGGGCGGATGTAGCAGTCGGTCAGGCCGTTCTTGGCGCAGGTGGCCTTGGTCGCCTCGTCGATCTCCGCCACCGTGAAGGGGATCTTGAAATCGAGGATCTCGGCCGAATTGAACAGCCGCTCGGTGTGTTTGGTCAGCTCGAAGATCTCGCCGCCATACATCCGCTCGCCTTCGAAGACGGAGGAGGCATAGTGGAGCCCGTGGGTCAGTACATGCACCTTCGCGTCGCGCCAGGGCACGAAATGCCCGTCCAGCCAGATCCAGCCATCACGATCGTCGAAGGGAACCAGAGACATAGGGACAGTCGCTCCTTTAAGGCGTCAGCCTACACCGGGAGCAGGGTCCCGGTCCAAACCAAACCGCAGGGGGCTATTAGAGCGCGGCGGGCTTCAGTGTAAGCGGTTAAGCGGCCAGGGAGGCCGCAAATTCCGGGAACGGGCACGAGGGAACAAAGATGAACGCGTCCGCCGATCCCCGGCTGATCCTCAGCGAGGGCGAACTGGATCTGGGGCTGGAACTGGTGCTGCTGGCCGAGACCGGGGTGTGGGGCGTGGTCGACGCGGGGCTGGCGGCCGAGGCCCAGGAGCCCGGACGAGGCGGCCTGGGCCGCACCCACTGGCGGGCGGCCTTCCTGCTGCGGCGGCGACCAGGCGCCGGGGTCAAGGAGATCGCCCGGCTGACGGGACTTAGCAAACAGGCGGCCAGCCGCACCCTGGCGGATCTCGAGCGGCTGGGGCTGGCGGAGAAGTCCGCCGGCGAGTTGGACAGCCGGCGGCGGCCGACGGTGCTGACCGAGGCCGGCATGGCGTTCGAGGGCCGGATCGCCGAGCGGTTGCGGGCGCTGATCGCCCGGGCCTACCGCGATGGAGGCCTTGACGGAGTGGCGGCGGCGCGGCGCATTCTGGCCTCCCTGGCGGGCCCGCGAGTCGCGGGGGCATTGCGAGGGGCCGGACTTGGGCGGGAGGATGCATGACCGGGCCTGACCGCCATCTTCTGGTCGTCGATGACGACGATCGAATCCGCGACCTGCTCAAGCAGTACCTGGCCCGCCACGGCTTCCGCATCACCACGGCGGCCAACGCGGAGGCGGCGGGGCGGCTGCTCGACACCCTGGATTTCGACCTGGTGATCCTGGATGTGATGATGCCGGGGGAGGACGGGATGAGCTTCGCCCGGCGGCTGCGAGCCGGCGCGGGCTCCAGCGCCAAGGCGCCGATCCTGATGCTGACCGCGCGGGGCGAGACCAGCGCGCGGATCGAGGGGCTGAGCGCGGGTGTGGACGACTACCTGGCCAAGCCGTTCGAGCCGCAGGAGCTGTTGCTGCGCATCGAGGCCATCCTGCGCCGGGCGGGCCCCCGGCCCAGCGACGACGCCCCCCTTTCGCTCGGCCGTTGCGCCTTCGATCCGGTTCGGGGAGAGCTGACCCGCGACGGAGCCCTGGTGCGGCTGACCGAGGCGGAGGTGGAGTTGCTGCGGGTGCTGGCCAAGGCGGCCCATTCGCCGGTCGACCGCTATATCCTGGCCCGCGACGACGCCGACGCCGCCGGCCGGGCGGTGGACGTGCAGGTGACCAGGCTGCGCCGAAAGATCGAGGACGATCCCAAGACCCCGCGCTACCTGCAGACGGTGCGGGGTGTGGGTTATCTGCTGGCGCCGGATTGATGGGGTTCGGGAAGGACAAAGCCCTCCCCCTCCAGGGGGGAGGGTTGGGTGGGGGTGTTCGCGCCGAATTTTCGGGGAACGCTCAAGAGGGCGCCGGCGCCGATTCCGGTCTCTCCGGAAAGCCATTGCCATCACCCCCAACCCCAACCCTTCCCCCCTTGAGGGGGAAGGGAGTTTATGAGCGAACCAGCTACACGCCAGCGGCGGCGGCCAACGCCAAGCGGTTGAGGCGGGAGATGACCGCCAGCGAGAAGCGGCTCTGGGAGGCCCTTCGCGCCTTGAAGCTGAACATTCGAAGACAGTCTCCGATCGGCCGGTACATCGCCGACTTCGTGCATCTGGCTTCCAGACTGGTTATCGAGGTCGATGGATCTCGGCATGATCTCCCCGAGGCTCAGCTTCACGACGCCGAGCGCGACGCCTGGATGAGGTCGCAGGGCTTTCGTATTTTGCGGATCAAGGATGCCGACGCCTTCGGGCGGCCATGGGACGTCGCGGCGCTCGTCGAGCGACACATAAAGGCGCTGACTAGCGGTCGAAAAGGCGTACCCGGGCCGGCCGAGGCGGGCCCTGCGCCCCCATCGCCTCCGAAGACACCCCAATGAAAATCCGCGCGCTGAAGATCTTTATTCCCCGGGCGATCAAGCGGTGGTTGCCGCAGTCGTTGTTCGCGCGGACGCTGCTGATCATCGTGCTGCCGGTGGTGATCATGCAGTCGGTGGTCACCTGGGTGTTTTTCGACCAGCACTGGAAGACCGTGACGGCGGGGCTGTCGGACGGGCTGGCGGGCGACATCGCCTGGATCACCGACAGCTACAACGCCGATCCGACCCAGCAGAACCTGGAACGGCTGACCGAGCGGGCGGAGAAGTCGCTGTCGCTGTCGGTGGCGCTGCGTCGCGGCAAGCCGCCGCCCCGGACCCTGGAGCTCTACGCCAGCCAGGACGTGGCCCTGGACCAGGCGCTGAGCCGCCGGCTGGACGCCCCCTACTGGTTCGACAGCCAGCAGTATCCGGCCTCGGTGGACATCCGGGTCGCGGTTCCGGGCGGCAGCCTGCGGGTGATCGCGCCGAAGGAACGGGCCTTCGCCACCTCGGCCCCGATCTTCGTGCTGTGGATGGCGGTCGCGACCCTGCTGCTGACCTCGATCGCCATCCTGTTCATCCGCAACCAGGTGCGGGCCATCGAGCGGCTGGCCGAGGCGGCCGACGCCTTCGGCAAGGGGATCGAGGGGCCGGTGTTCAAGCCCTATGGCGCGCGGGAGGTGCGGCAGGCGGCCCAGGCCTTCATCTCGATGAAGACCCGCATCCAGCGCTATATCGAACAGCGGACGGTGCTGCTGGCCTCGGTCAGCCACGACCTGCGCACGCCCCTGACACGGCTGAAGCTGGAGATGGCCCTTGCCGAGCCCTCGGCGCGGACCGAAGCCATCAAGGGCGACCTGGCCGAGATGGAGCATATGATCGACGAATATCTGGACTTCGCCCGGGGCGAGGGGGCGGAGGCGGTCGAGGCGACCAATCTGTCGGCCCTGCTGGGCCAGGTCTGTGACGGCGCGCGGCGGGGTGGGGCGAGCGTCGCCCTGGAGGTGGACGCCGATCTGGAGGCGGAGCTGCGGCCCAACGCCATCCGCCGGGCGGTGGCCAATCTGGTCAGCAACGCCGCCGACTACGGGACCCAGGTGGCGGTCAGCGCCCAGCGCACCCCCGGCGGCAGCCTGGAAATCACCGTCGAGGACGACGGGCCAGGCATTCCGGCGGACCGATATGAGGAGGCCTTCAAGCCGTTCGGCCGACTGGATGAGTCCCGCAACCAGAACCGCAAGGGCGTCGGCCTGGGCCTGGCCATCGCCCGCGACGTGGCCCGCAGTCACGGCGGGGAGGTGTTTCTGGCCCGATCGGGCCTGGGCGGGCTGAAGGCGACGATCCGGCTGCCCGGCTAGAGCGCGTCAGGGTTAAGTGTGTGCGGTTAACCCGCCCGACGCGCTCTCAATGAAAAAATCAAACGCTACTCCGGCCAGAGCTCCGTCACGCCGTGCTTGCGGTTCAGCATGTGGGTGGCGCGCTTGATCAGGGTCAGCAGCCGCTCGATGCGGGCTTCGCCATCATAGGTCAGGTCGGCGCGGGCCAGGCCCTCGAGCATGAAGCGAGCGAGGTCGCGGCTGGCCTGGAAGCGGGGGCCGGCGCCGGCGTGCAGCATCTTCAGGAAGTGGTCGCCGATCTGGGCGCGGTCGAACTCGGCCCGGGCGGGGGCGATCAGCGTCGCCACCGCCGGGTCGCTGCGGGCGGCGGCCTCCAGCTCCATGAAGGCGGTGAAGGCCGGGTGGCGCAGCAGCTCCCAATAGCTGTCAATCGCATATTCGGTGACATCGACGCCGGTCGGCTTGTCCTCCGCGGCCTTGCGGAACAGCGCCGCGCGCTCAGCCTGCAGATAGCCGATCACCGCCTCGAGCAGGTCTTCCCGCGTGGGAAAGTGGTAGAGCATGGCGCCGCGGGTGATGCCGGCGGCCTCGGCCACCGCGGCGTTGGTCGCCGCGCCGTAGCCGTCTGCGGCGATCACCTTGACAGCCTCGTCCAGAATCCGGTTCCGGGTCCGCCTCGACTTCGGCGTATCCCGCTCTCTACGCAACAGTTCCATGTGTGCGATCTAGGGTGACAGTTGCCATGCCGCAACGCACGGAGACCCCAATTTGTGAGGTTTCATCAAAGCGACATGCAATCAGCCTAGCGGCTGGGCGTTAAAGGCCATTTCCTGGGGCGGAACATGAGCACCACGCCGGCGGTCCGCCATTATCGCAGCCTGTTCATCTCGGACATCCATCTGGGGACAGGCGGCTGTCAGGCCGAACTGTTGCTGGACTTCATCCGCAGCGTCGACTGCGAGCAGCTGTATCTGGTTGGCGATATCGTCGACGGCTGGAAACTGAAAGGCGGCTGGTTCTGGCCGCAGGCGCACAATGACGTGGTGCAGAAGATCCTGCGGATGGCGCGCAAGGGGACGCACGTCACCTACATCCCCGGCAACCATGACGAATTCGGGCGGGACTTCTGCGGCGTCCACTTCGGCGGGGTGGTGGTGGCGCGCGACGCCCTGCATGAGACGGCCGACGGCCGGCGGTTCCTGGTCACCCATGGGGACGAGTTCGACGGCGTGGTTCAGCACGCCCGCTGGCTCGCCTTCCTCGGCGATTGGTCCTATAGAACCCTCCTGATGCTGAACACCCTGCTCAACCGCGCCCGGCGCCGGATGGGTCTGGGGTACTGGAGCCTTTCGGCTTTTCTGAAGGTCAAGGTGAAGAACGCTTTGCAGTTCATCGAGCGCTTCGAGGAGGCCGTCGCCGAGGAAGCCCGCCGTCGCGGGGCCGACGGGGTGATCTGCGGCCATATCCACAAGGCGGAAATGCGCATGATCGGCGACATCCTCTACATCAACGACGGCGACTGGGTGGAGAGCTGCACGGCCCTGGCCGAACATGCCGACGGCCGCCTGGAAATCATCGAGTGGGCCAAGGAGCGTTCCTGGTCCATGATCAACCGGGCAAGCACTGAGTCTGCTCCCGAGGTCGTCGCCGCCTGATGCGAATATTGTTGGCCACCGACGCCTGGGAGCCCCAGGTGAATGGCGTCGTCCGCACCCTGACCCGCGTGATCGCCGAACTGCGGGAGATGGGTCACGAAGTCGAGGTGATCAGCCCCGACCAGTTCAAGACCATCCCCCTGCCCACCTATTCGGAAATCCGCCTGGCCATCGGCGCCGACGAGGCGGTGCGCGAGCGGTTCAAGGCCTTCGAGCCGGAAGCCATCCACATCGCCACCGAGGGCACGCTTGGCCTGGCCGCCCGGCGGGTCTGCCTGGAGTGGAAGCTGCCCTTCACCACCAGCTATCACACCCGGTTCCCGGAGTACGTCAGCGCGCGGCTGCCGCTGCCGCTGGCGGCCGGCTACGCCTATATGAAGTGGTTCCACAAACCATCGGGCCGGCTGATGGTGGCCACCCCGACCATGCGCGACGAGTTGGAGGCCCATGGCTTTCGCAACATCTCGCCCTGGTCGCGCGGGGTCGACACCGAGCTGTTTCATCCCAAGCTGCGTGAACCGGACGTCTTCAAGGACCTGGCCCGGCCCATCTATCTGAACGTCGGCCGGGTGGCGGTGGAGAAGAATATCGAGGCCTTCGCCAGCCTGCAGCTGGAAGGCACAAAGGTCATCGTCGGCGACGGGCCGCAGCGGGAAGAGCTGGCCGCGAAGTATCCGGAAGTGGTCTTCGCCGGGGCAAAGTTCGGCGAGGAGCTGGCCGCCTATTTCGCCTGCGCCGACGTCTTTGTCTTCCCGTCCCTGACCGACACCTTCGGCCTGGTGATCCTGGAGGCCATGGCGGCCGGCACGCCGGTGGCGGCGTTCAGCGCGCCGGGCCCCATCGACATCGTCCCGGGGTCCAATGCCGGGGTTTTGGCCCCGGGCAAGACCGACGGGCTGCTGGAGGCCTGCGTCGCCTGCCTGGCCCTGGATCGCGGCGCGGTGCGGACCTTCGCCGAGACCTTTTCCTGGCGGTCCTGCGCCGAGGAGTTCCTGAAGAACCTGCAGCCCTATCCGGAGCCGGAAAAGACCCGCTTCTGGCGGCGCTTGCGGCGGCTGGCGCGGCTGAGACGGCGGGACAGCAAGCCGGCGGCCTGACGCCTCTGAACGGCCCGTGCGTGCTTCGACACGCCCGCTGCGCGGGCTGCTCAGGATGACGAATGGGAGCGGCCTTAACGAAAAGCGTCATGCTGAGCAGCGCCGCAGGCGCGTGTCGAAGGACGCGAACCCGCTACCGCTCGTCAAGCTCGCCCAGGATCATGATCTTCTGCCAGACCTTGCGGCCGAGATCGGTGCAGAGGTTTTCGACATCGCTGGCGGCCGCGACGATGACGTGGTCGTCGGTTTCGCCGGCCATCAGGGCCGACAGCTTGCCGGTCAGGGCCAGCATCTCGGCGCAGTATTCCAGATAGCGGGCCAGCTGGAACCGGGTCATCGACCGCTGGGGCGACGACTGGGTGCGCGGCCCGGGATTGAGGATGGTGGTCGGGTCCTTGGTCAGCTGATGCATGTCGACGACGTGGGCGAAGGCGCGCAGCTGGTGCAGCCAGGCCTGGATCCGGCCCCGCCGCAGTCGCTCTTCCAGGGTCAGCAGGAACCACAGGCCGGCGAACATCAGCAGCATCAGGTTGACCGCCGATTCGATCACCGGGGTCAGGGTCAGGGGATCGGTCCCGGCGCGAATGGCCGACCAGTCGGCCTGGCTGACCAGCCAGGCCTGCAGGCTGAGGCCAGCGGCGAGCAGCAAGAAGACCAGGGTGCGCAGGCCGAGGTAGGGCCGGGTCAGGGCGTGGGTCTGTTTGCCGGCCAGGCCGGCCATGCGGCTGAGTTCCTCGGCGACGCCGGCCAGGCCGGAGTCGGGGAACCGCTCGCGGACCCGGTCGCCCAGCAGGGCGGCGGTCTTGGCGACCATGGCCGGGTTGAGCCGGCGATAGGGCTGGGCGTAACGGCGAGCCATCAGCTTTCCAGATTGACCGGCGGCCCATTGGACGGCCGGGGACGGTGCGACCGTCGGAGTAGCCACCAGACCATGGGAACGACCACCAAGGCCACAGGGAAGACGAAGGACAGCAACCCGATCAGCAGACCAACCATCTTCATGGTGTTGCCGACGAAATTCCTGAGGGCGTCGACGACCGGCGACATGACGCCATCAGGCCGGGCCGCCCCGCGAGACAGATAGTCGATGGTCAGTTTCGACATCTCCACCCGACCGCGCATCACCGCCAGCCCGGAGCGAGTCGCGTCGATCTCGCCCCCTACCCGCGCCAGTTCCTTTTCGATGGCCAGGGCGTCGGCGAGGCTTCCCGGCCGCTCGGCCAGCAGCCGCTCCAACCTTGACTGCAGGGCGGTCTGGGCGCGGAGGGCGGCCTCGGTATCGACCATCTGGCGGGTCAGGTCTTCGGTTTCGGTGGCGTCCCTGAGCACGTTTCCGCCGGCGTCCCGGGCCTCGCGGCTCAGGTTACCCCGAAACGACTTGAGCCAGGCTGGTTGGGCGCGGAGGGCCAGCTCACCCCTCACATCGTCGCCGTTCTGGACGCCGATATCGGCGGAGACCAGTTGGCAGAGGGCGGGACCAGCCGCCTCGCAGGCCAGCTGATGGCGGGCCATCAGGCTCCTGGCCTTTTCGGCGGGAAGCTCCAGCCGATAGCTGTAGGCATAGGCCAGCATCATTCGCGGCGCCGGGGCCGCCGCCTTGGCCCCCGGCGCTCCAGGCGCGGCGGCGCCGGCGGGACCAGCGCCTGCGGCGCCATCAGCGGCTTCTGAAAGGGGGGCCTTGGCGTGAGGGCCGGCCTGATCGCATCCCGCCAGCAAGAGGGAAGCCAGCAGACAGAGCGGCAGGAGCAGACGCATGGACACCTCTGGCTGGTCGCAGCCCGATACGCAGGTAGCAGACCGGCGGTATCCGTAAACCCCTATTCGGGGTCGTCGTCCTCGTAGCCGACCAAGGCCAGGGCCCGGGCGGGTTGGCCGCGCAGTTCGCACCAGCGCAGCAGGCCCTCTTCGCGGCCGTGGGTGATCCACACCTCGCCGGGGCTGAGTTCGGTGAGGGTGTCGGTCAGTTCGTCCCAGTCGGCGTGGTCGCTGATGATCAGTGGCAGTTCGACGGCGCGCTGGCGGGCTCGGGCGCGGACGCTCATCCAGCCGGAGCAGAAGGCGCTGACCGGATCGGCGAAGCGACGGCTCCAGCGGTCGGCCAGGGCGGACGGCGGGCAGACGATGATCTCGCCGGCGAAGTCGCGGCCCTTTTCGATGGTGGCCGGGGCCAGGGGGCCGAGGTCGACGCCGTGGTCTTCATAGAGGCGGTTCAACCGCTCCATGGCGCCGTGGACGTAGATGGTCCGGTCCCAGCCGCCCTCTCTCAGCAGGCGGATGACCCGTTGGGCCTTGCCCAGGGCATAGGCGCCCAGCATGTGGGTGCGGTCCGGAAACTGTTTCAGGCTGGCCAGCACCTTGCCGACCTCTCCGGCGTCGTCGGGATGGCGGAAGACCGGCAGGCCGAAGGTCGCCTCGGTGATGAAGACATCGCAGGGGACGGGTTCGAACAGGGCGCAGGTCGGGTCGCGGCGCCGCTTGTAGTCGCCGCTGACCACCATGGTCATCCCCTTCCAGCGCACCACCGCCTGGGCCGAGCCAAGCACGTGGCCGGCAGGGACCAGACTGATCTCGACCGCGTTCTGGACGGTCTTTTCGCCGTAGGGAGAGGGATGCCGGGTTCCGGCGAAATCCTCGCCGTAGCGGGCGGCCATGATGGCCAGGGTCTCGGGCGTCGCCAGGACGGTTCCGTGGCCGGAGCGGGCGTGGTCGGCATGGCCGTGGGTGATCACCGCCCGGTCGACCGGCCGTACGGGGTCGACGTAGAAATCGCCCGGCGGACAATAGAGCCCGGCCGGGGTCGGGCAGAGGAGCTGTTCGGGTCTGATCACCTGGGCCTAATGAACGGAGGCGGCGGTTCGCTCCGCCGGGACTGGATATAGGGCGTCGAGCATCATATGACCGCAGGATGAGCGACCGCAGCGATATTATGCACAACATGGCCCAGGCCATGAGCCAGGGTAGTCCTCACGCCCGGATGCTGGGCTTCGATCTGATCAACCTCGAGGGCGGGGTGGCCGTGATGAAGGCGCCCTACAAGGACATCATGGTCGGCAATCCGGACACCGGGGTGATCGCCGGCGGGGTGGTCACCGCCCTGCTGGATCACTGCTGTGGCGCGGCGGTGCATCTGGTCCTGACCGAGTATAAGACCATCGCCACCCTCGACCTGCGGATCGACTATATGCGGGCGGCCAAGCCCCAGATGCCGATTTTCGCCCGGGCCGAATGCTACAAGACCACCCGCTCGATCGCCTTTGTCCGGGCCATCGCCTATGACGAGTCGCCGGACGATCCGGTGGCCGCCGCCCAGGCCGCCTTCATGATCGGATCCAGTCCCAGCCAGCCGTTCATGTCCAGAATGGCTCCGCCGAAGCCGGGAGCGCCGCAATGAGCGCGGACCCTGTCCCGTCCCTGAGCCCGGCCGAGCGGCTGAACACCCTGCTGGAACGGATTCCCTACGCCCGCTTCCTGGGGGTGAAGGGCGAACTGGCGGGCGACGAAATGACCCTGATCCTGCCGTTCGGCAACCATATCGTCGGCAATCCTACCCTGCCGGCCATCCACGGCGGGGTATTGGGCGCCTTCATGGAAATGACCGCCCTGGCCCAGCTGTCACTCGGCGGGGGCGAAGCGCGGCAGCCCCGGGCGATCGACGTCTCCATCGAATACCTGCGCTCGGGCCGCGCCCTGACCACCTATGCCCGGGCTGACATCAAGAAGGTCGGGCGCCGCATCGCCAACGTCCATGTGGAAGCCTGGCAGGAACAGCGGGCCCAGCCGATCGCGGCGCTCAGGGCGCACTTCCTGCTGGGGCAGGGCGAGAGTTGACGGGGCCTTCTCCCGGCAAGCGGGAGAAGGCAACAACATTACACTCGCGTTATTCTCTTACATCGACGTCATGACGCAGCCTTAACGGGCTTTTTCAAAAGCGCTGAAGTATTCCTTTGGTCATCGGAACGCGGACAACCGCTTCCCACACAAACCAGAGGGACCACTCCAATGACCAACCGCATCAGCAACTTCGCCAGCCTGCTTCTGGCCGCCCTGCCCGTCTTCGCCATCCTCGGCATCGCCCAGATGGAAACCGCCGCCCGCGCCATCGGCCTGTGAGCCCCGGCGACGGCCTCCACCGGACCTGAAGTCCTCCCCCCGGTCAGGTCCGGTGGAGCAAGGCGCGAAGAAACGCCACGAGACGAGACAGAGACGCCTTCACGGGCGTCTTTTTCGTTTGGCGATCCGCTTGTATGGAAGAGGCATGATCGCTCCCGGCCCGACGCTCGAAACCGCCCGCCTGATCCTGCGCCCGACGGCGCGAGAGGATTTCGAACCCTGGGCGGCGATGATGGCGGATGAGGAGACGGCGCGGTACATCGGCGGTCTGCAGGCGCCGCCCCAGGCTTGGCGGGCGATGATGTCGGTGGCCGGGGCCTGGGCCCTGGACGGCTATTCAATGTTCAGCGTCATCGACAAGGCCAGCGGCCGCTGGATCGGCCGGATTGGGCCTTGGCAGCCGCACGGCTGGCCGGGGACGGAGGTCGGCTGGAGCCTGACGCGGGAGACCTGGGGCAGGGGCCTGGCCACCGAGGCGGCGATCGCCACCATCGACTGGGCGTTCGAGACCCTGGGCTGGAGCGAGGTGATCCACACCATCGACCCGGCCAATGTGGGGTCGCAGCAGGTGGCGAAGAAACTGGGCTCGACCCTGCTCCGCCAGGACCACCTGCCTGTGCCGTTCGACGACAAGGTCATCGACGTCTGGGGCCAGAGCCGGGAACAGTGGATGGCCCGGGCCCGGTAGTCAGTACCAGCCGGCGTCTCTCAACGCCTTGGCATAGGCGCGGCTGACGGGGGCTTCGGCGCCGTCTTTCAGAGAGAGTGTGGCGCGGCCGTCGCCGCGTCTGGCGCCGGTGACGGCGGATTTCGCCACCCACCAGGAGCGGTGGGTCTGGGCGCCTTCAATGCCTTCCAGCTCGGCCACCGCGTCGCCCAGTCGCATGAGGATCAGGTCCTGGCCCTTGCTGGTGTGGAGGCGCAGGTAGTGGTCTTCCGCCTCCACCGCGAAGATTTCCGCGCCGCGCAGTTTCGGCGGCAGGCGGTCGAGAAAGCGCGGCGGGGCCGAGCCGGCTGGGAGGGCGTGGGTCTCCGGCGGCTTCTTCTGGATCAGGAAGTTGAGCGCGGTCATGGCGCTGGTGATCACCACCACCGGCAGGATGTAGCGGGGCAGATGGGCCAGGCGCAGGACGCCGTTTCCGAAAGCGAGGCCGGTGACCAGCCAGATGAGCACCACCAGCGGCGGGGTCATCAGCAGCACCAGCACCACGCCCTGTAGCCAGGGCCTTTGCGTCAGCGGGCCACGGTCGGCGATCAGCGAAATGGCGACCCCGGCCAGGCTGCCCAGGACCATCACGCAGGTCCAGTAGATCAGCCGCACCGTCAGCGGCGCGTCGCCGGTCTCGAAGGCCCCGGTCAGGGCCAGGAACAGGCCGGCGACAAGGGCCAGCACGACGCCGCGCAGATGGCGGTTTCCGGCGGCGGTGGTCATCCACGATGCGCGAACGGGGCCGTCCGTCCGGTCACGAACCGGCGGCGTCGATCCACGGTTTGACGGCTGCGGGCTCAACGGGACGCCCCTAAGCCTTTCGTCATCGACCTCAACTCCGCCTTCAGGAACCCGACCATGACCTTCGCCACTTCCAAACTGCTGCTGCCCGTCCTGCTGCTGCCTGCCGCCGCCGCCCTGAACCTTCTTGTGGCCGTCGCCGCCGGCGCCGCGCAAGAGGCTCCGGCCCAGGAAACCGCCGCCTCGGCCGCCGCCCCCGTTCAGGTCACCTTCACCGGCATCACCGCACCGACCGGCGCCCTCTATATCGGCCTCTATGCCGATGAGGCGAGCTTTGGCGGCGGCGCCCCGCTGCAGGGGTTCAAGCTGGACGTCACCGGCGCCCAGGTGACCCAGTCGATCAGCGGGCTGCAGCCGGGCTCCTATGCGGTGAAGGTCTATCACGACATCGATGGCGACGGCCGGATGAACACCAACGCCTTCGGCATCCCGCTCGAACCCTACGCCGCCTCCAACAACGCCCCCTCGCGCATGGGTCCGCCGGCCTGGAGCGACGCCAAGTTCGAGGTCACCGCCGACGGCGCGACCCAGCTCATCACCATCCCGTAGCTGAAAGGCCCTCCCCCTCAATGGCGGAGGGTCTTCCGGAGAAGCGCATGAGGCGCGGAGCCCATCCGGGCTTCATCTGGACCCTGCGTGGACACACCCCCATCCCCGGCCCTTCCCCCCTTGAGGGGGAAGGGAGCCTCTTCCTTTAACGGAGCCTCCGCCATGGACCGCCGCGCCTTTCTGACCACCGCCGCCGCCGGCCTCGCCGTGCTGTCGCCGGAGCAGGTCTTCGCCCGCAACGCCGCCGCCCTGCCCGCCTGGAGCCTGGCGGTGGGCGACATCGAGGGCGACATCGCCACGACTTCGTTGCGCCGCATCCACGGCACGGCGCCGGCCGGACTGGAGGGGGTGCTGTACCGCAACGGGCCGGCGAAGTTCCGCCGGCCTGGAGGGAATGCCAAACACTGGTTCGACGGCGACGGCCTGGTCCGCGCCTTCCGGATCAACGACGGCGAGGCCAGCCTGACCGCCCGCTTCATCGACACCGTCAAGCGCCGCCAGGACAGCGCGGCCGGGGCGGTGATCACCCCCGGCTTCGGCACCCCCGCCGGCGCCCATGCGGTGATCGGCTCGTCCGATGACACCAACCCCGGAAACACCGCCATGCTGGCGCTGGACGGGGAGCTGCTGGCGCTATGGGAGGCGGGATCAGCCTATTCCATCGATCCAGAGACACTTGCGACCAAGGGGTTGAAGACCTTCCGCCCCGATCTGGCCCACATCCCCTTCCTCGCCCATCCGCGGATCGAGCGGTCCGGCCGGGTGTGGAACCTGGGCCTGGCCGGCAACCGGGCCATGGTCTGGACCCTGACCCCACAGGGCGCCGTGGAGCGCACCGCCCTGATCGAGCTGCCCCGCGCCAGCTACATGCATGACTTCACCGCCACCGACCGGCATCTCATCATCCTGCTGCAGCCCTGGATCCAGGACCACAGCCAGCTACCCTTCAAGGACAGCCTGAGCTGGCGCCCCCAACTGGGTACCCAGGTGCTGGTGCTCGACAAGGACGATCTGAGCCAGCGCCGCCTCTATGACCTGCCGGCCTTCTTCTTCTTCCATCTGGGCGACGCCTGGGCGGAAAAGGACGGGACCATCCGGTTCGACGCCTGCGTCGCCGACGACCCCGGCTTTGCGAGCAAAGGGGCCGGCGACCTGCTGGTCGGCAAGGCGATGCACAACGGGGTCAGCCTGGCGATGATCACCCTTAGGGCCGACGGCAATGGCGACTACCACCGCACCGACCTGCCCGCCGAGTTCCCCAAGTCCGATCCCAGGTTCGCCGGCGTGGCGCGGACCAAGACCATCCACAGCACTGTGGGCGGAGCGGGCGGCAAGCCGATGCTGCAGGGCGTGGCGGTCAGCGACTGGACCACCGGCAGGTCGGACGTCTTCGACTATGGCGCCGACCAGGTGGCCGAGGAGCTGGTCTTCGTGGCGCGGCCGGGATCGACCAGGGAACTGGACGGCTGGCTGGTCGGGACCAGCCTGAACCTCAAGGCCCGGGCCACCGAGCTGCATGTGTTCGACGCGGGAAGGGTGAGCGCCGGGCCGCTGTGCACATGGCGGGCGGAGGTCGGGCTTCCGGTCGGGTTTCACGGCGCCTGGGTGGGCTAGATACTGCTCAGCCCTAGGGTAGGGACAACCGCTGAGTCATGCCCAGTCCGCCCGGCGGAGGCCGCGACAGGCGCGGTTGGACGGCGGATCGATCGTGGATCGACCGCCAAGGCCGTAGAACGGGTCCGTTCGGAAAGCGGGCGTAAAGGCCGTCAAAGTCGACGATTTCTCAGCTCCGAGCGGCGGACCTTGCCGGCATCGTCGCGCAAGTCCTCTTCCGTGGCTTCGAAGGTTCGGGGGACCTTGTAGCGGGCGAGTTTGCCTTGCAGCCAGGCGGGTAGTTCCGCGAGGACCGCCTGTGGGACGGCGCCCTGGCTGGGCCGCACGATGGCGTGGACCCTCGCCCCCAGGTCGGGATCGGGCAGGCCGATGACCACCGCCGCGGCCACGTCGGGATGTTCCGAAAGCGCCGCCTCGACCTCCGCGGGATAGATGTTGGCTCCCCCCGAAATGATAAGGTCCGTGCGGCGGTCCGCGAGGAAGACATACCCATCCTCATCCACCCAGCCGATGTCCCCGATGGAATCCCAGCCTTCGTCGTCCTCGCGAGGCGTCGCGCCGAGGTAGTGGTAGGTCGAGCGTGGTCCGCCGGCCGGCATGAAATAGAGCTCGCCCACTTCGCCTGGCGGCAGGACCGCGCCATCTTCGTCCTGCGCTCGGATCCTGGCGCCGCCAACCGGCCGCCCCACCGAGCCGGGCTTGTCCAACCACTCCGAACCCGAGATCACCGTCGAGCCGGTGTTCTCGGTTCCACCGTACAGCTCCCAGATCCGGTCTGGGCCCAGCCAGTCGATCCAGGCCTGTTTCAACCAGGGCGGCATCGGCGCGGCCATGTGCCAGACACGCGTGAGGGATGACAGGTCGTAGCGTGCGCGAACCGGGAGCGGCAGGTTCCAGATGCGATGCATCATGGTCGGCACGAAGTTCACGAACTCCACGCGGCGCTGGTCGATCAGTCGGAGGGCTTCCTCCGCATCGAACCGACCCATGCTGACGAGGGTGCAGCCCTTAACCAGGGCGGTGACGCTGATGGAGAAGGGCGCGTTGTGGTAGAGCGGTCCCGGGTTGAGGACAACGCCGTCGGTCGGCATATCCATGGACGGCGCCTGCGGATCGAACGCGGCCGGACGGTGGTCGACGATGACCTTGGGCCTGCCGGTGCTTCCACCGGACGGCATGGCTTTCCAATGCCTGGCGACCGCGACATCGCCCGGCGCATCGGACTCCGAGTCGGCGAAGTCCAGGCCGACACCGCCGACGGCGTTCGCCAGGAGGGGGTCGCTGCAAACGACCAGCGTGGGACGGACGACATCGAGGACGCTTCGCAGCTCCTCGGGCGGCGTCCTCGACGGGACGAGATTCGGGGTTGCGCCGACTTTCCAGACGCCGAACAGGAGCGCGAAGAAGACGTTGCTGTTCGCCACCGCAAGGGTGACCCGGTCGTCGGTTGCGACGCCCCGCGCGCGGAGCGCATTGGCGAACCGGTTGGAAGCCGACTCCAGCGCCTGCCAGTCGAGCGGGACCTCGTCATGGATCACCGCCGCGCGCCGACCGAGCCGTGCGGCGTGGTGGGAGGGGATCAGGCCGAGGGGGATCATGCCAGGGTGAGCCCGATCTTTCCGAAATGCTGACCGCCGCCGAGATAGGCCAGAGCCTGGGGGAAGCTGTCGATACCGGCGAACACCCGATCGATCACAGGGTGGATTTTGTGACGCTCGACGGCGCGGTTCATGGTCTCGAACGTCGTCCTGGAGCCAACCGCCACCCCCTGGACGCGGACGTTGCGCATGAAGGTGGTCACGACGTTGAAGTCGGGGGCCACGTTTCCTGTGACGGATCCCACCAGCATGACGTCGCCGCCCCGACGAACTGCGCGCAGGGACTGTGACAGCGTCGCGGCGCCGCCGAGTTCGACCACCCGGTCGGCGCCTGGCTCGCCAAACGCCCGCTTCACGGCCTCGCCCCAACGGGCGTCTTCCGCATAGTTGATCAGGTGCTCGGCGCCCATGGCGCGGGCCCGCTCCAGCTTGGCCGGATCCTTGGATGTCATCGCGACCTCAGCCCCGCCGGCCACCGCGAACTGCAGGGCGAAGAGCGCCACGCCGCCGGTCCCCAGGATCAGCACCTTGTCCCCCGGTCTCGTCGCGGCCAGGCCATAGAGCGCATTCCACGCCGTCACGCCCGCACAGGGCAGGCAGGCGGCCTCGACGTCGCTCAGGTGTGCCGGCACGGAGACCAGGTCGCGTTCGTCGAAGATGACTTCCTCGGCGAGGACGCCGGCGCTGGGGCCGCCGCGCGGTCCGCCTTCGGCGCCTTCGCCGCCACCGGAAATCCAACCCGGGACGTGGATCGGGGCCACGCGGGCGCCGAGCTCAAAGCGCCGCGCCTGGCTTCCCACCGCCACGACTTCGCCCACGCCATCAGAGACCGGCGTCAGGGGCAGGCGCATCTTCGGATCGTAACGCCCCTCGATGACCAGCAGGTCGCGGAAATTGAGCGACACGGCGCGCATCCGCACCACCACCTGCCGCGGTCCCGGGTCAGGCGTCGGCCGCTCCTCCAGGGATAGTCCGTCCACGCCCCAACTGTTGATCTGTACTAAGCGAGCCATATCGCCCTCATTTGCTGGATGGAATGTCTTGGGGATGAGCCTCAGCCCGGGATGAGCACGGCCTTCCCGGTGACCCGGCCCTCGCCAAGGGCGCGCAACGCCTCGGCCGCGTTGGACAGCGGAGCCTCCAGCCCGATGACGGGACGCAGGTCCTGAGAGACGGCCAGCCGGTTCAGCCGTTCGAGACCCCGGCGCGCGGCCTCCGGATGGCGGCGTGCATATTCGCCCGCCCGCACGCCCAGCACGCCATAGCCGGCCATCAGCAGCCGGTTGAAGGCGAGGGTTGGAATTTGGCCCGACGCGAACCCCGCAATCAGGTAGCGGCCGCCCCAGGCCAGGGCGCCCGCAGCCTCGGCCGCAACCGGACCGCCGACAGGATCGAAGACAAGATCGATCGGCCGGGGTCCGCCGGCCCGCTCGAGCGCCTTGCGCAGCGGCTCCTGCAGCGGAAAGATCCTGTTCGCGCCGGCCCTATGGGCCGCGTCCAGACGGGCTGGGTCGCGCGCGCCAGCCCAGACCTCGAGACCGAGCGCCCGGCCAAGCTGAACGGCGGCCAGGCCCACGCCACCCCCGGCGCCGAGGACCAGCAGCCGCTCCCCCGCCCGCGCCGCGCCACGATCCACCAGACCGTGCCAGGCCGTCCAGGCCGTGACATAAAATCCGGCGGCTTCCGCGGCCGAGAAGCCCGCGGGCCAAGGCTTTAACGCGCTTTCGGAAAGCACAGCCTCCGTGGCGTAGCCGCCGAGCGACGCGGAACCGCAGACCCGCACGCCGGGAATGATCGCGACGCCGTCGCCGACCTCGATCACTTCGCCGGCGACCTCCAGTCCTGGCGTGAACGGGGGTTCGGGGCGAAACTGGTATTCGCCCCGGGTCATCAGCAGGTCCGGAAAGTTGACTCCGGCGGCGAGGATCCGCAGCCGCACCTCGCCTGGCTTCAGGCTCGGGCGCAGCCGTGTCTCGACGCGCAGGGACTCGGGGCCGGTCAAGGCCGTGCAGACGACGCTATCGTAGGTCCTCACGGGCGCACCGGCCGGGCGAGCACGTCCCTGAGGGCCTGGGTGAAGGCGGCTGGGCCCTCGACCTGCGGGTAGTGGCCAAGACCTGGCAGGCCCACGCAGCGGGCGGTTGGCAGCTCATGCTGCGCTCTCGCCAGGATCTGCTCGCCGGAGATGGGATCGGCCAGGCCATAGATGAAGCCGACCGGGTAGCCGGCGCTGCGCATGGCGTCGACCCAGCCCCCGCCCTGCTCGGCCCGCTCCGCCATATAGACAAGGTGTTCCGGCCAGAGGTGCTGGCCGTCGCCGCGCGAGATTGCTGTCCAAAGGTCCTCAAGCACCTCCGCCGTCGGCGGGTGGCTCGGGAACAGGGTCGCCAGGGACGCCAGCAGGGTCTCCCGACTGATCTGTCGGGCGAGCGCCTTGCCTTGCGCGGGGTCGACCAGGGCCAGCTGCATCGGCGTCGGTCGATAGAGTTCGGCGAAGACCGAGGAGTTGGCGAAAACCGCCTGGGCGATCGCGATGTCGGCTGTTCCCTCCGCCGCTCGGTACAGAATCTGCTGCAGGAGGATCCCGCCCAGGTCGTGCGCCACGAACCGGGCCTGTTCAACGCCGAGACTTTCAAGGACACGCAGCGCACGCGTTGTCTGCTGGATCGAGGAATAGTCCGCATCCGCTGGCTTGTCCGAAGCCCCGTACCCCAGGTAGTCGAAGGTGACGCATCGATAGTCCGAGGCCAGGTCGCTGATGACAGGCGCCCAGTCGTGCGAAGACGACGGAAAGCCGTGCAGGAAGACGAGTGTCGGTCCCGTCCCCTGGTCCCGCGTGTAGATTCGATGCCCGTCAAGCGGCACAAAGCGGCCTTCGGACCACCAATCCTCGAGCCGGATCATGCGGGCTCTCCCACGCGGATGGCGACCTTGCCCTGGTGTTCGCCGCTTGCGAGCCGGGCAAAGGCCTGGGGCGCGGCCTCGAAGGGGAAGATGCTGTCGATCACCGGCTGGATCGGGTTCCGGTCGAGGAATTTCAGCAGGTCTTCGAAGTTGGATTTCGATCCGACGGTGACGCCGCGCAGGGTCAGGTTCCTGGTAATCAGGAGGCCGAGCTCGATCTCCGGTGTCGCGCCGCCGAGATAGCCGACGGCGACGACGCGGCCATTCTGGGCCGCGGCCCGCAAGGATTGACGCAGCGTGCCCTGGCCGCCGACATCAAGGATGAGGTCTGCCCCGGTATCTCCCGTCGCCGCGAGAGCGGCGCCGGCCCAGTCAGGCTGCGCCGAGCTGTCGATGAGGATCGAGGCCCCCAGTCGGCGGGCGATCTCCAGTTTCCGGGCTGATCGAGAAACGGCGATGACGCGCAGGCCCGCTGCCGCCGCAATCTGGATCGCGAAGGTCGAAACGCCGCCTGATCCCTGGACGAGGACGGTTTCGCCGGGCTTGGCCTCGCCGCGTTCGAATAGGCCGCACCAGGCGGTGAGCGCCGCGATCGGCAGGGCCGCAGAGCCTTCGTCGCTAAGTCCGGCAGGCGCGGGCAGCAGGAAATCCTGCGGAAACACCCTCTGCTCACACAGGACGCCATCCAGCGGAGAGCCCAGGGTGTTCTCGCGGTCAGAAGGGCGGCTGGGGCCGCGATCCCAGGCCTGCATATAGCAACCGATCACTCTGTCCCCGACCTTCCAGCCCGAGACGCGGGCCCCCACGGCCGAGACGATCCCGACAGCATCGGACGTCGGGACGAGCGGGAGCGGCTGGTTTGGCGCATAGGCGCCCGATGCGATCGCGAGGTCACGGAAGTTCAGGGTCACCATCTTGATATCGACCAACACTTCGCCCGGTCCCGGCGAGGGCGGGGCTCGCTCAACGCAGGTCAGGCTTCCCAGATCGAAAGCGGTCAGTTCCCAGGCCCGCATACATATCTCCATCCAAAGACAGTTACGTATCTGAATGCGAATATGTTAGGCGTCAAGCGACTTTGGGAGATGCGCGCCGCGTGCCGAGATTGAGCCGTGAAGAACGTCGGGATGAGACCCGGAAGAAGCTGCGCCAGGCGGCGGCAAGAAGCTTCGCCAAGCACGGGTTCGAGGGCGCGTCGGTCGATCAGATCTCCGAGGAGGCCGGGTTCTCGCGGGGCGCCTTCTATTCGAACTTCGCGGACAAGGAGGCGATCTTCCTCGAACTCCTGGTTCGCCACCTGGAAGGCGACATCAGCTGGTTCCAGCGTGCGGCTGCGGAAAGCGACAATCTGGAAGGCTTCGTCGGGCGGCTGACGCGTGGATACCGCGACCTCGGCGAGAATCCGGACTGGTGTCTTCTCTCCTCCGAATTCCAGCTCTACGCCTCACGAATGGGTCAATCCGAATCTCAGTTCTCGCGGCTCTACGAGGACTATCGGGACCGGCTCTCCGCGCTGTTGGAAGAGACCTTCGAACGCTTCGACTTCCGGGGGGAACTCAATGCCCGCCAGCTGACCAGCGCCTTGATTGGCCTGTCGCATGGCCTTGCGCTCGAACGCGCCGCGTCCGGGGGCGGCGTCCCGATGGAGGTCACCGGAATGGCGATCCGCGCACTCCTCTTCGGCGCGGCGGCCCCGCCAACAGGCCGCTAGGGCGCGCCAGGCGGTGAAGAGCGGGTGATTTAGCCGACTGCCGATCTCTGTTCTCGTCCCCAAGGCAAACGTCTCGATACGCCCAGGTCAGACCGAGACGGTCATTGCAACCGACGACCGGGACGATCCCGGCGCCGGGCTTCTGTGAACATGGACGGCGGCGGCCGGGCTTCCGGTCGGGTTTCACGGCGCGTGGGTGGGGTAAATCCTTCTCAGCCTTTGGGAAAAGGAAAAGCGCTGAATCTTGCCTATTCCGCCCGGCGCGGCCTATCGGTGTTCTTCATGACCGCACCACGGGGTCGGCCGCGCAAGGACGGGCGGGGTCGGCCGGCGAAATCGTCCGGGATCGACATGCGCCAGGCCATCCTGGACGCGGCCGAAGCGCTGTTCGCCAGGCACGGTTTCTATGGCGTGACCACCCGCCAGGTGGCGACCGAGGCCGGGGTCGATACGGCGCTGATCCACTACTACTTCGGAGCCAAGCGGGAACTGTTCGACGCGGTCTTCCTGCGCCGGGCCGAGATCCTCAACCACGACCGCAAGGCCTCGATGGACGCCTATGAGGCGGCCCATCCCGGCGCCATGACCACCCTGGGCGTGATCACCGCCTTCATCGATCCGCTGATCGAGCGGTCGCTGACCGGCGGGCCCGGCTGGAAAAACTATTTCGCCCTGGTCGCCCAGGTGAACAACACCCCCACCTGGGGCGGCGAGACCATGCACCGCTTCTTCGACCCCGTGGTCCATCAGCTGGTCGACACCGTCAAACGCGCCCGCCCGGAGGCGGACATGGTCGATCTCTACTGGAGCTATCAATTCCTGACCGGGGCGATGATGCTGGCCCTGTCGGAGACCGGGCGGATCGACCAGCTTTCGGAGGGGCTGTGCCGATCGAGCGACCTCGAGGCGGTCCGCGCCCGGCTGTTCCGCTACTGCGCGGCCGGATTCGAAGCCCTGCTTTAGAGCGGAAGGAAACTGACGCCGGTGACTCAAACTGCGGCGCCAAACTGTGGCGCCAATTCATCATGTGGTGAAAAAGGTCGAAAAGTGGCGGGCCGCGCTTGCGCCTTCCCCCGTCCTGACTGAAGCTCGGGCTAATTCGCGTTTCGGTGAATTTCTTGTAATCAACAGCGTCCGTCAACGGACCAGGGCTAGGCCCTTCAATCGGGCCGGGGCGACGCCTCTAGGGAGGGCGACAAAATGAAGACCATGTGGAAAGCCGCATTGATGGCCGGCTGCGCCTGGAGCGCGGCCTCGACGATGGCGCTGGCGCAGGACGCTCCCGTCGCGGACGACAACAACGTCGATGAGTTGGTGGTCACCGCCCGTCGGACCGAAGAAAACGTCCAGCAGGTTCCGGGCGCTGTCTCGGCGTTCAGCGAAGCGACGCTGGAGCGAATCCAGGCGACCGACACCACCGGCCTGCAGGGCGCGGTTCCGAACCTGAACATCGTTCAAGGCCGCGGCTCGTCGAACGCCACCAACATCTACATCCGCGGCGTCGGCCAGCCGGACGCGCTGCAGACCTTCGATCCCGCCGTCGGCGTCTATGTCGATGACGTCTACTACAGCCGGATTCGCGGCACCAACCTGGACTTGCTGGACCTGCAACGGGTCGAAGTGCTGCGCGGCCCGCAAGGCACGCTGTACGGCAAGAACACCATCGGCGGCGCTCTGAAGTTCGTCACCCGCAAGCCTGACCAGACCTTCCGCGCCGACGGCGCCCTGGCGTTGGGCAGCTACAACCAGCGCGAAGCCAAGGCCAGCGTCTCCGGCCCGGTGACCGACACCCTGGCGCTGGGGATCAGCGGCATCATCTCGCAGCGGGACGGCTATGTGCATGACCCGGTGCTGAAGCGCGACTACAACGACAAGAACAGCTGGGGCGTCCGTGGGGCCCTGGCCTGGACCCCGACCGACGCCATCCGGGTCGATGTCAGCGCCGACTACAACAAGGACGACGCCTCCCTGACCGTCGGCAAGCCGGTCAACAGCCTGACCACCCTGTTCGGCGGACCGCTGCTGGCCGTGCCGACCGACGCGCCCTACGACTTCCAAGGCCGCACCACCCCCGGCCTGCCCAACTCCACCAAGCTGGAGCATTGGGGAACCTCGGCCTCCGTCGGCTGGGAGATCAACGACAGCTTCACCCTGAAGTCGATCACCGCCTATCGCAGCCTGACGACCGACGACTACATCGACATCGACGCCACCCAGCTGGAAGTCGGCGACGTCTTCGTCGGCGTCGATCAAGACCAGGCCAGCCAGGAATTCCAGCTGACCTACGAAAGCGACCGACTGACCGTGGTCAGCGGCCTCTATTACCTGATCGAGAACATCGCCTCGCACCAGGAGGCCTACGCCGACGATCTCGTCGGACCGGTGCTGGGAAACCCCACCTTCCTGCGGACCATCGACGACGACCTGAAGACCGAAAGCTACGCGGCCTACGTCAACGCCAGTTGGGCGATCACCGACAGGCTGCGGCTGTCGGGCGGCCTGCGCTACACCAAGGAGGAAAAGACCTACAGCCGGACCACCTCGACCTTCTCGTCCAGCCCGCTGCTGACCGCCGACCCGGCCTTCGCCTTCCACGGGCTGAACGAGACCTGGGATGATGTGGCCCCGATGGCCTCGCTCGACTACCGCGTGACCGACGACATCATGGTCTATGTGAAGGGGTCCAAGGGCTTCAAGTCCGGCGGCTTCAACGGCCGGGCCAACAACCCCGGCGAACAGGCCGCCTATGATCCGGAAACCATGGTCTCCTACGAAGCCGGCGTGAAAAGCCGCTTCGACGACGGCAAGATCCTGCTGAACTTCACCGTCTTCACCAACGACTACCAGGACTTCCAGGCCCGGGTCTCCGGCACGGTGACCGATCCCGGCACCGGCCTGCCCAGCCCGGAACTGACCGTGATCAACGCCGGCTCGCTGAAGATCAACGGCGCCGAGCTCGAGCTCGCCTACAAGCCGGTCGATGGCCTGCTGCTGGACGCTCAGGTCGGCTATCTCGACGCCCACTACGAGGACTTCGACGACGTCCGCTTCACCACCACCGGCGGAAATCGCGACTTCCAGCAGCCGGCCTTCTCCCCGAAGTGGACGGTGCGGTACGGCGCCCAGTACGAATGGAACCTGGGTCAGGTTGGCTACCTGACCGTGGGCGGACAGGCCCGCTATCGCGCCGAACAGGCCCTGGCGGTCGACAATACCTTCAGCAACAGCCGCACCCGGATCAGCGGCCTGTTCCAGCCTGATTACTGGCTGTTCGACGCCCGGATCGTCTGGCAGGACGAAAGCCGCCGCTACAGCGCCGGCCTCTATGGCCAGAACCTCAGCGACGAGGTCTACAAGACCGACGGCCAGGAGTTCTCGTCGGTGGGCAGCATCCGCACCGTCTATTACGGCGCGCCGCAGACCTACACCCTGCGCCTGGCCGTGAAATACTAGGCAAGACAAGTCGACTTGAGCTAGCAGAGCGGGGCGGTTCGGAAACGGACCGCCCCGTTTCGTATCTGTACAGTAGCGTCAAAAGTCCGAGGACCTGACATGACCAAAGCCAAGACCGCTCCAGGCCCCGGCTATCGCTATTATGTCCTGGCGATCCTGATCGTCGTCTACACCTTCAACTTCCTCGACCGTCAGATCCTCGGCATCCTGGCCGGATCGATCAAGAAGGAGCTGGGGTTGACGGACAGCCAGCTGGGCCTGATGGCCGGGCCGGCTTTCGCCCTGCTCTATACCGGCCTTGGCGTTCCGGTCGCCTGGCTGGCCGACCGGGGCAGCCGCACCTGGATCATGACCGCCGCCCTGACCATCTGGAGCGGCTTCACCGCCCTCTGCGGGTTCGCCACCGGCTTCTGGACCCTGTTCCTCTCGCGGGTCGGGGTGGGGGTCGGCGAGGCCGGCGGGACCGCCCCGGCCTATAGCCTGATCGGCGACTATTTTCCGCCCGAACAGCGGGCCCGCGCCCTGGCCGCCTACAGCTTCGGCATCCCGATCGGCGGGGCGCTGGGGACCCTCTTCGGCGGCCTGATCGCCGCGACCATCGACTGGCGCGTGGCCTTCATCGTCGTCGGCCTGTGCGGCGTGGCCCTGGCCCCGATTTTCCGGCTTACGGTCCGCGACCCTCGGCGTGGCGGCGACTTCGCGCCGAAGGCCGTGGAAGCCGGGGCCGGCGACCTTCCGGCGCCCGTGCCGCAGGCGGCCCCGGCCATCGGCCTGGTGCTGAAGACCCTGCTGGCCAAACCCAGCTTCTGGCTTCTCTCCCTTGGCGCGTCATCGGCCTCGCTCTGCGGCTATGGCATTGCCTTCTGGTTGCCCAGTTTCCTTGAACGGAGCCTGGGCCTCAGCCTGACTCACCGCGCATTGTTCCTGGGCGTGATCACCCTGGTCGGCGGCGTCGCCGGGGTGTGGGGCGGCGGATGGCTGGCCGACAAGCTGGCCGGAGCCAACAAGCGCTCCTATCCACTGATTCCGGCGGTCGCCTTCGTCATCGCCCTGCCCTGTTTCTTCCTGGGGGTGTTCACCCTGGGCTCCGGGGCGGGCAACCTGTGGCTGGCCTTCTTCCTGTTCATCATCCCGACGGGCTTGAACCTGGTCTGGCTGGGACCGGTGATCACCTCGATCCAGCATCTGGTTCCCGGCCATATGCGGTCCACCGCCTCAGCCGCCTTCCTGTTCGTCAACAACCTCATCGGCCTGGGCCTAGGCACCTACTATTTCGGCCTGGCGTCGGACCTGCTGGCCCCGCATTTCGGCGCGGACTCCCTGAAATACGCCATCTACAGCGGACTGACCTTCTACCTGATCGCCGCCGGCCTGTTCGTCCTGGCCAGCCAAACCCTGACAAAGGACTGGGTGGACTGAGCCTGAAGCGCCCTAAAGACTGGCAATGCGAACCCCGCCCATGGCCCAGGCGGGGTTCTTTGTTTCACACGTTTGACGCGGGTTGCCTGCCCTTGGGTGCGGCGCCTATAAGGCCCACGGTCCGCGTTTCGGCGGGCGCTTCCTGCGCAAGGCGAGCCCTTACAACCGATGAACATTCACGAATATCAGGCCAAGGCCGTCCTCGCCGAGTTCGGCGCCCCAATTTCCAAAGGCTTTCCGGCCCTGACCGCCGACGAAGCCGCCGCCGCCGCTGAAAAGCTGGGCGGCAAAATCTTCGTGGTGAAAAGCCAGATCCACGCCGGCGGCCGCGGCAAGGGCCGCTTCGAAGGCCTGGGCCCCGACAGCAAGGGCGGCGTCCGCGTCGTCAAGACGGTCGATGAGGTCCGCAAGAACGCCGAGGAAATGCTCGGCCGCGTGCTGGTGACCCATCAGACCGGTCCCAAGGGCAAGCAGGTCAACCGCCTCTACATCGAGGACGGCTCGGACATCGACAAGGAATTCTACATCTCGCTGCTGGTCGATCGCGAGACCAGCCGGGTGTCGGTCGTCGCCTCGACCGAAGGCGGCATGGACATCGAGGAAGTGGCCCACAACCGGCCGCACATGATCAAGACCTTCAGCATCGATCCCGCCACCGGCGTCATGCCGCACCACGGCCGCACCCTCTCCAAGTCGCTCGGTCTGACCGGCGGCCTGGCCAAGGAAGCCACCGTCATCCTCGGCCAGCTCTATGCCGCCTTCGTCGGCAAGGACATGGAGATGCTCGAGATCAACCCGCTGATCATCACCACCGACCAGCACCTGCGGGTTCTGGACGCCAAGATCAGCTTCGACAGCAACGCCCTGTTCCGCCACCCCGAGATCGTCGCCCTGCGGGACGAGACCGAGGAAGACGAAAAGGAAATCGAGGCCAGCAAGTACGACCTCAGCTACATCGCCCTGGACGGCGAAATCGGCTGCATGGTCAACGGCGCCGGCCTGGCCATGGCCACCATGGACATCATCAAGCTGTACGGCGCCGAGCCGGCCAACTTCCTCGATGTCGGCGGCGGCGCGGGCAAGGAGAAGGTCACCGCGGCCTTCAAGATCATCACCGCCGACCCGAACGTCAAAGGCATCCTGGTCAATATCTTCGGCGGCATCATGCGCTGCGACATCATCGCCGAGGGCGTCATCGCCGCGGTGAAGGAAGTCGGGCTGCAGGTTCCGCTGGTGGTCCGCCTGGAAGGCACCAACGTCGAGCTCGGCAAGAAGATCATCGCCGAGAGCGGGCTGAACGTCATCGCCGCCAACGACCTCTCCGACGGCGCCGAGAAGATCGTCAAGGCCGTTCGCGGCTGAGACGGCCGATGCCGAAAGGACTCGTCGTGAAACCTCCGATGATCGGCAAGCGCCTGGCGATCGCCATGGCGGTCCTGGCGGCAAGCACCGCCCTGGCCGCCCCGGCGATGGCGGCGGACAGCGCCCTGTTCAGCGCCTTCCGCACCTTGTGTGTCGCCAACGACACCCGGATGAAGCCCGCCCTTGCCGCGGCCGACAAGGCGGGCTGGGCGGTCGTTCCCAAGGAGCAGCTGGCCGACAGCATGGACTCGTTCGGCGACGTCAAGGTCCTCGATCTCGCCGCTCGGGTGGTCGTCGCCGACTCGCGGGTGCTGGTCCTGGTCGCCGGCCTGGGTGAGATGGCCGAGGGCGGCGAAACGATGGCGATGACCTTCTGCGGAGTCGTCAACGCCAGCGGCTCGGAAGGCATTCTCAAGGAGGCCACCACCTTCGCCGGTCGCGCGCCCACGGATATCGACGATGAGGAAATGAAGGGCATGACGGCCTGGATGTATTCCGACAACGCGTCCGGCGCCCGTGAGTACTACGCCACCGCCGAAAGCCTTGGCGCGGCCAAGGCGCTGTTCAGCGGCCGGCTGCGGATGCTGATCGCCAGCGAAGCAGATGGCACGGCGATGATCATGCTGCTCCAGCCGACCGTGCCCGACTAGGGCGCGCCACCCGTTTCCACACCGTTTCGGCCTCACGGCCGTCCGCCCATTCCGACGTTAGAGACGCAAAGCTCATGTCCATCCTTATCGACAGAAACACCAAGGTCATCTGCCAGGGCATCACCGGCAGCCAGGGGACCTTCCATACCGAACAGGCCATCGCCTACGGCACCAAGATGGTCGGCGGCGTGACCCCCGGCAAAGGCGGCACGACCCACGTCGGCCTGCCGGTCTACGACACCGTCGGCGAGGCCAAGGAAGCCACCGGGGCCGACGCCTCGGTGATCTACGTCCCGCCGCCTTTCGCCGCCGACTCGATCTGCGAAGCCATCGACGCCGAGATCCCGCTGATCGTCTGCATCACCGAGGGTATCCCGGTGGCCGACATGGTCCGCGTCAAGCGCAGCCTGGCCGGCTCCAAGTCGCGGCTGATCGGCCCCAACTGCCCGGGCGTCCTGACCCCCAACCAGTGCAAGATCGGCATCATGCCCGGCGGCATCTTCTCCGAGGGTTCGGTCGGCGTCGTCTCGCGCTCCGGCACCCTGACCTATGAAGCGGTGTTCCAGACGACCAACGTCGGCCTCGGCCAGACCTCGGCCGTCGGCATCGGCGGCGACCCCGTCAAGGGCACCGAGTTCATCGACATTCTCGAGATGTACCTGGCCGACGAAGCGACCAAGTCGATCATCATGATCGGCGAGATCGGCGGCAGCGCCGAAGAGGACGCCGCCCAGTTCATCGCCGACGAGCGCAAGAAGGGCCGCTGGAAGCCGATGGTCGGCTTCATCGCCGGCGTCACCGCGCCCCCCGGTCGCCGCATGGGCCATGCGGGCGCGATCATCTCCGGCGGCAAGGGCGGCGCGGGCGACAAGACCGCCGCCATGGAAGCCGCCGGCATCCGGGTCTCGCCGTCCCCGGCCAAGCTGGGCGAGACGCTGGTCGAAGTGCTGAAGGGGTGAGGAACGGTCGCCGCCAGGCGAGAGATCGATCCAGTGGAGCGATCTCAGTGACGAACGCCGAAGCGTAAGCGACGGCGGGATCTGTCGGCGTCACGGATGTTTTGGGGCAGCGCGGGCCTAGGCCGCGCTGCCCCTTTTCGTTGAGGGATGGCCCATCACCACCGATTCCGCCCTCATCCGGCCGCTTACCGGCCCGCTTCTCCTGCTCGATCCCGGCCTGAAGGCCTACGTAAGGGCATGCTGCGGGGTGAAGGATCAGCAGAGTCCAAAAAACCCAACAAATCCGCCCCCTTTATCTCCCCATTAGCGGGAGACGCGCCTATATGAGGCCCCACAAAGCAGGGCCGCCCGCCGGGGACGGCGGCGAAGGCATGAGTGCAATGGCGGACGACGCGGGTCTCATTAATCAGGTTCTGACCGAAACCTCCTTCCTCTACGGCGGCAACGCGGCCTTCGTGGAAGATCTCTACGCCCGCTGGGCCGAGGCGCCCGGATCCGTCGACGCCTCCTGGCAGGCCTTCTTCGCCAGCCTCCACGAACAGGCCGACGCGGTGAAGGCCGGAGCGGCCAAGCCGGCCTGGACGCCGAACCGTCCGGCCGCCGCCCGGCCCGACTGGCTGAACGCCCTGGATGGCCAGTGGCCGGCCGCCCCGGCGGTCGAAGCCAAGCTGAGCAAGGCCATCTCCGACAAGGCCCCCGAGGCCGGCGTCGAGGCCATTCGCGCCGCCACGACCGACAGCCTGCGGGCCATCATGATGATCCGCGCCTACCGGATGCGCGGCCATCTGAAGGCCAACCTGGACCCGCTGGGCATCGCCATCACCCCCGGCGACGCCACGGAACTGGAGCCGTCGAGCTACGGCTTCACCGATGCGGATCTCGACCGCACCATCTTCCTCGACTTCGTGCTGGGTCTGGAGACCTCGACCCTTCGCGAAATCCTGTCGATCGTCCGCCGCACCTACTGCGGCAACGTCGGCGTGCAGTACATGCATATCTCCAATCCGGCGGAGAAGGGCTGGCTGCAGGAGCGGATCGAGGGTCGCGACAAGGAGATCATCTTCTCCAAGGAGGGTAAGGTCGCCATCCTCAAGAAGCTGATCGAGGCCGAGGGCTTCGAACGCTTCCTGCACAAGCGCTTCCCCGGAACCAAGCGTTTCGGACTGGACGGCGGGGAAGCCTGTATCCCTGCGCTGGAACAGATCATCAAGCGCGGCGGCGCGCTGGGCGTGAAGGACATCGTCCTGGGCATGCCGCACCGCGGTCGCCTGAACGTCCTGGCGGCGGTGATGGGCAAGCCCTATCACGTCATCTTCCACGAGTTCCAGGGCGGCACCAGCCTGCCGTCGGACGTGGAAGGCTCGGGCGACGTGAAGTACCACATGGGCGCGAGCTCCGACCGGTCGTTCGACGGCAACAACGTCCACCTGTCGCTGACCGCCAACCCGTCCCACCTGGAGATCGTCAATCCGGTGGTGCTGGGCAAGGTGCGGGCCAAACAGGCCTTCACCCTGCGGGAAACGCCGGACGCCGGTCGCGGCCATGTGCTGCCGCTGCTGCTGCACGGCGACGCCGCCTTCGCCGGCCAGGGCGTGGTCGCCGAATGCTTCGCCCTGTCGGGGCTGAAGGGCTACCGCACCGGCGGGACGATCCACTTCATCGTCAACAACCAGATCGGCTTCACCACCGCGCCCCACTACAGCCGCACCAGCCCCTATCCGTCGGACGTGGCGCTGATGGTCGAGGCGCCCATCCTGCACGTCAACGGCGATGACCCGGAAGCCGTGGTCTATGCCGCCAAGGTGGCCACCGAATACCGCCAGAAGTTCGGCAAGGACGTGGTCATCGACATGTTCTGCTACCGCCGGTTCGGTCACAACGAGGGCGACGACCCGACGATGACCCAGCCGCTGATGTATGCGCGGATCAAGGGCCATCCCTCCACCCGCGAGATCTATACCAGCCGCCTGATCGAACAGGGCGTGGTCAGCCAGGCCGAGGTCGACAGCTGGATCGGCGAGTTCGACAGCTTCCTCGACGCCGAGTTCGAGGGCGGCAAGACCTATCACGCCGACAAGGCCGACTGGCTGGACGGCAAGTGGTCGGGCCTGGCCACCCCCGCCGACGAGGAACGCCGCGGCAAGACCGGCATCAGCCTGCAGAAGCTGACTGACCTCGGCCGCAAGATCACCACGGTTCCGGAGGGGCTGGACGCTCACAAGACCGTCCGCCGCATGGTCGAAAACCGCCGGGCGGCCATCGAGGCCGGTGAAGGCATCGACTGGGCCCTGGGCGAACACCTGGCCTTCGCCACCCTGCTGGACGAGGGCTTCCCGGTTCGCCTGAGCGGCCAGGACAGCGTGCGCGGCACCTTCACCCAGCGCCACTCCGACCTGATCGATCAGACCACGGAAGAACATTACACCCCGCTGAACAACCTGCGCCCCGGACAGGCGAACTACGAGGTCATCGACAGCCTGCTGTCCGAAGAGGCGGTGCTGGGCTTCGAGTATGGCTTCAGCCTGGCCGACCCCAACACCCTGACCCTGTGGGAAGCGCAGTTCGGCGACTTCGTGAACGGGGCCCAGGTGGTCATCGACCAGTTCATCGGCTCCGGCGAGCGCAAATGGCTGCGGATGAGCGGCCTGGTCATGCTGCTGCCGCACGGCTACGAGGGCCAGGGTCCCGAACACAGCTCCGCCCGGCTTGAGCGGTTCCTGCAGTCCTGCGCCGAGGACAATATGCAGGTGGTCAACTGTTCGACCCCGGCCAACTACTTCCACGCCCTGCGCCGGCAGGTGCACCGCGAGTTCCGCAAGCCCCTGGTGGTGATGACCCCCAAGAGCCTGCTGCGCCATAAGAAGGCGGTCTCCAACCTGGCCGACATGGCCGAGGGCGGCAGCTTCCACCGGGTGATGGTCGACGGGGCCGAGGCCGGTTGCGACGTTGGCGGCATCATCCTGAAGCCGGACGATCAGATCACCCGCGTCATCGCCTGCTCGGGCAAGGTCTACTACGACCTGGTCGAGGCCCGGGCCAAGACCGGGCGCAACGACGTCTACATCATGCGGATCGAGCAGTTCTATCCCTGGCCGATGAAGTCGATCATGGCCGTGCTGAGCCGGTTCAAGAACGCTGAACTGATGTGGGTGCAGGAAGAGCCGAAGAACATGGGCGGCTGGACCTTCGTCGACCCCTGGCTGGAACTGACCCTCGACCGGATGGACATCAAGGCCAGGCGCGCCCGCTATGTCGGGCGCCCCGCATCCGCTTCCACGGCGGCCGGCATGATGAGCCGCCACCTGAAGGAACTGGAAGCCTTCCTCGCCGACGCCTTCGCCTGATTGAAATCGCCGCCGGCTCCCCCCGCCGGCCGCCCTGGGGCCTGATGCCCCGACACTGGAGTTTGAAGAGATCTCATGGCCGATATCATGACCCCCGCCCTGGGCGAATCCGTCACCGAGGCGACGGTCGCCAGCTGGAAGAAGAAGCCGGGCGAGGCGGTCAAGAAGGACGAGATTCTCGTCGAGCTGGAAACCGATAAGGTCAGCCTGGAGGTCGCCAGCCCCGCCGATGGGGTGCTGGAATCGATCAGCGCCAACGACGGCGACACCGTCGTTCCCGGCGCCCTACTGGGCGTGGTGACCGCCGGCGGCGCGGCGACGGCTCCGGCCGCCGCCAAGGTTGAGGCCCCGAAGGCTGAGGCCGCCCCGGCTCCGAAGGTTGAAGCGCCCAAGGCCGAGGCGGCGCCTGCGCCGGCGCCCGCCCTCGCAGCCGCAAAGCCCGACGACAAGCCGCTGGCCCCGTCGGTCCAGCGTATCGTCACCGAGACCGGGCTTGACCCCACCGGCGTCGCCGGCACGGGCAAGGATGGCCGCATCACCAAGGGCGACGCCCTGGCCGCCCTGGAAACCCGCGCCACCGCGCCGGCCCCCGCCCCGGCGCCGGTCGCCGTCCGCGCCACGCACGAGCGGGAGGAGCGGGTCCGCATGACCCGCCTGCGCCAGACCATCGCCCGCCGGCTGAAGGAGGCCCAGTCCAACGCCGCCATGCTGACCACCTTCAATGAGGTGGACATGAGCGCGGTGATGGCGCTGCGCTCGTCCTACAAGGACGTCTTCGAGAAGAGCCACGGGGTGAAGCTGGGCTTCATGAGCTTCTTCGTCCGCGCCTGTGTCGCGGCCCTGAAGGCCGTGCCCGAGGTCAATGCCGAGATCGACGGCCAGGACCTGATCTACAAGAACCACTACGACATCGGCGTCGCCGTCGGCACCGAGAAGGGCCTTGTCGTGCCGGTCGTGCGCGACGCCGAGGCCATGAGCCTGGCCGAGATCGAGAAGGAAATCGGCGCCCTGGGCAAGAAGGCCCGCGACGGCCACCTGGCCATCGAGGACATGCAGGGCGGCACCTTCACCATCTCCAATGGCGGGGTCTACGGCTCGCTGATGTCGACGCCGATCCTCAATGCGCCCCAGTCGGGCATCCTGGGCATGCACAAGATCCAGGACCGGCCGATGGTGGTGAACGGTCAGATCGTCATCCGCCCGATGATGTACCTGGCGCTCAGCTACGACCACCGCGTGGTGGACGGCCAGGGCGCGGTGACCTTCCTGGTCAAGGTCAAGGAAGCCATCGAGGATCCGCAGCGCCTGCTGCTGGACGTCTAGAAACCGAGAGGTCCGCCTTCCTCGGGCGGGCCGACTTCCCGCGGCTAAACGCCCGACCGCTTTTCAGCCCCGGGGATGAACAGGTCGCGGGCCACCTTGGCGCATTCGCAGGCGACCGCCTCCAGGCCTGAGCGGTCGAGAATATCCATATGGCCGCGGCTGTAGCGGATCAGGCCGCGCTGCTTGAGTTCCGAGGCCATGGCGCTGATCGTCGTGCGCTGCACGCCGGTCATGATTCCCATGTAGTCCTGGGTCAGCAGAAAGCTGTCGCCCCCCGTGCGGTCGGCGGTCATCAGCAACCAGCGGGCCAGCCGCTGTTCGGCGGCATGTAGAACATTGCAGGCGATGAACTGCTGCGCCTGGGCGACCTCGGCCGCCGCGTGGCTGAACATCTGCGAGGCGAAGGTCGGGCTGGAAATCAGCAGACGTCGGAAGACTCCGGCCGGCAGGCGAAAGGCGCCGCCGGCAATCTGAGCGATGATAAGTTGCAAGGTCGGAGAAGAACTGGCGGCGCAAAGCAATCCCGCAGCGCCTTCCCGACCGATAGAGTTGCTCTCGGCCGAACGGCCATCCTTCATCACGGTGATCACGGACAGGACTGCGGAGCTCGGAAAGTAAACGCTTTCGACTTGAGCGCCGGCGTCGAATATTATTTCACCCTTAGGTAAAAACATTTCAATCAATTCCGGGACTACGACGGCCTGATCGGCCTTCGTCATTGCAGAAAGCAGAAAATTTCTAAATTCCACGAACCGACTCCTCACCCGACTCCTTCGTCTAGCGTTAGCTCTGATGCACGTCACAGAATATTTGTAGAAATCGTTGGCACGAACCGCCTTATATTACTAATCGTCAACATAATAATTTCTTTAGTCTAACTACTATGTCGGTCTTCAACTTATGGAGCGCCCGGTTTGGGCCAGACCGGCAAGGCCCGCATCCGGCCTGTCGTCCGTTCGCGGCCCGCGCCACGATCAGGACGGGGTCGCCTGCCCCCGGCCATCGGTCAAACGCCTCTCCCCGAGTGACCTCGACGCCCCTTTGGTGCATCCTGCCGGCATGGGGGACAGGGCGTGACGCGGAAGGCCAGCGAACCGATCGTCAGCGACGCGCCGAACAGGTCTCCATGGCCTTGGTTGCGCCGATGGCTGCGGGCAGGCGAGGCCCCGGAGGTCAGCCTGGGACGGCCGCTGGAAACGGCGGACCAACCCGCCGCCCGTCCGGCGGAGAAAACGCCCAGGCGCAAACACGTCACCGCTTCCGGCGGCGTCTTACGGCCCCCGGCCCCGGCCTGGGTCTTGATCCTGGGCCTGCCGCTCATCGGCTTCTTCGCCCTGTTCCATGCCGCGCCACGGCTGGCGGACTTCTTCGGCGAGCCGCGGCTGTTGCTGCATGGCCTCCTGGACGGCGCTCCGTTCGGAGAGACCCTGGCGCGGGCGGCGGCGGCCTGGCTTTGGCAGCCGGTCTGGCTGTGGGTCGGGGCCCTGGGCCTGCGGGTGCGGGCGCTGCAACGGCTGCGACGTGACGCGCCCGGCGCGGCGATGATGGCGCTGATCGCCGTGGCGGCGGAGACCGGGTTCTGGATCTTCATGGGCCTGAAGCAGACGGGCGCCTACAGCCCCGAAGAACAGGCGGCCTTGATCCTGATGCTGAAGATCGAGGGCGGGCTGATGTTCGTCTTCCTCTGCCTCGCCACCCCGACCGGCTTTCGCAAGCTGGGCGAGACCGACGCCCACTGGAACAGGGACTAAGCCGATGGGCCTGAGGGTCGCCGCGCGCCTGTTCACCCTGTCGGAGGCCGAGGTCGCCGCCTCCGTCCTGCGCTCGGCCGGCCTGTCGCCGGTGGTGTTCGACGAACACTACGGCCGGATGGACTGGGTCGCCCAGGCGGCGCTCGGCGGTTACCGCGTCATGCTGCCGGAGGAGGAGCTTGCCGACGGGGTGGCGCTGCTGCGATCGACCCCGGAGCCGGACCCGCTGCCGGAAGCAGACAGGATCGAAACCCAGGCCTCGGAAACCGTGGCCGTCGCCGCCATGGCCGGACTGGTGATCGGTGGCGGGGTCACCGGCTGGGCTGTCCAGGGCCTGCGTCGGCGGCCAGGCTGGATGCGGCTGGGAGCGGGTCTGATCATCCTGATGGTGCTGGTCAGCGGCGGTTATCTGCTCTGGCTGCGGGCCGGCGGCGCTCCGGGGCTGGATTGATCATGGCCGCGTCTCTGGACCTGCTGGGCTGGATCCTGCGCGCCATGGGCGTGGCCTATGCGGTGATCGGGCTGTCGACCCTGCGCCGCTGGTGGATCATCCGCGTCAACCGCGGGACCCCGAAGGGCTTCGACGCCATCCGCGGCTGGACGGTGTTCGCGGTGGGGGCGATCACCCTCCACGCGGGCCTGTCTCTAGTTTTGCTCAGCGGCCTGGCGCCCTGGCTATTCCTGCTGGGCTCGGCGCTGCAGGGCGCCTACCTGGCCTGGGCGCAACGGACCCTGCCGCCCCGCAATGAGCGGGAGGCCCTGGGCCGCCGCCGCGCCGCCAATGCCTTCTTCCTGTTCCTGGCGACCACCTTCCTGGTCCTGGGGGCGCGGAGCGTCGGGGTGTTTCAGCCGCCCCGGGTCGCCGTTCCCGCTTCGGGCCAGACGCCGGCGCCGGCGCCGGCCCTGACGGCCGGCCCCACGGCCTGACACCGGCTCAAAACGACGCCTTACGTCGCGTTCCTGGCCTATTAAGCCACCTCGCCCCTCGCGTCGGCGGCTCCGATTTGCCATATGCAGGGCCAAGATCACCACAAGGACCGCCAGATCATGGCCCAGTACGACGTCGTCATCATCGGGGGCGGCCCCGGCGGCTATAATGCAGCCATCCGGGCCGGCCAGCTGGGGCTGAAAGTCGCCTGTGTCGAGGGTCGCGGCGTGCTGGGCGGCACCTGCCTGAATGTCGGCTGCATGCCGTCCAAGGCGCTGCTGCACGCCTCCGAGATGTTCGAACTGGCCGGCAAGGATTTCGCCAAGCTGGGCATCGACGTGACGCCCAGCCTGAACCTGCCGCAGATGATGGGCCAGAAGGCCGACAGCGTCACCGCCCTGACCAAGGGCATCGAGTTCCTGTTCAAGAAATACAAGGCCGACTACGTCAAGGGCTGGGGTCGGATCGCCGGTCCGGGCAAGGTGGCGGTCAAGGGCGAAGACGGCGCCGAGACCATCCTCGAAGCCAAGAACATCGTCATCGCCACCGGCTCCGAGCCATCGCCCCTGCCGGGCGTGGTGGTCGACCAGAAGCGGATCGTTGATTCCACCGGCGCCCTGTCACTGCCGGAAGTCCCCAAATCGCTGATCGTCATCGGCGCCGGGATCATTGGCCTGGAGCTGGGTTCGGTCTGGCGCCGGCTGGGCGCGCAAGTCACCGTCGTCGAATTCCTGCCGCGCATCACCCCGGGGATGGACGAGGATACCGCCAAGACCTTCCAGCGGTCCCTGACCAAACAGGGGATGAAGTTCCAGCTGGGCTCCAAGGTGACCGGCGCCAAGGCGGGCGAGGACGGCGTCGAACTGACCGTCGAGCCGGTGGCCGGGGGCGAAGCGACCACCCTGAAGGCCGACTATGTGCTGCTGGCCATCGGCCGTCGTCCGTATACGGAGGGCCTTGGCCTGGAAACCGTCGGCATCACGCCGGACAAGCGCGGCTTCATCGAGACCGACCACCTGAAGACCACGGCCGAGGGGGTCTGGGCGATCGGCGACGTCATCCACGGCCCGATGCTGGCCCACAAGGCCGAGGAAGACGCCGTCGCCTGTATCGAGCTGATCGCCGGCAAGGCGGGCCATGTCGACTACGCCCTGGTCCCCAGCGTCGTCTACACCTTCCCGGAGGTCGCCTGGGTCGGGAAGACCGAGGAACAGCTGAAGGAGGAGGGCGTCGCCTACAAGGCCGGCAAGTTCCCCTTCACCGCCAACAGCCGCGCCAAGATCAACCATGAGACGGAAGGCTTCGCCAAAGTCCTTGCCGACGCCAAGACCGACCGCATCCTGGGCGTCCATATCATCGGCCCGCAGGCCGGCGAGATGATCGGCGAATACTGCGTGGCCATGACCTTCGCCGCCGCCAGCGAGGATGTCGCCCGCATCTGCCACCCTCACCCCACCCGCTCCGAGGCCGGCCGCCAGGCGGCCATGGGCGTCGAGGGCTGGACGATGCAGGCGTAGGGGCAGAGACCCGACGGGGCCGACTATCGCCCCCTTCCCCCTGGAGGGGGGAAGGGTTGGGGATGGGGGTGGCGGCCGTTGGGCCACGCGCGGACTTCGGAACTAACCACACGGTCCTGAGCACGTCGCGGGCCTCGCAATTTTTCGGAAATCACCGAAGGGAGCGCTTGTCGTTGGCGCCTCCACCCCCAACCCCGGCCCTTCCCCCCTCCAGGGGGAAGGGTGCGAAGCGTTGACCTTCGCCTCTCATCTGGCGTGCTGAGAGGCTTCTGACTAACCTCGGGCAACGAACAAGCAATCCGAGGAAACACCCCATGGCCGATGACGCCCCCACCTGGCGCGACCCCGAGATCGGGCAGGTCCGCGCCCTCTATGCGGCGATGCAGCCGCCGGCGGGGACGCCCAAGCCAAGCTGGGCTGAGCGGCGCGTCGCCATGGACGGGTTTGGCCAGCTGGGGACCCTGCCCGAGGGCTGCATGAACATCCCGGTGGATATCGACGGGATGCCGGCCGAGGGGCTGGTCCCACTCGACGCCGACGAGAGCCGGCAGATCCTCTATCTGCACGGCGGCGGCTATGTCATCGGCAGCCCGCGCAGCCACCGGCCGACGGCGGCGCGGCTGGCCGCCGAGGCCGGCTGTCCGATCCTGGTCCCCGACTATCGGATGGGGCCGGAGAACCCCTTCCCGGCCGCCGTCGAGGACGGCGTGAAAGCCTGGCGCCATCTGTTGGACGCGGGCATCGATCCGGCGCGGATGGTCATCGCCGGGGACAGCGCCGGCGGCGGCCTGACCCTGGCCACGGCCCTGGCGGCGCGCGACGCCGGCCTGCCGCAGCCGGCGGGGCTTTTCTGCATCAGTCCCTGGGCCAACCTGAAGCAACAGGGGCCGTCCTATGCCCGGCTGGCGGCCATGGATCCGATGATCAGCGTCGAGGGCCTGGACGAGTTCGCCGCCGCCTATCTGGCCGGCGCCGACGCCGCCCATCCCCACGCCTCCCCGGCCTTAAGCGACTTCACCGGCGTCGCGCCGATGCTGATCCATGTGGGCGGGGCCGAGGTGCTGCTCAGCGACAGCATCGCCGTCGCCGAGGCCGCCGGCCTGGCCGGCGTCGATGTGCGGCTGGAGATCTGGCCGGAGATGATCCACGTCTGGCACGCCTGGTCCGGCCAGCTGACAGCCGGCCGCCGGGCGATCGCCCAGGCGGGCGCCTGGATCAGGGAGAAGACGGGGGGCTAACGCCGCCCGCCGGGACCCGCCGCTACAGCAGCCGAGTGCGGATGGCCTGGCTCAGCAGGTCGATCATCGAGACGGCGACGACGATGACCAGGACGATGCAGCCGGTCTGGTCGTAGGCGAAGCTCTGGGTGGAATCGACCAGCACCTGACCGATGCCGCCAGCGCCGATCAGGCCCAGCACCGTCGCGGAACGGGCGCTCGATTCGAAACGGTACAGGGCATAGGAGACCCAAAGCGGCGCGACCTGGGGAATGACCCCCCAGGCGATCTCCTGAAGCGTGACCGCCCCGGTCGCGCGAACACCCTCGACGGGCCCCTTGTCGATCGACTCGACGGCCTCGGCGAACAGCTTGGCCAGGACGCCGCCGGTGTTGAACATGATGGCCATGACGCCCGCGAAGGGGCCAAGGCCGACGGCGCTGATGAAGATCAGCGCCACAACCAGATCGGGGATCGAACGGATCAGGTCGAGCAGCCTTCGGACGGGCTGCTGAATCCATATCGGCGCGATGTTCCGCGAGCCAAGGAGCCCCAGAGGTATGGCGACGATGATGGCCAGGAAAGTGCCCCAGAGCGCCATCTGCAGCGTCTGCCACATCTTGCCGATATAGAGGCCCCAGTCCGCCTTCAGGAAGTCCGGGCTGGCCGGGTTGAACGGCGAGAAGAACAGCTTGGCGAAGGTCTGCATGTTGTCCGAGCCGAACAGTCTCGGGAACTTGAAGATCTCGGCTGGGCCGAAACTGACGATCAGCAGGACCACCACCCCGCCCCAGATGACGATGTCAAAGGCCCGGGCCGACATAGGCCGGGTCGGCGGGCCGGGAAGGGCGTCCGGCGCCGTGGAAACAGGTGTGGCGGTCATCGGGGCGCTCTTTTTAGTTGGCCGCGCCGCCGGCCTTGGCCTGGGCGGCGGCCATTTCGGCGGCGATGGTCTGGAGGGACGCCTTGGCGGCGGCGATCTTGGCGGCGTCCTTGGCTTCCTCGGCCAGGCCAAGTTGTTCGGTCGCTTCCATCTTGCGCACGAACAGAAGGTGGCTGGCGTCAGCCGGCTTGAAGCCGCCGATGGAAAGCTTGGCCAAGTAGCCCCGCTGCTTCGCAGCTTCCGGGCTATCGCCCTGGCCGTAGGTCAGGAAGAACTGTCGAATTTTCTCCTTCTTCGCCGGATCGAGGTCCTTGCGCCAGACGATCGGATCCTCGGGCAGCACCGGCGAACTCCAGATGACCCGCACCTTGTCGGCCTGGCCATCGTTGCGATCCTTGTTGAGGCGGATGGCGGTGGAGTTATTGGTCGCCGCGTCCAGCTGACCCGCCGCGACGGCGAACAGGTTGGAGGCGTGGTTGGCGGTCAGGACCGTCTTGAAGCAGGTTTCCGGCTTCACATGGCGGGGTATGAACACCTCGGTCATCGGCGCCAGGGTGCCGGAGGTCGATTTCTTGTCGCCCATGCCGAAGTTCAACGTCTTGTCGCACTTCAGCAGGTCGTCGAGGGTTTTGATCTTGCTCTCGATCGGGACGATGATCACCGAGGTGTAGCCGTCGGTGCCGGAGGGATCGAAGGTCCGGGCGAACACCTCGCCGTTGGAGCGGCGCACCGCTTCAAGGCCCGACTGGTTGGAGAACCAGCCGAGATCGGTCTGTTTGAACCGCATGGCCTCGATCAGGGCGCTGTAGCTGGACGAGAAGAAGGGTTTCACCTTCAGGCCGGTCTGGGCCTCCATGTCCTTGAGGATCGGCGTCCAATAGGTCTCCATGTTCTGCGCCTTCTCGGTCGACAGGATGGAGAAGGTGATCTCGTCCTTGGCCGGCTCCTTCTCCCCGCCGCCACAGGCGGCCAGGGTCAGGGCGGCGATGGCGGCCAGACCGACGAGCGCGCGCCGCGCCAATTTGGCCGGAGCCGTGGAGGTGAAACGGGCGGTCATTGCGGGGCTCCTTCCCAGAAGACGTCTTCGAATTCCGGGCCGTAGATTTCGACCAGCTTGGGTTTGCCGAGACCGGAGGGCGGGCCGTCGTAGACCAGCTTGCCGGCCTTCAACGCCACGACCCGGTCGCAGTAGCGAAGAGCGTAGTCCACCTGGTGCAAGGTCACGATGACGGTCAGGCCATCGACCTTGTTCAGTTCACGGAGGATTTCCATGACCTTGCGGGCCGAGACGGGATCCAGCGAGGCGACCGGCTCGTCGGCCAGGACGATCTTGGCCTTCTGGACCAGGGCCCGGGCGATGGCACCGCGCTGCTGCTGCCCCCCAGAGAGGGTGTTGGCCCGCTGGCCGGAGTAATCGGCGACTCCCACCCGGGCCAGGGCCTGCATGGCCGCCTGTTTGGTCTCTTCCGGCCACAGGCCCAGCATGCCGCGCCAGAAACCGATCCGGCCGAGCGAGCCCAGGGCGACATTGCTGAACAGGGTCAGCCGGCCGACCAGGTTGAACTGCTGGGCGATGAAGCCGATCCGCTTGCGGGCGTCGCGGACCTTGTCATCCACCCGGCCCTTGGTCTGGACCTTGCCGCCGAAAGCCTGGATCACCCCCGCGCCGTCGTCGATAGTCTGCAGCCCGTCGATCGAGCGCAGCAGGGTGGACTTGCCCGAGCCGGAGGGGCCGATCAGGGCCACCATCTCCCCGCGGACGACCTCCAGGGAAACGCCGTCGAGGGCGCGACGTTTGCCGAAGGTCTTGGAGACCTCGCGAATGGAGAGAACGGCTTCAGACGTCATGTTTGCGGTCGTCGATCCTGTCGCGCGGACGCATGGGAAGTCCCGGAAAGCGTTACGCTAAACAGGCCGCGTCCCGCAACCTTGCCCGCTCAGAAGGGCCACGTGGAGACGGGATTGGCGGCTGTCGTGCAAAAACGCTTTACAGCCCCCCCTATTTCCCTCATATCGCCCGCCTCCGGCGGACCCCGTTGTCCACATGCGCTGCTAACGCCGGTCTGGGTTTAACAACTAACAGGGGTCTACGTGAATTGCACACGTACCATACTCCCCTGGACCTGGTCCGCGAGCGGTCTCCGGAACATCCTGTCGCACTCGTGCGACGCGATGCCGTAGCTGCTTCGGCGCGCTGGTTCCAGACGAAGTTCAAGGGTGACGTCCTCTACGCCGTGAAGGCTAATCCTTCGCCGTGGGTGATAGAGACGCTTGTCCAGAATGGTGTGACCCGGTTCGACGTCGCGTCGATCCCGGAAATCGCGCTCGTGGCGAAGCATGCCCCGGGATGCCAGATGGCCTTCATGCATCCCGTGAAGAGCCGTCGGTCGATCTCGGAAGCCTATTTTGACTACGGCGTGCGCACCTTCGCGCTCGACACCCACGAAGAGCTGGCCAAGATTCTCGACGCCACGGGCAATGCCCGTGACCTCAACCTCATCGTCCGCATGGCGGTCGATGCGGAGGGCGCCAACTTCTCGCTGTCGGGCAAGTTCGGGGTCACCCCGTTCGAGGCTCCCGCCCTGCTGCTGGCCGTCCGCCGGGCGACGGGCGCCCTGATGGGCGTCAGTTTCCATGTCGGCAGCCAGTGCATGCGGCCCACCGCCTATCAGTCGGCAATGGCCCAGGTCAGCCGATCTCTGGTCCGCGCCGGCGTCTTCGCCGATGTGGTCGATGTCGGCGGCGGCTTCCCGAGCGTCTATCCCGGCATGATCCCGCCGGACATGGACGACTATTTCAGCGCCATCGAACGCGGCTTCAACGAGATGCCCGTGTCCGAGACCACCGAACTGTGGTGCGAACCCGGCCGGGCGCTGGTGGCGGAATCCACCTCGCTGCTGACCCGTGTCGAGCTGCGCAAGGGCGAGGCCCTGTATCTGAACGACGGGTCCTATGGCTCGCTGTTCGATGCGGCGCACGTGAAATGGCCCTTCCCGGTGAAGCTCTACCGGGGCGAGGGCGCGGAGGCCCATGAAGTCGAAGGCGAGCTGAAGCCGTTCCGCTTCTATGGTCCGACCTGCGATTCCATGGACCACATGCCGGGGCCCTTCTACCTGCCCACCGACATCCAGGAAGGCGACTACATCGAGATCGGCATGCTCGGCGCCTATGGCGTCGCCATGACCACCCGGTTCAACGGCTTTGGCGAGACCGAAATGGTCGAGGTCGCCGATGCGCCGATGGCCTCGATGTTCGGCCTGGCCCGTCGCTCGATCCCGGCCCCCAAGCCGGCGAGCAATGTCGTACGGCTGTCACGCCCCAAGGGCAGGAAACGCCGGCGCAAGTAAGCCGTTAGAGTTCTCATGAGACCGCTGCTGGCCCGTCGCTCCGTCCGGGTCAGCAGCTCCCATGCCTTGGACGGGCGCTCAAAACCAAAGGGAAACCTGAAGCGATGAACGCTCCTGTTCCGAACTCGAAAGCCCAACTGCTCGCCAACACCGTCGAGCATGTCGACATCACCAGCTTCGACGCCCGTCCGATCATCGATTCCATGCGCAAGATGAGCTTCTCGAGCCGGGATACGGCCCGGGCGGCCGACATCCTGAACATGGCCATCGAGGACAAGGACTGCTCCCCGTGGCTGATCCTCGCCGGTTCGACCTCGGCCGGCGGCTGCATGCACGTCTACCGCGACATGGTGAAGTTCGGGATGATCGACGCGGTGGTCGCCACCGGCGCCTCGATCATCGACATGGATTTCTTCGAGGCCCTCGGCTTCAAGCATTACCAGGCCGCCGGTCCGGTCGACGACAACGTCCTGCGCGAGAACTACATCGACCGCATCTACGACACCTATATCGACGAGGAAGAACTCCAGGCCTGCGACCACACCATCCTGGAGATCGCCAACCGGCTGGAGCCGCGCGGCTATTCCAGCCGCGAGTTCATCTGGGAAATCGGCAAGTGGCTGTCCGAGGGCAATGCCAAGAAGCCGGGCAGCCTGATCCAGACCTGCTATGAAGAAGGCGTGCCGATCTTCTGCCCGGCCTTTGTCGACAGCTCGGCCGGGTTCGGCCTGGTCAAGCACCAGAAGGAACAGATCGCGGCCAAGAAGCCCTATCTGATGATCGACGCGGTGGCGGACTTCCGCGAACTGACCGACATCAAGATCGCGGCCGGCACCACCGGCCTGTTCATGGTCGGCGGCGGAGTTCCCAAGAACTTCGCCCAGGACACCGTCGTCTGCGCCGAAATCCTCGGCGTCGAGGCGGACATGCACAAATACGCCGTGCAGATCACCGTCGCCGACGTGCGCGACGGCGCCTGCTCGTCCTCGACCCTGAAAGAGGCCGCCAGCTGGGGCAAGGTGGACACCACCTACGAACAGATGGTCTTCGCCGAAGCCACCACCGTGGTGCCGCTGATCGGATCGGACGCCTACCACCGGGGCGCCTGGAAAAACCGCGAGAAGCGCCGCTGGGCCAAGCTGTTCGCCTAAGCGCGACAGCCCACCCAAGACCGACCTGCCGCCGCCGTCCCGGTTCCTCCGGGGCGGCGGTTGCTTATCGGGGCGGGGCGCGCCAGATTCACGTAACGAAGAAACGGTCGGAGACATGTCCATGATGCGCATCGCGCTGTCCGTCATCGTGGCGGCGGGCCTGCTGGCCGCCTGCGGCAAGTCGGAAGACAAGACCCAGGCGAAAGCCATTCCGCAGGCGCAAGCCCCGACCGGCGCGGTGACGCCCTTGCCTGCGCCGGCGGCCCCCGGGGCCCCGCCAGTGCTCAACGCCGCGCCGGGCGCGATTCGGACCCTGCCCTATGCGCCCCTCTATCCGGGGGCGACGGTGACCAAGAGCGCGATCGGTGAGAGCGGCGTCGGCAGCGGCGGCGACGTCACCTTCGTGACCAGCGATCCGCCGGCCAAGGTGGTCGGATTCTACAAGGAGCAGGCGAAGGCCGCCGGCGTCGCCGTGACCATGGACCAGGACCTGGGCGCGGCCCTGATGATGTCCGCCGGCGACAGCGGCGACGGCAAGGGCGCCTTCCAGGTGCTGGCCAGCCAGCAGAACGGCAAGACCGAAGGCCAGCTGACCTGGGCGGACAAATAGCCGTCCGCCTTGCTCTGCGGCCCTCGCATGGCTACCTCTGAGTCATGTCCTCTGCCTGCGGTCACGACCATCACAGCCACGGCCTGATCGGCCACAGCCTCAGCGCCGAGCTGACGGCGGCCGATGTTCGTTGCGCGCAGGCGGGGCAGCGGCTGACGCCGCCCCGGCGGCGGGTGCTGGAGCAGCTGTTGCAGGCCGGACAGCCGGTGAAGGCCTATGACCTGATCGCCCAGTATGCGCAGGACGCCCCGGCCAAGCCGCCGACCGTCTACCGGGCGCTGGATTTCCTGTCGAAACAGGGATTCGCCCACCGGATCGAGAGCCTCAACGCCTATGTCGCCTGCCGGCATGCCGGCGAGGGCGAGGACAGCCACGCCGCCGCCTTCCTGATCTGCGACTGCTGCGGGGCGACGCGTGAGGTGCATGCCGCCGCGCTTGAAGGGATCGAGGCCGCCGTGGGCGCCGCGAACTTCCAGGTCAAGACAGTGACCATCGAGGCCCATGGCCTCTGCAACGACTGCCGGACCTGACCGCATGACGCAGAACTGGGGCGGCGCCGAGATCTGGCGCGGCGGGGTCAATACCTGGGAATGCGACGAGATGGGGCACATGAATGTGCGCTTCTACGTCGTCAAGGCGGTCGAGAGCCTGGCCGGGATGGCCGCCCTGCTCGGCCTGCCCGAGGCCTTCACCGAACACGCCAACTCCACCCTGCTGGTCCGCGAGCAACATATCCGCTTCCTCAAGGAGGCCCATGCCGGCGCCGTCCTGCATATGGTCGGCGGGGTGGTCGAGATGGGCGAGGACAGCGCCCGGCTGATCCAGCTGCTGATCCATTCGGAGAGTGGCGAACTGGCCGCCACCTTCCAGACGGTGGTAAGCCACGTGACCCCGCGCGAGGCCCGGCCCTTCCCCTGGCCCCAACGGGCGCGGGAACGGGCCGAGGGGCTGCAGATGGCCGTGCCGGACAAGGCCCAGGCCCGCAGCATATCCCTGGAACCCTTCGAGACCGCGGCCAGCCTGGGGAAGGCCGACGACCTGGGCCTGCCGCGCATCGGCCTGGGCGCCATCTCGCCGACGGAATGCGATGTCTTCGGCCGGATGCGGACCGAGCTGTTCATCGGCCGGGTGTCGGACGGCATCGGCGCCCTGGTGAAAGGCCTGCGCGACGTGGTTTCCAGCCATGCCCCCAGCAAGCCGGCGCGGGTCGGCGGCGCGGTGCTGGAATACCGGCTGGTGCAGCTGAACTGGCCCCGGGCCGGGGAGCGGTTCGAACTGCGCTCCGGCTTGATGGGCGCCGACAGCCGGACGATGAAGCTGGTCCACTGGATGATTAATCCGGACACCGGCGAAGTCTGGGGCACGTCCGAGGCCGTGGCCATCACCTTCGACCTCGACGCCCGCAAGGTGGTGCCAATCGAACCGGCCGCCCACGTCCTCCTGATGCAACAGGCGAAGGTCGGGCTGGCGCCTTAGGCCGCCAAGGCTTCCAGCAAGGCGCCCTTGACCAGGTCCGGCCGTTCCATCGGCAGGAAGTGGCTGGTTCCCGGAATGGTCTCAACTCGGACCCGGCCCGAGGCGATCGCGCCATCGAGACGGTCCCCGATATTGGCGGTCGAGTTGTCCTCCGCCTTGAGGATCCGTATCGGGCAGACGCTGGCGGCCAGGGCGTCCCAGGGATTGTGGGAATGGGCGGCGAAGTTGGCCGACTCCCAGGCCGGGGCGCAGGACAGGCGGAAGCGGCCGTCCGCCGTCTCCACCAGGCCGTCGGCGACGTAGTCCGCCAGGGCTGCGTCGGTCCAGCTGCGGAAGGCGCCCCGGCCGAGCCAGCCGGCATAGGCGGCCTGCGGGCTTTCGAAATCATTGCGCCGGCGGCGGGCCCCCTGGGCCAGGGGACTGTTCTTCATACCCTCCGGCCCCATCGCCTCCTGCATGCCGGGGGCCATCAGCACGGGATCGAAGAGGACCAGGCTCTTGATCAGGTCCGGACGCGGGCCACTGGCCAGGACGCCCGAGGTTCCGCCCATCGAATGGCCGGAAACAACGCGCGGCGGAGCGTCCAGGGTTTCCAGCAGGGCGATCAGGTCGTCACGGAAACCCAGCCAGGAGCTGTGGCCATCGGCGGCGTCGGCGACCAGTTCGCTGCGGCCGTGACCGCGCTGGTCGATGGCCAGAATCCGGTAGCCGGCCTCGGCCACGGGACTGAGCAGGGTGCGGTAGGTCAGGGCGTTGAACCCGTTGGCGTGAGCGAAGACCAGGTCGATGGGCTGGTGTTCGGGACCCAGCTCGATCCCGGCCATCACCCCGGCGCCGGTCGGGCTGTCGATGGCGATGCGGCGCCGACGAAAAGCCGGACCTGGAATCGGGAAGCTGTCCGGGATCGGGGCGGGTTCGGTGCTCATGCCCTCCCTCTTGGCGCCTGCCCCCCGCGTCACGCAAGAGCCGTTGGCTTTCGCCGCGTCAGCCGGGATAGGCTTGAGAAAATTCAGGGAGAGCCGCCATGAACGCACATGCACCCATCGACGTCACCACCACCGACTGGAGCTGTTTCGCCGTCAGCATCGAGGCGGGTGTCGCCCATATCCAGTTGAAGCGTCCCGAGGCGATGAACACCATGACCCGCAGCTTCTGGAACGAGCTGCTCGTCATCGTCAAGGACATCAGCGACAACGCCCGGGCCCGGGCCATTGTGCTGAGCTCCACCGGCAAGCATTTCTGCGCCGGCATGGATCTGGCGGTGTTCGGCGGCGGGGGCGGGACCACGGGCGCCCGGCCGGAGGACAAGGAAAACGCCGGCGAGAGCTTCCGCTATCACGTCCACCACCTGCAGGACGTCATCTCCTGCCTGGACGAGGCGCGGATGCCGGTGATCGCCGCCATCCAGGGCGGCTGTATCGGCGGGGCGGTCGACCTGACCAGTTCGGCCGACATCCGCTACGCCAGCAGCGACGCCTTCTTCTGCATCCAGGAAATCAACATCGGCATGACCGCCGACGTCGGCACCTTCCCCCGCCTGTGCAAACTGATCCCCGAGGGCTGGGTTCGCGAGCTGGCCTATACGGGCCGCCGCCTTCCCGCCGCCAAGGCCAAGGAGATCGGCCTGGTCAATGAGGTGCTCGACAGCCACGAGGCCTGCGTCGCCCACGCCCTGGAGACGGCCCGCGAGATCGCCTCCAAGTCCCCCCTGGCCGTGGCGGGTTCGAAGGTGATGATCAACTACGCCCGCGACCACACCATCAAGGACGCGCTGGACTATATCGCCGTCTGGCAGACGGGGATGTTCAGCGGCCCGCACATGGCCGAGGCCTTCAAGGCCAAGGCGGAGAAGCGGGACGGCGACTTCCCGGACCTCCTGCCCCTGCGCAAGGGGATGTAGGGCTTTAGCCTGGTCGCGCATCGGGCGGCGGAGCCGCTCACGCTTCTGCTCGATGCCTTTCGTCAGCTATCCAGTTCGGCGCCGGCCAGGTCGGCGCCGTCCAGCTTTGCGCCGGCCAGGTCGGCTTCGAGGAAGCGGGCCCGCCGGGCTCCGGCGTCGCGCAGGTCGGCCTGGCGCAGGACGGCGCGGGTCAAGTCGGACCTCAGATACCGGCCCTCGCCGATCAGCAGGGGCCCCAGGCTGGCGCCGCGCAGGTCGGCGCGGTCGAGACGCGCATCCAGCAGCTTGGTCCCGCGCAGATCCGCGTTCTTCAGATTGGCGCCTCGAAAGTCGGCGCCGCTGAGGTCGGCGCCCTGCAGTTCCGCACCCTCCAGGTCCATGCCGAAGAACACCGCCCCCCGCGCATGGATGCCGGTCAGAATCCGGCGACGAAGCTGGCGAAGGCCGCGGAAATCGACATTGGCGATACGGGCGACCACCCCCTCCGCCCCGTTGGTCCTGCAGAAACGCTCGTGCTCCTCCAACACCTCGCCCAGCGGCCGGTCGTCGACATAGACGATCGCCGGCGGACCGCGGAGCAGGCCGGCGACGTCGGCCTTTTCCAGATTGGCGGCGGAGACATCGACGCCGGTCATCACCGCCCGCCGCAGCGAGGCGCCGGAGAGATCGGCCTGAAACATCTCCGCTCCGGTCATGTCGGCGCCGTCGAGGATGGCCTTGACCATTCGTGCGCTGCTGAGCTGGGCGCCGGCGAGGATGGCGTCGGTCAGGTCGGCGGACCGGGATTCCGGATCGGACAGCTGGGCGCCGTCGAGTCTGGCTCCGGCCATGACCGCGTAGTTCAGCTCACCCGGCCGTCGGTCGTGGGTAAGGATCCGAAAGCCCAGGGCCTGATCCTGCAGGGCGATGCGCCCCTCGCGCAGGTCCGCCCCGGTCAGGTCGGCATGGGACAGGTTGGCGCCGCGCAGGCAGACGCCGCGCAAGTCCGCCTTGGAGAAGTCGACGGCCCGCAGGTCGGCGTCGCGCAGGTCGGCCCCGAACAGCACGGCCCGGGACAGGTTGCCGCCCGCCAGACAGGCGCCCTGCAGCCGCGCGCCGCTCAATTCCGCTTCGGCGAGATCGACGCCTTCGAGCACCACATGGCTGAGGTCGGCGTGAGCGAGATTAGCCCGCTTGCCGCCCGGCCGGCCGGCGAGGAAGCGCGCGTGCGCCTCCAGCGTCGTCTTGAGGCTGGCGTGTTCGAGGGTTCTCAAAAGGCTGGCGTCTGCGGACATCGGAGAACAGCATCGCCCCCGGGCCCTTAAGGAAGGGTGGCGTTACAGCCAGCCCTTCCGCTTGAAATAGAGCAGCGGCAGGATGAAGGAGACGATCATCAACCCCACGGCCAGGGCCTCGCCCCAGGGCAGGTCGAACTCGCTCATGAATTTGAAGTTCATGCCGAAATAGCTGGCCACCAGGGTCGGGGGCAGGAAGATCACCGCGGCGATCGAGAAGATTTTGATGATGCCGTTTTGCTCGATGTTGATCAGGCCCAGGGTGGCGTCGAGCAGGAAGATGATGTCACCGGACAGGTGGCCGGCATGGTCGGTCAGGGAGCGGATGTCGCGCTGCAGTGACTTGATCCGGCCGGCGTCCTCGGCCGTCTCGGCGATGTGCGGCGACAGGGCCGCGTAGACCAGCATCCGCGACAGGCTGATGAGGCTGTTGCGGGCCTTGGCGGTAATCCCCTGCCAGCGGCCCAGCTTGCCCAGCACCACCTCGAATCGCGCCGTGCGGCGAGGCCGTTCAAAAATGGCGTTGGAGAGGGCCTCCACCTGGTTGGAGGCGGCTTCCAGGATGTCGGCGATACGGTCGACGATGGCGTCCTGCAGGCCCAGGAAGACCGCCTCGCCGCCCTGGCAGAGGCTGCCCCGTTCATGCAGCTGGGATTCGAACAGGGCGATGGCCCGGGGCTGGGCGTAGCGGATGGTGATCAGTCGGTCCTTGATCAGGACGAAGGTCACCGGCTCGAGCCTGGGCGCCTCGACCCCGGCGCCGGTGATCACCTCGACCGTCAGATAGGAGGCGTCGCCTTCGCGATAGAGGCGGGACGAGGCCTCGATCTCGGCCATGTCCTCGCGGGTGGGAAGTTCGAGGCCGAGGGCCGTCTCGACCGCATGCTCTTCCTCCCGCGTCGGGTTGAGCAGATCGACCCAGATCACATCCGTCGGAAGCGTCCAGCCTGGTTCCAGCGTCAGCTCGCTGACGGCCCGGCCACCGCGTTCGAGGAGTCTGATCATACCGTGCAGGCTCCCGGAGGGCTCAGGCCAATAGCCTTGCCATCGCGCGCCGCGCCTGCCGCGTCAACGGCGGGATTGGAGAATTCACACCCGGCCGATCCCGGCCGCAGAAAGACCTTATCAGTCCTTCTTGTCGCCGCCGCCGCTCGTCGCCTTCTGGATCAGGGTGGCGATATTATCGGTGGTCTGGGCCGCCTGATTCAGAATCTGCAGCGGCGAGGCGCCGGGCTGCATGGCGCTGACCACCTGGCCGGCCGCGGAGTTGGCGACAAGCTGGGCGGTGTCCTGGGCCAGGGCGTAGCGGCCGCCGGCCTGGGCCATCTTCTGCGCCTGGGCGTCGGGATAGATGAAGCCGTGGGTCGGATAGACGGTGGTGCCGAGATCGCGGATCGGGTCATACCAGACCTTCACCTTGCTCCAGTCGCCGCCGAGGGAGACGTCGACCACGGTGACGTCCTTCTCGACCTTGCCGCGCGCCCCGCCGATCATCGACCAGTTGGCGTGGGTGATCTGGATGACCCGGTCGGTCAGCACCCGGCTGACCACGGCCACATGGCCCAGTTTCATCCGGGCGGTAGGTTCGAAACAGAGGACGGCGCCCATCTCGGGCACGCCGCCGGTCTGGTAGCGGCCGATCGCCTGGGTCCACCAGGTGCGGGCGTCGCCGAAGATCTGGATGCCCGAAAGAAGCCGGGCGAAGGGAACACACTGCCAATAGGTGTCGGCCATGGAGACAGCCGGAACCAGGCTGATCATCAGTGCGGCGGTCAGGGAGCCGAGTACGGCTCTCGTCCGTTGACGCATGCTGGAGTTCTCCCCCGCGGAAACAGATTACGGCTTAGACATCTCACGAAGGAATGAAAAGACCCTTTTCACGCCCGTGCCGCGACAGAGCGTCTCGCCGCCCAAGAATCGTGCATCAATTTCATGCGAGCACGGGCCGGCCTCTCGATCAGGTGATAGCTGGCGGCGGCCAATGGAACCACTGAGGCGATGAACACCAGCCAGATGTACCAGGGCAGCTTGTCGCCCTCGATATTCAACAGCTTTGTCGCTGCATTGACGAAGAGAAGTTTCCACGGCACGCAGATCATATAGACCGAGTAACTGATCTCTCCGAGATAGACGAATCCATGACCACTGGCGAAGCGGGAGCCGTGTTGCGCCATGCCGGCCAGACACAGGATAAGGCCGCCAAACCCTGCCACGACAAGGCCGTCCGGCGCGCCGGACACCGATGCAAGGATGGCGCCGGCGCCCAGAAATACAGCGCCAATACTGGCTGCCTGAAGATTACGCACCGCTCCGGACCGCCAAAGCGCGTGCATGGCGCAGCCCAGCGCGAAGCAGGGCACGATGCGCAGGGCGCCCCAGTGGATGGTCGCCTCGGTCAGCGATTCTCCGGTTACGGCCTGATACGTCGGATACAGGATCGCCATGAAGCCGAGCGCCAGTCCTGCCGCGATCCATGGCCGATGCCGCAGCCGCCAGGCGACCCAGGCGAAAGCCGGGAAGCTGAGGTAGGCGAACCACTCGGCCGAGATCGACCAACTGGGGTGGTTGAAGGCGGCATGGGGCGCGAACCCCCAGGCCTGGACCAGCAGCAGGTTGGCCGGCAGGGAGCTCCAGCCCAGGACATTGGCGTCGATGCCGAAGCCGGCGACCTCGGCCGCGATCCCCATGGCGATGACGCCCAGCAGGGTGGCGATATGCAGCGGATAGACCCGCGCCAGCCGGTTCCACAGGAATGCCCCGTACTTGAACCGCCCCTCGCCGAAGCTCTCCAGATAGACGTGGCAGAGGATGAAGCCCGACAGGACGAAGAACAGCTCCACCCCCAGGTAACCCTTCTCCACCAGCCGGGGCGAAAAGCCGACCGCGAGATTGGGCCAGTAGTGATAGAGGACCACCCACATCGCCGCGAAAAACCGCAGGCCGGTCAGGGGCTTGATGTGGCTGGCGTCGTTCATGCGTCAAAATGTCCGGTATTGCGCCCCAAAACCACAGATGTGGACTGGCGCATGGCTGCGGCGTCCCTAGATATGACAGCTGAAAGTTTAGGGAGGCTTGAGAGCTGGTGGACGGAATTGCGCAACTTCTGACGGACCCGGCGGCCTGGGCCGCCCTGATCACCCTAGTGGTGATGGAGGTGGTCCTGGGGATCGACAACCTGGTCTTCATCTCGATTCTGTCGAACAAGCTGCCCGAGGCGTCGCGCCAGAAGGTCCGCCGGCTGGGCATCGGCCTGGCCCTGGTCATGCGGCTGCTGCTGCTGACCACCATCGCCTGGATCGTCGGGCTGGTGCAGCCGGCCTTCGCCCTTTTCGGTCACAGCTTCTCCTGGAAGGACCTGATCCTGATCGCCGGCGGCCTGTTCCTGGTCTGGAAGGCGACCACCGAGATTCACCACTCCACCGATCCCGCGGCCCATGACGCCCCGGCAAAGGCCGATGTGGTGATCAACGGCGTCGGCTCGGCCATCGTGCAGATTGTCCTGCTCGACATCGTCTTCTCCATCGACAGCATCCTGACCGCCGTGGGCATGACCGAACACCTGCCGATCATGGTCGCCGCCGTGCTGGTCGCGGTGACGGTGATGCTGGTGGCCGCCGACCCGTTGGGCGACTTCATCAACAAGAACCCGTCCGTAGTGATGCTGGCGCTGGGCTTCCTCTTGATGATCGGCATGGTGCTGATCGCCGACGGCTTCGGCATGCATGTGCCCAAGGGCTACATCTACGCCGCCATGGCCTTCTCCGGCGGGGTCGAGGCGCTGAACATGTTCGCGCGGGCAAGGCAGGCGAAGAAGAAGCCGCCGGAGACCTTGCACTGAGGGCGGCAAATCCTCCTCCAGCGCGCTGCGCTGGGGGAGGATCGCCTACAGAAAGCTGTACGGGTCGATGTCGATCGTCAGCCTGAGCGCCCCGCGCGGCTTAACCCTCGCACGCCAGGCGGCCATGTAGGCGGAGAGGTCCACGGTCCGGTCGGCCCGCACCAGCAGCCGCTTCCTCCGCCGTCCCCGGATCAGGCCCAGCGGCGCATCGGCCGGGCCGTAGATCTCCACGCCCGTTGCATTGGGAGCCAGGGATGCCATCTCCCGCGCGAAGGCCTCCAGCTGCACGGGATCCGGCCCCGACAGGATGACCGCCGCCAGCCGGCCGAAGGGCGGCAGGGACGACAGCCGGCGAAGTTCCATCTCCGCCTCGGTGAAGCCGTCGCGGTCGGCGGCGGCCAGAGCCTTCATCACCGGATGGTCCGGAGCCCAGGTCTGCATCAGCACCCGGCCCGGCCGGTCGGCGCGCCCCGCCCGGCCGCCCGCCTGGGCCAGCAGCTGGAAGGTCCGCTCCCCGGCCCGCAAGTCCCCGCCGCGCAGGCCGAGGTCCGCATCGACCACGCCCACCAGGGTCAGGCCCGGGAAGTTGTGGCCCTTGGCGGCGGCCTGGGTGGCGACCAGGATATCGATCTCGCCCCGCTCCATGCTCTCGACCAGCTCGCGGGCGCTCTGGCCGCTGATCACCGTGTCGGAGGAGAAGACCGCCACCCGCGCCTCGGGGAACAGGCTCTTGGCCTCCTCCTCCACCCGCTCCACCCCGGGACCAATGGAGATCAGGCTGTCCTTGGCGCCGCAGTGGGGGCAACGGTCGGGCTTGGGCATGGAAAAGCCGGTCAGATGGCAGACCAGCCGGCCCGTGTAGCGATGCTCGACCAGCCAGCTGTCGGTATCCGGCGCCGTCAGCCGCTCGCCGCAGGCCTTGCACAGCACCACCGGAGCGTAGCCCCGGCGATTGAGGAACAGCAGCACCTGTTCGCCACGCATCAGGGTCTCGCCCATGGCCTTGACCAGGGGGGGCGACAGCCAGTGGTCCCGCTCCGGCGGGGTCTCGCGCAGGTCGATCAGCGAGACCTCGGGCAGCTGGGCCACGCCATGCCGGGCGCTGAGCTTCAGCCAGCCGTAGCGGCCCTGCTCGGCGTTCCACAGGGTCTCCAGCGAGGGCGTCGCCGAAGCGAGGACTACGGCGCAGCCCTCCAGGTGGGCGCGGGCCACGGCCAGGTCGCGGCCCTGGTAGATGAAGCCCTCTTCCTGTTTGTAGGAGCCGTCATGCTCCTCATCGACGACGATGAAGGCGAGCTTACGGAACGGCAGGAACAGGGCCGAGCGGGCGCCGACGACGATGCGGCTGCGGCCGGCGGAGACATCCTCCCACAGGCTGCGGCGGCGGGGCGGCGGCACGGCCGAATGCCATTCGCCGGGGGGACTGCCGAAGCGGGCGGCGACCCGGGCGATCACCGCCTGGGTCAGAGCGATCTCCGGCAGCAGGATCAGCACCTGGGCGTCCGGATCGTCGCGCAGCACCTGGGCGGCCGCCTCCAGATAGACCTCGGTCTTGCCCGAGCCGGTGACCCCGTCCAGCAGGGTGGCGGAAAAGCCCCCGGCGGTCAGCTTCTTGCCGATCTCCCGCGCGGCCGCCGCCTGGCCCGGGTTGAGCAGTTCGGCTCGGGCGGAAGTGTCGAGGACCTGCGCTTCCCGGACCGGCAACCGCTCCTCGATGACCAGACATCCCTCGTCCACCAGGCCCTTGACCACGCCGGACGACACCCCGGCCGCCTCGGCCAGCCGCGGTGGGGCAAGCGCCTCGCGGGCGGCGGCTTCCAGCACCCGGGCGCGGGCCGGGGTTACGCGGGCCGGCTGGGCGCCGGTGGGGACCAGCACCCGCTCGGGTCTGGGCCTGGGCGCCCGCAGACCGCGCAGCGCCATGGCCAGGGGCTGGCCCGGACTGTCGGCGGCGTAACGGGCGGCCCATTCGACGAAGGCCAGGGTGGTGGCCGGCAGGGGCGGATCGTCCAGCTTGCGATCAATGGGTTTCAAGGGCCGGTTGCCGCCGGTCCCGTCCCGCAGGGCGGTGACCACGCCGCGCAGCAGCCGCGGCCCCAGCGGCGCCGCCACCTGGTCGCCGACGGCCAGGTCCATCCCCTCCGGCTCGGCATAGTCGAAGGCTTCCGGCAGCGGCATGGGCAGCAGGACGGAGGCGATGCGCGCGGTCACGATCCTTCTCCACCGTCATCCCGGCCGGAGCGAAGCGAAGAGCCGGGACCCAGGAAGGGACCTGAAGCAAGAAGGGCCGCCGCAATCGTCCGGGCCCGGAGCCCCTGGGTCCCGGCCCTTCGCGCTACGCGCTTCGGCCGGGATGACGGGGATGCGGATGTCATAACCTTGATGTACAAGGCCCGTCCTTCCAGACAACCGGACGCCACCGCGATGCAGCTCTTCCTCGACACCACCGACACCGCCGTGCTGGCGGACCTGGTCCAGACCGGCCTTGTGGACGGGGTCACCACCAATCCCACGCTGATCGCCAAGTCGGGTCGTCCCATGGCGGAGGTCATCGCCGAGATTTGCGGTCTCGTCGAGGGGCCCGTGAGCGCCGAGGCCGTCGCGACCGACGTCGACACCATGGTGGCCGAGGGTCGCAAGCTGGCCGACATCGCCGGCAATGTGGTGGTCAAGCTGCCGCTGACCCGCAACGGCCTGATCGCCACGGCCAAGTTCGCCGCCGACGGCATCGCCACCAACGTCACCCTCTGTTTCTCCGTCGCCCAGGCGTTGATGGCCGCCAAGGCCGGCGCCACCTATGTCTCGCCCTTCGTCGGGCGGCTGGACGATCACGGGTCGGACGGCTGCGCCCTGATCGGCGACATCCGCACCGTCTATGACAACTACGGTTTCGACACCGAAATCCTCGCCGCCTCGATCCGCACCAACGACCATGTCGCCCGCTGCGCCGAGCTGGGGGCCGATTGCGCCACCCTGCCGCCGAACATCTTTGAAGCGCTCTTCAAGCACCCCTTAACCGAAAAGGGTCTTGATCAGTTTCTAGCGGACTGGGCCAAGACGGGTCAGTCCATCCTCTAGAACAGAGAAGGCTTGGGCATGTCGGACGGAGCGCAGATCAAGCCGCTGGAATTGTCGCCCGACGTGGCCGAACTGCGGGCGCTGATCCGCCGCAACGCCGGGCTGCTGCGCGACGACGCCGAACTGCTGGCCGACATTGGGCTGCGGCTGGACGCCGCCAACATCGTCGACTTCGGCCCGGCCGCCCTGGCCCGGGTCGCCGCCACGGCCAAGCGCGAATCCTCCGCCCGCCGGATGCTGGAAGCCACGGCCCGCGCCAACTTCTCCGCCCAGGCCCAGACCCATGCGGCCGTCATCGACATGCTGGAGGCCCGCAACCACGCCGACCTGGCGCGCCGGGTCGACGAGGTGGCCACCCTGCGGTTCGGCCTGACCGGAGCGGTCGTCGCCCTGGAAGGCCCCGAGCGGGTTCCGGCCGGCTGGTATCGGCTGGTCGAGGGCCAGGCCGACCTGATCCTCGGCGCCCAGCGCCTGGCGAGGATGGGGTTCCACGCCCCGGCCGCTCCGCTGTTCGGCGACAAGGCCCCGGTGGTCAGGTCCATGGCCATGGTCCGCGTCGCCCTTTGGGAGCCGGCGCGGCAGGGGGTGCTGGCCTTCGGATCTCCAGATCCCAAGGGCTTCACCAAGGACATGGGGGCCGAACTGGTCGCCTTCCTGGCGCGGGTGTTCGAGCGCACCGCGGAACGCTGGCCCGTCCTGTGACCGCCGATTCGGCGCTGCAGGCCTGGCTGACCCATCTGGCCGCCGAACGCCGCGCCTCGCCCCGCACCCTTGAGGCCTATCGCGCCGGAGCCGCCTCCTATCTGGCCTTCCTGGCCCGCCATCGCGGCGGGCCTCTGTCGGTTGAAGACCTGGGCGGCGTCAGCGCCGCCGAGGTGCGGGCCTGGATGGCCGAGCGCCGGGGCGGCCGCGACGGGGCAAAAGTGCTGGCGGCGCGGTCCCTGTCCCAGGCCCTGTCGGCGGTGCGCTCCTTCCACGGCTTTCTGGATCGGCGGATGGACATCGGCTGCACGGGTCTGGCCCTGGTGCGCGGTCCCAAGGTGCGGCCCGGCGCGCCCCGGCCGGTCAGCGAGGACCAGGCGCGGGGCCTGCTGACCGAGGCCGGCGCCGATCCTGACCGCGACCCCTGGGAAGGCCTGCGCGACCAGGCCGTGCTGACCCTGCTCTGGGGCTGCGGCCTGCGGATTTCAGAGGCCCTGTCTCTGAGCCGGGCCGACGCCCCCTTGGCCGAGGCCATCCGCATCACCGGCAAGGGCGGCAAGACCCGCATCGTCCCCGTCCTGCCCGCCGTCCGCCAGGCGGTGGACGCCTATCTGGCCGCCCTGCCCTATCCGACCGAGCGGGAGGATCCCCTGTTCATCGCCAAGCGCGGCGGCCCGCTGTCGCCGCGCCATGTGCAGGCGGCGATGCAGCTGCTGCGCGGCCGGCTCGGCCTCTCCGAGCGCGCTACGCCCCACGCCCTGCGCCACAGCTTCGCCACCCACCTGCTGGGCGCCGGCGCTGACCTGCGCTCGATCCAGGAACTGCTCGGCCACGCTTCGCTGTCAACGACGCAGCGCTACACCCAGGTCGATGCCGCCGGATTGTTAGCCGCCTATTCCGCGGCGCATCCGCACGGCTGACGCCCCAGCCCCCTGTCGGCAAGAGGTCAACCCATCGGATCCGGCAGGTCCTTCTTCTTCCGCGGCCGCTCGCGCATGACGCCCGGATAGCCCTTCACCGGGCCGAGCGCCTCGCCGCGCCAGATCCAGTCGGCCTGCTGGTCGAGGTTCATGTGATAGCGGGGCTCGCGGCCGGTGCGGGTCTGGAACAGGGGGCGGGGGATGTTGATGTAGCGGGGCGAGCGGGCGCGTTCGTAGAAGAGCGGCGTGCCGCAGCGGGCGCAGAAGCTGCGGGTCGTGCCGGCCTCGGCGTCCTCGTAGCGGGTGATCATCGCCTCGCCGTCCAGCAGGCGGAAGCGGCTCTTCCAGCTGCCGACATAGGTGGCGTAGGCGGCCCCCTGGGCGTGGCGGCTGGCGGCCGAATGGTCATGCCAGGCCCAGACGGCCGGAACGTCGATCTCGAACCGCACCGCGCCGCAGACGCACCGGCCCTCGCTCTGGACGGCGGACCGCCTGGTCATTTGCGGCTGCGCAACAGGTAGGTGAGGAAGAGGCCGGCGAACAGGAGATCGCCGAGGGTCAGCCAGAAACTGGCCATCGGGCTGCGGCCGGCCTGGACATTCAGCCAGACGATCAGCGGCAGGGGCGTCTTGCCGATCACCCCCAGCCAGAGGATGCCGCGATTGGCCACCGGATCGCGGGCGACCATGGCGTAGCCCACCCCGAACACGGCGATCAGCAGCCCCGCCGTCTGGCTGGACAGGATGTCGGGCGGCGGCGGCTGGCCGAGCGCGGCATAGAAGGCGACCGGAGCGATCAGCAGCGGCAGGCCGACCACCAGGTTGAACAGGGCCGCGACGGCGAAGACGGTTTTCCACAGGCGCATGACAGGGGTTCTCCAGACAGCGCGAGCCTTGCGCGGGCGTCCCGGAATGTCGAGGACTCGTGAACCTCACAGCCTGGGCTACATTCCTCTTTCATGCGCGCCTTCGCCCGCCTTCTCGACCGGCTCAGCCTCACCGCCTCGCGCAATGCGAAGCTGACCCTGGTGCGCGACTTCCTCAGCGGCCAGCCCGATCCCGACCGCGGCTGGGCCCTGGCCGCCCTGACCGGGGAGCTGACCTTCAGCGCCGCCAAGCCGGCCGCCATCCGCAAGGCGGTGGAGGCGCGGATGGATTCGGTGCTGTTTCGCTGGTCCTACGACTATGTCGGGGATCTGGCCGAAACCGTGGCCCTGGTCTGGCCGGCGGAGCGGGGCGCCAACCGCGAGCCGGAACTGTCAGAGGTGATCGAGGCGCTGCGCACCGCCAAGCGCGGCGAGGTGCAGCCGATGATCGAGCGCTGGCTGGACGCCCTGGAGCCGGACGGTCGCTGGGCCCTGCTGAAGCTGCTGACCGGGGGCCTGCGCGTCGGCTTTTCCGCCCGATTGGCCAAACAGGCCTGCGCCAACCTGGCAGACCTGAAGGGCCAGGCGATCGACGTCAGCCAGATCGAGGAGGTCTGGCATGCCATGGCGCCGCCCTATGAGGACCTGTTCGCCTGGCTGGAGGGCCGCTCCGAAGCGCCCAGCGCCGACAACCCCGGCCGCTTCCGGTCGGTGATGCTGGCCCAGGCGATCGACGAGGCCGTGGATTTCCAGAAGCTGGACCCGGCCGCCTACGCCGCCGAGTGGAAATGGGACGGCATCCGCATCCAGGCGGTCAGCGAGCGGGGAGAGAGGCGGCTCTACACCCGGACCGGCGACGACATCAGCCATAGCTTTCCCGATGTCCTGGCCCATATGAGCTTCGAGGGCGCCATCGACGGCGAGCTGCTGGTCATTCGCGACGGCGCCCTGGCCAGTTTCGGCGACCTGCAGCAGCGGCTGAACCGCAAGGCGGTCGACGCCAAGACCATTGCCGCCTACCCGGCCGCCATCCGTGCCTATGACCTGCTGCTCGACGGCGAGGAGGACCTGCGCGCCCTCACCTTCGCCGAGCGGCGCAAACGGCTGGAGGCCTTTGTCGCCGCCGCCGCCTCGCCGCGCATCGACCTGTCGCCCATGCAGTCGTTCGAGACCTGGGAAGGCCTGGCCGCCCTGCGGGCCGAGCCGCCGGAAGGCGACGCCCAGCTGTCTGAAGGGCTGATGCTGAAACGCTGGGATTCGCCGTATGAAGCGGGCCGTCCGAAAGGCCCCTGGTTCAAGTGGAAGCGGGACCCCAGGCTGATCGACGCAGTGCTGATGTACGCCCAGCGCGGCCACGGCAAGCGGTCCAGCTTCTACAGCGACTACACCTTTGGCGTCTGGCGCGAGGACGACGCCGGGATGCGGTCGCTGACCCCCGTCGGCAAGGCCTATTTCGGCTTCACCGACGAGGAGCTGAAGCAACTCGACAAGTTCGTCCGCGACAACACCGTCGAGCGGTTCGGTCCGGTGCGTTCGGTGCGGGCGGGGCTCGACTTCGGCCTGGTGCTGGAAGTCGCCTTCGAGGGACTGCAGCGCTCGACCCGCCACAAGAGCGGCGTCGCCATGCGCTTCCCCCGGATCAGCCGCATCCGCTGGGACAAGCCGGCGCGGGAGGCGGACGAGTTGGAGACGCTGGAGCGGATGCTGGACTAGCGCCGCGGGTTTAGAGGACGTAGGGGACGATCACCGCAGGGTCTGAGGCGGGGAAGTCTCTGGTATTGCGGGTGACCAAGGTCGCCCCGGCCAGGCGGGTCGTCGCCCAGATGACCGCATCCGGCAGTTTCATGCGCTTTTGGCGGCGGATTGAGGCGGCCTCCTCGGCCACCCTGGGCGTCAGTTGCAGGATGCGAAGGCCCGATAACAGCTGACGCGCCGCGACATCTTCGTGCGGCTGGACCCCGCTCATCACCTCGATCCAGGTCACGATGCTGATGTCCGCTCCTCCCGGAGCGACGACGTAGGCTCGGGCCTGGGGTTCGCCTTTGAGAAAATCGATGATGATGTTGGTGTCGAGGATCAGTCGGGCCACTCGGCCCTCAACATCTCCTGATAGGCCAGCCCGTCCGTGATGTCGGTCCGGCCTTTCCAGATTCCGAAGGCCTCTTCCATACCGGCCTGGCGCTTCTTGGCGATCAGGTCATCCACCGCCTCGCGCAGCAGGGCGGCGCGGGACATCCCGTTCCGCTCGCTGAGCTCCTTGAGGGCGTCAATTTGCCGTTGGTCGAGGTCTGCGAGAATTCTCATGATATCATCATAGTGATATCATGAGATGATATCAAGGCGGTCAGCCTGCCCGTTGAAGCCCATCATCGCGTCTTGAACCCCGCGCGGCGAGAGCAGGGCAGCGCGCCGATCCTGGCTATTCGAAGGAGGCCATCCCTTCGGACCCGCAACAGTCACGCCGAATGACTGCCCGTCCGCCGCCTCAGGTCAGCGAACGGTAGGCCACATAGGCGGCGGCGATCAGGATCATGCCGGCGAACAGGCGCCGGGCCAGCGCCGCCCGATTGGCCAGGCGTCGCGCCAGGGGCACGCCGGCCAGGGTGCCGACCGCCCCGCCGGTCACCAGAAGGGCGAACAGCGGCCAGTCGACCCAGCCGGATGCGGCATAGTTGAGACTGGTGGCCGCGCCGAACAGGCTGACCGACACCAGGGACGAGGCCGCAGCGTTGGCCAGGGTCATGCCGGTCGCCGCCATCAGTCCCGGGGCGATGAGAAAGCCGCCGCCGATTCCGAAGAAGCCCGCCGCAAGGCCGGTGACCGCGCCCACCGGCGCCAGCCTGAGGGTCAGCCCGGGAGTCAAATGGACGGCGGGATCGCCCTCGTCCCTCTTGGGCAGCATCATCGACAGGGCCACCGCCGCCATGGCGACGGCGAACCAGATCATCAGAAAGCGGCCGTCGATGCTCTTGGCCAGGGTCGAGCCGAACAGCGAGCCGGCCAGGCCGGAGCCGGCGAAGACCAGGGCGCAGGGCCACTTCACTCGGCCGGCCCGGGCCTGGGCCGCCAGTCCCCCGGCGGCATTAACCGCGACCGCCGCGGCCGAGGTGCCGATGGCGATATGGGGATCGCTCACCCCGACGGCGTAGAGCAGCAGCGGCGTCGCCAGGACCGAGCCGCCGCCGCCGAACACCGACAGCAGCAGCCCGACCACCGCCCCGCTGGCCAGGGCGGCGAGGATAATCACCGGATCGAGGGCCATGACGTCAGGCCGCGCGCCGGTTCCACGGGGCCAGCGCCAGGACCTTGGCCATGCCGCAGAAACCCGACACGCCGGCGAACAGCAGCCCCGCGCCGATGACCCCGGACAGCAGATGGAAGACCGGGTGAACGGCGAAACCGAGGATCGCGCCGGCCAGGGCCAGGGCGCCCGCGCCGATCTGCACCTGGCGGAACATCTCCAGCGGCGCGGCCTCATTGCGGATCACGGGAAGGCCGGCGGCGCTCCAGCCATCCAGTCCACCTTCGAGCACGAAGGCGTCGCCCTCGACGCGGGCGGCGAGGCGGTCGCAGTTGGCGCCGGTCCGCATGCCGGTCCGACAGGTGAAGACCACGTCCTTGCCAGGCTGCAGGGAGAGGTGGGCGGCCTCGAACCCCGACAGGGGTCGCGACAGGGCGCCGCCGATATGACCGCGCGCGAACTCATCCGGCTCGCGGATATCGATCAGAACGGCCTTGCCGGCCGCCAGGCGAGCGGCGAGGTCAGCGGGTTTCAGGGGGCTCAGGCGGGCGGTCATGGAAGTTCCTCACATCCGGGGGACAGAAGATCTCGGCGAGCGTCGCCACCACCTTGACCGCAGCCGGGTCGTCGATCCGGTACCAGATGCTCTGGCCTTCGCGGCGGGTCGCCACGATGCCCTCTTCCCGCAGCACCGCGAGGTGTTGCGACAGGGCCGATTGCGACAGGCCGACGAGAGACTGGATGTCTCCCACCGACCGCTCGCCATCCGCCAGCTGGCACAGGATCATAAGCCGCCGTTCGTTGGCCAGGGCGCGTAGCAGCTTCGCGGCTTCCGTGGCGCTGGCCTCGAAACGGGTGATGTCGAAGTTCGTGAGATCGAACATGGTCGCCAATATATGAGTTGATTCTAATTTAGCAATACCTAATATATAGGCATCACCGCTCATCCCTCCGGAGGCCCGTCATGGCGCCCGACATTCGTTCCTTCTTCGATCCCGCGACCCAAACGGTCACCTACCTCATCAGCGACCCTGCCACCGGCCAGGCGGCGATCATCGATCCGGTTCTCGATTTCGACCCCAAGGCGGCGCGCCTGTCCAGCCGCTCCGCCGATGCGGTTCTGGCCGTTGCGCGAGACCAGGGGTTCAAGGTCGTCTATGTGCTGGAGACCCACGCCCACGCCGACCACCTGTCGGCGGGCGACCACATCCGCCGGCTGACCGGGGCGAGGATCGTCATCGGCGCGCGGATCACCGAGGTTCAGAAAGCCTTCGCCGACCTGTTCGAACTGGACGATGTCGTCGGTGACGGCGCCTTTTTCGACCGCCTGGTGGAAGAGGGCGAGACGCTTCCCCTCGGCGACCTGACCATCGAGGTCCTGCACACCCCGGGTCACACTCCGGCCTGCGTCAGCTACCGGATCGCCGACGCCGCCTTCGTTGGCGACACCCTGTTCATGCCCGACTACGGCACGGCCCGGGCCGACTTTCCAGGCGGCGACGCCGGCGCCCTGTACCGCTCGATCCGCAAGATCCTGGCCCTGCCGCCCGAAACCCGGCTGTTCGTCGGCCATGACTATCTGCCGGAGGGACGCGACAGCTTTGCCTGGGAGACGACGGTCGCGGCGGAACGGGCGTACAATGTCCACGTCCGTGACGGGATCGAAGAGCCGGCATTCGTCGCCATGCGCCAGGCCCGGGACGCCACCCTGGCGGCGCCGACGCTGATCCTGCCATCGCTGCAGGTGAACATCCGGGCCGGGGCCCTGCCGGCGCCGTCGGCGACCGGAAGGGTCTTCCTGAAGCTGCCGGTCAACGCCCTTGGCGGCTGATCAGCGCCCTAGCCGTTGAAGCCCTTCACCGCCTCGATGATCTGCTGTTGGGTGGCCTCTTCCATATAGGGGTGCATCGGCAGGGCCAGGACGGTTTCGGCCAGGGCCTCGGTCACCGGCAGGCCGCCGGGGCCCCGCGGGAAGTGGGCGTAGGGCGCCTGAACATGCATTGGCACGGGGTAGTAGACCGCCGTCGGCACCCCCTGGGTCTTCAGATGGGCGGCCAGGCCGTCGCGGTTGGCGTGCTGGACGACATACTGGGCCCAGACCGAGACGCCCCCCGCGATCACCGTCGGGAAGGCCTTCACCGACCCGGCCAGCCCCTCGGCATAGCGGTTCGCCACGACTTGCCGCATCGCGATCTCCTCGGGGAAGATGGCCAGTTTCTCGATCAGGATGGCGGCCTGGAGGCTGTCCAGGCGGCTGTTCATGCCGATCCGGGTGTTGAGGTATTTGGTCTCGTGCTCGAAGGTCCGGCCGACGAGGTCGGGGGCCACCGCCTTGCCGTGGACGCGGTAGCTGTCCATCAGGTCCCAGAGATCCTGGTCCTTGCACAGCACCGCCCCGCCGTCGCCGTAGCAGCCCAGCGGCTTGGCCGGGAAGAAGCTGGTGGTGGCGACATCGGCCCAATGCAGGGGATGATGGCCGTTCAGGGTGCAGCCGAAGCCCTGGGCGCTGTCGCTGATCAGCTTCAGGCCGTGACGGTCACAGATGGCGCGGATGGCCGGATAGTCGGCCGGCTGGCCGAACAGGTCGACGGCGATGACCACGGCGGGACGCAGCCGGCCCTCGGCCTTGATCGCCAGGATCGTCGCTTCCAGATCGGCCGGGTCGATGTTGAAGGTGTCTGGCAGGACATCGACGAACACCGGCGTGGCGCCCGTCCAGGGCACGACTTCGGGCGTCGCGGCGAAGGTGAAGGACGGGCAGAAGACCGCGTCGCCTTCGCCGATCCCCCAGGCCATCAGCGGCAGGGCGATGGCGTCGGTGCCATTGGCGCAGGACAGGGCCAGCGGCGCCTGGCCAAAGGCGGCCAGTTCGGCCTCGAACTGCCGCACCTCCGGGCCCATGACATAGCCGCCGTGGTCGAGGACCCTGGCGATGGCGCTGTCGATGCGGTCGCGGATGCGGCGTTGCTGGGCGGCGAGGTCGATGAAGGCGATGCTCATGGGCGGGCCTTTACGCTGCGGTTCGGGCGGTTTCGAGACAACAGTGGTAACCGGATGTTTCCCTCCAGGTTGCGCCGCCCAAGGGGCTTGGCCGGGAACGGCATCCGGGGCGAGGTCGTTAGCCGCTGGGGCCAAACAGCAACCGGAACCTTATGGCCATTCCCAACCCGGCGGATATCCCCCGCCTGATCCCAGGGACCAGCGACGCCGCTGCCGTGACCGTCATCGACCGGGCGGCGCAGATCGGCCTGGACCTGATCGTCGCCTGCGTCATCCTGGCGGTGACCTTCTGGGCGGCCAAATGGCTGTCGAAGCTGGCCGTCGACGCCTTGAGCAAATTGCAGGCGAAGCGCGGCGGCGACGCGGCGCTGAAGGCGTTCGTCGGCTCGGTGGTCCGCTATGTCGTCATCATCATCGGCCTGATCGCCGTGCTGCAACAGGTCGGGGTCAAGACCACCTCGATCATCGCCGTGCTGGGCGCCGCCTCCCTGGCCATCGGCCTGGCCATGCAGGGGGCGCTGAGCAACGTCGCCGCCGGGGTCATGCTGCTGATCCTGCGGCCCTACCACTCCGGCGACCTGGTCGAGGTCAACGGCCAGAAGGGCAAGGTCAAGGCCCTGGACCTGTTCACCACCGAACTGACCACCCTGGACGGGCTGAAGGTGATCATGCCCAACGGCAAGGTGTTCGGCGAGATGATCACCAACTACTCCGCCCCCGCCACCCGCCGGGTCGAGGTGGTGGTCGGCATCGACTACGACGACGATATCGGCCAGGCGCTGCAGGTCATGTTGGACACCGCGAACGCCGATCCTCGCGTGCTGAAGACCCCGGAGCCCTGGGCCCGCTGCACCGGCTACGCCGACTCCTCGGTCACCCTCACCCTGCGCGTCTGGGCCACCCAGGCCGACTATTGGAACGTCACCTACGACCTGTTCAAGGGCGTCAAGGAGGCCTTTGACGACGCCGGCATCAGCATCCCCTATCCGCACCAGGTAGCGGTGGAGAAGGCGCCCAAACCCAGGCGCGAGGTCACCCGCAAGTCCCTCGCCGCCGACGATCCGGGTGGTCCGGACGAGACGGCCGGTGTTGACCAGTCCCAGCCGGCGGACGAATAGACGGCGCTCCGGTATCAGGCTCAGGCCCGGACGAGCGGGTGATATGGCTGGGGTGAAGCGCCGGGACTCGCAATAGGCTACGAACAACAGATGACCTTCGACCTGACCCAGATTCCCCGCATCCTGCCCAAGGTCACGGCTGACCAGGCCCTGGCCGCCGGGCTGATCGACCGCACCACCCAGCTCGGCTTCGACCTGATCGTGGCCGGGTTGATCCTGCTGACGACCCTGTGGGCGTCGCGCTGGCTGTCGACCCTGGCCAAGGCCTTCATGGCCCGGATGGCCCGGCACCAGCCGCCGGACGAGACCCTGCAGACGTTTATCGGCTCTGCGGTCCGCTACATCGTCATCATCGTCGGTCTGGTGGCCATCCTGCAACAGCTGGGGGTCAAGACCACCTCCATCCTGGCCGTCCTCGGGGCCGCGTCCCTGACCGTCGGCCTGGCCCTGCAGGGCGCGCTCAGCAATGTCGCCGCCGGGGTGATGATCCTGACCCTGCGCCCCTACCGCGTCGGCGACTTCATCGAGACCACCGGCCGCAAGGGAACGGTGCGGTCGCTGGACCTGTTCGTCACCGAACTGGCCACGGTCGACAACCTCAAGGTCGTCATCCCCAACGGCAAGGTGTTCGGCGACGTCATCGTCAACCAGAGTTTCCATGACCGCCGCCGGGTCGATGCGGTGTTCCGTATTCCGATCACCATCGATCTGACCCAGTACCTCGGCGCCCTCAAGGCCAGGGCCGACGTCGACCCGCGCATCCTGAAGGATGTCGAGCCGTCGGTGGAGATCACCAGCATGGCCGAGGCCTGGGTGGAGGGGGTCGTGCGGGCCTGGACCCTGCCGTCGGACCATGCGGCGGTGATGGCCGACCTGATGCTCAGCGCCCGGCTGCTGGCCGCCGGCGAGCCGCCGACCCCGCCGCCGCCGCCGCGACCTGCCCTCAAGCCGCCAACGCCTGCGAAAGGTCGTCGATCAGGTCTGCGCAGTCTTCGATCCCCACCGAAAGGCGAATAAGCCCGTCGGTGATCCCCACCGCCGCCCGCTGTTCCGGAGGGATGGAGGCATGGGTCATGATCGCCGGATGCTCGATCAGGCTCTCCACCCCGCCCAGGGACTCGGCCAGGGTGAACAGGCGCGTGCGCTCCAGCACCCGCCGGCTGGCGCCCAGCCCGCCCTTGATCTCCACCGAGATGATGCCGCCGAAGCCGCCCTTCATCTGGCGCACCGCCAGGGCATGCTGCGGATGGCTCTCCAGTCCCGGATAGATGACCTTTTCCACGGCCGGATGGCGCTCAAGCCACTGGGCGATCTTCAGGGCGCTCTCGCAGTGACGCTGCATGCGCAGCGCCAGGGTCTTCAGGCCGCGCAGGGCGAGGAAGCTGTCGAACGGCCCGCTGATTGCCCCGACGGCGTTCTGCAGGAACTTCATCTGGGCGCCGAATTCGGCGTTGTCGCCGACGATGGCCACGCCGCCGACCATGTCCGAATGGCCGTTGAGGTATTTGGTCGTCGAATGCGTGACTAAGTCGAAGCCCAGCTCCAGGGGGCGCTGCACATAGGGGCTGGCGAAGGTGTTGTCGGCCACCGACCACAGGCCATGCTTCCTGGCCAGCGCCGCCACCGCCTCCAGATCGACCAGCCGCAGGGTCGGGTTGGTGGGGGTCTCGACCCACAGCAGCTTCGTCTCCGGCCGGATCGCCGCCTCGATGGCGGCCAGGTCGGTCATGTCGACGAAGCTGAACGACAGCCCCGCCGACCGCTTCTTAACCCGCTCGAACAGGCGGTAGCTGCCGCCGTAGATGTCGTCGGTGGCGATGACGTGGGCGCCAGAGTCCAGGCATTCCATCACCGTCGCCCCGCAGGCCAGGCCCGAGGCGAAGGCGAAGGCCTGGGTCCCGCTCTCCAGGTCGGCGATACAGCGTTCGAAGGCGAACCGCGTCGGGTTCTGGCTACGGGCGTATTCGAAGCCCTTGTGCACCCCGGGGCTCTCCTGGGCGTAGGTGCTGGTCGCATAGATCGGCGGCATCACCGCCCCCGTCGTCGGATCGGGGCTCTGGCCCGCGTGGATGGTGCGGGTGGCGAAGGCTAGGCGGTTCTTGCCGTCGGTGGGGGTCATGGCGGAGGTCTCTTCGGCCCCGGAGGGCGGGTTTCATTTTCGGGTTTGCGTCCTTCGACACGCCCGCTGTGCGGGCTGCTCAGGATGACGACCTGGGGTGGACCTATCAAAATTCGTCATGCTGAGCAGCGCCCGCGAGGGCGCGTGTCGAAGCACGCACGCTCAAGGGGAAGGGAGTTCTCAAGCCGTCCTGCGCAGGTGGTTGATCAAATCCACCCGCGTAATGAGCCCCAGCAGCTCGTCGCCGTCCATGACCACCGCCACCTCGTCCCGCTCGAACACCGCCGTCAGGTCCGACAGCGGCTGATGGCTTTCCAGCGTCTTCACATCGCGGGTCATGGCCGCGCCGACCTTGGTCGCGAAGCCCTCGTGTTCGCGGGCCGCGGCCACGGCGCCCAGGACGTCGCTCTCGTCGAGGATCCCGACCAGCCGGCCGTAGTCGACTACCGGTAGTTGGCTGATGTCGGCGCTGCGCATGCGGTTGTAGGCGGTCAGCAGGGTGTCGTCCGGCCCGATGGTGATCACCCCGCCGTCGGCATAGCGTTTGGCGATCAGGTCGCTGATGTCGCCCCGCGCCGTGCGATCCTCGAAGCCATGGGCCGAGACCCACAGGTCGTTGAACATCTTGGTCAGGTATTTGGCGCCCGTGTCGCAGACCAGGGTGACCACCCGCTTAGGCTCAGTCTGCTCGCGGCAGTAGCGCAGGGCCGCCGCCAGCAGGGTTCCCGACGACGAGCCGGCCAGGATGCCCTCGGTCTGCAGCAGCATCCGGGCGGTCTCGACGCTCTCGCGGTCGGAAATCGCATAGGCCTTGGACACCAGGTCCATCTGGGCGTTGACCGGGATGAAGTCCTCGCCGATGCCCTCGACGATCCAGCTGCCCGCCTCGCCATAGGTTCCGGTGTTGACGTAGTCGTAGAGGATGGACCCCACCGGATCGGCCAGGATCATCTTCGTCTTGGGACTGGCTTTCTGGAAATAGCGGCCAAGGCCGGTCAGGGTCCCGCCGGAGCCGACCCCGACGACCATGGCGTCCAGATCGCCGTCCATCTGTTCGAGGATTTCCGGCCCTGTCGTCGTCTCGTGGGCCAGGGGGTTGGCCGGGTTCTCGAACTGGTTGGCGTAGAGGGAATTGGGCGTTCCCTGGGCGATGGTCTGGGCCATGTCCTGGTAGTATTCAGGATGGCCCTTGCCGACGTCCGAGCGGGTGATCCGCACATCGACCCCCATGGCCCGCAGGTGGAGGATCTTCTCCCGCGCCATCTTATCCGGCACGATGAGGATCAGTTTGTAGCCCTTGATCGTCGCCACCTGGGCCAGGCCCAGGCCGGTGTTGCCGGCGGTGGCCTCGATGATCGTGCCGCCGGGCTTGAGGGTCCCGTCCCGCTCCGCCGCGTCGATCATCGAGCGGGCGATACGGTCCTTGATCGAACCGCCGGGATTCTGGTTTTCCAGCTTGAGGAACAGGCGGCAGGGGCCGGTGTCGATCCGGGTCACCTCGACCATCGGCGTCTTGCCGATCAGGTCGAGGGCGGAACCCGTGGCGGCGGGCAGGTCGGTCATGAATTGGGTCCCCGGGGGAAGGATTTGACCCTGACTAACCCGGATCGGGGCATGACGGAAGGGAAACGCGCCCCTAGAGCGGCAGGCCCGTGCGCGCCGCAGCGGCGATCAGGAAGCCCTCGAGGTCGCCGCCCTGGTACAGATAGCCATCCACCCCGGCCGCCTTCGCCGCCGCCATGTCGGAGGGCTTGTCGCCGATCATCAGGGCTCTCGCCGGATCGATGCCGAAATCCTTCAGCGCCCGCAGCAGCATGCCGGGGTTGGGCTTGCGGTCGGGATGGTCGGCCTGGCGATAGCGCTCCTCGGCGGCGTCCTCGTGGAAGGCGCAGAAATAGATCTCGTCGATCCGTCCGCCTTCGGCCGCCAGCTGCCGGCGCATCTCGGCATGGAAGGCGTGCATCTGGTCTTCGCTGTAGTAGCCCCGGCCGATCCCCGACTGGTTGGTGGCGATCAGCACCAGGCCACCGGCCGCATTGACCCGGGCGATAGCCGCCTTGGCTCCCTCGATCCACACCAGCTTTTCCGGGTCGTAGGCATAGCCGTAGTCCTCGTTGAGGACGCCATCGCGGTCGAAAATCACGGCGAAGGAAGCGGGAGCCTGGGCCATGGCTTTGTCTAGACCGGCCGGCCGGGCCTCGCCAAGCCGCCCCGTCAGTCGGTGACGAAAAGACCGCCGCGAAGTCCGACGGTCCGCGGGGGCGCCGAAGGCCAGTGCGGCGGGGCGGCGGGCCTGCCTGGGGCGATGGGACTGGAGCCCCAGAAGGCCTCCAGTCCGCCGGCGTCGGCGCCGACATCGAGAAAGTCGCCGGGCCGGGGCTTGGGATTGCGGGCGTTCGGATCGCGCCGCCGCGACCAGGGCCCGTAGAGCCGCATCCCCTGGCTGAGCAGGGAGCGGCTGCGCGCGAAATAGTGCACCGGGCGCCGGGCGGCTTGCCGCAGCAGGTCTCTCACCTGGCCAGGATCGACATGCGCGCCCTGTACGCCGCCGGCCGAGATGTACCGCCAGGCCAGCAGGACCGGGCCGTCGGCCACCTCCGGCAGCAGGCTGCAAAGATTGATCAGCCACTTCACGGGCGCCCGCTTGGGACTGAAGCGAACCAGGAAGTGCGCCGCCAGCACGGCGGCGGCCGGGTCCTGCTGCTTGTGATAGAGCAGGGCGAAGGCGCTATCGACGTCGTCGTCATCGGCGCCGGCGGCCCACAGCTGGTCGGCCCCGGGCAGGGCCGCCGCCGACAGCCCGCCCAGCAGATCGGCCGAGCGGGGGTCGCCCGGCAGGGAGACGGCGACCGGCACCCGGACCGCGGAGGGATTGCCCACTCGCTCCGACGCCGTCGCCGCCGTCACCCCGTCGGCCAGGAAGGTCAGGTCGAGGCCGTCGCGGAACGGCGGGGCGATGACCACAGGGCCGTAGCCGTCCTCGTCCAGCAGGGCGAAGGCCCTGGCCGGCTCCGCGCCTCCGTCCACCCGGATGCGGAAATAGCCCGCCCCGAGATCGCTCCAGAGGGGCGGAGAATCGCGGTCGTCCCGCCGCCAGCCGCCATCGCGCCAGGTCCAGCGGCGCAGCGCCAGCGGAGCGGCCGGCGGGCTTGGCCGCGCCGCCGTGGTCTTGATCAGCGACCGGAAGACCGCGCTGGTCAATGCCGGGGCGGAGCGGGAGACAACCTGCCTGACGCCGAAACCCAGTGCCGCCTGACCGATGGCTCGCATCGCCTTGCCGGCGTCGCCGGCGGTGGCGGGGCGCTCGGTCAGCTGCGCCAGCGCCGCATCGCGGTGATCCAGCCGCCCGCCGCTGTCCGGCACGGCGGGCACCAGTCCCCGCTCGGTGGCTGGGCCCATGAACTCGTTGGGAGAATTCCCCTCGACCTGAAAGGCGACGACTCCGCCGTTGGGGCCGACAAAGGCCTCCTGGGTCAGGACCTGGCCGGATGGGCGGCTGGCGATGACCACATAGGCGCCCTCGTCCAGGGTCACGGCGACGGACGGACGGCCCGACGACAGGGGAGGCGGCTGCTGCGCGATCAGGCGGCCATCGGCGCTGAGCAGGCGCAGGCTGAGCGGCCCCATCTGGCTGGCGCGGATGGTCAGGACGGCCATCAGAAGATGGTCTCCAGCAGGGGCGGCAGGGCCAGCCGCTGGATGACCTTGGGCCCATCGGGGAAAGCCGCCTCGACCTTGCACATCGTATAGGCGGGCACCGGCTGGCGGTAGCGGGCCTGGGCGGCGAGGCCGGGGGCCTGGCTGCCGATCACCTCCGGCGACGGCGGCGAGGTGACGGTCAGCTGGGCGGCCAGCAGCCGGTCGGCCGGCTCGGACCGGGCCACCAGGGTGCAGGTCGGCTCGCCGTCGCGGAACAGCAGGCGCGGAATGTCCTGGGCGTCGGTCTCGGAGACGATGGGAAAGGTGAAGTAGTCGCGCTCGGCGGTCTTGGCGACCCGGCGGCCATAGGTGCTGATGGCGTTCTCCAGGCCCTGGCGGTCGGCCCACCAGCGGCCCTGGCTGTCCTGCGCCACATAGGCCGAGCCTTCGCAGGCCTCGATCAGGGCTTCCATGAAGCGCGACGCCCGCTTGGCCTTGCCGAACGCCTTGGCCTCGACGCTGGAGGAGAACAGGGTGGCCTGGGACAGGGGGCCATGACTGGCGACCGTCGCCGCCCGGCCGCCGGTGTCCGCGCCCAGCAGCTTGTCCGGCCGGGGGGCGATGGCCTTCAGGGCCTCGGTGGGGGCGTTGGCGCAGCAGTCGAGGATCAGCCACTGGCTGCGCGGGGCCTTCTCGCCAAGTGCGAAGCCGAAATCACTGAGCGCCACCGCCTGGGGCCAGGGGTCCTCCTCGTCGCCGAAGTCGCTGGCCAGGAAGGTGCGGCCGGTGGACGGCAGCCAGATGCCGTGGCCGCAGCAGTAGAAGACCAGCACATCCTTTGGCCCGGCGCCCTTGAGCCAGCGATTGCGCACCGCCGCCTTGATATTGGCCAGGGTCGGCGGATCGACCGTCACCGCCTCGCGTCCCGGCGGCCTGTAGGTCTCCCCGTCCGGCGAGCCCGGGCCGTTGAGCAGCAGATCGACGCTGGCCAGCGGCCGTTCGAACCGCTCGCGCCAGCCGCCAAGCACCCGGTCGGCGAAGTCCACGGCGCTCTTGGTGGCGCTGGAGATGTCTTCCAGGATCGGCACGCGCGCCGCCCCGGCCTGGGCCAGGGGATAGGTCCCGGCGCCGAGGATCAGCACCCGAGTCCCGCCATCGGCGAGGCGGGCGGCGTCGGTCTCCGAGAAGATGACCGTCATGGATACCCCAGGCCGGCGAGCCGCTTGCGCATCCTCTGATAGAAGCTCGGCTTCTTGAAGTAGGCGGTGTGGGCCGCCAGCAGATCGACGGAACTGTTGTAGCCGAAATCCTCGACCCCTTCGAACGCCGGCTTCGCCAGGAAGGAGAAGACGTCGGTGTAGTCGTAGACGTTGTGCCAGACGCCCACCATGGTCGGCTTGGCCAGCTTGCCGCCCGCCTTGGCCTTGCCGGAATAGAGAAGCAGGTCGGCGAAGAAGCCGGGCTGCGAGCCGACGGTGGTCAGGACGTCGATCTTGAAGCCGGGCGCCTCGGCCGCCAGCCGCTGCAGGCTGAAGGGGTCGGTCAGCAGGTCGAACAGCAGCACCCCGCCCAGGCTGTGGCCGACCACTACGAAGGGCTCGCCGTCGTGGCGCGGCGCCTTGAAGCCGGCGATCAGGGCATCGAGGATCGGTTTGAACAGCCGCTCGGCCACCCCCTCGGCGCCGGCCACGTCCCGCTGTCGCAGATAGACGAAGATGTCGCCCAGGAAGAAGGCGACGGCCTTGCTGAGGTCGGCCCGCTTGGCCTTCAGGGCCACGTCGCTCAGGCCGTTGCCGACCCAGCCGCCGACGGCCCCAAAGCCGCTCTTGATGAGATCGCCCAGACCCCCGTAGGCCTCAAGGTCGCTGGCCTGCTTGAGCTGGCCTTCCAGGGTGGCGGCGAAGGCGGCGTCGTTCTGGCCGGCGAAGGAGTCCTCGCCGACAGGCTCTTCCTCGTCCCCGACCTTGATGTCGAGATAGGCCGCGCCGGCCCCGGTCAGGGCGACCAGCTGGGGTGTGGCGGCGAGATCCGGCTTTCCCTGTTTTCCGGCGTCGATCACCGCCTGCTCCAGCACCCCGGCGATCGCCAGGTCCACCGCCTCGCTGACGTCCGCCTCCGCCAGGCCGGAGAGCCCCAGATCGCCGGGCGTGGCGGCCTCTTCGCCCCCGCCGTAGGCTTGGTCCCCTGAAGGCTTCGGCAGCCAGGGCAGGCTTTCGGTAAACTTCGCCGCGTGGCTGCCCCAGTCGGGGTTCAACACCACGGCCTCCTTGTGCAGGACCAGCTGACGAAACAGCGCCGAACGCTGGGCCACCTCCGCCAGGTATTCGGGCTTGGGACGGGTGGCGACGCCGTGAACGAAAACCAGAGGCATGGTGTAGTCCCCCAATTGCAACCCGTCGAACGCCCGGCAGGCCGGTTTGCCAGTTAGGCACAACTTGAACGACTCGTCACGTAACGGCGATCACTTTCATTGTGGACCGCTTGACGCCGATGCCACCGTGCGGCGGAATGCCGGAAAGGCCGCGAAGACGGCCTGCCATGGGAGAATTGCCGATGCCCTACGTCGTGGGCCAGACCGTGCATGACGCCGATTCCCACGTCATGGAGTTGCCCGGCACAATCGAACGCTATGCCGATCCGGCCTGGCGCGACGCCTTGGCCGCCAAAATCCGCAAGAAGGCAGACGACGGCTGGGTGGCCCAGGCGCGCGCCCTGCAGCAGGACCCCGAGTTCCGCGCCGGCCAGGTCGACAACCTGTTGCTGCGCAAGAACTACCAGGCCCTGGGCGCCTTCGACAGCGCCGACCGGCCGCTGGCCGTGGACCTGCTGGGCTTCGCCAGCCAGTTGGTCTTCTCCACCGCGGGCCTGGCCCTGTTTGAGCTGGAGCATGGCGATGATCCGGCCCTCGCCGTCGAGGCGGCCCGCGCCCACAACCGGATGATGGCCGACTATTGCTCGGTCGACCGCCGGCTTCTGCCGACCGCCTATGTGCCGTTGGTCGACCGCGTCCGCGCCGTGGAGGTGGCCCGCGAGGCTATCTCCCTGGGGGCCAAGGGCCTGATGATCCCCAGCCGCGTGCCGAAACGCCACGCCCCCAGCCATGCCGACTTCGATCCGCTGTGGGCCTTGGCCCAGGAGGCCGGTTTGCCGATCCTCTTCCATGTCGGCGGCGAGCAGAAGCTGGACCCCGCCTATTTCGACAATGGCGGCCCGCGCGTGCTCGACTTCCACGGCGGGGCCGAGAACTTCACCTCGGTCAGCTTCATGGCCATTCCCACCTCCATCTGGCAGACCCTGCCGGTGCTGGTGTTCGACGGGGTCTTCGACCGCTTCCCGGACCTGAAGTTCGGGGCCATCGAGCTGGGCGCCGGCTGGCTGCCCAGCCTGATGCAGTTCATGGACAGCGCCGCCCTGGCCTTCGGCAAGGAAGACCGCATCAAGGCCCTGTCGGCCCGGCCCAGCGACATCCTAAAGCGCCAGTTCTTCGCCACCCCCTATCCGCACGAAAACGTCGGCTGGATCGTCCAGAACGTCGGCGAGGACATGTGCCTGTTCTCCTCCGACTTCCCCCATGTGGAGGGCGGCCGAAACCCGCTCAAGCGGTTCAACGAGTCGCTGGAGGGCCTGCCGGCCTCGGCCCACCGCAAGTTCTTCCGCGACAACTTCATCGTCATGATGGGCAAGGGCCTCGACGTATCCCTGCACGACATCGAGGGCCTGGCGGCGGCCTGAAACAGCGAGACTATCCGAGGATCTGCCGGGCGATGAGGTTTCGCTGGGTCTCGCTGGCGCCGGAGTAGATGCTGGCGGCGCGGACGCTGAGATGCTTGGCCATGGCGCGGGCCCCCGCGTCCAGCTCCGCCCCGTTGACGCCAATGGCGTCGAGGGTGGCGGAGGCCTGGCAGCCGGCCACCTCCATGGCCAGTTCCGCCACCCTCTGATGCAGCTCGCTGCCGATGAGCTTGAGCATGGAGGGCGCCGCGCCGCCGCCTTCCGCGGCCCGCCCCGAGGGAAGCGCATCCAGTTCCAGCTGGGTGAAGGCGTCCAGCTCGATCTTCAGTCCGGCCAACCGCCGACGCACCGACGGCTCCAGGGCCGGTCCGGCCCGTTCCACCGCCTCGGCCGCCCGCCGCAGCACACGCCCCACCAGGGCGGCGGGCGTATTGTTGGACCGCGCCAGGCTCATCAGACGCTTGGCCACGGCCCAGCCATCGCCTTCCTCGCCGACCCGCTGGCTGACCGGCACGACGACGTCGTCGAAAAATACCTGGTTGAGCTCATGATCGCCGGCCAGGCCGATGATCGGTCTGACCGTCAGGCCGGGACTGTCCATGTCGATCAGCAGGAAGGTCATCCCCTGCTGCCGCCGCTCCAGATCGGCGGTCCGCACGATGGCGAACATCCGGTTGGCGAGATGGGCGCCGGTGGTCCAGATCTTCGAGCCGTTGATCACATAGTGATTGCCCTGACGCTCGGCGCGGGTCTTGATCGCCGCCAGGTCCGACCCCGCGCCCGGCTCCGAGAACCCCTGGCACCAGAGGTCGTCGCCGGACAGGATGGCGGGAATATACCGCGCCTGCTGCTCCGGCGTCCCCGCCTCGATCAACAGCGGCCCCAGGCTGCGCAGGCCGCCGGCGAACAACACGGGCGCATCATTGGCGACGCATTCCCGGTCGAACAGAAATCTCTGGCGCGCCGTCCAGCCCGTGCCGCCCCAGGCCTTCGGCCAGGCCGGCGCGATCCAGCCCCGCGCGAACAGCCGCCGATGCCAGAGGCGGCAGGCGGACAGGTCCGAGTGGACGCCCAGGGTCTGGCGGCCGGCCTCCCTCAGGTCGGCGGTGAGCGCCTCGGCCAGGAAAGCCTGGACTTCCGCCACGAAGGCGGCCTCGTCAGGGCGTTCGGTCGCGGCCGGGCTCACAACTCCACCATGTCGAAGTCGGTCTTGGGCGTACCGCACATCGGGCAGATCCAGCCGGGCGAGATATCCGCCCAACGGGTCCCGGGCGCCAGCCCCTCGGACGGATCGCCGGCCTCCTCGTCATAGAGGTAGCCGCAGGTCCGGCACTGCCAGGTCTTGTAGGGGGACAAGGCGGGGCTCAGTTGACGCTGAAGCGGATGGGCACAGACTTGGGTCCGCAGACGAAGGCCGCCGCCATCCGCCTGGGCTCGCCGTCGAGTTCGAACCGGTCAATCACCTTGAGCAGCTCTTCCCAGAGGATGCGCATCTCCAGCCGGGCCAGATGCTGCCCCAGACAGACGTGGGCGCCGTAGCCGAAGGACAGATGGCGATTGGGCGTCCGGTCGATCCGGAATTCGAAGGGATCGTCGAACACCGCCTCGTCGCGGTTGGCGGAGGGATAGGACAGCATCAGCCAGTCGCCCTTGGCGATCGACCGGTCGGCCAGCTGGGTGTCCTCCGTGGCCGTCCGCATGAAGTGTTTGACCGGCGTGACCCAGCGGATCGATTCCTCGATCAGCCCCCCGACCAGGGAGGGATCGGCCTTCAGCCGGGCCCACTGGTCTGGCCTCTCGGCCAGGGCCCAGAAGGCGCCGGCCGTGGTCGCCGAGGTGGTGTCATGCCCGGCCGTGGCGGCGATGATATAGTAGCTCATCGCCTCCAGGTGGCCGAGCGGCTGGCCGTTGATGGAGCCATTGGCGATCAGGCTGGCCAGGTCGCTCCTGGGGTTGGCCCGTCGATCCTCGGTCATGGCGTTGAAGTAGCTCATGAAGTCGGCGACCACCGACTGGATGGTGTCGACCCCGGCGTCGGTGTCGATCACCGCCTCGCCGGTCCGGTTGAGATCGGGATCGGCGCTGCCGAACAGTTCCTGGGTCAGCTTCAGCATCCGGCCTTCATCGCTTTCCGGAACGCCGATCAGCTCCATCACCACATGCAGCGGATAGAGGAAGGCCACATCCCGGGCGAAGTCGCAGCGGCCGCCCATGGCCAGCATGTCATCGACGAAACGCTTGGCGATCTCCCGGATCCGCACCTCCAGCGGCCGCAGGCTCTGGGGGATGAAGGCGCCCTGAGTCAGCCGGCGGTAGGGGCCGTGATCGGGTTCGTCCATCTGCACCAGGGATCGAACCATGTGCGGCGATCCCCCCATCATCGCCCGGACCTTGCGGTCGGCGTCGATGGTGGTCAGCACCGTCGAGCGGTCGCCGTTGTGAAACAGGGCGTTCTGCCGCTCCACGGCCTGGACGTCGGCGTGGCGGGTGACCACCCAGAAGGGGTCGAACCCCTCCGGCTGCGCCTGCGCCAGCGGGGCCTCGCGACGCAGCCAGGCGAAGGCCTCATCGACGCGATCCCCGTCGGCATAGGCCTTGGGGTCGATAATGGTCTGGGCGATGTCCAGAGGAATGGCGGCCATGGTTCTCTCTCTCCCGCGCCCGCCTTGGTGTTGCGCCCAGGTCGATGGCCTGGAGAAAGCTAGTCGCCCTGCCGGCGGGCGGTTTGATCTCGATCAAGCGCGTCGCCTTCGTCCCTCGGCGACCGAGGCTGTTGAGCGCCGCCCGGCCCGGGCCTAAGACGAGGTCGTGCCCGTTCCCGACGACATCGCCGAGCTTGGCGCCCGGCTGAAAGCCTGGCTGTTCGACGACGCCCTGCGCCTGTGGTGGGAAGGCGGGACCGATCATCAGGCCGGCGGCTTCTTCGAGGCCCTGCGGCCGGACGGCCGGCCTGTCCCCGCACCTCGCCGGCTCCGCGTCGTCGCCCGGCAGATCTTTGTCTTCGCCCAGGCCGGCCGGATGGGCTGGACCGGACCCTGGCGGCAGGCGGTCGAGCACGGCCTCGCCGCCCTGACCCGGTATCGCCGACCGGAGGGGCTGTATCGCTTCTCTCTCGATGACGGCGGCGCTCCGGTCGACGACAGCGCCCAGCCCTATGAACAGGCCTTCGCCCTGCTGGCCCTGTCCGCCGCCCATCAGGCCCTGGGGGCCGAACGCGGGTTCGAGACCCTGGCCGTCGCCACGCGCCAGCGCCTGGCCGAGGTCCTTGGGCGTCCGGACGGTGGCGTCCACGACGACGCCTCGCGCGGCCTGCCGCTGCGGGCCAATCCCCTGATGCATCTGTTCGAGGCGTCCCTCGCCTGGCGGACCGTCGGCGCCGACCCCGGCTGGGCCGATCTGGCGGACCGCATCGCCCGCTTGGCCCGGGAGCATCTGCGCCTGCCCAGCGGCGCCCTGCCCGAACTGTTCGACGACCACTGGCGAGCGACCCAGGAGGCCGAGGTCGAACCTGGCCATCAGTTCGAATGGGGCGCCCTGCTGCTCATCCAGGCCGCGCTGGCGGGCGAGCCCGACACCCGCTCCGTCGGTCAGCGGCTGATCGCGCTCGGCGAACGGGGCGTCGATCCGGCGCGCGGGGTGGTCATCGCCAGCCAGGACCAGGCGGGCCGGCCTGGTGATCCGACCGCCCGCCTCTGGCCCCAGACCGAACGCCTCCGCGCCGGGGTCCTGCTGGCCGAAATCGATCCACCGGCCGGCTGGGCCATCGTCCGGGCCGGCGCCGAGAGCCTGCAACGCTATCTCGACGCCCCGCTGCCAGGCCTCTGGCGCGAAAGGATGGAAGCGGAGGGCGGCTTCCGCGACGAGCCCTCGCCGGCCAGCAGCCTCTACCACCTCCTTGGCCCCATCCAGGCCCTGGATGCGCTGTAGGCGCAGCCCCCCGGCTGGCGAAAACGGCGCTATTCCCGGCCTCTAAAGCGGCCCGTTGTAGCCTCGGTACCAGTCGACGAAGTTGCGCACCCCCTCCTCGACATCGACCTTCGGCTCATAGCCGACGACTCGGGACAGGTCGGTGACGTCCGCCTCGGTGTCCGGCACGTCGCCCGGCTGCAGCGGCAGCATCTCCATGACCGCCTTGCGGCCCAGACAGTCTTCCAGCACCTCGATATAGCGCAGCAGCTCGACCTGTTTCTGGGCCCCGATATTGAACAACCGGTAGGGGGCGCTGGAAATGGCCGGATCGGGCGCATCGCTGTTCCAGGCCGGGTCGGGCGCGGCGGGCTTGTCCAGCACCCGGACCACGCCCTCGGCGATGTCGTCGATATAGGTGAAGCTGCGTTTGTGCCGGCCGTGGTTGAACACCTTGATCGGCTCGCCGGCCAGGATCGCCTTGGTGAACAGAAACAGCGCCATGTCCGGCCGGCCCCAGGGCCCGTAGACGGTGAAGAACCGCAGGCCGGTGGTGGGGAAGCCGTAGAGATGGCTGTAGCTGTGGGCCATCTGCTCATTGGCCTTCTTGGTGGCCGCATAGAGGGTCAGGGGATGTTCGGCGCTGTCATGCACCGAGAAGGGCATCTTGGTGTTGGCCCCGTAGACGCTGCTGGTCGAGGCGAAGACCAGATGCTCCACGCCATTGTGCCGGCAGCCCTCGAGGATATGCAGGAAGCCGGTGACGTTGGAATTGACATAGGCATGCGGGTTGATCGCCGCGTAGCGCACCCCCGCCTGGGCCGCCAGGTTGATCACCCGCTGGGGCTTGTGGACGGCGAAGGCCTGCTCGATGGCGGCGCGGTCGGCCAGGTCGATGGTCAGGTGGCTATAGGCCGGATGGTCGATATGCCGGGCCATGCGGGCCCGCTTCAGCTCGGGATCATAGTAGTCGTTGAGGATGTCGACGCCGACGACCTCGTCACCCCGCGCCAGCAGCTTCAACGTGACGGCCGAGCCGATGAATCCGGCGCTGCCCGTGACCATGACCTTCATGCGTGGCGTCCCCTAGCGTTTCGCCGCACGGCTATACGTGAGGCGGACGCCGGTTACAGCCCCTCGCGCCCTTCCGCCGCGGTCCCGGCGGCAATCCGCCTTAAAGCCGACCATCGACACTGTCCTTGGGCAGCGCCGACTTGACGTCATAGAGAATGGCTCCCGGCCGGCCGAAAGCCCGGATGCCCTCCGCCCCCAGGTCGGTGAACTGCTTGTGGGCCACGGCCAGGACGACGACGTCATAGGCGCCGGGGTCCGGGCTTTCGGTCAGGGTCAGGCCGTACTCATGGGCCGCCTCGGCGGCATTGACCCAGGGATCCCAGACATCGACCGCCAGGCTGTGCTCGGCCAGTTCGCCGATCACATCGACGACCTTGGTGTTGCGCAGGTCGGGACAGTTTTCCTTGAAGGCCAGTCCCAGGACCAGGACCCGCGCCCCCACCGGATTGACCCGCCGGCCCAACAAAAGCTTGAGGATCCGCCCGGCCACATAGGCGCCCATGCCATCGTTGATCCGCCGCCCGGCCAGGATCACTTCAGGATGGTGCCCCACCTCCTGCGCCTTATGGGTCAGGTAATAGGGATCGACACCGATACAGTGGCCCCCGACCAGGCCGGGCCGGAAGTTGAGGAAGTTCCATTTGGTGGCGGCGGCGGCCAGCACCTCGGACGTATCGACCCCGAGCCGGCCGAAGATCATCGCCACCTCGTTGATCAGGGCGATATTGACGTCCCGCTGGGTGTTCTCGATCACCTTGGCGGCCTCGGCCACCTTGATCGAGCTGGCCTTGTGGGTGCCGGCGGTGACCACCGAGGCGTAGAGGGCGTCGACGAAGTCCGCCGCCTCGGGCGTCGAGCCGGCGGTGACCTTCATGATCGTCGCCAGCCGGTGCTGGCGATCGCCCGGATTGGCCCGTTCCGGGCTGTAGCCGCAGAAGAAGTCCTGGTTGAAGGTCAGGCCGGAAATCTCTTCCAGCAGGGGCACGCAGACCTCTTCGGTGCAGCCCGGATAGACGGTGGATTCATAGATCACCACCGCGCCCGGAGTCAGATGGGCGGCGATGGCCCGGGTCGCGCCCTTCAGGGCGGACAGGTCGGGACGCAGCGCCGTGTCGATCGGCGTCGGCACCGTGACGATGAAGACGTTGCGGCCGGCCAGGTCCGCCGCCTTGTCGGTGAAGGCCAGCTTGGCGCAGGCGGCCAGTTCCTCGGGATCGACCTCCAGGGTGCGATCGTGGCCGGTGTTCAGCTCGCGGATGCGGCCGGCGTCCAGGTCATAGCCCAGCGTGTCGTGATCCCGGCCGAAGGCCACGGCCAGGGGCAGGCCCACATAGCCCAGGCCGATGACCACGATCTTGGCGTCTCGCTGTGACAGCATCGGTAACTCCAGGCCGGCCTCGTTCATCCCGTCCCCGCCGGTCAGGCCATGCAATGCCCCGGCGCCCGGGCGGCGCATCGGCAGGGAATGGACCACGGCAGGCCCCGCCGCAAGGCCAGGACCGGGCGGATCAGCCGCCGGGGGCCAGGCCCAAGGCCCGCGCCAGGGCCGAGGCGACCCGTTCCACATCCTCGTCCTCCAGTCCCGGATAGAGCGGCAGACTGAGGCAGCGGTCGTACCAGGCGGAGGCGCCGGGCAGGTCGAGGGCGCCGTTCCGCTGGCGCCAGTAGGGCTGGGTATGGACCGGGATATAGTGGACCTGGCTGCCGATGCCGGAGGCGGTCAGCCGCTCCATCACCAGGCGCCGCGATACCCCCGCCGCCTCGAAGTCGATCAGCACGGTCAGCAGATGCAGGGCCGGGTCGGACCAGGGCGGGCTCTCGGACAGCCGCACCAGGGGCGCCAGCCCCGCCAGCCGGTCGCGGTACAGCGCCGACAGCGCCCGCCGCCGGGCGGTGAACCTCGGCAGCTTGGCCAGCTGCGACAGGCCGAGCGCACAGTTGATGTCCGGCAGGCGGTAGTTGAACCCCGGCCGCGCCATCTCATAGACCCAGGGATCGGCCCCCGCCGGCCGGGTCATCCCGTGGCTGCGCAGCCGCCGCAGGGCCTCGGCGACCCCCGCGTCCGGCGTGGTGATCATGCCGCCCTCGCCGGTCGCGATGGTCTTGACCGGATGGAAGGAGAAGCTGGCCATCAGCCCGTGGCGGCCATCCCCGACCCGCTCCGGCCCTCCGCCGAAATCCATGGCCGAGCCAAGCGCATGCGGCGCATCCTCGACCAGCACCGCCCCGGCCTGCGCCGCCAGCCGCGCCAGCCCAGGCAGGTCGCAGACATCGCCGCGCAGATGCACCGGCAGCACCGCCTTTACCCGCCGTCCGGCGGCCCGCTCAAGCGCCTCGGCCAGGGTCTCCGGCGTCATCAGCCCGCTCAGCGGATCGACATCGGCGAACACCACATCGGCCCCGACATAGGCCGCGCAGCTGGCCGTCGCCAGGAAGGTGATCGAGGGAACGATACAGACATCCCCCGGCCCGACGTCCAGGGCCAGCATGGCCAGATGCAGCGAGGCGGTGCCGTTGGAACAGGCCACCGCATGTTCGGCCCTGACCGTTTGCGCGAACGCCGCCTCGAAGGCCGCCACCGTCGGCCCGGTGGTCAGGAAATCGCCGCGCAGGGCTTCCGCCACCGCCGCGATATCGTCCTCCTCGATGGTCTGCCGACCGTAGGGAAGGAAGGCCAGGGCCTGTGAAGGGGAGCTCATCAGACCCCGTTCGCCTCCAGCATGGCCCTCAGGCCATCGGGGGTCAGCCAGTCGTCGTTGCTGTCGCTGGCGTAGGCGAAGTCCTCGGCCACCGGGGTCGCGCCATCGGCCGGGCCGAATTTCTGGCGGGTGTATTCGACGAAGGACGGCTCGATCACATAGCGGTCGCCCAGGTCCTGGGTCTGGCGGGCGTCGTCGGCCCCGACCATGATCTCATGCAGCTTCTCGCCCGGCCGGATGCCGATGATCCGCACCTCCGCCTCGGGCGCCATGGCCCGGGCCAGGTCCGGCATGGCCATGGAGGGAATCTTCGGCACGAAGATCTCGCCGCCCCTCATCATCTCCAGCGACGACAGGACGAAATTCACCCCCTCGTCCAGGGTGATCCAGAACCGGGTCATCCGCGCGTCGGTGACCGGCAGGCTGGCCGCGCCCTGGGCCAGCAATCGTCGGTACAGAGGCACGACGCTGCCCCGCGAGCCGACGACGTTGCCGTAGCGCACGACACTGAACCGGCAGCCGATGTCGCCCGAGAGGTTGTTGGCCGCCACGAAGGTCTTGTCCGAGGCCAGCTTGGTCGCGCCGTACAGATTGACCGGGTTGCAGGCCTTGTCGGTGCTGAGCGCCACCACCTGTTTGACCCGGTTGGTCAGGCTGGCCCAGACCACGTTCTCGGCCCCGACCACATTGGTCTGGATACATTCGGAGGGGTTATACTCCGCCGCCGGCACCTGTTTCAGCGCCGCCGCATGGATGACCACATCCACCCCGCGCAGGGCCAGGGTCAACCGCGAGCGGTCCCGGACGTCCCCCAGGAAGAACCGCATCCGGGCGTAGTCTTCGGCGCTGAACTTCTCGCTCAGGTCCGCCTGCATCTCGCTCTGCTTCAGCTCGTCGCGGCTGTAGACGATCACCTTGCGGGGCTTGTAGCGGGTCAGGACGGTCTCGATGAACCGCCGGCCGAACGAGCCGGTGCCGCCGGTGATGAGGATCACCTGGCCGTCCAGATCGAGGGATGTCGGCGCGAATCGGGTCATCGGGGCTCCAGTTCAGGGCCGATTCTCCGGTGAGTTGGCCCCGCTGTCACCTGTGCGTAAATCGCGCATCAACCAAGATGGCCCACAAGGGCCCCATGAACCGCCGTCTCGCCCTCGCAGCCCTTGCCCTGATCCCCGTCGCCGCGCCGGCGATCGCCTCCGCCTCGGGCGCGGAAAAGAAAAAAGGCGGCGGCGCCTCCTACGTCCAGATCCAGACCCTGACCGCCTCGGTGATCCGTCGCAACGGCTCGCGGGGGGTGATGACCATGGAGACCGGGGTCGATGTGGCCGACGAGGCCCTGCGGCTGCGCGCCTCGGAATCGGTCCCCCGCCTGCGGGCCGGCTTCACCCAGATCCTGCAGATCTACGCCTCGGGCCTGCCGGCCGCCGGGGTCCCCGACGCCGATTTCCTGGCCCAGAAGTTCCAGCGCGAAACCGACCAGATCCTCGGCCGTCCCGGCGCGAAGCTGCTGATCGGGACGATCCTGGTCAACTGAGGCCCTCCGCGACCCCGACCCGGCATCGACCGGCCTTCGGTTCGCGGCGGAGGTCGCCCCAAGTCAGGCCGGCGGGCCCCAGAGGGCCTGCGCCGCCGCCAGCCCCTGCCCGCCCCGGCCGCCGAGTTCGCTGATCAAGGCCTTGAGCCGATAGGTCCACAGGTGCAGCGGATGCTCCAGGGTCATCCCCATCGCCCCCAGGAACTGGTGCAGACCATAGACGGTCGCCCGCGCGCTTTCCTGGGCATGCAGCGCGGCCAACGCCGCGTCGCTGGCCTCAAGCGTGCCGGCCGCCTTCATCGCCAGCCAGTAGACGCCATTGGCCCGCACCTGCGCCTCCGCCAGCCGATGGCGCAGCGCCTGGAAGGTGGCCAGCGGACGGCCGAACTGCTGGCGGTCGGTGACATAGGCCGTGGTGCTGCCGAGGGCGGCGGCCAGCAGGCCCGCCGCCTCCGCCGCGATGGCCAGGCGCCAGCGGGTGGTGACCGCTTCCGGCGTCACCGCGTGGCTCGCCGTGGCCGCCGCCGCTGGATCGACCAGCAGACTGCCCATCGGATAGCCGAACAGCGACTCCTCGACCCGGACCTGGTCCTCGCCGGCGGTGAAGCTGGCGACCCTGTCCCTGCCGACCACGATCACCGTCGCCCCGGCCTTCAGGAAGCGGATCGGCCGCCGCGGCTGGCCCTCCGTCACCAGGCAGAAGGGTCGCGGCAAATCCGGGAACAGCGGGCGCACCAGGGCGCTCGCCGCCGCCTCCACCGTATAGGGCAGCCGGGCCAGCCGCTCCACGACCAGCGCCGCCGAGCCGGCCCCAAGATCCGGATCCAGGGCGACATCGAGGAACCCGCCCTCGGCAAGCTCCCGGTCGAGCGTCTCGCTGACCAGGGCGAAGCCCGCATCCTGCATCGGGGGACTGGCGAAGGGCCTGGTCAGGGACTCCACGGCGTCCAGGATCGCCGTCTGGTCGGGGGTCAGGGCGAGGTCCATCAGCGCGGCTCCCGGGGCAGTTTGAGCACATCGGTGGCGATGATGTTGAGCTGGATCTCCGCCGCCCCCGCCGCGATGCCGGCGACGATGCCGCGCTGGTGATGCATCTTGAGATAGGGGTGGGCGTCGGCCAGGGCCTCCGGCAGATATTCGACGACATACTCGGCGACCCTGCGCTCGGCCATGACGGTGGCGAAGCGGGCGGAGCTGGATTCCGCTCCGATCACCTCGCCCCGGCAGCGCCGGTCGATGATCGCATAGCTGGCCATCCGGGCGGCTTCGCAGAGGGCGGCGCAATGGGCGGCCTCGATCCTCACGGCCTCGGCGGTGAACTCGTTCTGGACAATCTGGATATCCACCGCCCTGTCCAGAACAGCCCGCGCCAGGGCGTAGCGAGGGATGCCCAGGCGCTCGTTGGTCAGGGAGAAGGCGATGATCTCCCAGGCCTGCCCCTCTTCGCCCAGCCGGGCCTCGACGGGGATGATGCAGTCGTCGAAAAACACCTCATGGATGTCGCCCTCGCCGATCAGGGACGGGATTTGCCGGACCGTGATCCCGGGCGTGTCCATCGGCACGAGCAGGATCGAAATCCCCTTCTTGCGGTCCTCACTGGTCCGGCACAGCAGGAAACAGGTGTCCGCCAGGCCCGCATAGCTGGTCCAGATCTTCTGGCCCGACACCCGGTAGCTGTCGCCCTCCAGCACCGCGCGGGTGCGCAGCGAGGCCAGGTCGGACCCGGAGCCGGGCTCGGAAAAACCCTGACACCACAAGGCCTTACCCTCCGCGATCGGCGGCAGATAGCGGGCCTGTTGCTCGGCCGAACCATAGCGGATCAGGGTCGGCCCGACCCAGTTGACGTTCATATACTGGCCGCCGCGGGGCTCGCCAGCGATCCACATCTCCTCGGCCAGGATCGCCTGGTGCCAGGCGTCGAGCCCGCCGCCGCCAATCTCCTTGGGCCAGTGCGGCGTCAGCAGCCCCTCGTCAGCCAGCTTGCCGCAAAAGGTTCGCGCATACTCCGTCAGCGCCGGCGACGCCGGACCATGCTGCGAAAACCGCTCCCAATCCTCCGGAAGCGTGGCCGCCAGGAAATCCTGCAGTCGCTTGCGGAAAGCAGCTTCTTCGATGGTCCATTCAAAGTTCATGGGACTCTTCGCTTGGCAAAAGGCTCCGATCTGGACGTCGGATGCTGCGCCTCGAACCCTTATACCAAGGGCAAATGCCGCGCCGCGCGGGAACGGGCCGCCGCCTGAAAAGAACGCCGTGGTGATATGGTGGGCCATTGCCTGGGCCGGCAAAGCCGCACAAGTCAGGCGGATGAGCGAACTCACCTTCATTGCCGTGGCGGCCGCCGACGAGATCGCGCCCGAGACCGTGAAGGAGGTCCAGGTGGGGGGCCGGTCAATCCTGATCTGCCACAGCGCCGGCCGCTTCTTCGCGGTCGAAAACCTGTGTTCCCACGCTGATGAGCCGCTGGCCTGCGGACGACTGAAGCGGGGCTGGCTGTCCTGCCCGGCGCATGGCGCGCGGTTCGACCTGGAGACCGGGGCGCCGCTGAATCCGCCGGCGACCGCGCCGATCGCCACCTTCGAATTGCGGATCCGCGAGGGCGTCATCGAAGTCGCGAGGTGACCCATCGCCTTGCCGATATCTGCCGCCGCCCCTTGCGGCGATCGCCCCAAATAGGCGCTAGCCTGTCGGCAGATTGGAGGCTCCTCCTTGACCGACACACTCGCAGTCTTGCGGCAGGACGTCCGCGCCTGGCTGGAGGCCAACGCGCCAAAGGGCTGGCGCGAGGCCTGCACCAGTCATGAGGCGTTTCTCGATACCCAGCGTGACTGGTTCGCCAGATTGGCGGAGGGCGGCTATGCGGCGCCGCACTGGCCCGCCGAATGGCCGGGCGGCGGCCGCAGCCTCGCCGAACAGAAGGTGATCTATGAGGAACTGGCGCGCGCCGATACGCCGCGCCTGCTGTTGTCCTTCATGTCGACCTACCATGCCGCCAGCACATTGTTCGAATGGGGCAGCGCGGCGCAGCAGGCCCGGTACATTCCCCGCATCCTGGAGGGCGAAATCTGGTGTCAGGGCTTTTCGGAGCCCAATGCCGGCTCCGACCTGGCGGCGGTGCGCACCCGCGCGGAGCGGCGGGGAGAGGTCTATGTGGTCAACGGGCAGAAGATCTGGTCGACCATGGGACAGTTCGCCGACAAATGCCTGTTGCTGGTGCGGACCAGCACCGAAGGGGTGAAGCAGGCGGGTCTGACCTATCTGCTGCTCGACCTCAAGGCCAAGGGCGTCACCACCCGGCCGATCCACCAGATTCACGGCGACGAGGAATTCGCCGAGGTGTTCCTCGACGAGGTCGAGATTCCGGTGGAGGACCGGCTTGGCGCGGAGGGCCAGGGCTGGGCGGTTGCGCAATCGACCCTGTCGTCGGAGCGCGGCCTGACCCTGCTGGAACTGAGCGCCCGCATGCGCGGGGCGCTCTGGCGCATCGCCGACCTGATCCGTCAGACCGGCCGCGAGAGCGATGCGGGCATCCTGCGCGATTTTGGCCGGCTCTCGACCAAGATAGACGCCGCCTGCGCCCTCGCCGATCAGTTCCTGGCCGGACGCATCGCGGGTTCCGAGCGGGTCGGCGATGCGTCACTGGTCAAGCTCTGCTACGCGCGCACGCTGCGTGAATACACCTCTCTCGGCCTGCGGCTGGGGGGCCTGGAGGGCCAGTATCACGCGCCGATCATCTTCGGCGGCGGCATGGAGACCGGCAATCTGATGGCCGATTTCATGAACAGCTATGCCTGGACCATCGCCGGAGGCAGCGATGAACTGCAACGAAACATCATCTCCGAGCGGCTGTTGGAAATGCCTCGCGAGCCGAGGAGCTGGACGCTGACGGGACCGGCGACATGACCATGGACCGCGCGGAACTACAGGACGCCGCACGCAAGGCTTTCGGCGCGGGCGGCCTTGCCCCCGATCGCGACGCCAGTTGGCGCATCCTGACCGAGATGGGCGCGCTGATGATGGCGCCGCCCGAGGACCTGGGCGGCCTGGGGCTGGGCCCCGAGGCGGCGGGAGTGATCCATTTCGAGCTCGGCCGCACCCTGGCGCCCGGTCCCGCCATTGCCCAGATGCTGGTGATCCAGGCGCTTTGCGCCGCCGACGGGCTGGCCGAGCGCCATGTGCTGCTCGCGCGCGCCATGGGTGGTGACGTCATGACCGCGTCGCTGGCGGGGGCAAACGCTTCAGGATCGCAGACCTGTGTGCCGGACGCCGATCGCGCCAGCCATGTCCTCGTCGTCCAACAGGGCGGCGTCGCCCTGGTTTCCCTGGAGGGCGCCGAGATCACGGCGCGGGAAACCTGGGACAGGACCCGAAGATTGTTCGATGTTCGCCCAGTCGGCAGCGGCCTGCTGCTGGCCGAGGGCGAGGCCGCCACGGCGCTCGGCCAAAGGCTGGAGGCGCAGCTCCTTCTGGCGTTGGCCGGCGACTCCCTGGGGGGCGCCGACGCGATCCTCGGGCTGACGATCGACTATCTGAAGACCCGTCGCCAGTTCGACCGGCCCCTCGCCCTGTTCCAGGCCCTGAAGCACCGGGTCGCGGACATGAAGACCTGGCTGTCGGCGGCCGAGGCGCTGTTCTGGAGCCGCGCGGCCGACCCCGCTGTCGGACTGCCGGAACTGGGCGGGCTGAAGGCCCATGCAACCCGTGTCTATCGGGCCATAGCGGAGGACGCGATCCAGCTTCACGGCGGGATCGGCCTGACCATGGAACATCACTGCCACCTGTTCCTCAAGCGCGCGACGCTCAACTGCGCGCTGGGCGGCGACGTCGATCATTGGGAAGAGCAGGCGGGCCGGCAAGCGCTGCTCGACGCCGTGGCCTGAACCCCGGCCCCGGTAGCGTTGGGGGCGCCGCCCATGCCCAATCCATCGTGGAAGAGCATGGCCGGCGCGAGGTCTATTTCCCCATGACGTCCTTCACCGCCTCGATGATCGACTCGACGGACACCAGATAGGCGTCCTCAAGCGGTTTCGAGAAGGGCACCGGAGAATAGGGGGCGCCCAGCCGGCGGACGGGGGCCTTGAGCTGCCCGAACAGTTCCTCGTTCACCGTCGCGGCGATTTCCGCGCCAGGACCGAAGCTGCGGACGGCCTCGTGAACGACGATGCAGCGGCCGGTCTTGGCGACGGACTTGAGCACCGCCTCCCGGTCCCAGGGCGACACCGTTCTGAGGTCGACCAGCTCCACCGAGATTCCGGCTTCGGCCAGCAGCGGCAGCGCCCTCTGGCTGCGCACGACCATCGACGACCAGGAAACGATGGTCACATCGCTGCCTTCCTGCACGACATTGGCCTTGCCCAGCGGAATCGGCCCCTGATCGACGGGAACGTCACCGGGGATGAACAGGGTTCCCGCCGATTCGATGATGATGCAGGGATCCGGGTCCTGGATGCAGGACAGCAACAGGCCCTTGTAGTCGGCCGGATTGGACGGCGCGACGACCTTGATTCCCGCGGCATGGGCGAACCAGCCTTCGAGATGGTCGGCATGCTGGCCGGCGGTCTGCCAGCCGGCGCCGGTGAGGGTGCGGATGGTGATCGGCACCGTGCTCTGGCCGCCGGACATGAACCGCAGCTTGGCGGCGTGGTTGAAGATCATGTCCATACAGACGGTCGTGAAGTTCATCAGCATGATCTCGGCGACCGGCTTGTAGCCCGCCAGAGCCGCGCCGATGGCCGCGCCGATGATCGCCTGTTCCGAAATCGGCGTCGACTTGACGCGGGCGTCGCCGAACTTGGTGGACAGGCCGATGGTCGCGCCGGTCACGCCGCCGCCTTCGCGATCGGCGATGTCTTCGCCGAACACGATGACTTTGGGATCTTCTTCCATGGCCTGGTGCAGCGCCGAATTGACGGCCTGGAAGGCGTGCATCTTGACGGTCTCGGTCACGCGAAAATCTCCTCGGCAAACACGTCGCGGCGCAGTTCGTCGACGGACGGGTAGGCGCTGGCCAGTCCGAACTCCATCGCATCATCCACCTCGGCCTGGATATCGGCCTGCATCTTGGTCAGCTGGTCTTCGGTCGCGTGACCCTCGGCGATCAGACGAGCGCGGAAGGCGGGCAACGGATCCTTGGCGATCGCCTCGGCCTTTTCCTCCTTGGTCATGTACTTGTCGTCGTCGCCCAGCACGTGGCCCAGGAAGCGGAAGGTCTTGCACTCGAGCAGGGTCGGCCCCTCCCCGTCCCGGGCGCGGTTGATCGCTTCATAGGCGGCGGCGTACATGGCCCAGGGATCGTTGCCGTCCACGGTGTAGCCCGGCATGTTGTAGCCGATGGCGCGCTTGGCGATGAAATCGACCGAGGTGCCGTTCTCATAGCGGGTATGTTCGGCGAACCCGTTGTTCTGGCAGACGAAGATCACCGGCAGTTTCCACAGCGAGGCCAGGTTCAGGGATTCGTGGAAGGCGCCGATGTTCGAGGCGCCGTCCCCGAAATAGGCGACGCTCACCCGCTTGCTGCCGTCGAGCTGGGCCGCCCAGGCCAGGCCGTTGGCGATCGGCATCGAGGAGCCGACAATTCCGGTGGTGACCATCACCCCGGTTTCCGGGTGGGTCAGGTGCATGGGCCCGCCCTTGCCCTTGCAGGTTCCGTCAACGCGGCCGGCGATCTCGGCCCAGAGGGGCCGCAACGGCATGCCCTTGGCGACCATGTCGTGGATGCCGCGATAGATGGTGCAGATCGTGTCCTCGTTGGTCAGCAGCGAGGAGATGGTCGAAGGAATGACTTCCTGACCTCGCGCCGAGTAGTAGGGCATGATCAGCTTGCCCAGTCGCATGGCGCGGCGGATCGTATCGTCATTGCGCTCGATGCGGATCATCCGCCGGTAGATATCGACCAGCGTCTCCGTGCTGGGGGCCGGACTGTTGCTCTGCTCTGCCATGACGTCCTCGAAGGGATGGTGGATCGGGTCAATCGATCAGCTGTCGGGGCTCCGAGGTCAATCTCGCCCCGATCCGCCCCGGCGATATCTGTCAGACGGGCCTCCAGGCCCGGGAGAGAGGCCGGTAGGCCGACCGGGATCAACCGGCCTTGAGCGACGCGAAGGTCTCGGCGTCTAGCAGCTTCCACATCCCGTCGGCCGAGGCGATCGTGCGTTCGCCGGCCATGATCAGGCCGCGCATGAACACGATCTGCGACGTCCGGCGGACCATTTCGGGCCGGCAGGTGAGAAAGCTGCCGAGCGGGGCGGCGGCCGTGAACTGCATCTGCAGCTGCAGGGTCACGCAGTCGCGGGTCTTGGCGGCATCGACAACGCCCATGCCGAGGGCGATATCCGCGAAGGTCATCAGCACACCGCCATGGACTGTCCCGACATGGCCGTTGCCGTGCCGGTCCTCGCCCAGCAGACCCACCGTCCGCCCGGCTCCGTCGATACGGATCCAGTAGGGCCCGGCCGCCTCGTTGAACTGGGCGCCTGACAACCGGGTCCAGCCTTCCGCCTCGAGGCGCGCCGCGGTCATGGCGCCCGAAGCTGTGCTCACGGTTGGTTGCCCAGGCCCGCGGCATGGCGGGCGGCGATGTAGCCGAAGGTCAACGACGGACCGATGCTGGCGCCGGCGCCGGGATAGACATTGCCCATGACCGATGCGGTGGAGACGCCGGTCGCATACAGGCCCTCGATCGGCGAGCCGTCCTCCCGCACCACCCGGCCATAGACGTCGGTCACCGCACCGCCGTAGGTGCTGACATCGCCCGGTACGACACTCACCGCGTAGAAGGGGCCCCTCTCGATCTTGCCCAGGGCCGGATTGGGGCCGTGATAGGGATCGCCGAGCCAGGCGTCGTAGGCCCGTTCGCCCCGATGAAAATCCTCGTCCACACCCTTGTCGACGAAGCCGTTCCAGCGGTCGATGGTGGACGTCAGGGTCGCCGGATCGACGGCGATCAAACGAGCCAGCTCCTCGATGCTGTCAGCGCGTTTGAGGTAGCCCTGCTCCGTCCACAGGTCCGGCTTGCCGCTGCCCGGCATGGTCCCCGCCAACATGTATTGCTCGATATAGTCGCTGTCGAACACCGCCCAACTGGGCACCGCAGGGACCGTCCTGTTCCGCTTGAGCATGGTCTCGCAATACAGTTCGTAGGAGCCGCCTTCGTTCATGTAGCGGACCCCCGACTGGTCAACGAGGATCGCGTGCGGCTTGCCCGTCATGCCCTGGGCGGGCGGGGTGGGGAACATGGTTTCCCAGCCGGGCGCCAGGGTGGTCTGATAGCCGACCATCTGGTCCATCTGCGCCAGCACGGCGCCGACACGCTCCATTTCCAGATGCATGTCGCCGGTGTCGCTCTCGTTGGTCTGCGACCATTCGGCGTGGGTGCCGGGCATGTATTTGTCGCGCATGGCCTGGTTGCGGGCGAAGCCTCCCGCATTGACCAGCACGCCCAGCCGGGCGCCGACGCGCCAGGGTCGGCCGTCCTTCACCGTCGCCACCCCGGCCACGCCGCCGCCCTCGACCACCAGCTCGGTGACCGGAGACTCCAGCCGGATGTCGACGCCCGCCTTCAAGGCGGCATGCAGCATGCGGCCCTGCAGGGCCGCGCCGGCGGAGACGATCTTCTTGCCCGTCAGCCGCGCCCAGAGGGTGCGCAGGATGACCTTCAGGAACATCTTCCGGCCAAGCCAACTCTTCTTGAAATAGGGGAGCTTCATCCCCTCATCGAGCTTGGCGGGAACGCTCAGAAAGCCGGGCCGCAGCCTGGCCTGCCAGTCGCCGAGTTCATTGGTGTCAAACAGCTGGGCGACCACGCTACGCGTCGTCTTGCAGCCGCCCGGCAGCTCGTCATAGTAATCGGGCCAGAAATCCGAAGCGCGCTCCAGCTTGAGGCCCTGATCGACAAGGAAGTCGATCATCCTGGGCGCCTCCTGGACATAGGCCAGCCGGCGTTCGCGCGATGTGCCCGGCGCATCATTGGGATCGGTCGCCGTCACGGCGTCCAGATAGGCGATCGCCGCCTCGACGCTGTCGGAATCCCCGGCCTCGCGCATGAAGCGGTTGTTGGGGATCCACATGACCCCACCCGACTTGGCGGTGGTGCCGCCCGCCCAGGCCGATTTCTCGAGAATGACTACCGACTTGCCGGCCTTTCGCATGACCAGGGCCGAACTGATCGACCCGCCGCCATTGCCCACGACCACCCAATCGAAAGTCTCGTCAAATTCGGCCATGCGCTCGTCTCCCGGTCAGCGAGGGCGGAAAGTTAGACCCCGGTCCCGCGGCGCGCGCGCGTTATCGTCGGTGGGTTGGCCTCATATCGCCCCGGCGTGTTGTGCGCCGCCCGCCGGACGCCATCGGCAGTTGGACGCGGGGCCGTGGACCGGCGTCAGACGATATCGGTGGGCCGCACCCAGCGGCGTTCGGCGCTGGAGATCCGGATCGCCTCCTGTATGCGCTCGACCTCCAGGGCCCGGGCGAAATCGGGCGACGGTTTCGCGCCGCCCCGGATCGCCTCCACCATGTGCTGCATCGACAGCGCGATCGGGAAACTCGGCTGAGGGTCGGACTGCCAGTCGAGCCCAATTCCGGCTGGGCGTTTGAAGGCGTCGGGGACCGCTATGGGCTCCAGGCTGCCGCCCAACTGTCCGCCGCGAAGCGTGCAGTCGCGGGCCGTGGGAAAGGTTGGCGAGGCGGCGACAAGCCGCCCTCTGTCCCCGGATACATCGAGCAGCCAGCCGGCATGGAGCGGCAGGCTCCAGCTGATCTGCATCTGCAGGGTCAGGCCGCTGGCGAACCGCAGGATGACATTGGCCAGATCGCTGGTCTGCGGCGTGATCCGGTCGCCGTCCGGGAACAGCCATTCGCGCAGGACCTGACAGTCGTCGGCGACCAGCTCATCGATCGGCCCGAACAGATGCAGCAGCATATAGAGCGCGTGACTGCCATTGTTGCGGACCGCGGAGACGCCCTGCCCGGCCTGGGCGAACCAGTTGTAGGGGAACAGTTTGGTCGGCTGATTGAACAGAGAGATGCTGAGGTGACAGGTCCCGGCCAGCGGTCGGCCCAGATAGCCATCCGCCAGCATCGCCTGCATCTGGCGATGGGCGGGAATCCACTCGGAGAAGGCGTCGACCACCCCGACCGTCCCGGCCGCGCGCCATGCCGCCTCGATCTCCTTGGCTCCCTGCCAGTCGGGCGCGTGAGGGCTGGCGTTATAGACATGCTTTCCGTGGGCCAGCGCCGCCAGGACCATCGCCTTGCGCATCGCCGGTCGGGTGCCGCAGTCGATGATGTCGATATCCGGGTCCGCGCAGAGCGCTTCGAAATTCCAGAAGGGCCGGTCGATTTTCAGCCGTCCCGCAGCGGCCTCCGCCGTTTCCCGCCGGGAGGTGCAGATCGCCGTCACCTCGACGCCAGAAATCGCCCGCCAAGCGGGAAGATGGGCAAATCCGCCCCAGGCCGCGCTGATGATCCCGACGCGCAGCGTCAACGGGTCACGCGACCTATTCGATGGTGCCGAGCACCGCGCCGACGTCGAGAATCTCGCCCACCTGAGCGACAATCCTCAGGGTCCCGCTCGCCGGGGCCTCGACCTCGTTTACCGACTTGTCGGCCTCCAGCGAATAAAGGGGCTGGCCCTCGACGACGGCCTCGCCATCCTGGGCAAGCCATTCGGCCACCTGGCCCTCGGTCATCGAAAAGCCGAGCTTGGGAAGCAGGATATCAATGGCCATCGGTCGCGATCTTTCCTGGGACGCTAGGGAAGCTATTCACCCACTTCCTAGCGTGAGGTCGAAGCCGAACCACGGCAAAACAGGCCGTCGTGGCCCGATATCGTCTTGGCGATACGGGCCCTAATAGCCGCGGGAGTCCGTCCAGTCCTCGGTTTCTCCGGGCTTGTAGGTCTTGCCGGGGATCTTGCCCGAAGCGGTTCTGAGATCGAAGCCGATCCGGTCCGCGCCGCCCTCGATCTCGACCCCCATGGCCGACAGCACCCAGCTGGTCATGACGTAGTGGCCGATGGAAAAGATCAGATCCATCATCTGGCGCTTGTCGAAAAATCCGCTGAGGGTCTCCCAGGTGGCGTCGCTCAGGGTGCCGCTGTCAATCAGCTCATCGACCGCGTGCAGAATGATGGAGTCCTGCTCGCTCCAGTCGCCGCCTTCGGGATAATCGCGGATCGCGGCGATATCCTCGAGCGTCAGGCCGGCGTTCAGGCCGTAGCCGACGTGATTGTGCCACTCATAGGCCGACTTGACCCTCCAGGCGACGCGCAGGATCAGCAGTTCCAGACTCCGCACCGAAAGGGTGTTCGACATCAAGAGATGCTTGCCCCAGACGTTGTAGGCCTTGCCCAGGTCCGGATGGTTGCCCATCACCATCATGATGTTGGTCTTGGAGCCCTCCTCCCAGGCGTTGGGCTCGCCCCAGAAGGCGAAGACCGCGCGGGCCTCGTCGGTCCATTCCGAGCGGGGCAGCGGCAGGATGCGAGGCTTGATGTCGCTCATGGTGTGTTCCGTGTCTGGCGGCGGTTTCATTGGCAAGGTCCGAGCGCCGATCCCGGGTCAGTGACCGGACATCGGAACGGACTCGATGGACGTGGACTCCTTGGCCAGCCGCGCCCGGGCCGCCTGGGCGTCGGCAATGTAGGACCGGCTGGCGAGATAGGCGAATATCGTGCTGGGAATGCCCGCCAGCAGCGACCAGCGCATCGCGATCCCCAGCGAGGCCTCGCCATAGGCCGGGTGCAACAGATCACTCAGCCACCCGACGAGCACGGGACCGCCGCCCAGTCCGACCACATTGATGGTCACCATCAGGATGGCGACCGCGGTGGCCCTCGACGAAACCGGCGCCAGTCCCGTCACCACCGCCATCAGGGGAGCCGCGGCAAGGCCGCCGATCAGCAGCTGTAGCCCAAACAGCGGAAACACCCGCTCCCCTGGGCCAGTGAGGATCAGCCAGCCGACCAGCATGGCGACCGCGCCGCTGGCCATCGGCAGCCACAGATACCACCGCACATTCCGGCGGCCGAGCAGGTCGGCGAGCGGGCCGCCGAGCAGGTGGCCGATCAGCGAACCGACAAACAGCGCGCTGCCCATCTGCATGCCGGCCTCGCGGGCGGGGACATCATGGGTGCGCTCGATGAAGGCCGGGGCCCAGCTGATCAATCCCATCGTCATCAGGGTGTTGAGCGCGGAGGCGGCGACCAGCAGCGGGAAGGTCCGGATCGCCATCAGCTCCCGCGCCACGGCGAGGAAGGGCTTACGCTCCGACTGAACGGCGCGACTGCCATCGGCAAGCCCCGCCCGGACATCGCGAAGCGTGAACCAGACGATCGGCGCCAGGATGAAGCCCGGAATGCTGGCCAGCAGCAGGGCGTTGCGCCATCCATATTCATGCGCCGCCCATCCGCCGAGAGCCGGGCCGGCAAAGGCGCCGAGCGAGGCCCCCAGCAGGAAGATCGACAGCGCCGTCCCCCTTTGCTTGGGCGGGAACAGGTCGGCGATCCAGGCCTGGGACGGCGGTGTGAAGGCGCCCTCGCCGAGGCCGATGCCGGCGCGGCCGATCAGCATCACCCAGAACCCCTTGGCCGCGGAACAGATGACCACCGAGACGGTCCAGACCAGGGCCGCGATGGCGACGATCCGCTTGCGCGACCAACGGTCCGACAGGTGCGCCAGGGGGATCACGGCCAGGACATAGACGATGGCCAGAATGAAATCCTTGACCAGCCCGATCTGGAAGTCGCTGAGATGGAGGTCGGCGCGGATCGGCTCCACGAGCACGAACAGGATATAGCGTTCGGCGACGACGCAGGCCGAAACCAGCACCATCATCAACAGGAAATAGGATCGGTAGCCCATGCCGGGGAGTTCATCGCGCGGCGCCGGGGGCTCATCGGGTGTCGCAGCCTGCGGCCGTTCCAACTCGGGCATGATTGGCGCCTCTCCTCTCCCGCGTTCCCGGCGCCGGTCTCGGAGTCGCCGTCCTCAGCCCGCCGCGGATTTCCCACCGGGGTCGTATCGCCTGACGGTCTTAGCAAGAATTTCGCGCCGTTCGCTCAGGCCGGCGGCGCGGGATGGCAACGATCGCATCGGCGATATCCGGCCGGCCGCCGGCCGGCCGATGGACCTAGGGCCGAGGCGGCGACATCCTGGGATGGGCGAGGCTTTCACCAGGCTCGCCGCGAACCTCGCGGGCAACACCATGCATCGAAACACCAACCGACCGGTCGCCGTGGTGACCGGAGCAAGCGCGGGGGTCGGCCGGGCTGCCGCCAAGGCGCTGGTCGCCACCGGCTGGCGGGTGATTGGCGTCGGCCGTGACCCGGGCCGCTGCGCGGAAGCCCAAGCCGAACTGGGCGCCGGCCCGGGCGGGGATTTCACCATGTTGCGGGCCGATCTTTCGCTGCTGGGCGATACGGCGCGCGTGGCCGGAGACATCGCCGGCATGACGTCTCGGATCGAGGTGCTGCTCAACAACGCGGGCGGCGTGCGGGCGGAGCGGGTCATCACGCCGGAGGGCCATGAAGCAACCTTCGCCGCCAACCATCTAGCGCCCTTTCTGTTGACCAAGGCCTTGATGCCACGGCTTCGTCAGGCGGCCGGATCTTCCGCGCCCGGCGCGGTGCGGGTCGTGGGGGTGTCTTCCACCGGGCACGAGCATTGTCCGGCGATTAGGTGGAATGACCTGACCTTTGCCGAGGGCTTTGTCGGCGGGGCGGCCTATTGCCATGCCAAACTGGCCAATCTGCTGTTCGCCCGCGAGCTGGCGCGGCGCGCCGGGCCATACGGAATCGTCTCGCACGCCATGCATCCCGGCGTGGTCGACAGCAATTTCGCCAGCCACTGTGACGGGCCGATGCGGGCCTATATGGACTCGATCAAGGACCGCGCGCTGACGCCCGATCAGGCGGCGGAGACCCTGGTCTGGCTGGCCAGCGCCGAGGAGCCGGGCCGGACCAACGGCCTGTATTTTCACGACCGCAAGGCGCTGTCCCCGTCCGAGGCGGCGCTGGACGACGCGGCCGCGGTTCGTCTGTGGGAGGTCAGCGAGGCGATGGTCGCGGGCTACTGCTAGAGCAGATCAAGGGAAGCGCGCGATGACCTGTGGCAGGTCAGCGGTCGTTCGTATGCCGGGCCGGGCCGCGCATACGGCCGCGATAGCGTTCACGGCCCGATGGCCGGTGAGGCCGGGGGTGAAGGCGGCATAGTCTTCCGGCGCGACCGGAAAGCTGATGCCGACATCCAGCGGCGTGTCCCCCTCGACGCGGATCCGCCAGCCGGATTGGCGCAATTCCCAATCGCTGTGGGTGATGTCGCGCGAGCAGTACCAGTTGGCGCGGAAGCGCAGGACGGGCCTGCCCCCGCGCAGGCCTGAGATGGTGATGCGCTGGGCGGCGACCTGGCCCGCCTCGATCACGCCGGCGGCGATCTCGACACGGTTCGCCGCGGGCGACATCTCCCCGGTCGCTGTCCATTCCTCGATCTCGAGGCCGGCGGCGTCGGCGATCTGCGCCAAGGACGCCGCAAAATCCTGTTTCACATGATCGACCTTCCGCTGGTCGAAGGCGGCGACCGGCGCGCCGTAGCCCATCACCTGGAACAGCAGTTCGGGCGAGTTGCGACTGGACATGTCGGCGAACTCTTCGATCGTCAGGCAATCGAGGCGGCGCGAGAGCGATAGCAGCGGGATGACGAGCGCCTCGGTGACAAAGCCGGGGCTGGAGCCGGTGCTGTAGATCGATACCCCACCCTCCTGACAGGCCGCCTCGACCCGCGCCCGGATCTCGGGCGGCATGGCGCGCGGATGATGGAAGTCGCCGCGGGTGGTGACGATGTTCTTGCCGGAGGCGAGCAGGCCGCAGATCTCGTCGAAATCCGTGCCCTGGCGCATGTAGAGGACGCAATCGGCCTCGGTGGCGACCATCTCTTCGACCGAACTGGTCGCGAGGACTCCGCAGGGCGCGATACCGGCAAGTTCGCCAGCGTCCCTGCCCGCCTTGGCGGGCGAACTCACCCAGAGGCCGGCCAGCTCCAGCTCCGGGTGCTCGATGACGGCGCGCAGGGCCCGCGCGCCGATATTGCCGGTCGCCCATTGGATGATGCGGTAGGATCCTGGCACTTCCACCCTCACAGTTCGTTTTCGTTGTTGTTTATGGGCCGAGGTAGCCAACGGTTTCCTGGTGCGGATCGGGAGAATCCGCCCGCCAGCGTACCGAGCCGAACGGTCGCTCCAGCCGGCGCCGGACATGCTTGGCCGTCCCCGCCCGCAGGAAGGCTTCCACCTCCGACTGGACGGCAAGATCAGCTTGGGTGAAGCGGTCGCGCATTCTCAGATAATCACCCCAGGTCGGGAACTGATACCGCTCCGTCCACAGGCCGCGATCGGCGATGTCGCGCGAGATCGACCAGTTGAAGGCGCCATTGCGCATCCGCGTCCGCTGGACCTTCAGCATGGCGTCGTAATAGGGGCGGGCCAGGTCCGGGTCGACCTGGTAGTCGATTTCGATCACCACCGGGCCAGACCGCAGGGTCAAAGCCATCGCGACCTCGGGCTCCCGGGCCATCTCCACCTGCTCGACCCCATCGACCTCGGCCTCCGGAAGCCGGAAGAGAAAGACCAGCAGCGGCGTCGCGCACAGGCTGACCCCCGAGGCGAGCATGGCGATCTGAACCGACCAGCCATTGGCCACCACGCCCCAGAGCACCGCGCCCAAGGCGATGCCCCCCGTCAAGGCGGAAGAAAACAGCGACAGGGCCCGGGCCGTCACCCATCGTGGTGAGGCCAGCTGAACCGAAATATTGAGCAGAGCGATGGTCAGGATGCTGCCGGCGCCGGCCAGGAACAGGCCGGCGCAGGTAAGCGCCATCGAATGGCTGAAACCCACCAGGATAAGCGCCAGACCGGATGCGAGGGCCAGGATGCGCGTCGCCGGCTCATTGCCCAGCCATTCGCGAACCCGGCTGACCATCAGGGCGCCCGCCACCGCCCCGACTCCGCTGGAACCAAGCAGAATGCCGTAGGTGCTGGCGTCGCCGGCCAGAAGATCCTTGGCGATCAGCGGCGCCAGGGCTGTCGCCGAGGCCCCGGCCAATCCGAACAGGAACGACCGGATCAGAACCGTGCGGACCGGCCCGGAATGGATCGCGTAGCGCATGCCGGACACGATGGCCCGGTCAATCCGCTCGGGTGGCAGCCGTGACGGCAGGTGGCGACGCTTCCACAGGAAAAAGGCCAGCAGCAGCGGCAGGTAGCTGACCGCGTTGAGGGCGAAGGCGGCGGTCGCGCCCGCCGCCAGAACGATGAGGCCGCCCAGCGCCGGACCAAAGCTCCGGGCAAAATTGTAGCTGATCGACCCCAGCGCAATCGCGGCCGGAAGCTCGGCCGGCGGCACCTGCTCGCTGATCGACGCCTGCCAGGACGGACTGTAGAGCGCCACGCCGACGCCGATCAACGAGCAGAAGCCGAGAAGCATCCAAGGCGAGGTCAGCCCCAGCCAGGACAACACCGTCAGCAGACTGCCGCTGACGACGGAGAGGGCAAGGCCGGTCATGGCGATCTTGCGCCGGTCGAACATGTCGGCGACCGCGCCGGCCGGCACCGAAACCAGCATCAGTGGCAGCATCAGCGCCGTCTGGACCATCGCCACCAGGCTGGCCGACGAGGTCAGCCGGGTCATCTCCCAGGCAGCGCCGACGCCCAGGATGAGCTGGCCGAAGTTGGATAGCACGCTGGCCGACCAGATGCGTCGAAACACCGGCTCGCGTAGCGGCTCGAAGGGGCCGCCCCGCCGCACCGGATCGCCGCTGCTTCCCGTCGCCACCGCGGATTTCACCTCAATGCCCATGCGCGATCCGTCGCCTCCAGTGTGCTATCCGCGACGCTCGCGGGAGGAAAGCCGAGCCACCGCCGCCGGCGTCGATGTCGGCAGACCAGATCCAAGCTATCTTTTTGATTTTATTATCATTTCCTGAGCGTCTATGGCGGCGCCCCGACGCAATCCATCGCCGCGGCGATCGGCCGAAGGGTGGCGCGTGGTCGGCCTGCGTGCGATATCCGGTGAGGCCCAGCATAGGGGTTCCGGGAGAGAAACGATGGCTGAAGCCTATATCATCGACGCCGTCAGGACGCCCCGCGCGATTGGCAAGACGGGCAAGGGCGCCTACTCCGGCATGCATCCGCAGCACCTCGCCGCGACCGTGCTCGCCGCGCTCAAGGCGCGCAATGCGATCAAGACCGAGGACGTCGACGATATCATCTGGGGCACCAGCGCCCAGATGGGCCTGCAGGGCGGCGATATCGGCCGGATGGCGGCGCTGGACGCCGGTTTCGACGTCAAGGCGAGCGGCGTGACTCTCGACCGGTTCTGCGGCTCGGGCATCACCGCGACCAACCTGGCGGCGGCGCAGATCATGTCGGGCATGGAAGATTGCGTTATCGCCGGTGGGACGGAGATGATGAGCCATGTCATCGACTACGGTATGATGCTGCGCGAAGCCAAGGTCCATATCGCCGGAGGCCTCGGCACCGGCAACGCCCGCCTGCAGGCAAAACATCCCCAGAGCAACCAGGGCGTCGCCGCGGATGCGATCGCCGCGATGGAGGGGATCAGCCGCGGGGCGCTGGACGCGTTCGGCGCCGAAAGTCAGCGTCGCGCGGCGCTGGCCTTGGCCGAGGGCCGCTTCGCCGGATCGACCGTTCCGGTGAACGACGACGCCGGCAATGTGATCCTGGACCACGAGCAATACCCGCGCCCCGACACCACGGTTGAGGGTCTGGCGCAGATCAAGCCGGCGTTCGCGATGTTTCACGACATGCCGTCGAGCCCGGGCGGACCCACCTTCAAACAGTTGATCCAGCAGAAGTATCCGGATCTGCAATTCGAGCCGGTGCACCATGTCGGCACCTCCTCGGGTGTGGTGGATGGGGCTGCGGCGATCCTGCTGGCGTCGAAGGACTACGCGGAAAAGCAGGGGTGGAAGCCCCGAGCGCGGATCGTCGCCACGGCCAATGTTGGCGACGATCCGACATTGATGCTCAATGGACCGGTTCCGGCAGCCAAAAAGGTGCTTGCGAAGGCCGGCCTCACCAAGGACGATATCGACGTCTTCGAAATCAATGAGGCCTTCGCCGTCGTGGTTGAAAAATTCATTCGCGACCTCGATCTGGACCGGGCGAAGGTCAATCCCAATGGCGGCGCGATCGCCCTGGGCCACCCGATCGGCGCGACCGGAGCGGTGCTGATCGGAACCGCGCTTGATGAGCTTGAACGGTCGAACGGACGCTATGGTCTGATCACCATGTGCGCGGCCGGGGGCATGGCCCCGGCGATCATCATCGAGCGTCTCTGAAGCGTGCGATGAGCGAGCGAGACCAGGCCGAGCCGATCAGCAGACGAAGCATTTCGCTGAAACTGACCGTGCTCGCCCGCCAGATGCACAAGCGCTTCGATCAGAGCGTGGCCAGCATCGGGGTCACCCGCTCGCAGTGGACGCTGATCGCGGTGATCGCCCGGCATCCCGCCGCAACCCAGCGGGAAGTCGCCGAGATCCTCGAGATGTCGGAAACCTCCGCCGGCCGGTTGATCGATCGGCTCTGCACCGACGGTCTGCTGGAGAGGCGGCAGAAGGAGGATGATCGACGGGCCTACTGCGTCCATCTTACCGATGCCGCCGGAGCGATCATGGAGAAGATCTCCCTGATCGCCAGCGAGCACGAGAAGGACATCTTCGCCGGCTTTCGAAGCGAAGACCTGAAAAAGCTGGATGACTATCTGAACAGGCTCTCGGCCAACACGGCCGGCCCAAGATAGCGGACGCGCGGAAAAGGGCCGCAGCCGAGGCTGCGACCCTTTTCCTGTCAGCGGTCGCCCGCCAAGTGCCGACGGGCGTGACGCCCGCCGGCCCCGATCAGCGAGCGGTCAGCAGGGCGCGCTTGGTCAGGCTGGTGGCGATCTTGCCCTCGACTTCGGTCAAGGTTGAAATCGGCACGGTCACCATCTTGCCATCGAGCACCAGCTGCGGCGCGCCGCTGGAATCCAGCTTGTAGACGGCGGCGAGGCGCTTGCCGTCGGCGTCATAGACCATTTTTCCGACAGCCACCTTGGACTGCGCTTCGGGCTCGGCCGCGAAGGCGGCGCTGGTGAGAGCCGAAGTCGGCAGGACGGCCACGAGGGCGAGGATGAGGCCAAGCTTTTTCACAGGAGCTCCATGTTGAGAATAGCGTCTGAACGCGGTTCGATAATGCTAAGCTAGTTTAGTATTTTGGATGAGTCAAGCGGCTTTCTGTTGCACCGCACAAGACGCTATTTCAGGCAGCCGGCAACCCGTCATCAGAGTGCGGGTCACAGGCGCGCGGGCCCGACCGTCCGCGTGGCCGGCGGGCAAAGGACTTACTCTCAATGTTTGAATCTAGACCTTGTCAGGCGGCGCGGCGGCCAGCCGGCTTGACCGGCGGGTCTAGTCCGTCCCTCAGGTCCCCCTGGGGCCCAACATTGGCAAGCCGATCTGGGGAGGAGCCTATCTGGGGGGCATCCGGATCGCCCCGTCGAGACGAATGGTCTGGGCGTTGAAATAGGCGTTGCGGGCCAATTCCATGACCAGGCTGGCGAATTCATCCGGCTTGCCCAGGCGTTTGGGGAAGGGAACCGATTGGTTCAACGCCTCCCACATAGCCGGATTCATGTCCTTGAACCGCAGCATCGGCGGCGTCGCGAAGATCCCGGGCATGATCGAGTTGACGCGAATGCCCAGGTCCATCAGGTCCCTGGCCATGGGCAGGACGAGGCCGTTGACGCCAGCCTTCAGCGAGCCGTAGGCGACCTGACCGACCTGACCGTCCTGGGCGGCGGCGCTGGAGGTGAGGATGATCGCACCCCGTTCGCCATCCTCAAGAGGGTCCAGTTCAGCCATGCCGAGCGCGGAGATCGACGCGACCCGATAGCTGGCGACCAGCACACCGTGGGCGGAGAGGGCGTAGTCTTCGGTCGAGAAGCGCTTGTACCCGCCGGTCGCCTTGTCTCTGGCGACGGTCTTGCCGCCCTTGGTGACCACGGCGCAATGGACGAGGACGCGTTCCTGCCCGTTGGCGGCGCGGGCCTTTTCAAACCCCGCCAGGACGCTGTCCTCGGAGGTGATGTCGACCTTGCAGAACAGAGCGCCGGCATCATCGGCGATCTTCTGGCCGCTCTCCTCGTTGATGTCGAAAATCGCGACCTTCACACCGGCCGCCAGCAGCGCCTGAGCCGTAGCCAGACCCAGGCCCGATGCGCCGCCGGTGACGACGGCGGAAAGCGTCGAGTCGATCTTCATGGTGTTTCTCCCGGGGCCTGCTTTTCCGCAGCTATCGCGACCGGCGACCTCTTCTCAACCCATACGCCAAGGCCCGTTCAGGATATCGCCCTTGCGTTTAACGCGAGGCGCACATCGCGCCGGCGATGGCAGCGTCGGCATCGACGCCGAAGGGTTGCCGCCATCGCGCGAGCTTCTAGGCTTCCTTCGGCTATCGGCACATTCGGCGTGATCGAGACAGGGAAGAACGATGACTCAGGTCATGAAGGGTGTGCGGGTGCTCGAGGTGGCGCAGTTCACCTTCGTTCCCGCGGCGGGAGGCATCCTTGCCGACTGGGGCGCGGACGTCATCAAGATCGAGCATCCGGTGCGCGGGGACACCCAACGCGGGTTCCTCAACATGGGCGGGGTCACGCTGGATCCCCAGCGCCATACGCTGTTTGAGCATCCCAATCGCGGCAAGCGCAGCGTTGGCATCGATGTCTCGACTCCCGGCGGCCAGGAGGTGCTCTATGAGCTGGCCAAGACCGCGGACGTCTTTCTGACCAACTACCTGCCCCAGGTCCGCCAGAAGAACCGGTTCGACGTCGAGCACATCCGCGCCGTGAACCCCAACATCATCTATGCCCGTGGCAGCGCCCTGGGCAACAAGGGTCCCGAAAGGGAGATCGGCGGGTTCGACGGCACCTGCTTCTGGTCGCGAAGCGGGGTCGCCCATGCCATGACCCCGGCCGAGATGGAGGGGCCGCTGACCCAGGGCATCCCCGCCTTCGGCGATTCGATCGGCGGCATGTTCATCGCCGGCGGTATCGCCGCCGCCCTGTACAATCGGGAGAAGACCGGAGAGGGCGCTGAACTGGACGTCTCGCTCCTGAGCACCGCCTGGTGGGCGTCGGGGGCTTTGGTTTCCCAGGTCATGGAAACCGGCATCGTCTCGCGCAACCCCATGCCGACCTCGGGCGGATCCTCGCGCAATCCCTTCATGGGCAATTTCCGCACATCCGACGGCGGCACGATCAATCTGTGCATGGTCAGCCCGACCGGCCTGATCCACGACACCTTCGCCCATGTCGGCGTTCCCGAGGCCGGAAATGACCCCCGGTTCAAGGACGTGCTGTCGCTCATCGAAAACGCCGGGGCCGCGAGCGACATTCTGGTCAAGGCCTTCGCCGGCCAGACCTTCGCCTATTGGCGCCAGCATCTGAAAACCATGAAGGGCCAATGGGCCCCGATTCAGAGCTTCGAGGATCTTCTGACCGACGATCAGGCCGTGGCCAACGACATGATCATCGAGGTCGAGGGCGGCGACGGCGGCGCGCCGCTTCGACTGGTCCGCGGGCCGGTGCAGTTTGATGGCCTTCCGGTGCAGACCACCCGCTCGCCGCAGGCGTCCGAACACACCGAACTGGTGCTGATGGAACTGGGTCTGGATTGGGACCGGATCGAGGACCTGAAGGCCAAGGGCGCCATCGCCTGACCCTCCGGGTGCAGGCCCCGTCGAGGCGGCGCCACACAGCCTGACGGCCTCAAACCTTGTGATGATGGCGGCCCTGGCTGGCCCTTCCGGCCGTCTGGACAAGCGCGGAAGCGGAGAGGGCCGTGGCCATTCTCGCCTCGGCCACCGACCCATGACCGCGCGGGTATCACCTAAATACGTCGTTAACTCAAAAGGTTATGCGTCATTCGGGCGGTCGCCGCCCGACGTCACAGCCGATGAAGGGCCGGGCCCATGGGTGCGGCCAGATCAAAAAAACGGAGAGGCCCTCATCTTTGTTGACAACCCGCGACGGTTATTGAACACTCCTGTCTATTATAAAAAAAGACAGGGAGGCATGAGGCGATGAACGGATCGAACAAGGCCAAGTTTGCCAAGCGCGTGATCGAGGTCCTCGAGTTCTTCGACGAGGAGCATCCCCAGGCGACGGTGATGGACATCGTCCGCCGCTTCAATCGACCCCAGTCGAGCACGTCCGAGCTCCTGTACTGCCTGGTCGAGGTGGGCCTGCTCTACAAGGACCCGCATTCCCGCTCCTATTCCCCCACCCCGAGGGCCGCCATTCTGGGATGCGCCGCGCAGCCGAGCCTGGTCCGCGACGGCCGGCTGACGGGGCTGATCGACCGGCTGAGCGCCCAGACGGGCCTGGGCGTCGGCGTCTTCGGAATGGTCGGGCTGCAGGTCCAGATCTATAGCTGGCGCGGCGGCCAGAAGGCGTTGCGCACATCGAACCCCTTCGGCATCTGTGGCGGACAGAAGGACCATCTCTCCAGCTCGGCGGCCGGTTGGCTGCTGCTTTCAGCCGTCGCCCAGCCGCGTCGCGAGAGCATGCTCCGCCGACTGAACGCGGAAGCCGCTCCGGATCGCAAGTTCTGTGTCTCCGACATGGCGGCGCGGGTTCAGCAATGCCAGGATGAGGGCACCGTGACGGGCTCCGCCGGGTTCGATTCCAATGCCCAGATCACCGCCTATCTGTTCCCGGATCTGCCGCAGAACCAGCCGCTGGCCATCGGTTTCGCCTATGAGCCCAACAGCCAGATCGATCCGACCCTGTTGCTGCAGACCCTGACGGATTCCGTCGAGCGGTGCTTCAGTGACCAGAGCATCGGGTCCGGGCTGGTTCAACCGCTGTTCGAAACCGCTGATTTCCAGACGGTCTCCGCGGCGCGCGCCTCGGCGGCGGGCATGGCGATGTCGATGCCGGCATAGGGACCCGCGGGCCGCCGCATTGGCGTTCGCTGCGGCCCGGTCCCCTGCTACGATGTCGTCCCCGGTGCGACTGATGCTTGTCCGCGTCGCGGCCTATTCCGGAGCCGGTCCATCCAGCGGCAAGCTCGCCGCGATGGAGAAATCCACCACCGCGCCGACCCGCACAGCCTTCTCCTTGCGGCCAGGCTGGAAGGTGAAGCAGGTGGCGGGCATGCGGGTCGCGTCCGACTGGCGGTCCATCGGGATCGCCCGGCCATGGGCGATGATCGCCGCCCACCTCAGCAGACGCGCCGCCTCCCGGGTCTGTTCATCCAGAGACCCGAGCCATTCGCCCAGCTGAAACAGGCTCCCGCCGCTGGCCCCGGCGGGCTCCACGATCGACCCGTCCCGCTCGACCAGACGCAGCGCCAGCAGGCCGTCGCGGGTAATTTCCGCCACTCGAACGCCGGCCTTGGCGTCGGTCACGGTGATCTCGAAACGGGTCGGAGCCGTATCCCTCGCATGAACGGCGGCGAGCAAGGCCATGTCGTGGAGGTGGGTGCAGTTGGTCTGCTTCTCTCCACGGGCGGCCGCCGCGTCCAGCCTGACGCCGGTAAAGGTCGCGCCCAGCTGGTGCACGGCGCCGGGGCAGGTCGACCACGGGGCCCGCACCATATCCGCCTCAACGCGAACGATGGCTCCGCCGTCATGGTGAAGGGTCACGCCCATATGGTGGTAGTCGTCTTCAACCCAGGCGCTGACCCAGCCGTCGCCGGGGGTGACCAGGACATGGCGATGAAACGCCGGTTGGTTGGCGGCGATCTGGCTCACCCCGGGGCTTCAGTCCTTGGCCAGCAACAGGGCCGTCGCCATCGGGCCGCCCCCGGAGGTGGCGACCGCGACCCGCGGATCGCCCGGGATCTGGCGCGCCCCGCCCTCCCCGCGCAGCTGGACCACGGCCTCATAGGCGAAGCCGAAGCCATGCAGCCGCCCCCAGCCAAGCTGGCCGCCGCCGGTATTCATCGGCAAGGCCCCGTCGCGGGCGATCCGGACGCCGCCTTCCAGGAAGGCTCCGCCCTCCCCGACCTGGCAAAAGCCTAGCCCCTCGAGCCAGGTGATCGGCTGGAAGGCGAAGCCGTCGTAGAGCTGGACGGTGTCGACATCCTTGGGGCGGTAGTCAGTGTTCCTCCAGAGGTCCCGGCCGGTCGGATAGGCGCTGGCCCATTCGGTCTGGTCCCAGCTGTTTCGTTCCAGCGACCCGGCGGAGGCGGCGATGCGGACCGGCGTGGTCCTGACCTCGCCCAGGGCGTCCCCCGCCGAAACGATGACCACCGTCGAGGCGTCGGTGAAGCGGTCGCAGTCGTAGAGGCAGAACGGCGTCGAAATCATCCTGGCGGCCATGTAATCGTCAATGGATAGGGGCTTTTTGACGATTGCGCGCGGATTGATAGCGGCGTTGGCGTGGTCGTTGATCGCCACCTGGGCGAGCTGATCGCGGGTCAGGCCATAGCGTTTCATATGCCGCGTGGCGAACTGGGCGGTCCAGTTGGCGGCGGAGAAGGCGCCGAAGGGCGATACCCATTGTGAGTTGCCGGTGACGCCTTCGCGGCGCTCCAGGGGCGGGAATTCTTCGGGGCGGGCCATGGCGGCGGCTTCGTAGACGGTGCGGAAGCAGATGACGTGGCGGGCGAGGCCGGCCTTGACGGCGTTGGCGGCTTCGACGATCGCGCCGAGCTGGGCGGTCATCTCGGCCGCGCCGATATGCCAGCGGGTCTTCAGGCCCAGGGCCTCGATCAGCTCATCCGCGCCGATGGGCGAAAAGCCGAGGAATATCTGCATCTTGCCCGGATAGGTCGCGACCCCGTCGATCTGGTCTAAGGTCAGGCCGGCGTCGGCGATGGCTTCCTTGACCGCATCGACCGTCAGGCCGAGGGGCGAGCGGGCGAGACGGACCCCGACCTCGGACATGCCCAGGCCGGTAATATAGGCTTCCCCGGCGGCCATGGTTCAGGCGACCTTTTCGAACAGCGGGAACCAGATTCCGTCCTGCTCTTCGAACAGAACCTGGACAGGATCGTCGATATCCACCTTGTCCACCGGACAGCCCACAATGTTGGTCGTGAGGTAGACTCCGGGGGCGTCATCCAATTTTACCCGGGCGATAACAAAGGGGGTTTCCATGTCCTTGGCCCAGGACTGGTAGTTGATGGTGTAGGTGTCGACGACGCCGCGGCCGGAGACGGCGAAGGGCGCGACCGTCTCCGACAGGCAGAACCGGCAAATCTCGCGCGGGGGATGGATGAAGCCGCCGCAGTCGCCGCATCTGGCGATATAGAGCCTGCCCTCCGCGCCGCCCGTCCAGAAGGCCCGGTTATCCTTGTCGAGACGGGGACGCGAGCGCTTCCAGGTCAAGATCAGGCATCCCAGACCAGATGCAGCTGGTCCGGCCCGATCACATGGCCGCCGTGGAAGGTGACCGGCTTGGTCGGGTCGAGGCGGAATTCCGGCAGGCCCTTGAGCATCTCCTCATAGAGCACCTGAAGCTCGATCCGCGCCAGGTGCGAGCCCAGGCAGCGGTGGGGGCCGGTGCCGAAGGCGATGTGCACCTTGTTGTCCCGGGCGAGGTTATAGGCCTCGGGGTTCTCGAACTCGGTCGGGTCGAGGTCCGCCGCCGGCAGGAAGAGCAGGGCCTTTTCGCCCTTCTTCATCTGCAGCCCCTCGAACTCCGCGTCATTCAGCAGGAAGCGGGGCGGCACGGTGAAAGTGTAGCGGCGGAGCAGTTCCTCGCCGGCCTCGGGCACCAGCGCCAGGTTGCCGCGCAGCTGTTGCTGCAGCTGCGGATGCATGGCGAGGTGGCGGACCCCAAGCCCCATGCCGTTCATCACCGTATCGAGGCCGGCGATGAACAGCATCACCGCGTAGTTTTCGATGTCGTGCAGGGTCGCCGGCTTGCCGTTGTATTCCGACTGCCAGAGCATCGAGATGACGTCGTCCTTGGGATCGTCGCGCCGCGCCAGGATGGTCTCGTTCATCGCCTCGGCCACCTTGCGCAGCCGCGCCTGGACGGAGGCCGAGTCGGTGGCGTGGGAATGCAGGTGCTCGGCGACCAGGTCCCGATAGACCCGACCCTTCTCCACCGGCAGGCCGAAGAGCAGCAGGAAGATGGTCACCGGCAGCGGCTCGGCGATGGCGGTCATGAACTCGCAGCCGCCGAGCGGCCGGACCTTCTCGACCAGCTCGGCGGCGAGGGTGCGGATGCTGTCCTTCAGGGCCAGCATGGCCTTGGGCGAGAAGGGCTTCTGCAACGGGCCGCGATAATAGGTGTGGTAGGGCGGATCGACGGTGATCGGCAGCGGGATGAGCATCTTTTTCTCATCCGGCAGGTCGGCGTTGATATGGGCCAACATCTCATAGGGCATCGGCGCGTTGCTGAAGGTGTTGGTGTCGCGCGAGGCGTTGTAGACGGCGCTGTGGCCGCGCAGCACCCAGTGGCCGCCATGGCGCGGGGTCCAGAAGATCGGCGGCGCCGTCCTGGCGATCTCCAGGATGCGGGCATGGGCATCCTGGATCAGCGCCGGGTCGAAGTAGTGATCATAGTCGAACACCACCGAATCCGGCACGTGATCCGGCTTGGGAACGGCGGGCGTCAGGCTTGCTTGGACCATCGGGCTCTCCGGCGAATGCCGCTGAATCGGGTTAGGCGCCGCCTCGACATACGGGTCCGCGCAGCATGGGCCCTGTGTCGCGCGCACCCCCGCCAATGGCAATGCCCGCCCGCCGCGGGCGCCGGCCAATAACGCCCCGGCGATTGCAGTCGAAGCGGACCCCGGACGGCGTTGCCTGGACGCGCCTTCTCCGGTCATAGGGTTGCCCCAGCAAGGATGTGGGAGCTGTGGCATGAGAATTCGCATCGAGAAGGCGGCCTGCGTCGGCAACGCCCGTTGCGCCGCGATTTCCAAGGACCTCTTCCCGCTGGATGACGACGGCTACATCGCCACCGAGGGCTTCGACGTCCCCGAAGGCCTGGAAAAACTGGCGGTGCGCGGCGCGCGCGCCTGTCCGGAACGGATCATCACCGTCGAGGAAAACGACGGCGCCATCTCCTGGCCGCCCCAGAAGACCGCGTGAAGAAACACGCCTGAAGACAAACGCCCTGACCGGCCAGCCTGCGGAGTAGAAACATGAGCGACGTCCTGGGGTATCGAGGCAAGCGGGTCATCGTCACCGGCTGTTTCTCCGGCATGGGCGAAGCCACGGCCAAGCTGTTGCTGGAGCTTGGCGCCGAGGTGCATGGCCTGGACTACAAGGATTCCTCGCTTCCCCTGGCCTCCTTCCACAATGTCGACCTGCGGGATCCCGCCTCGATCGAGGCCGGCGTCGCGGCCATCGGCGGCAAGGTCGACGCCCTGTTCAACTGCGCCGGCCTGCCGCAATCCTTCCCGCCGCTGGACGTGATGAAGGTTAATTTCATCGGCACGCGGCATCTGACCGAACAGGTGGTTCCGCTGATGAGCGCCGGCGGCGCCATCGCCAGCATCGCCTCGACAGGCGGACTGGGCTGGAGCCGGCGCATCCCGACCAGCATGGAAATCATCGCCACCAAGGGCTTCCAGGCGGCGGTCGACTGGTGCGAGGCCCATATGGACGTCATCGCCGAGGGCTATTCCTTCTCCAAGGAAAACATCATCGTCTGGACCCAGTTCATGGGCGCCCATCTGATCAAACAGGGTATCCGCATCAACTGCACCCTGCCCTCCCCGACCCAGACCCCGATGATGGATGCGTTCGAGGCGACCTCCGGCAAGGAGGTGGTCGAGGCGGCCACCCAGCCCATGGGCCGCTATTCGACGGCCGCGGAACAGGCCGGTGGCCTGGTGCTGATCAACAGCGCCCTGGCCGGCATCGTCAACGGCGTGGTCTTCCCGGTCGACGGCGGCTTCATGGGCGGGGTGGCGACCGGCCAGGTCGACCTCAGCGTCATGATGCGCCGCCGCCAAGCTTGAGAGCGAGCCCCAGGCCATGAACTTCGAGCTTCCCGAAGACCAGGAAATGCTGCGCGACATGTTCGGGCGATTCCTGGACGCCAACAGCTCCATGGCCCGGGTGCGGGCGGCCGCGCCGTCCGGTTTCGACCCGGCGCTGTGGAAGGGCCTTGCTGAACAGGGCGCCCTGTCGATCCGGGTTCCCGAGGCGGCGGGCGGGCTGGGTCTTGGCCTGATCGACGCCGTGGTGCTGATGGAGGAGGCGGGGCGCACCCTGGCCTCCGGTCCGCTGGCCGAAGCCCTGGTCGCCGCCCGGCTGCTGGCCCAGCTGGGCGCGGAGCCCGAGCTGCTGGCCGGCGCCCTGGCCGGCGATGTGGTGGTCAGCCTCGCCTTTCATGACCTCGCCAGCCAGCCGCGCCAATGGGTCGCCGGCGGCCTGGTCGCCGCGCATCTGGTCGCCCGTGACGGCGAGGACATCGTCCTGCTGTCGGTCCCGGCCGAGGCGCGGACCCCCGAGGACAACCTCGCCTCGACCCCGCTGGCCGAGATCGATCTGGCCAGCCTGCCGCGGACCCTCCTCGCCTCGGGCCCGGCCGCCCTGGCCGTCTTCTCCGCCGGGGTCGAGGAGTGGAAACTGCTGATCTCGGCCGCCCTGGCCGGGCTGGGCCGCGAGGCGCTGAAGCTGGCCGCCGCCTATGCCAGCGAGCGCAAACAGTTCGGCCAGTTCATCGGCCAGTTCCAGGCCATCTCCCACCCCCTGGCCGACCTGGCCTGCGAGGTTGATGGCGGCAAGTTCCTGGTCTGGAGGGCGATCCGCGCCATCGCCGACGGCGATCCGGAGGCGGCGGCCGCCGTCTCCATCGCCGCCTGGTGGAATGCCGGCGCCGCCGCCCGCACCGTGGCCCAGGCGCTGCACACCTTTGGCGGTTATGGCCTGACCACCGAATACGACATCTTCCTGTTCAACCTGCGGGCCAAGGCCTGGCCGCTGGTGCTGGGCGACCCGCAGCGGCTGCTCGAGGAAGCCGGCCGCCGCCTCTATGCCGGAGAGACCGCCGCCCTTCCGGAGGCCGGCGACAGCCCAATCGATTTCGACCTGGGCGAGGACGCCCGGGCCATCTCCGAGGAGATCAACGCCTTCTTCGCGGCGAATGTGACGCCGGAGATGCGCGAGACCTTCCACTACAGCTGGGAAGGCTACAATCCGGAACTGAACAGGAAGCTGGCCGAAGCCAACCTCCTGTATCTGGGCCTGCCCAAGGATGTCGGCGGCCGCGGCCTGTCCCCCTATGCCAAGATCGCGGCGATGGATGTGTTCGAGACCCAGGGCTACAACAACCCGGCCGCCGGGGTGTCACAGATGGTGTCGCTGATCATCCAGCGCTTCGGCACGGAAGAGCTGAAGCGGGACGTCCTGCCCCAGATCATGTCGGGCGAGGTGATCTGCAGCCTGGGCTATTCGGAGCCGGGCTCCGGCTCCGACGTGTTCGCCGCCCAGTGCCGGGCCACCCCCGATGGCAATGGCTGGCGGATCGACGGCACCAAGATGTTCACCAGCGGGGCCAACCTGGCCACCTATGTGCTGATGCTGGCCCGCACCAACCCGGACGTCGCCAAGCACAAGGGGCTGACGATGTTCATCGTGCCCCTGAAGACCGAGGGCGTCACCATCCAGCCCGTCCATACCTTCCAGGACGAGCGGACCAACATCACCTTCTATGACGGCGTGCAGATCCCCGACAGCTATCGCCTGGGCGAGGTGGATGGCGGGGTTCGGACGATGAGCGCCAGCCTGGAGCTGGAGCATGGCGGCGGTTTCGCCAAGTATCAGCGCGCCATGCGCGACGCCGGCGAGGCCCTGTGCCGGGAGATATCCTACCAGGGCCGGCCGCTGATCGAGGACGCGGCGGCCCAGGCGCGGCTGGCCCGCGCCACCGCCAACCTGTGGGTCTCCGAGCTGCTGATCTTCCGCGCCACCTGGGTGATCGCCGAGAAGAAGACCAACCTGGCCTATGGCCCGATGGCCAAGATGTTCTCGTCGGAAAAGTTCCTCAGCGACGCCCGCGACCTGATCGACCTGACCGCGCCGCTGTCGCTGTCCAAGCGCAAGGGACCGGCGGCGGAGATCAATATGTTCTATCGGCACGCCCAGGCCTCGACCATCTACGGCGGCACCAGCGAGGTGCACCGCTCGATGATCGCCGAGCGCGGATTGGGCCTGCCGCGAACCAGGGCCTAGAGGAGACGGCATGTCGGACGAACCCCACCTCCTGACGGAGGAACAGGACGGCGTCCTGATCGCGACGCTCAACCGTCCCGACAAGCTCAACGCCCTGTCGGCCGAGACCATGCAGCTGTTCGAACAGGCGCTGCACCGCTTTCGCGACACCCCCGAGCTGAAGGTGCTGCTGGTCCGCGCCAATGGCCGGTTCTTCTGTTCCGGGGCCGATCTGCGCGGCGGCTCCCCGACCGCCCAGACGCGGACCGCCTCGGGCATTCGCGAAAACCACCGCCGCAACCTCAACGGCATGCAGCGCATCTATGACGAGATGGAGCATGTCGAGAAGCCGATCGTCTGCGCCATCCACGCCACCTGCGTCGGCGGGGGACTGGAGCTGGCCCTGTCCTGCGACTTCCGGCTGGCGGCCAAGAGCGCGTCCTTCGCCTTTCCCGAGGGGCTGTTCGGCGTGCTGCCGGCCTCCAACGGGGTCAGCCGCCTGACCCGCATCTGCGGATCCCACTGGGCCCGCTGGCTGATCATGGGCAACCAGAAGGCCGACGCTGACCGCGCCCTGATCATGGGCCTGGTGCATGACGTGCTGCCGGACGAGGACTTCGCCGAGGCCGCCCTGGCCTTCTGCCGCCACCTGACCAAGTCGTCGGGGGAACAGATGGGCGCCGCCAAGATCGCCATCGAACTGGCCGCCGAACTCGGCCGCGACAGCGGCCGCCAGGTCGAGCGCATGGCCAACAGCGCCCTGATGCTCAACCCGGCCTATCTGGAAGGCATCGAGCGGTACATCAAGGGGCTTGGTGGGAAGGGGAAGTAGGGGGCGGGGCCGAATAGGAGCGAAGGTGGGCTCACTCTTGATGCGGTCTTTCAGTTCGTCCCGCCTCTTTGAGGACGAGACGGGGAAATCGACATAGGCACCACCAACCGCCGAGGCCTTCTGGCGGTCGCGAAGCAGCACGCTGAGTCCAGGGACGCCGAAAGGGACGCCAAGGCCAAGAGCTGAAGAGAAGCGGGGAACGGCAAGCCGCCCCCGCCCGTCTAGGTCAGTAGCGTTCCGATGGACGCGATAAGCCAAGCCAAGGCCCGGATACACGCGGCAACGTCCGCTTTAACTTCAACTGTGAACCGAGGTGTTTTCTTCATGGAAGGAAATCCCTCGGGCCACGCCGGCGCAGCCCGTGAGGGTGTGCGTCTTCGCGCTCCGCGTTACGGGTTAACCGCCGTTCGCGGATCTATCGGCCCATCATCCGCGCCCTAGGTGCGCTTCCGATAGCGTCGCGTGCATTCCCCGGCCAATTTCGTGACGGACACAGTCCGTGAATTGACAACCTCCTCCGGAAGCTGGCGGCGACTTTGGCGCGGAGCGCGGCGATATTGCCAGCGCGACGGTTGGTGAGGATGCCTCCTCACTCCAACGAGCTGACGGCGGTATAGTAGGCTAATCTAACTGTCAGAGTCGAGGCCATTGGCACGCTTGCGCCTGAGGCGGCGGCCTTCTGCTTACGCGTACGCGGCCGGAGCAATCCGCCGATCCCCCATGTGGTTATTGGATTCACCCACCCCTGCTGAGGCTCGCTACAGGGCGATGTCTGTGCCGTCTTCCATGAAGCCGAGTTCCTCCCCCAGGCGCGAAACGCCCGGTTTGGAGGAGGTGGCGGCCGCAGCGGCTGACGGGGTCCTCAACGGACGTCGGCGGGAGCGTCAGGCAGGTTCAGCGGCTGGCCGTCGTGGGGACCCCCTCCACCATCGCCTGCGGCGACGGTCCCCCTCCCCCAAACCGGCGCTTTGCGCCTGGGGGAGGATTCAGCCATCAAGGCGGGGGACGCCTATCGGCCCTGGAGGAGCTCAGGTCGCGCCCGGAGGGAGGCTGAACTCTAGTCTTCCGCGGTTGCCGGGGCGGGGTCTTGGGCCGGGTCGCGGGTTTGCGACTTGGCGAGGTTGCGGAAGTCGCGGATGCCGAGTTCCAGCAGGCGGGCTTCCGAGCGGAGGAAGTTTCGCACATTGGGGGCGAACTGGCCGGGGAGGACGGTGGGCAGGATGCGGTCGGTGGCCACGGTGACGACGCGCTCGATGCCGGTATAGAGGACCGTGGCCATGCCGGCGGCGGGCGATCCGGCCACCTGGGGGTCCTGGTCCATCTGCACGACCAGCAGGGACATGACCGGCAGCGCCGCCTGGACCCGGTTGGCCATCATTCGCTTGTCGCGCTGGTCCGACATGCTGTTGCGCAGGTGGAGCACTGCCGAGTTCTTGGTCCAGTAGCCGTGCAGCGCGGTGACGAATTCGAGGCAGTGTTCGTTGAGGGTTTCGTCCGGCCACCGTTCCCGCAGATGGGCCAGATAGGCGGCCTCCGCCTCCGCGGCCAGGGGTTCGAGGATGGCGAGAAGCAGCTCGGTCAGGTCGGTGAAATAGAGATAGAGGGAGGTCATCCCCAGGCCGGCCTGGCGGGCCACCGCGCTCAAGGAGATCGGGACGTCGATGGGCCCCGCCAGCACTTCATTGGCCGCCGCCAGAATGCGGTCGCGGGTGTGACGGCCCTTGCGGCCCAGCCGCTGGCCGTTGAGGTTGTGGCTTCTCTGCCTGGCGGCGAGCGGCGCCGCGGCGGGCTTGGCCCTTGCCGCCGTCCTGGCCTCTCCAGACTCGCCCACGCCCGACTCCACTCCAGCAATCCCCCTGATACCCAGCCAATAGGGTTGGTTGGAATCCTCTAACCCCAATGGGCTTTATTTCAAACGTATGATCGCCCGGGGAGGGCCCAGAGACGGCCCAGGGGTAGGTAGCCGTCCAGGGTTGCCCCCGAACGGGCCTCAGGCGGCCCGCCATGCAATCAATTTGGTCTCGAGAAACTCCTCGATGCCCTCGATGCCCCATTCCCGGCCGACGCCGCTGGCCTTGTAGCCGCCGAAGGGGATGTCGCCGGCGATACACATGCCGCCGTTGACGCTGATCGAGCCCGAGCGGATGCGCTTGGCGACGCCGATGGCGCGGTCAAGACTGGCCGAACTGACGCCGCCGGACAGGCCGTAGGCGCTCTCGTTGGCGATACGGACGGCGTCCTCGTCATCCTCGAAGGGAATGACCACCAGGACGGGCCCGAAGATCTCTTCCTGGGCGATCCGCATGTCGTTGGTCACATCGGCGAAACAGGTCGGTTCGATGAAGAAGCCGCCCCCCTTGTCCGGCCTGGCATGGCCGCCGGCGACCAGGGTGGCGCCCTCCTGCTGGCCAAGCTCGATGTAGGACATGACGCGGTCCATCTGCCGCTTGGAGATGACCGGCCCCATGATCTGTTTGGGATCGTCGAAGACGCCCCAGTTTTCGCCGAAGCCGGCGTAGGACTGTTTGAGGATGGCCTTGGCCTCCTCATAGCGGCTTTTCGGCACCAGCAGGCGCGAGTGGACGGCGCAGCCCTGGCCGGCGTGGAAGACCAGCATGGCGGTGGCCACTTCCATGGCGAAGTTGGGGGCGTCATCGAGGACGATCTTGGCCGACTTGCCGCCGAGTTCGAGGAAGACACGCTTCAGGGTGGCCGCGCCCTGTTCCATGATCCGCTTGCCGACCCCGGTCGAGCCGGTGAAGGAGATCAGATCGACGCGCGGATCCTTGACCAGCATCTCGCCGGCCAGGGCCGGATCGCTGCCGAAGACGACGTTGATCACGCCGGGCGGGAAGCCGGCCTGCAGGGCCAGTTCGCCGAAGATGGCGCCCATGCCGGGGGTGTCCGGCGCGGGCTTGAGGATCAGGGTGCAGCCGGCGAGCAAAGCGGCGACCACCTTGCCGACATTGACGTAGAGCGGCACGTTCCACGGTGTGATGGCGGCGACGACCCCGATCGGCTCATACACCGCCTTGCGGACGGTCTCGAAGCCATAGCCGGTGCGCGAGCCATAGTCCCGCTCCCAGCGGACGTGGGGGAAGACGGCCAGATAGTCGTCCCAGCCGTCGAGGGCCATGTCCACATGGGCCCGGCCCACGGCCCCCAGGGCGGCGCCGGCCTCGATCCGGGCGAGGTCGGACAGGCGGTCCCGGTTGGCCTCGAACAGCTCCCGCAGCCTTTTGACCAGGGCCACCCGCTTTTCGACATTGGTCGACCAGTCGGTGGAATCGAAGGCCCGGCGGGCGGCGACGATGGCGGCCTCGACATCCGCGGCCGAGGCGTCGGCGGCGACGCCCACCGGCTCGCCGGTCCAGGGACCGATGACATCGAAGGTCTTGCCGCCTTCGGCGCCGCGCAGCACGCCCTCGATGAACAGCTTGGCGTCGGGGAGGCTAGTCATGGGGAGGGTTTCCAGTCTGACGTCGATACGGGCGTCGATAGGGGTCTGGGAATTCAGCGCCTGCGGGCGTTGAGGGTGACCATGGCGACATGCAGGTCGGCCGGCATGTCGAGCACCGCGCGGAAGGCGTCGGTGACCGAGTTGTAGTGGGAGATGGGCCGCTCCCGCAGGTGCAGGCCGACCTTGGCGTTCTCCTGGGCAAAGCGCATGGCCACGTCCATCGGCCAGGGGGCGCCGGTCTTGGTCTCGTCCATCATCTGGCCGGCCCGGACCACGGTGACCCGCACCCCGTCGCTCTCCAGCTCGCGGGACCACATGTCGGAAATGAACTCCAGCCCGGTCTTGGCGCCGGCGTACATCCACAGCATCGGCATCCGCACATTCACCGATTCACTGGTCACATTGATGATGTGGCCGCGGCCGGCGAACAGCGGCAGGGCGGCGCGGGCGCAGAAGATCGGACCGGCCAGGTTGGTGGTCAGGGCGCCGAGAACCTGGTCGTCGCTGGCCTCGGCCAGGGTGAAGGGCTCGAAGATCCCGGCGTTGTTGATCAGCACGTCGATCCGGGGATGGCGTTCAGCGATCGCCGCGAACGCCGCGCGGACCTGGTCGGGATTTCCGACGTCGCACTGCACGGCGAAATGCGGCGGGCCCAGTTCTTCGGCGACACTCTGGACCTTGGCCAGGGTCCGGCCGAGCAGCACCACGGTGTCGCCATCGGCCGCCAGGCGACGGGCGAGCGCCCGCCCCAGCCCGTCGCCCGCCCCTGTCACAACGACGACTTTGCCGGTCATCCGCGTTACTGTCTCTCTATCTGTCTGATGCTAACTGCGCCCGCCTCCCCGCTCGCGGCAAGGGGCGAGCGTATCGCGTCAGCGATGGTTCGACCGTTCAGGCGACAGGCCGAGCGAAATCAGCGGGATAGACGGAAAGGTCGCCGTCATAGGCGATGCCGCCGGGCCAGAATTTCGTCCCGCTGATCTTGCTGAAATAGTGAACCGTGCGGGCGAAGGACCCGGCCGAGGAGCGGTCCTGGAAGGCCACGCCGCTGGGGCTGACGCCGCGCGCCCGGGCGCTGAAGTCCTTGACGGTGAACAGCAGATCGTCGGTCTGCTGGGCGCAGAACACCAGGTCGCTGCCCGGGCAATAGCGCCGGGGCTCGATCTGCACTGGCGACAGCCGACCCCGCTTCATGGCGATCTTGCCGGGAACCCGGGAGACCTCCGGCCCATGCACTTCGTTGTACCACTGGTGATACTCGGCCTCCCGGCCGGCGACGAAGTTGGCCAGGATGATGCTGACGCCGGAAAACGGCTGGTCCTTCTGGTGGTTGGGGCTGAAGACCCAGTCCGAATACATGGCGTAGCTGTGGATCCGCTCGGTCTCGCCGCTGTCGTCGATCATCCCTGCGTCGCGCGCCTCGGCCAGCAGGGGCCCGAGGGCCGGCAGGTCGATCTCGGGCGTCGGAAGGTCGAACTCATAGACGCTCATGAACCGCCAGGGCTGGGGAATGTCGGGCATGATCTGTTCGGGGGTCACCTGGTAGCGATCCGCCGAGATGAAGCCGCGCAGCCGGGTCAGCGCCTCGGCGTGGTCGCCGTCGAACCATCGGGCGTAGTCCGCCTCGCGGCCGGCGGGGACGTTGTGCAGATGGAGGGTGGTGTACAGGCTCATGCGACTCTCTTCCGGCGTTCCGCAGGCTGGCGCGGTCTGGCCTGGCCCGGTCTGGCGCTCTTTGGCCGACCCTAGCATCGCCTCGGGGGGGCGGAGCGCCAAACCCACATCGCGTGCGCGCTTTTTGATCGGCCGGCGGGCTAGCCCGGCGCCTGCATTTCCAGGAACAGCCGAGTCAGGCGGGACTCGGCGATCTTCCAGCCTCCATCCCGGCGGACATAGCGTTCATGATAGTGGCCGGCGCCGTCCAGCCGGCGGCCGCCCGGCCAGGTCAGCCGATCCTGCATGGCCCAGACGGCGCGCGCCTCATCCCCGTCGATCTCGATCTCCGGACTGTGCACCTGATGGACGGTGGTGGCGGTGTCGAGCGAGGCGCGGATGCTGGCGATGGCCGCCTCGCGCCCTTCCAGGCGGGGACCGCCGGAGCCGGTGGTGTCGATGACCACATCCTGCGTGAACAGGCTGGCGTAGCCTTGCCAATCCTTGGTGTCGAGGAAGCGGCAGTAGCGGGCCTTGAGGTTGGCGACCGCCAGCCAGTCGGCGAAGCTGGCCTGCCCGGTCAAATCCGGAACCCGCGCATCTGGTTGCCGCCGTCGCAGAGGATGATCTGGTTGTTGATGAAGCCGCCCTCGGGCGAGGCGAGGAAGACGCCGAGGTTGGCGATATCCTCGGCCGTCCCCTGACGCTTGACCGACTGCATGCCCTTGAGCCGCTCCCAGGTGTCGTCGGCGACGCCGCCGCGGGCGCCTTCGGTCTGCATCAGGCCGGGGGCGATGCCGACGCAGCGGATCTCATCGGCCCCGAACTGCACGGCCATGGCGTGGGTGAAGACGTTCAGGGACGCCTTGGTGATCCCATAGGCTGTGGCCGGATTGTAGCTGGCCATCGAGGACTTGTTGATGATCAGCCCCTTGGCCCTGGCCAGCGCCGGACGCAGGGCCTCGGCCAGCAGCATCGGCCCGATGGTGTTGACGGCGAAGAAATACTGCCATTTCGCCTGGCCAAGCCCAAAGAAGCCGCGGGCGATTTCTCCCGCGTGCAGGCCGGCGTTGTTGATCAGCACATCCAGCCGCTCGTGACGGGCCAGGATAGCGGCGCCGAAGGCCTCGATCTCGGCCTCGATGGCCATATCCAGCCGATGGATTTCCGCGCTGCCGCCGACCTCTTCGACGGCGATTTTGCTCTCGGCCAGGCCGGCCTCGTTGATGTCGGCCAGGATGAGGTGGGCGCCCTCGCGACCGAAGGCCAGGGCATAGGCGCGGCCCAGACCGCCGGCGGAGCCGGTGATCAGGACGGTCTTGCCTGAAAAGCGATTGGTCATGGTCTGCGGTCCTTGCGCTCTAGGTCAGCCGGCTGAAGGTCACGCGGGTGATCCGCCAGCCTTCGGGCGTCAGGCGAAATTCGTCGGCGTAGCGGCCGAGGACCACGTCCACCTGACCGCCGGCGCGGCGCTTGAGATGGGCCATCACCGTCCAGTCGCCCCGGGCCGTTTCTCCGGTGATCTCGATCATCGGCGAGTGAATCATATGCAGCACCCATTCCGAGCCGGCGGCGATCGCCGTGCAGAGAAAGTCGCCGAGGGCGTCCGCGCCATGCATCGGGCCGTAGCCGTAGTCGGCGACTATGTCCGGCATGAAGATCGCGCCGAAAGCCCGGCGCGCGCCTTCGGGATCGCCGGCCGCGCTGTCGGCGACGGCGCAATAGCGGGCCTTCAGGTTCTGGATGGCCTGCACCGGGTCAGCGAGGCCGGTCACGCTTCCGCGTCCAGCCGTTTCACCACCGCCGCCTTGAGGTCGGCGGTCTTGACCTTGGCGCTGCCGGTCAGCTGCAGGTCGTCCTCGGTGAAGAACAGCACCCGGCGCGGGACCTTGTAGCTGGCCAGCTGCTGCTTGGCGAAGGCCTGCACCGCCGCCTCGTCCAGCACCGCGCCCTCGTGTGGAACGATACAGGCGACCACCAGCTCTCCCAGGGTCTCGTGCGGCACCCCGACCGTCTGGGTCACCTTGACGCCCGGGCAATGCTTCAGAACGGTGTCGATCTCGATCGGCGAGACGTTGGCCCCGCCGGTCTTGATGATGTCGTTGAGCCGCCCTTCCCAGTAGAGCCGCCCGACCGCGTCCACATAGCCGCCGTCGCCGGTGCGGAAGAAGCCTTCGGGGTCGAGGGTTTCGTCCAGCGGCGTGCCGATATAGCCCAGCATCAGGGTCGGGCCCTTGACCAGGATCTCGCCGCGCTCGCCGACCGGCACGGTTTCGCCGGTCAGCGGATCGACGATCTTGAACACGCCGCCCGGCTGGGGCTTGCCGCTGCTGCCGGCGATCTCTTCTTCAGAGGTCCCCGACGGATAGATGGCGCTGATGGTGAAGGTCTCGGTGTTGCCGTAGGCGGCCATGGGTTCGCGCCAGTCGGTCCTGACCGTCGGATGACGCCCGAGCGGGGTCCGCGCATCGACATATTTGAGGGTGGACAGGTCCACGTCGTTCCAGTTCGACGCCGCTTCCAGCTGGGCCCATTGATGCGGCCAGGCGACGGCCATGGTCGCCTTCTCAGCCTGCATCAGGGCGAGCGCCTCTTCCGCCTGGAAGGTTGGCTGCAGGACCAGGGCGCCGCCGCTGGACAGGCCGCCGCCGATCGCCATGCCGAAATTGCCCGACCAGAAGAAACCGTTGGCCGACCAGATCCGCACGTCGTCGCCGGCCGAATAGTAGCGTTTCCAGCGCCAGAGCTGCAGCGACACGCCGCGATGGGCGCTGAGGATGCCCTTGGGCTTGGCCGTCGACCCGGAGGAAAAGAACAGCACGCCGGGATCGGCCGGCGTCACGGCCGCGGCCGTCGCGACCACGAGATCCCGGGAAACCGCCTGGCCGCGCGCCAGGAAGGCGTCCCAATCCTCGATCGCCCCGCCGCCGCCGCCGATGGAGGCGATATGGCGAAGGAAGGGAAATTTCGGGGCGGCGAGGCCGCCGGGCCTGGCCAGGGCGATGGAGGGCTCCAGCGCCGTCACCATGGCGGCGAAGTCCTTCTTCAGGACATGGCGTTCCAGCAACAGCACCGAACAGGCCGAGGACGAAAGCAGATGCTCCAGTTCCGCGGGGGTGGAAAAGGTGCTGAGGGTCGTGGCCACGCCGCCGGCCAGGGCGACGCCGAACACGGCGGAAAGAAATTCCGGCCGGTTGGTCATCAACACCCCGACCCGCGTCCCCTTGCCCACGCCGCAGGCGAGCAGCGCCCGGGCGACCTCGTTGGCGCGGTCCCACAGTTCGTCGTAGGTCCAGCGGATGACGCCGCCGGCCTCGTGCAGGACCAGGGCTTCACGTGGGCCGAAACGGCCGGTGACCTCGGCAAGCCAGCCGCCCAGGGTCAGGGCGCCCAGACCCGCCTCTTCGGCAAGAGGCGGGCCGGAGATGATCGAAAGCGGTCGATCGGTCATATCACAGCCCCCGGCCCATCGCGCCCGTCGCCACCGTCACGCCAGCGGCAGCTCGACGTCGGCGGTCGTCTTGACCAGCACCATGCCGTCCTGGTTGGAAAGAGTCAGGACCACCCGAACCAGGGGGAGACCCCATTCGCTGGTTTCCCGCTTCTCCACCACCTCGGCGTCGAAATAGGTGACATCGCCCTCGAAGGCCGGGCCGCGGAAGTCGGACTTGATCCAGCGGACCAGACCGTCGTGGCCGGCCCAATAGGCCAGGTAGTCGGTCGCCCAGGCCTGCATGGTGGCGCCGTAGCCATAGGACCGGCTCATGCCGACCTCGCCGGCCTTCTGGTCATCGACGTGACCGCGCGACGGGCCCAGATAGAGGCCGTCACGCTTGCGGGGGTCGATGAAGGCCCCCTCCTCGTCGAATCCGAAACCCTCGGCCCAGCCCGGGTCCTGATAGACCCAGGGATCCTTGACCCCCTCCGGGGCGACCCATTCGAAACTGCCCCAGATATTGAACAGGAAGGCGCGATATTCCGTGGCGAAACTGGCCTTGGTATGGGGGCCGAGCACCCGGCGCAGCAGCTTGTCGCCGACCTGGACCTCTTCCCAGCGCGGCGAGACGCCAAGCCGATTGGACATCAGCCAGTCGAAGCGGACCTTGTCGACGGCGGCCAGTTCGTCCGGCTTCCAGGTCTTCAACTCGCCGATCATGCCGTCGTACATGCCGCGCTTTTCGGCCTCTTCCTTGAGGTAGCGGATGGCGGTCGAGCGCGATTTGGCGACCAGCGAACCGTCCTGCTTGTAGTGCAGGGTATCGCCGCGTGAGAACATGGTCGGGCCGGCGAACTTGGTGTCGGTGACCTTGTAGTCGTGGAAGCGACGCTGCTGGGTCAGGTGATCACCCGGCCGGATGCGCGCGCCATAGTACCACCATTCCTCGCCGCCGAAGATGAGGTGGGAGTCCTTGATAAAGCCGACGCAGGCGGGCGCGCAGCCATGGCCATAGTCCATGGCGACGGCGATGGACTGGGGGGCGATGAGGCCGCCGAACTTGGTATTGACCGCGAAGGTCGGGTCCCAGTGGATGGGGTTGGGATAGTCCATGGCCATCACCCAGCGGCGAAGGTCGCTTGGGGCCAGGGGATCGCGGATCTGGCCGCCGCCGATCAAGCCGCCGACGCGGGGCTCGACGTCCGAGAGGTCCATGGTGACCGTTGTTTCAGTGTCAGACATATCCTCAGCCCTTCCTAGCGGTTCACATCGACGAGGACGCGGCCGCGCACCTTGCCATCAAGCAGATCGGCGGCGGCGGCGATGGCTTCGCCGAGACCAATTTCAGTGGCGATGACATCCAGCAGGGACGGGTCGAGATCCCGGGCCAGCCGCGACCAGGCCAGCAGGCGGGCCGCCTTGGGCGCCATCACGCTGTCGACACCCAGCAGGCGGACGCCGCGCAGGATGAAGGGCATGACGGTGGCGGGAAAATCCGCACCCTGGGCCAGACCGCAGGCCGCCACAGCCCCGCCGTAACGGGTCTGGGCGCAGACATTGGCGAGCGTGGCGCTGCCGACCGAGTCGACCACCCCTGCCCAGCGCTCCTTCTGAAGCGGCTTGCCGGGCGCGGAGAGCTCGGCGCGATCGATGATCGCGTCGGCGCCCAGCTGTTTCAGGTAGTCGGCCTCGGAGGCCTTTCCGGTCGAGCCGACGACGGTGAATCCCGCCTTCTTCAGCAACGCCACCGCGACGCTGCCCACACCGCCGGTCGCGCCGGTCACCAGCACCTCGCCCTGTTCGGGCGTCACGCCGGCCTTGACCAGAGCCTCGACGCAGAGGGCCGCGGTGTAGCCCGCCGTGCCGATCGCCATCGCCTGCCGGGGAGAGAAGGCTTCAGGCAACGGCACCAGCCAGTCACCCTTCAGCCGCGCGACCTGGGCCAGGCCGCCCCAATGGGTTTCACCCACCCCCCAGCCGTTCAGCACCACCTTGTCGCCGGCCTTCCAGTCGGGATGCTGGGACTCGCGCACCGTGCCGGACAGGTCGATGCCCGGGGCCATCGGAAACTTGCGAACGACCGGCGAGCGGCCGGTTATGGCAAGGCCGTCCTTGTAGTTGAGGGTCGAGAATTCGACATCGATCGTGACATCGCCATCGGGCAGCTGGCTTTCGTCAACCTGGGTCACGGCCACGGTCTGGCCGGCCTCGGTCTTTTCGATCAGAATGGCTGAAAACATCTTGCCTCACCTCGGGTCCCGCATGGCGCGTCCTTCCTGCGAGGCGCAGCCGCCTTGCCTTGGCGGGACGGCCAAAGTTGCAATTTCAGCTGCGAGACTTCCTACGATCGCCCGGCCGGGTCACCCGAAATCATGGGTGGGAAGCGATTCATCGCCCCCCCGCTACAGGGCGCGGACCGAACTCTTTTTTCCCTCGGCCGCCGGACGGGGATCGGGGAACTGAGCGACGATTTCGGGGAAGCATTCCTCCCGAATCGTTCCGTAGAGCGAAAGGCGGACGCTCTCCCGCGCGAAGCGACGGGCCAACTCGCGGCGATCCGCAGGGCTCTTTTCGTGCGACTTGGCCCATACCGGCCACAGAAAATTACCCGCCAACAGCATGAGCGAGAAGACTTCGCTGTCGATCCCGGACTTGGCCATCTCCGATTGGGTAAAGCGATGGAACGAGCCCACATACTCCCGCCAGAAGGGGTCCTGGGCGGGCTCGTCAGAGGCGAGCAGCTGCAGGAACCAGATGCGGCAGAGCATGGGATTATCGACAGCGAAGTCCGCCAGGATGGTGGTCAGCCGCATGATATCGACGTCTTCCAGGCGCCTTTGACTGGCGGTTTCGGCATCGCCGAACGCGGCATGGAACAGCTGGTCCGACACCGATTTCGTCGTCGCCAGGATCAACTCTTCACGCGACTGGAAATGCTGATAGGCGGTCCCCCGGTTGACGCCCGCCAGGGTCGCCACCGCTGAAACACTGATTCCTTCGGGACCGTCCTTGGCCAGGACCGTGCGCGCCGCCGCCAGGATGACCTCGCGCGTGCCAACGGGGTCCCGGGGCCGGCGCGTCCGGACCTTCGTCATAGCGTTTCCCCAATTTCCTGGAAGGACATCAGCAGTCTGCCCGGCGCCGTCCATAGGCTCAGGGAGAACCCCCTGAAATGTTCAGCATCTAGGACCATCCGGGGCGCCGCTCAATAGCGTCCCTCGCGCCTGACGGCCGCGCGGTCGCAGGCGCTGAAGTTTCGCGCTGTATCAGGTCGCCGGCGGCGGGAAGACCGCCGAGTGAGGACAGTTCGTACGCGGATCCGGCGGTTCCGCCGGGAATAGAAAAAGGCGCCCATCCCGAAGGATGGGCGCCATGCAGAGATCGCCTCTAAAAGCTATAGCGGAGGCGCAGACCAGCCGTCATCGGTCGACCGAGCTGACGGTACTCGAAGCCGCTCGAGCTATATTGGCCGGCGACGAAGGTATAGTATTCCTCGTCAAGCAAATTGGTGACGAAGATCGCCCCGTCGACATTGGAGCCGCCGATATGGCCCCAGTTGACGTTCAGGTTGACGGTTTCGAAGGACGGCACCTCCGCATAGGGGTTGCGGACGGCCCCAGGCAGCGACGGGTCCTTGTTATAGGGCATCAGGGCGAGATACTCGGCCGAGTAGTTGTAGGAGGCCGAAATCTCGATCTTGCCGATGCTGTCCGGCGTGGGCAGACGGTAGGTCGCCGTCAGAGCGAACTGGTTCTCCGGAGAGAAGGTCGTCGGGAACCCTTCGATCGCCGCCGTTGTGCCGCCCAGAATGCAGACGCCGCGGAACGAGGGACGGCCGCCACAGAGGGGATCGCTGGCGGTGAGCGGATCCACGACCTCGTCGAAGTTGGTGTTCAGATAGGTGTAGGAGCCGCTGACCGTGAAGCCTTCGAACAGTTGAACGTTCGCGTCCGCTTCAAGGCCATAGATGGTCGAGGCGCCGACATTGACGATCGCCGTGGTGCCAACCCCGCCGGCCGGCAGCAGGCCCTCCTGGATCTGTTGATCGCTGAAGTCGTTGTAGAAGAGCGACACGTTGAAGGTGCCGGGCAAGGGGCCCCTGAAGCTGGTCTTGGCGCCGACTTCATAGGTGTCGACCTTTTCAGGCTCGTAGGTGTAGCCCCCACGCACGCTGGCGATGTTGACGCCGCCCTGACGATAGCCGCGGCTGTACTTGCCGTAGAGCAGGATGTCCTCGATCGGGTGGTAGTCGACGCCCAGCAGCCAGGTCGGCGCCTCGCTCTTCTGGTTCATCTTGACGACGCAGTTGTCGATGTTCCCGGCATAGGCCAGGGTGGTGTCGCCGCAGGCGATGGAGCTGTACCCGACCAGGTCATTGGCGGTGGAGGCGTCGCCGAAGGGCACGCCATCCACAAGGCCCGTCGGGTTGAAGAAGTAGTTGACCGACTGCATCCGGCCGTTCGACTCATCCCAGGTATAGCGGATGCCGCCGGTGACGCTCAGGTTCTCCAAAATCTTGAAGGAGCCCTGGGCGTAGAGGGCCTTGTTCTCGAACTCGGTCCAGCCGATGGCCCGGTTGACCACGCCGCGCGAAATCGACGTCGCGGTCGCCTGCGGCAAGCCGCTGGCCCGGGCGACGATGTAGTTGGTGTCGGCGCAGCGGAACTGGCTCGGGTCCTTGCCGATGGTGCTGTAGTCGCAGAGCAGCGAGCCGATGGACTGCCCGCCCTGGGTCTCCGAGGGCTTGCTGTGCTCGTAGTAGACGCCGCCCTGCCAGGTGAAGCGGCTGTCGAAGGCGCTGCCCTGGAACTGCAGCTCCTCGATCATGCTGTCCTGAGCGACCGTGGGAATGCCCGGAACCACGCCGGACATCTGCACGATGAAGCGATGGGGGCTGGTTCCCGGGCTCTTGCCGGGGGCCCAGGGCGCGCCGAACAACGAGGTGGTGATGTCGGCGATATCCCAATCAGTGCCCACGACCGGGCTGACGAGGGTCGACGTCAGGTTCGAGAAGGCGAAGATGTTCTTGATGGTGAGGTTGTCAGAGGCCTTCCAGGTCGTGGTGTTGATGGCCTGCCATTGCTTCATCTCGCTGCGCGGATCCGGCACGGAGTTCTGGACATCATAGAAGTCCCCCCCCGTCGGCAGCGACGCCGGGCAAAGCTGCCGGCTGACGCTGGGCAGGGATCCACCCGCCGGATTACAGGCGAAGAGTTGCGATACGGTCCCGCTGTTCTCGGAGTCGGTGTAGCTGAGGACCGTATAGTTCTCGATGTCGAACGGCAGGTCGACGATCAGGCTGGCGCGCAACGCCGTATAGTCGAGATCGGAGAAGCTGTCCGGACCGGTCGGGGAGATGTTCTTGAAGTATCCATCCCGCGACTGATGGTCGACGCCGAAGCGGGCGCGGGCGATTTCGCCGATCGGGACGTTAAGCACGCCCTGGATCCGCTTCATGTCATAGTTGCCGGCCGAGCCTTCGACATAGCCTTCCAGGTCGTAGGTCGGGCGCTGCGGCACCAGCAGCACCGCGCCGCCGGTGGTGTTGCGGCCGAACAGGGTTCCCTGCGGCCCCCGCAGGACCTGGACGTTCTGCAGGTCGAAGAAGGAGCCTGGGCCGGCGCCGTCGCCGGAAGTGACCGGGGTCGCGCCCCGGGGCGCCACGACGTCGGCGAAATAGACACCGACGGAGGGCGTGGTGCGCAGCTCCTGGGTAAAGCCGCGGATGGCGAAGGAGGCGTTGTCGGCGCCGAAACGCTCGTTGGCGACGAGGCCCGGGACCACCCGGGAGAGGTCGGAGGCGTTGACGACGTTGGCGTTGTCGAGCGACTGCGGGGTGACCACGGCGATCGAGATCGGAACGTCCTGGAGGCGTTCGTCCTTGCGGCGGGCGGTGACGATGACTTCACTGATGCTGTTGACCGGCGCTTCCGCGGCGGAGGGCGCAGGCGGCTCGCTGGGGGCAGCCGGCGTCTGGGCGAAGGCCGCCATCGGCGCCATCAGCGCCACCAGACTCACGCCCCTCAAGGCATTGACGTAGATTGATCTCACGGTGGTCCTCCCCCTCCACCCGTCGGACGACATCGCTCATGCAATGCTACCGCCGCAGGTGCTGTTTCCACCATCTTTAGACCCGCGGTGACCTAGGGATAGGCCCGCCGTGGGGCCGGGCGGTAGATATCGCGGCGGCGATTGCGGCCCGCCGGGCCGGGCATTGTTATCGGCGGCGAGGCCGCTGGAGCGCCAGCCGGCGTCGGTTCCCAGCCCATTTGCGGCCCCGGGCTCGCCCAGAGGTTGGGACGGCTTCCCGACCGGCGGGTCCGTCCTGAACTCAGGCCGGGCCCATCCGGAAGACCACCAGCTTGTTGCCGTCGAGGTCGCGGAAATAGGCTCCGTAGAAGCCGTCGGGATCGGGACCGCGCAGGCCCGGCGGGCCTTCGCAGGCGCCGCCCAGTTCGATCGCCTTGGCATGGACCGCATCGACGATCGCGCGGCTGGCGGCGGCGAAGCCCATCTGGCTGCCGTTGCCGATCGAGGCTTCTCCCTGGAACGGCGTGCCGATCAGGAACATCCCGCCGTCGGGTCCCTTGTAGGCGGCCAGGCCGGGGCGTTCGAAGGCCAGGACGGCGCCGAGCAGTTGCGCGATCGGATCATAGAAGGTGCGCGCCCGCGCCAGATCACGGGTTCCATATCGACCGGCCGTCAGCATGTCTCTTCTCCCTGGTTCAGGTTGGGGCCGTCGGGCCCTCTCCCCCGGGGACCCGGCCCGGGCCGCGGAGGGCGGACCGGGAAAGCAGTCCGGCGGCGAGGCTCACCGTCCACCCATCGCCGCCCAGCGATCGGGGACCATCCAGACATACTCGGTGTAGTGGCCCAGCCAGGGCCGGGTATCGACATAGACGAACTCCAGCATCCCCGGCGTGCCGCCCTTCAGCACGACCGGGAAGGGCTGCCGCTCGACCCGCGCCATCAGCGCCTCCCAGTCGTCGACGACGTGGCAGACATGGTGAAAGACCAGGCGGTCATCCGCCGCCAGGGCGTCGCGATAGATGGCGAGGACATCGCCTTCCTTGGGCTCGATCAGCTCGTAGTTCAGGTCCCCGACCCAGACGAAGGCGAGCTTCTGCAGGCCGGCGCCTTCGCCCCTGGGCGTCCAGACCTTGACGGGAACCTCGAAGGCCATGACCGCCCGGACGTCGGCATGTTGCTGGAATTCGGCGACCGCCTTGTCGACGTTCCGCGTCACATAGGCGTTCTGATAATGGCGGCCGGTGCTCATGGCTCAGCCCTCACGCGCGACGTCATACTGCGAGAGATAGCGTTCGAAACGGGGCGCCAGTCCGTCCACGGACAGGCCGTACTGCTCAAGGTTATACTCGTGCTTGCCGAACTTGCCCTGCGGGTTCTCGGCCAGCCAGGTCAGCATCGCCGCCTCGGCCTCGGGAGTCAGGCTGTCGCCGAGGTCGGCGTAGAGCTTGCGGATCGCGCCCATCGGGTCGCGGGTGACGTCGGCATAGTGGAGGTCGACGATCCGGTCGTGGCCAAGCTTCTCCCGCGTATCCATGATCCGGTCGAGATGCAGCACGGCCTGGTACGAACAGTCCTCGCCCAGCCATTCGTGGTCGATCCTGCCGGTATAGCCCATATGGGCCATCGAAAGGATGCTGCAGAAGGAACTGGTGGCGGTGAAGGGGTCGCGATGCGCCCACACCAGCCGGGCGTCGGGGTAGGTGGCCAGCAGGGTTTCCAGCCATAGGGCGTGGCTGGGCATCTTGAGGTTCCAGGCGCCCGGCGCATCGGCCTGGAGCAGCTGCAGGAAGCGTTTGTGATACTGGTAGGTCGACGTCATGTCGGTCGAGAACAGCCAGTCGCGATAGGTCTGCAGCCGGCCGCGGGACTCATAGGCCAGGGCCTTGAAGTCGTGCATCATGAAGAACATGCACTCGTTCGGGTAGACCGCCGAGTTGCGGTAGTATTTCCCCATTTCCGGGCGGGCGGCCAGCATCGCCTTCTCCTGGGCCAGCTTGGCGATGGCGCGCGGATCGCTCTTCAGTGTCGCCGTCGTCGCCGGCGGAACCGGCTGCTCGATCTCCCAGGTCAGGGCGGATCGGCGGGCCGGATCACAGGCCAGCAGATTGCTGAGCAGGGTGGTGCCGGTGCGCGGCATGCCGAACACGAACAGCGGACGGTCGATCGGGCGGCTGAGCAGGTCCGGCCGTCCGGCCAGATAGTCGGTGGTCGCCAGCCGATCGGCGAGCATCTGGACCAGGTTGCCGCTCATCCGCGCGATCAGCGGCTCGGGATGGTCGCTGGAATTGTAGTCGGCGAGCAGGATATCCAGCCCCTCGCGGTAGGACTCGGAATCGAACCGGTCCAGCCCGGTCTTCTGCATGGCTTGTTCGATCAGCGCATCGGCGACGAGCGGCTGGCTCACGGCATTCCCTCACATTCTGTTTTGCCGACATCATGGGCAGGCCGCCGGCATGGGCCAACGCCGATACCTGTCGTCAACCGGCCAATCTATCGACGGCCGGCCATAAGGCCTCAGGCGGGATTTCGCAGTCGCCGCTGGCGGAAACGCAGCGGGGTGACGCCCGTGGCCCGGCCGAAGGCGTGGGAAAAACTGGAGGGCGACTCGAAGCCCAGGGCGAAAGCGATCGACTTGACGCTGCCCTCCGACGCCAGAAGACGCTTGGCCATCTCGATGCGGGTCTGGGCGATATGGTCGCCGATGGTGCAGCCGCGGCTGGAGCGAAAGCCGCGGGTCAGCTGGCGGATCGACAGGTTGCAAAGCCCGGCCAGTTCTTCAAGCGAAGGCGGCGGGCCGCCGCCTTGCAGCCGCCTGTCGATCAGCAGCAGGCGCCAGGACGCCAGCCCGCCGGTGATCGGCCCCTCGGCGATGGCCTCGCAGTAGCGGGCGACCTCGATGGCCAGCTGGCCCGCGATCAACGCGGCGAGGGTTTCGCTGCCGATGCCGCCCCGGCGCACCTCCTGGGCGAGGCGGGACAGGCAGGAGCGAATATGGGGGTGGACGATGTCCAGCCCGCCCGCGAGGCGCCGGTCGGTCCATTCCAGCCCCCCGTCCAGCCATCGGTCGACCGCCTGGGCCTGGATTTCGCAGACGATCGACGCCTGGGTCTCGCCCGCCTCGGTGCGGACATGCAGGGCCTCGCCGGGCGGAACGAGGAAGATTTCACCCAGCCGCTCGAACCGGTGAGGGCCCCAGCGTTCGGAGTAGCAGCCCCTCGCCTGTTCGGGCCGCGGCGTCAGGCAAAGGTCGAGCCAGTAGTGATCGCCGCGGCGGAAGATGTGGTTGGTGGGCTGGGCGTTGGTGAAGCGCATGATGCGGGCATGGCCATGCGGTATGGCCATCTCGGCCTCGAAGACCGTCTCGGTATAGACGTCCGTCCGCATCCGCAGCGACCTCCCCGCCGGACATCGCCCCTTGTTCGCCTTTGGCCATCTGACACTAAAACGGCCGGATGTCGATAGTCAGGTCAATTGCGACCGCCCGGGGTCTGCTGGACATTCGCCGCATGGATCGGCCCGGCGAAACAAGGGCGCGACGGAGGATATTGATGAACAAGGGACTTTTCGATTGCACGGGCAAGGTGACCCTGGTCACCGGCGGCAACAGCGGCATCGGCCTGGGCTTCGCCCGCGGCGTCGCCAAGGTGGGCGGCGACATCGTCATCTGGGCGCGCAACGCCGAACGCAATGCGGAGGCCGCCAAGGACCTGCTCGACTGCGGCGCCGGCCGGGTCGAGACCTATCAGGTCGATGTCACCTCCGAGGAGCAGGTCATCGCCGGCTATGACCGGCTGATCGCCGACATGGGCCGAATCGACTGCGTCTTCGCCAATTCCGGCCGCTCGGCCAAGCAGCATGCCCTGCTCGATATGCCGACCGAGGAGTGGCACGACCTGCTCAATCTGAACCTTCACGGGACCTTCTACACCCTGCGGGAGGGCGCCCGGGCGATGGTCAAGCGGGCCGAGGCGGGCGACCGCGGCGGCAGCCTGGTCGGCTGCGGCAGCCTGTCGATGTTCCAGGGCCTGGCGGGCCGCCAGAACTATGCCGCCTCGAAGGGCGCGCTCGGCGCGATCATCCGCGGCATGGCGGTGGAGTTCGGCAAGTACAACATCCGCGCCAACACCATCGCCCCCGGCTTCATCGTCACCGGCATGATGGCCGGCGCCGAGCATGTGATCGACATGTTCGCCCAGCGCACGCCGATCGGCCGGGCTGGCTATCCCGAGGACTTCGAAGGCATCGGCGCTTTCCTGGCCAGCGACGCCTCATCCTTCCTGACCGGCGAGACCATCACGGTCGACGGCGGCTATATGGTTCGACCGATGTGACCGGAGCCAGCCCCCCCATGCACCTCCTGAACATCCACGACGTCAACGATGTCCGACTCGACAGCTACCAGCGCCCCGAGCCCGGCCCCAAGGACGTGGTCGTCCGGATGAAGGCCTGCGGCATCTGCGGCAGCGACCTCTCCTATATCAAGAATGGCGGCATCCCCGGCCCCGGCAAGCCGACCGCCCTCGGCCACGAAGGGGCCGGCGAGATCATGATCGTCGGTTCCGAGGTGAAGGGGGTCTCGATTGGCCAGCCGGTGATCATCAATCCGATGATGACCCCCAGCTTCATCGGCAGCGGCGGCCCGGAGGGCGCCTTCACCGAGGAACTGCTGGTGCGGGAGGCGCGGCTTGGCGACAGCCTGCTGCCGATTCCGGCCGGCATCTCCTATGAAGTCGCCGCCATGTGCGAGCCGCTGTCGGTGGCGCTGCACGGGGTCAACCGGGCGCAGGCCAAGGCCGGCGACCGGATCGTCATCTTCGGCTGTGGCCCGATCGGGCTGGGCATGGTGATGTGGGCCGTCGATCGGGGCTGCAAGGATGTCATCGCCCTGGACCTGGCCGAAGAGCGGCTGGAGCGGGCGCGCGCGCTGGGGGCCCACACCATCAATCCCGGCAAGGAGAATGTCGCCGCCCGGATCAAGGAGATCCATGGCACGGAGATGGTCTTCGGCCGGGAGAAGTCCGCCACCGACGCCTATATCGACGCGGCCGGCGCCCCCTCGATCCTCGGCGATGTGGTGATGCTGGCCAAAACCCATGCACGCCATGTCATCACCGCCGCCTATATGAAGCCCATCGAGCTTCCGGCCGGGCAGATGCTGACTACGGAGATGACCATCACCACCGCCGTGGGCTATCCGACGGAAATGCCGGATGTGATCGCCGCGATGCCCCGCCTGCGCGACAAGATCGCCGCCCTGATCAGCCATACCCTGCCGTTCGACCGGGTGCTGGAAGGCCTCGGCATCGCCGCCACGCCGCAGTCGGCCAAGGTGATGATCGCCTTCGAAGGGGCCAGGCCATGAGCGTCGCCGACAAACAGACGCCGCTCGGCGCCCTGGTGATGGCCGGTCAGGGCCAGACCGAGGCGGAAGCGATCACCGACACCATCTTCATGGTCAAGGACATCTCCAACGCCTATCTGGTGACCACCGGCGACGGCGACCTGTTGGTCAACACCGGCTTCATCGGCAATGGCGAGCGCAACAGGGCGCTGTTCGCGCCGCATCGCACCGGCCCGCTGCGCCGCATCCTGCTGACCCAGTCGCATGCCGATCACTACGGCGCCCTGCCCGAACAGAAGGAAGCGGCGACCGCGGTGATCGCCGGGGCGGGCTTCACCGAAACCGCCGACTATTTCGATCGCCTGGCGCCGTTCCTCGGCCGTCGGTCAGGCAAGCTGTGGGCCTCGATGACGCGGCGGAGCGGGCCGCCGCCCACGCCGCCGGTGGTGAAGCCGGATATCGAGGTGGCGGACCTTTATCGCTTCGAGCAGGGCGGTCGTCGCTTCGAGGTGGTCAAGACGCCGGGCGGCGAGACCCTGTGCGCGGTGTTTGTCTGGATGCCGGACGAGCGGACCGTGTTTACCGGCAATCTGTTCGGCCCGGTGTGGCGGGCGATGCCCAATCTGGTCACCATCCGCGGCGACAAGCCCCGTCTGGTCCGCGCCTATCTGAAGTCGGTCGAGGCGGTCCGCGCGCTGGAGCCGGAGCTGGTGATCACCGGCCATGGCGAGCCGATTCGCGGAGCGGACCAGATTCGCGCCGATCTCGACCGGATGCACGCCGCCGTCTCCTACCTTGAGCAGGAGACTATTGCCGGCATGAACGCCGGCAGGACCGTCGACGAGCTGATGCGGACCGTCGCCCTGCCGGAATCGCTGGTGATCGGCGAGTTCCACGGCAAGACCGCCTGGGTGGTCCGCGCCATATGGGAAGAGAACGCCGGCTGGTTCCATTTCGAGGATGGCACCACGGCCCTGTACGGCTCCCGGCGATCCTCGGTGGACAGGGACATCGTCGAGCTCGCCGGCGGCGCCGCGCCCCTGGCGGATCGCGCCCGGCGGCATGTCGATCAGGGCCGCCCGCTTGAGGCGCTGCATCTGGTCGAGATCGCGCTGTCGGCGGAACCGGCCCATGGCGGCGCCCTTGCCGTCAGGCAGGCGGCGCTCGAAAAACTTGCAGCCACCGCCCCAGGAACCAACCTAAGCGAAACAATGTGGTTGAAAGCCGAGATAGCCGACGCTGAAAGTCGGTTGGCTGCCACCTATACTTCCTAGTGGATGCCGGGGTAATTCCGGTGCCCCGACAGCATTTATTGCGGGCGCGGCCGATCCGGCCGCGCGACCTGCGGAGAGTTTGAGCTTATGAAGACACTGACCCATCTGGAACGGCTCGAGGCCGAGGCGATCCACATCATGCGCGAGGTCGTCGCCGAGGCGGAGAAGCCGGTGATGATGTATTCGGTCGGCAAGGACTCCGCGGTGATGCTGCACCTGGCGCGGAAGGCCTTCTATCCTTCGCCGCCGCCCTTCCCGCTGCTGCACGTCGATACGACCTGGAAGTTCCAGGAAATGTATAAGCTGCGCGACCGGATGGCCAAGGACAGCGGCATGGAGCTGCTGGTCTATCAGAACCCCGAGGCCAAGGCGCGGGGGATCAACCCCTTCGACCATGGCGCCCTCCACACCGACATGTGGAAGACCGAGGGGCTCAAGCAGGCGCTCGACATATACGGCTTCGACGCGGCCTTCGGCGGCGCGCGGCGCGACGAGGAGAAATCCCGCGCCAAGGAGCGTATCTTCTCCTTCCGCACGGCGACCCACGGCTGGGACCCGAAGAAGCAGCGGCCTGAACTGTGGAACCTCTACAACGCCCGCAAGAACAAGGGCGAGAGCATCCGCGTCTTCCCGATCAGCAACTGGACCGAGCTCGACGTCTGGCAGTACATCCAGTTGAACGACGTGCCGATCGTTCCGCTCTATTTCGCCGGCATGCGGCCGACGGTGGAACGGGACGGCATGCTGCTGATGGTCGACGATGATCGCTTTCCGCTGCGACCCGGCGAGACGCCGGTGGAGCGGTCGATCCGCTTCCGCACGCTGGGCTGCTATCCGCTGACCGGCGCCGTAGAGAGCACGGCCTCGACCCTGTCGGAGATCATCCAGGAGACGTTGCTGACCACGACCTCCGAGCGGCAGGGCCGGGCGATCGACAAGGATGCCGGCGGCGCCGGCATGGAAAAGAAGAAGCAGGAAGGGTATTTCTGATGGCGACGACCGCGATCTCCGGCAATCAGGACAGCGCCTATCAGACCGATGCGCTGATCGCTGAGGACATCGACGCCTATCTCGAAGTCCACCAGCACAAGACCATGCTGCGCTTCATCACCTGCGGCAGCGTCGATGACGGCAAGTCCACCCTGATCGGTCGGCTGCTCTATGACAGCAAGATGATTTTCGAGGACCAGCTGGCGGCCCTGGAGGCCGACAGCAAGCGGGTGGGAACCCAGGGCCAGGACATCGATTTCGCGCTTCTCGTCGACGGCCTGGCCGCCGAACGCGAGCAGGGCATCACCATCGACGTCGCCTACCGCTTCTTCTCCACCGACAAGCGCAAGTTCATCGTCGCCGACACCCCCGGCCACGAACAGTACACCCGCAACATGGTGACCGGCGCCTCGACCGCAGACCTGGCGGTGATCCTGATCGACGCCCGCAAGGGCGTGCTGACCCAGACCCGTCGCCACAGCTACCTGGCCCATCTGATCGGCATCAAGAACCTGGTGCTGGCGGTCAACAAGATGGACCTGGTCGGCTACGATCAGGCCAAATACGACGCCATCCTCGCCGACTACTCGGCCTTCGCCGAGAGCATCGGAATCACCGCCTTCACGCCCATGCCGATCTCCGGGTTCAAGGGCGACAACATCACCATCCCCAGCGAAAACATGCCCTGGTACAGCGGGCCGACGCTGATGCAGCATCTTGAGACCGTCGAGGTGGGCATTTCCGTCGACCAGGCCAAGCCGCTGCGCATGGCCGTGCAATGGGTCAACCGGCCCAATCTCGACTTCCGCGGCTTCTCCGGCCAGATCAGCAGCGGCACCGTCAAGCCCGGCGACGCGATCCGCGTCCTGCCCGGCGGCAAGACCTCGACGATCAGCCGGATCACCACCCTGGGCGGAGATCTGGACGAGGCGGTGGCCGGCCAGTCGGTGACCCTGTGCTTCGCCGACGAGATCGACTGCTCGCGCGGCAATGTCATCGCCGCCGCCGACAACCCCCCGGAGGCGGCCGATCAGTTCGAGGCGACGATCATCTGGATGGACGACGAGCCGTCCATCGTCGGGCGGTCCTACTGGATGAAGCTGGGAACCCAGCTTGTTTCGGCGACGGTTCACCAGCCGAAATACCAGATCAACGTCAACACCATGGAGCATCTGGCCGCCAAGACGCTCGAGCTCAATGCGATCGGCGTCGCCGAACTGACCACCGACCGACCCATCGTCTTCGAGCCCTATGCCGAGAACCATACGCTCGGCGGCTTCATCCTGATCGACAAGATCACCAACGCCACGGTGGCCGCCGGCACGCTGCACTTCAGCCTGCGCCGCGCGCAGAACGTGCACTGGCAGGCGATGGACATCACCCGCGAGATGCACGCCAACCTGAAGAACCAGAGGCCGGCGGTGCTGTGGTTCACCGGGCTGTCCGGCTCGGGCAAGTCGACGATCGCCAATATGGTCGAGAAGAAGCTCTACCGGATGAACCGGCACAGCTTCCTTCTGGACGGCGACAATGTGCGGCACGGCCTCAACAAGGACCTGGGCTTTACCGAAGCCGACCGGATCGAGAATGTCCGGCGGGTCGGCGAGGTGGCCAAACTGATGGCCGACGCGGGACTGATCGTCATCACCGCCTTCATCTCGCCCTTCAAGGCCGAGCGGGACATGGTGCGGGCGATGCTGCCCGACAGCGAGTTCGTCGAGATCTTCATCGACACCCCCCTGGCCGAGGCGGAACGGCGTGACGTCAAGGGCCTGTACAAGAAGGCCCGGGGCGGCGAGTTGAAGAACTTCACCGGCATCGACAGCCCCTATGAAGCGCCGGAGGCCCCGGACCTGCATATCGACACCACCAAGTTGACGCCCGAGCAGGCGGCCGACCTGATCATTGATTGGATCATCCGATGACCGACGTCGAACTCGCCGCCCATCTCGCCGAGTCCGCCGGCCGGATCCTGCTGGAGGTTCGCCAGTCGGGCATGTTCTCGGCCAAGGCCCTGGGCAAGGCCGGGGACCAGACCGCCAACCAGTTCCTGGTCCACGCCCTGCGCGAGCAGCGGCCCGACGACGGGCTGTTGTCCGAGGAAAGCAAGGACACCGACGAGCGGTTGTCGAAATCGCGCGTCTGGATCATCGATCCGGTCGACGGCACGCGCGAATATGGCGAAGGCCGCACCGACTGGGCCGTGCACGTCGGCCTGGCGATCGATGGCGTGGCGGTCATCGGCGCGGTGGCCCTGCCGGGGCTGGACCTGACCCTGACTACGGCGGAGCCCCAGCCGCTGCCCCCGGCCAACGTCCCGCCGCGCATGCTGGTCAGTCGCACCCGGCCCGCGGCGGAAGCCGTGGCGGTGGCGGAAGCGGTCGGGGCGGAACTGCTGCCCATGGGGTCGGCGGGGGCTAAGGCCATGGCCGTCGTCCGGGGCGAGGCGGACATCTACCTGCATACCGGCGGCCAGTATGAGTGGGACAGCTGCGCGCCGGTGGCCGTCGCCCAGGCGGCCGGATTGCATGTCAGCCGCGTCGACGGCTCGCCGCTCCGCTACAACAACGGCGATACCTACCTGCCCGACCTGCTGATCTGCAGGCCGGAACTGGCCGAGCAGGTTCTGGCGCTGGTCAAGGCGATGCCCGCGCCGGTGGCCTGAATGAAGCGGCGCGCCACCGCGCGCCGCTTCTTCTCCGCTTCAGGACTGACCGCGGTCAGGGGTTCGCGCGGCTCGGCAGCTGGACCGTCGAGGATCCGATCGCCGACATCTCGCCCCGATGGGTCAGGGCCTGCTGCTGAATCTCGACGTAGTGTTTGCCGTTCTCCACGAACTTGCGGACCACGGCGCCATCGATGAACAGCACGTCGCCATCGGGATTGTGGCGCCGGATCTGGCACTTGTTCTTATGCAGGAAGCCGGCGTCGCCCATCCAGTTGGTGACGTGGTGGGTCAGCCAGGAGCAGCGCTCGGGGCCGTAGTCGTAGGCGCCCGGCGCGCCGACCTCCAGCGCGAACGCCTCGTCCCAGTGCACCCGTTCGGGGCAGTCGGGCACGTTGAAACGGTTCTTGATGCCCAGGCCGGGGTGCTTCTGCTGCATCTGCCAGGCCATCTTGTTGGCGCGGATATAGAGACCGCCCCAGCCCTGCGCATAGGCGATGAACCCGGTGACTGTCATCGGCCCCTTGATCATCCGGGGCAGGGCCTCGCCTTCCTTGACGTCTTCCCAATAGCGCGGGGTGGCGCCGCGGACTTCCTCGGCCGCATAGACCTTGGAGTATTCGGCGAGCTGCTCCTCGGTGAACGGTTCGACCCGGCCGCGGGCCTCGGTGTATTTGGTGCCGCGCTCGCGCGCTTCGTCGCGATCGGTGCGGAACACCCAGCTGTCGCAGCCGGCGACCTTGTCGCCATGCTGGTTGTAGAAATCGACGTGGTAGATCTGCTGGAAGGACCGGCCGGCGAAGCGGGTCTGGTGCTCGATCAGGTCCTTGAGATAGGCCTCGGTGGTGATGGTGTCGTTGCGAAGGACCGGCTTTTCCCAGGTCCAGTCGGCGCCGGCCCACATGGCGTGGACGCCCGACAGGCCGCCGACATAGCCGGATACGATCCGGCTGGTGCTGAACAGGAAGCTGGGCAGGGCGACCAGCGAGCCGTACTGGGTCTTCTCCGCATAGGCCGGATCGCACCACAGGGCGTTGTCGTCGCCGATGCCGTGGGCGTAGTGACGGATCGCATCGCGAGTGGCCTCGTAGTTCCACGGCTCGACCGTGTCGGTAATCCTGACGCCGATCCGCTTGCGCAGATCGTCGAGGCCGGCTTCGGTGACCTTGGGAAATCGGTCGACAGTCTCGTCGAGCAGGGTTGTCATCTGGTTTTCTCCTGGAGTTTCAATGGGCGAGCAGGGTCGCCGCGGCCGCTTCGCGGTCACGCAGAACCTTGCGGTTCACCTTGCCGGCCGGGGTTTTGGGGAGGTCGTCGGTAAAGGCGACGATGCGGGGGAATTCATGCTGGGCCAGCCGCTCGCGCGTGAAGTCCTGCAGCTCCTTGACGAAGGCCTCGCTCGGCGCGCGTGGCGAGACGACGAAGGCCTTGACCACCAGGCCGCGCGTCGCATCGGGCGCGCCGATGACCGCGCATTCGTTGACGTCGGGATGCTTGAGCAGGGTGTTTTCGATCTCGACCGCGCTCATCGTCCAGCCGGCGGAGATGATGACATCGTCGGCGCGGCCGGCGTGGTAGAAGTAGCCGTCCGCATCGACCTTCGCGAGATCCTTGGTCGTCTCCCAGCGGTCCCGTCGCCAAAGCATCAGTTCGCCGACAACGCCGGGCGCGGTGGGGGCGCCATCGGGACCCTGGACCTGCAGCTTCAGGCCAGGGACGGGCTTGCCCAAGGAGCCGGGCTTGACCTGGAAGTCATCAGCGCCGGGATAGTTGACCAGCACCACGCCGATCTCGGTCGTGCCGTACATGCTGCAGGCCGGCGCGCGGAAGGTCTCTTCGACGAAGTCCAGCGTCGCCGGATCGATCGGCTCGCCGGTGTAGGACAGTTTCCGGATCGAGAAGCTGAAGTCCGCCGCCTTCCCGGTATTCTTCATCATCCGGTAGTGGGTCGCGGCGGCCGAGATGTTGGTGATCCCATAATCCTGCAGCGCCTTCATCAACCGCACCGGGTCGAAACGGCCGGCGAAGGTGCCGGTGCAGACGCCCAGCGCCAGGGGGGCCAGGGTCCCGTGCCACAGACCGTGGCCCCAGGCGGGCGATGAGGGGCAGAAGAACTGGTCGCCGGGCCGGACGCCGGTTCCGTACAGCGCCGCGAACATCAGGGTGACCAGCGCCCGGTGGCTATGCTTCACCGCCTCGGGCAGTTCTCGCGTGGTGCCGGAGGTGTATTGGAAGACCGCCAGGTCGCCCGCCCGGGTTTTCGGAACATAGGTGGCCGGATAGTCCAGGATGGTGTCGAGAAGGCCATCGTCGGCGATGACCACGCGCAGACCGTCGATCTGGCCGGCCAACTCGGCCTTTTCGGAATTGGTGATCAGGATCGCTGGCTTGCAGTCGTCGATGCGCAGTTTCAGCGCATCGGGCCCGAACAGGGTGAACAGCGGCACGCTGATGGCGCCGGTCTGCATCGCCCCGAACAGGCAGACGTAGAAGGGCAGCGACGGCTCGAGCATGAAGGCGATGCGATCGCCGGGCCGAATGGCCTGGGCGTCGAGCCAATGGGCGAAACGGGCGGCCCCCAGGGCGATCTCGTCGAAGCTGAGGATCTCGTCGCGACCGTCGGCGTGGGCGATCCGCACCGCGGGACGGCCCGAGCCGTCCGCATGGCGAGTGATACACTCATGGGCGATGTTGAGCGCATCCTTGTCGCCATCGAACAGCTCCCACAGCGTGGCCGAGCCGGCATGCGCCTGGGCGTCCGAGAAACGCGAAAACTCTGTCAGCTTCACCATGGGTCCACCGGCCGGCCGGAGCGGGGCGGCGCGAAATCGCGCTCCCGTCCGGAACGACGGCAAGTAAGCTCAGGCGCTTGATATTGTAAATATTGAATGCTATTCAATATATTGAATGACACTGCCACCTTTCAAGACCGCATCGCTCGATCGCGCCCTGGCGACGACCGTAAGAGAGAGCAAGGCGCCGGCCATTTCCCGGGCCGCAGCCGTTCTGCGCCTGCTGGGCAAGAGCGATGTTCCCCTGGGGCTGCAGGCCATCGCGCGGGAGCTGGGGCTGGTGCCGAGCACCTGCCTCTATGTCCTGCGGGCCTTGGTGGCGGAGGAACTGGTGTCCTTTGACCCAGACACCAAACGCTACGCGCTGGAGGCGGGCATCCTGACGCTCGCGCGGCAGTGGCTCCGGCGAAACCAGTTCCCCGACCAGGCCCAGCCGGTGCTGGATCGCATCGCCGAAGACTTCGGGGTGACCATGCTGGGCGTGCAGATCGTTGGCCTGGATCACATCATCGCCGTGGCGGTATCTCGCTCCGGGAACAACATCCAGCTCAGCACCCAGGTCGGGAGTCGCTTCCCGGCGCTGATCAGTGCAACCGGAAGGTGTATCGCCGCCTTCAGCGATTACCCGGAGGCCGAGATCGAAGGCCGCTTTCATACCCTTCGCTGGGACGAACCCATGCCGTTCGAGACCTGGAAGCAGCAGGTCGCGGAGACCAGGGCCCAGGGGTTCGGCATCGATGAGAGCCAGTATATTTCCGGGGTCACCGTCGTCGCGGCGCCGGTCTGGAAGCGCCGTGGCAACCCCAGCCATGCGCTGGTCGCCATCGGCATCAGCAGCGCCCTCAAGCGGGACGGGACGGGCGCCCTGGGTCAGGCGCTGCTGTCCGGCGCCGCCGGCCTGTCCGGGGACCTGAGCGGCGGCTAAACCCTGTCAGGCTGCGGGATGGGGGTTCAGCCGCGCCTGCCCAGAGCCAGCACACTGCCTTCCGCATCGCCCGACAGGTACAGGGTCCCGTCCGGCCCGGCGGCGATCCCCGCGAAGGGGCCCATCGGACCCGACATGTCGCCGATCGGCCCGAGGAACTTTGGCGTCACCCCCGCCGGCGCCCCGACCGGCAGCCCCGAGGCGATGACGCCGCGGGCTCCGCTGGTGAGGTCATGGGCCAGCAGTTCCTTGGCGAAGGCGTCGACCACATAGAGCAGCCCCTCATGGACAAGGATCCCTTGCGGCTCTCCTAGGCCGTCGAGGACGGTTTCGACCCGGCCGCCGGCGAGCTTGACCACCCGCCCCGCGCCGCTTTCCGAGACGAAGACGGTTCCGTCGGCGCCGATCGCCACACCCATCGGCTCATCGAGCCCGGTGGCCAGAACCTGGACTTCGCCCGACTGGATGGCCAGCACCCGGCCCCCGCCCGCTTCAGCGAAGACAACGCCGCCGCCCGGCGCGACCGCCACGCCATAGAGGCGGTCGTAGCCGTCGCTGAGGATTTCGCTCTCCATCGCCGCCGGCCGCCAGCGCGCCACCTGGCCATTGGCGGTGGTGACCGTCACTTCGCCCGGCCCCGAGGCCGCCGCCCCCCGGACATAACCCGGGCAACCTGGCGTGAAGAGCATGCCGGCCACCTGCCGGTCCTGGCCCGGCCGCAGGTGGTAGCAGTAGGGACCGTCGGCGACGAACAGCAGACCATCCTCGCCCATGGCCAGACCGAGCGGCCAGTTGAAGCCATCGGGCGCCACCGATCGTATCCGGCCCTCGCCGAGGATCTCGTTGACCTGTCCGGAGATGCTGGAGACGAAGAGCCGGTCGCCAACGAAGGTGAGGTTGTCCAGTCCGGGGGCGATGGTCGCCAGGACCGTCCGGGCGCCGGTGCGGGGGTCGATCCGCAGCACCTGGCCGCTGGCGACCTGGGTCGAGACGATGAACCCCTGGGCGTCAAACTTGACCGAATCGGGCACGCCGAGATCGCGCGCCACCACCTCGGGCGCCCCACCCTCCAGGCTGATCCGCCAGATTTCGTTGACGCCCATCACCGGGAAATAGAGCTTGCCGTCCGGCCCGACGTCCATGGCGTTGGGCATGGGGACGTCGGTGGCGATCATCCGCGGCGCGCCGCCGTCGCGGTCGAGTTCCATGATCCTGCCGCCGACGCGGCACTCGCCGGCAAGCAACCGGCCCTGGTGGAAGGCGATCGGATTGGCCACGGGAATGTCGCCGTAGATCACCCGGGTCGCGCCGTTGGGGGCCAGCATGGTGACACGCCCCTCGGTGATCTCGGTGGCGTAGAGGTTACCGAGGTCGTCGAAGACGATGTCATCCGGGGCGACGATATCGCCGCCCTTGCCGACGATGATCTCGACCGCGCCGGTATCGACGTCGATGGCGCTGATCGTGCTGCCCGACACCTGGGCGACATAGACGCGGCCGTCCGGGCCGGTGCGGATGCCATTGGCGCCGAACAGGCGGCTGGCCGCAGTGAGCCGCTCCAGGGTCCATCCCTCGGCGACGGTGGCGGGGACCGAGGTCCTGTGGCGTCCTTGTTGCAACGACATGCCTAGCCTTTCCTGCAAGGGCGACCCGCCCCTCGTCCGTGGCGGCCCGCCGCCGTCAGAGAAGGCCAAGCCGGCCCGCGATGGGTTTATCGTTCGGCGACCGACCCGCTATTCGGCCGCCTCGGCCGGCGCGAAGCCGAGCAGGCTCTTGGTCTCCAGATATTCGTGGAAGCCGAACTCGCCCCATTCGCGGCCGTTGCCGCTCTTCTTGTAGCCGCCGAAGGCCGCGTTGAAGTCGAAGCCGCCGTTGATGCCGATCCACCCGGCGCGAAGCTGGCGGCCGATCGCCCCGCACCGCGCCTGATCGATGCCGACCACATAGCCGGCCAGGCCGAAGGGGCTGTCATTGGCGATCTCGACCGCCTGATCGACGCTGTCGTAGCCGATCATCACCAGCACGGGACCGAAGATCTCCTCGCGGGCGATGGTCATGTCGTTGGTGGCGACGAACACCGTCGGCTTGACGTAATAGCCCTTGTCCAGCCCATCGGGACGGCCCAGGCCCCCGGCCACCAGGGTCGCGCCTTCGCTGAGGCCCAGCTCGATGTAGCGCTGGATGTCGTTGAACTGGCCCTTGGACACCACCGGGCCCATCACCGAATTGCCCTTGGGGTCGCCGACGGTGACGCCCTCGGCCGCCTGGCGGGCGGCGGCGATGGCTTCGTCCATCCGCGAAGCTGGCGCCAGGAGGCGCGAGCCGGCGCTGCAGGTCTGGCCTGAGTTGACCATCATGCCGGCCGTCGCGGCCGCGATATTGGCGGCCATGTCGGCGTCGTCGAGCACGATATGGGCGCTCTTGCCGCCCAGTTCCTGGCAGACCCGCTTGACCCCCGGGGCGGCGTTCCTGGCGATTTCAACTCCGACGCTTTCCGAGCCGGTGAAGGAGACCATGTCCACTTCGGGGTGGGTCGAAAGCGCCGTGCCGATGACGCCGCCGCTGCCCTGGACCATGTTGAACACCCCGGCCGGAACCCCGGCGGCGTCGATGATCTCGGCGAGGATCTGGGCCGAATAGGGGGCCAGCTGCGGCGGCTTGAGGATCATGGTGCAGCCCGTGGCCAGGGCCGGAAAGACCTTCACGGCGATCTGGTTCATCGGCCAGTTCCAGGGGGTGATCAGGGCGCAGACGCCGATCGGCTCCCTGACGATCAGGGTGGAGCCGCGCTGTTCCTCGAACTTGAAGGCCTTCAGGGCCTCGATGGCGGTGGCCAGATGGCCCGAGCCGAGGAAGACGTGGAATCCGTTGCCGAGCGAGGCGGGGGCGCCCATTTCCTCGGTGATCGCCTCGCCCAGTTCCTGCTGGCGGCGTTCATACTCGGCCTGGATGGCCAGCAGGACCTCGATCCGTTCCTCGCGGCTGGTTCGCGACCAGGCGGGAAAGGCCCGGCGCGCCGCCGCCACGGCCTTTTCCACATCGGCCACGGACCCCAGGGAGATGGTCCCCGACACCGTTTCGGTCGCCGGATTGATGACCTCCGTGGTCTTCGGCTCGACCGGATCGACCCACAGGCCGTCGATGTAGAACTTGAGATATTCGCGCATGACATCTCCCTGGGGTCGCCGACCGTTCCGTCCCGGCGTTCAAGCCGGCCGCGCCAGGCCCCTGCGGGACGACGCGGCCGCGCGGGTCGATTACTGGGTGCCTTCCGCGTACCAGGTGCGGAACTCGGCATATTTGGGCATTTCTTCGGAGTTGGCCTTCGGATCGATGGCCACATGGACCACGGCGACCTTGCCGCTGGCGTAGGCGCGCTCGATGGCCGGGCCGATGTCCTCGGCGCGGGTGACGAATTCGCCGTGGCATCCGAAGCCCTCGCCGATCTTGTCGAACCGCACTTCCTTGCTCCAGTGGGTGCCGGTCTCCGCGGTGCCTTGGCCGAAGGTCCGCTTGTAGACCCCGACCTCCAGGCCCCATTGGAAGTCGACGCCGACCACGCAGACCAGCGGCAGGTTGCAGCGGACCGCCGTCTCCAGCTCGCCGATGTGGAACAGGAAGGAGGAGTCGCTGGTCAGCAGCATGCCCGGCCGCATCTTGCCGGTCGCCGCCTTGTCCGCCAGCATCGCGCCGGTGGCATAGGGCAGGCCGGTGCCGATGTGGCCGAAGTTCTGGTTCCAGATCACGTCGTGCGGCTTGCACATCGAATAGGTCCACTGGAAGATCACCGTGGCCCCGCCGTCGCGGATCATGATGCCGTCCTTCGGGAAGGCCTTGGTCGCCTCGACGACGAAGCGCGAGGTGTGGATCGGCACATCGCCGCTGCCGTCGCTCTTGGTCAGGGTCTCGGCGGCCAGCGACACCAGTTCCGCGGCGCCGTCTTTCATGAACTTGGCCAGGCCGGGCGCGGGCGGTCGCGGGGTCTCCTTCAGGGCGGTGATCAGCTGCGGCACGACACCGCGAAGGTCACCGACCAGCGGCACATCGATCGGGCGGTTGACGCCGATCGCCGTGGGATCCTGCTCGACATAGATCCACTTCCGGATGGCCTCGTTCTTCACCCAGTAGCGCCAGCGGCCGTAGTGCACCGGCTCGCCCAGCTCCGTGCCGAGCGCCAGGCAGAGGTCCGATTCCGTCACCGCCTCGATCGAAGCGTTGGAGAAGACATACTGGAAGGTGCGATCCTCCAGCCCCGGGATATAGGAGGTGCCGCCCGAGGTCTGGATCACCGGACAGTTCATCAGCTCCGCCAGTTCCTTGACCGCCGCGCCCATGCGGGTGGTGTGGACGGCGTGGCCGACCAGCAGGATCGGGTTCTTGGCCTCGCGGATCAGCTTGGCCGCCTGGTTGACCATGTCGATGTCCGCCCCCTGGTTGACCAGGCGGTAGCGGGCGGGCGGCAGGGGTTCCGGCAGGTCCAGCTCTTCGGTGATGATATGGCTGGGATACTCGATATAGACCGGGCCCGGCGTGCCGCCGATCGCCTGGCGAATGCCCTCGCGGATGATCTCGTCGGTCTGGTCGGCATATTCGATCGAGGCGGCGTACTTCACCGAATTCTCGAACAGCGGCATCTGTTTGACGAACTGGATGCGGCCCCGGCGCACGCGCTGTTCAGTCACCCGGGCGCGCTGGCCGCTGAGGAAGATCACCGGCGAGTTCTCGACCAGACAGCACTGGATCGCCGGCGCCGCGTTGGCGATGCCCGGACCCAGGGTGCCGATGCAGAGGGCGGGCTTGCCGGTCATGCGGGAGGCGGCTTCGGCCATGAAGCCGGCGGCGGCTTCATGGTGGGGCGCCACGACGGTCCAGCCGCGGGCTTCCGCCTCGAGGAACATATGGACGAAGTTCGGATCGGGGATGCCGAACAGGGTGTTGATCCCCTCGGCCTCGAACAGGTCCAAGATGCGCTTGTAGACGGGCACGCCCATGGAGAAGTCCCTCTTTGTCTGGCTCGGCGGGCCGATTGGCCTTTCGGCGAGCATGCTCGTTTTCGGTCGGAAGCCGCGTCCTGTCGTCCTGGCGAAGGGTGGTTCCGACGACAGGCGAGCGGCTGCGATGGTGACTTGCACGGTGCATAAAGCCGCCCAAGTCCGGCCGTCAATGAAGCCGCCGGACCTATCGCCCCGGCGCTATCGGAGGCCCAAAACGCCCTGGAATCCGGCCTCTGGGCCGGACGCGCGGACCCGCCACGCAGGCGGCCGCGCGGGGTTTCGGAACAGCGGAAGGCCGCGCGGCGGGTCGCCCTCGCAAGGCTATTTCTCGTCGAGCAACCTGGGTGAGCCTCGGCCCATGTAGCGCGCCAGGTTGCGGTGGAAATTGGTCACCTTGCGCTCCTGGTGGGGATTGGGCAGGGGCCCCCGGAAGCCCCGCGACTTCATGCCCTTCTGCACGAAGGCCATGTTGGAGAAGTCCTGGGCCAGGACGCTGCCCCAGTTTTCGGCGGTCGCCTCGGCGTGGACCCATTCGGTCTTCGGCTCCTCACCTTCCGGGAAGCGTTCGATCGCATAGGACTCGAAGATGCATTTGTTGGGGTCGTCGCCATAGGGGCGGGTGCGATAGCAGAGGGCGAAGGTGACGCCCTGCAGGATGGCGGTATTGGGAAACAGATTCCAGGCCAGGCCGGCCTGGCCCATCTGCTCCGGGGTGATCGTCGGCCATTCGACGCCGCGCGCCGCATCGTCCGCCTTGGCCGAGGCCAGCCAGTGTTTGATCACCTCCTGCGGCGGCGTGCCTTCGGGCAGTTCATCGACCAGCCGCCGGGCCGCGTTGACCAGGGTCTCGGTCGTGCTGGCGTTGTTGACCGTCTGGTAGATCTCGTTCTGCAGCTCGTAGGTCGATAGCCGGGGGTCGTCGCCCTTGCCGGCGCGGGTGATGCTGCTGCTCTCCGCGGTCTTCTTGGAGGCGTCGCGCTCGTCGAAACCGCTGACGCCGTGCAGGCCATAGGCCGCGCTATAGGCGTAGTATTCACCATACTCGAGCAGCTGCGGATGGGTGCCGGCTACATGGTAAGGCTCCATGAAGGCTTCGAGCGCGGTCTTCCAGTTGCAGTCGTAGACCACCCACTGGCGCCACTTGTAGCGCATCTTCTCGAACTGGAAGGGATCCAGGATGCTGGCGGCCGGCTCCAGATACTCGCGCAGCGGCACGGCCTGCGGGTCCATGTTGATGAAGATCCACCCACCCCAGCTGTCGACCTTGACCGCATTGAGCGAGGTGCGCTCCTCGGTGAGCGCGCCCTTCCAGTCCTGGGGATCGAGAACGTAGCTGTTCTTGCCGGCGAGATCGAAGGTCCAGCCGTGGAAGCCGCAGACAAAGTTCTTCTTCTTGCCGCAGCCCCGATTGGCGCCCTCGGGCACATCGACCAGGCGGCGGCCGCGATGCGGGCAGACATTGTGATAAGCCCGGATCGACCCTGGCGCGTCACGGACGATCAGGATCGAGTCCTCCCCGATCTCGTAGGTGATGTAGTCGCCGACCTCGGGGATCTCCTCGACGCGGCCGGCGACCTGCCACACCCGGGCCCAAAGCCTGTCGGCCTCCGCCGCGGCATAGTCGCGGCTGAGGAAGGCCTCCACGGGATAGGTCAGGGGCTCTTCCAGATCCTCGACGGCGATGCTGACCGGCTTGTTCATCACGTTCATGGTTCACCTCGTCTCCGGACCGAATAGGGCCTCAGCTTTATTTCGTCAGGTTCAGCCCCGGCATGTCGCCGGCCGACCGCCAGTCTTCCAGCAGCTGCTGGAAGGCGTCCCAGCCGGGGCCATAGGCGCGGAACAGACGCCACTTGGCCTTGTCCTCGCCTTCGTTGTTGAAATAGCTGGGCGTGCATTCGTGGGCGAAGGCCGACATGTCGATTTCCATCGACTCGAAGTGCCGGACGTAGTCGTCCTGCGCCTGCTGGCTGGGCTCGACGGCGCTGGCCCCGCGCTTGATCGCCTCGCTGATGATATGGGCGATGTGATAGCCCTGCCGGCTGTTCTGCTCGGTCACCGAGGCGTTCAGCCCGCCCTGGATGTATCCCATGTAGAACTGGTTCGGGAACCCATGGGTCATCACCCCGTGGAAGGTCCTGGGACCATCGGCCCAATGGCGGTAGATCGACAGGCCGTCACGGCCTTCGATGGTGTCGATGCCCCAACGGCGGTCCAGGTCGCTGGTCACTTCGAAGCCGCTGGCGAAGATCATGCAGTCGACTTCATATTCCTTGCCGTCGGCGACAAAGCCCTTCTCCGTCATCCGCTCGACGCCCCGGGTCAGCGAGACATCGACCAGTTCGACATTGGGGCGGTTGAAGGTGGGATAGTATTCATCGCTGGACAGCGGTCGCTTGCAGAGGAAGCGGTAGTAGGGCTTCAGCGACTCCGCCGTCGCCGGATCCTCGACCAGCGCGTCGACCCGCCGACGCAGCCGTTCCATCACCCGATAGTCGATGACCTCGCGTTTGGCGACATAGGCTTCCAGCGACAGTTCCGGCCAGCCCTCGGCCTCCATCTCGGCGGCGAAGTTGCGGGCGATCTCGGTCCAGATGTCGCAGATCAGGTCTTCCTCGCCGGGCCGGAAGGCTTCCATCGCGGCGCGGTGGAAATTGGCCTGACGTTCCTTCTGCCAGCCCGGCTGAAGCGACCTCGCCCATTCGGGATCGGTCGGCGGGTTGGGCCGCTCGTCCACGCTTGAGGGGGTGCGTTGCACGACATAGAGCTGCTGGGCGTATTTGCCGAGATGCGGCACGGCCTGGATCGCCGTGGCCCCGGTGCCGATGATCGCAACGCGCTTGTCCGCCAGCCTGTCCAGCACCGGGTTCTGGTAGTCGCCGCCGGTGTAGTCGAAGTCCCAGCGGGCGGTGTGGAACATCTTGCCCTTGAAGGTCTCGATCCCCGGCACGCCAGGCAGCTTGGGCATGTTGAGGACGCCGCTGGCGATGATCACGAAGCGGGCCATCAGCACATCGCCGCGGTTGGTCGAGACCCGCCAGCGGCCGGCGCCCTGGTCCCAGTGCAGGCCGTTGTTCTGGGTGTGGAACAGCGCCTTGTCGGCGAAGCCGAAGGTCTCCGCGATCTGCCTGGCGTAGGCCTGGATCTCCCAGCCGTCGGAAAACTTCTTGCTGGGCACGAAGCCGGTTTCTTCGAGCAGCGGCAGGTAGATATAGGAATCGTTGTCGCACTGGATGCCCGGGTAGCGATTCCAGTACCAGACGCCGCCGAAATCGCCGGCGCTGTCGATGTTCCGAAAGCTGGTCACCCCCGCCTTCGCCAGGTGGTAGGCGGCCATGATCCCCGACCAGCCCGCGCCCAGGATGACGACGTCCAGCTCTTCCGAGATCGGCGCGCGCGGTTCGACCGGCATGTGCGGATCGGTGACATAGTCCTCGACGACCTCGCCGCCGGTGGGTCGGACATACTGCTCCTGGCCTTCACGCCGGATGCGCTTGTCGCGCTCATGCCGATACTTCTCCCGCATGGTGGGGATGTCGATTTCCTCGGCCAGGGGCGTCTGGGTCGGCTCGCAGCTCATATCCACTCCCACAGTCTTGTCGCCGCCCCTTGATCAACAGGGCCGTCTATTTCGAAGCCCGTTGGCTCTAGCACGCGAAGCGGGGGCCAAGATTCCGCGCCGGCGATGAATCCAGGCGCGTATCGCCAGCGCCCTTCCCCCGGCCCGGGCGGCTAGACCTTGCGGACGAAGGTCGGATCGTCGGGGCCGGGCATGCCCGGAAAGGCGCCGTAGTCCGTTGGCTCGACGAAGGCGCCGGTCAGGTCGGTCGGACCGTGATAGGCCATGCTCCAGTGGCGCCACTGGAAGCGCCAGGCGCCGTCCTCCTCGACATAGCGGTCGTAGTAGACGCCAAAGGTGATCGCCGTGCTGCCGTCCTTCTTCTTGGCGAACTCGGTCACCTGCAGCCGCCCGATGGCGCCGTCGTCGCCGACCTCCAGGATCGGCAGACCCAGGACCAGCTGGATTCGCTCGCACCGACCGAGCAGAGTGCGGCACCCCTCGGCGATCTGGTCCCGGCCCCGCATATGCTGGCCGGCGATCTTCCATTCGCCCCGCTGCGCGAAACAGTCGGAAAAGCTCTTGGAATCCTGACGCCAGACGGCGTCGGCGAAGCGGGCGTGCAACTGGCGGATGCCGTAGTCAGCGGCCAGGACATCAGTCATCGGGTCAGTCTCCTTTAGGGCGCCCGCCGGGCTTCGGGCCATGGCGCCGGCGTCACTCGGGGCCAAAGAACTCCGCCTCGAACGCCGCGTCGCTGATCTCCCGGCGCGCCACCAGCAGGCTGCAGTCGATGCTGTCGACGATGTAGCCGTTGCCGGTCCACCACCGTTCGAGGAAGCTTCGCTTGCGGTGGCCGACGACCACCAGGTCCGCCTTCACCTCCCGCGCATAGTCGCTGACCTGCTGGGCGGGGTCGCCCCGCACCAGCTTGCCGAGGGGCCGAAAGCCCAGTTGTTCGAGCTTCGCCAGCCCGTCCGCGAGGATGGCCCGATGAGCGTCCAGGTGCATCTCCATCACGCCCGCCTGGATGCCCTCCACAATCGTCACGCTGGAGCTGTCGGCCACCACCGACAACAGGAAGACCTCGGCGCCGCATCGCTTCGCCAGCAGGGCGCCCTCGCGCAGGGTCGAGCGTCCGGCCACGGTGCTGTCGAACGCCAGGACAATCCGCCGGTACATCGCTTCTCCCCATGGGGCTCCTCACAACCGGGCTTCTCACAACCGGCGTCCTAGCCGGTCCATGACGGGGCGCCTGGCTGATGCGCCGATCCGATCACGCCATTCGGGCCGGCCGTCACGCAAGTCGGGCGGGGTAGCTATCGCCCCCGCGATAAGCGCCCGGCCGCTCTGGGAAGTTACCGCCCGGCTTTGCATAATTGGCTAGGCCAACGGCGTGGTGACGCTCGGGTCGCTCTGAACAACAGATGAGGACCCTGTGCGGGCCATTGACCATTTCATAGCGGGAGCAGCCGCGCCCGGCGCTTCCGGCCGCTTCGGCGACGTCTTCAATCCCAACACCGGCGAGGTCCAGGCCCGGGTGCAGTTGGCCACGGCGGGGGAGGTGGACGCCGCCGTTCAGTCCGCCGCCAAGGCTCAGGTCGGCTGGGCGGCGACCAATCCGCAGCGCCGGGCGCGGGTGATGTTCGAGTTCAAGCGCCTGATCGAGCGCGACATGAACAGCCTGGCCGAAATCCTGTCCTCGGAGCACGGCAAGGTCATCGCCGACTCCAAGGGCGACATCCAACGGGGCCTGGAGGTGATCGAATTCGCCTGCGGCATCCCCCACATCCTCAAGGGCGAATACACCGAGGGCGCGGGTCCGGGCATCGACGTCTATTCCATGCGCCAGCCGCTGGGCGTCTGCGCGGGCATCACCCCGTTCAACTTTCCGGCGATGATCCCGATGTGGATGTTCGGCATCAGCATCGCCGTGGGCAACAGCTTCATCCTCAAGCCGTCGGAGAAGGATCCGACCGTGCCGGTCAAGCTGGCCGAGTTGATGATGGAAGCCGGGGCGCCGGCCGGGGTGCTGAACGTCGTGCATGGCGACAAGGTCAGCGTCGACGCCATCCTCACCCACCCGCTGATCCGCGCCGTCAGCTTCGTCGGCAGCTCGGACATCGCCCACTACGTCTACCAGACCGGGACGGCGAACGGAAAACGTGTCCAGGCCATGGGCGGGGCCAAGAACCACGGCATCGTGCTGCCCGACGCCGACCTCGACCAGGTGGTCAAGGACCTGTCGGGCGCGGCCTTCGGCTCGGCCGGAGAACGCTGCATGGCGCTGCCGGTGGTCGTGCCCGTCGGCAAGGCCGTGGCCGATGAACTTCGCGAGCGGATGGTCGCCGAAATTCAGACCCTGCAGGTGGGGACTTCCACCGACGCCGGCGCCCACTATGGCCCGGTGGTCTCAAGCCAGCATCGCGCCAAGATCGCCGACTATATCCGCATCGGTCAGGAAGAAGGCGCCGAGCTGGTGGTCGATGGCCGCGACTTCAGCCTGCAGGGCTTCGAGAAGGGCTTCTTCATCGGCCCGACGCTGTTCGATCACGTCCAGCCCCGGATGAGGACCTATCAGGAAGAGATCTTCGGCCCGGTCCTGCAGATGGTCCGCGCGGAGACCTTCGAACAGGCCCTGGAGCTGCCTAGCCAGCATCAGTACGGAAACGGCGTGGCGATCTTCACGCGCAACGGACGCGTGGCCCGGGAATTCGCGGCGCGGGTCAATGTCGGCATGGTCGGCATCAATGTGCCGATCCCGGTGCCGGTCGCCTACCACAGCTTCGGCGGCTGGAAGCGCAGCGGCTTTGGCGACACCAACCAGCATGGCGTCGAGGGGGTGAGGTTCTACACCAAGGTCAAGACCGTCACCGCCCGCTGGCCCGACGGCGAGGTCGAGGACTCGGCCTTTGTCATCCCGACGATGCAGTAGCCATCGGTGCATCGCCTTTACTTCCGGGGGCGACACCCAACTGGCGGTTCGGGATATCGATCCCGAACCGCCATTTTTCCCCTAGAGCCCGTTAGGGTTGGACGGAATCATGTAACCCGCTAAAAAGGGTTCTAAATCAATCGTTTAGATCGGGTCGGGCGGTTAACCGCTTACACGTCACCCTGACGCGCTCTGGCCCTGACGCACCCTACCGCGGGGCCATGCGGATCGCGCCGTCGAGGCGGATCACCTCGCCGTTGAGCATCGGATTGGCGATGATCGCCGCGACCATCTGACCATACTCGTCCGGCTTGCCCAGGCGGCTGGGATGGGGAACCTGCTGGCCCAGGGAGTCCTGGGCCGCCTGGGGAAGCCCCATCAGCATCGGGGTCAGGAAGATGCCGGGGGCGATGGTCACCACCCGGATGCGATGCTGGGCAAGATCGCGCGCCGCGGTCAGGGTCAGCCCGACAACGCCAGCCTTGGAGGAGGCATAGGCGGACTGACCGATCTGGCCATCAAAGGCGGCGACCGAGGCGGTGTTGACGATCACCCCGACCTCCTCGCCCTCCAGCCCGGCCGCGGCCAGACGGGCGGCGAACTTGGAGATCATGTTGAAGGTGCCGATCAGATTGACCTCGACCGTCCTGCGATAGACCTCCAGCGAATGTGGCGCGCCGTCCTTGGCGACGATGCGGGCCGCCGGCGCGACCCCGGCGCAGTTGACCAGGACGCGGGTGACGCCATGGGCCGCCTCCGCCGCCGCGAAGCCTTCGTTGGCGCTGGCCTCGTCCGCGACATTGACCTTGACGAAGAGGCCGCCGATTTCGTTGGCGGCGGCGACGCCGACCTCCTCATTCAGGTCGAAGATGGTCACCCGGGCGCCCTGCGCCGCCAGCAGCCTGGCGGTGGCGTTCCCCAGGCCGGACGCTCCACCCGTCACGACCACGCCTAAACCGTTCACATCCATCAGCTCTATCCCTCTCCGTGTCGCATGCTTGGTTCAGCCGCCTATCCGCCAACGCCGACTACCATCAGACGACCGGGCGTCAGCTCAGGCAGGGCGGTGGCCGCCGACCACCCCGGAGCGGCCGGCGACGCCCGGCGGCGTCATCGCGTGGAGCCAGCGGGTGCCGCCCGGCAGCTCAGACCAGCTCGACCGCCATGGCGGTGGCCTCGCCGCCGCCGATGCACAGGCTGGCGACCCCGCGCTTCAGGCCGCGATTTTCCAGCGCGGCCAGCAGGGTGGTCAGGATGCGCGCGCCGCTGGCCCCGATCGGATGGCCAAGCGCCGTGGCCCCGCCATTGACGTTGAGCTTGTCCTCGGGAATGCCCAGGTCGCGCGCCGCGATCATCGCCACCACGGCGAAGGCCTCGTTGACCTCGAACAGATCGACATCATCGACCGTCCAGCCGATCCGCTCCATCAGCCGGCGCATGGCCGGGACCGGAGCGGTGGTGAACAGACCCGGCTCCTGAGCCTGGGCTTCATGGCCGACGACCCGGGCCACGACCTTCAGGCCCAGCGCCTCGGCGACGCTGGCGCGGGTCATCACCAGGGCCGCCGCGCCATCCGAGATCGACGAGGCGTTGGCGGCGGTGATGGTGCCGTCCTTGGCGAAGGCCGGCTTCAGCGAGGGGATCTTCTCGGGCTTGGCCTTGCCGGGCTGTTCGTCGACGCTGATCAGGGTCTCGCCGCCCCGGCCGGAGACCGCCACCGCGACGATCTCGCGCTCGAAGGCGCCGCTGGCGATCGCCGCGCAGGCCCGGTTCAGCGAACGAACCGCATAGGCGTCCTGGTCCTCGCGGGTGAATTGATAGGCGCGGACGGCGTCCTCGGCGAAGGCGCCCATCGGCTTGCCGGGCGTATAGGCGTCTTCGAGGCCGTCCATCATCATGGTGTCGACGATCTGGCCGTGGCCGATGCGGGCGCCGGCGCGATGCTTGGGCAGGGCGTAGGGGGCATTGCTCATGCTTTCCATGCCGCCGGCGACGATGATGTCGGCTCCGCCCGCCGCCAACGCGTCATAGGCCATCATCGCCGCCTGCATGCCCGAGCCGCACATCTTGTTGACCGTGGTGGCCTGGGTGGAGAGGGACAGGCCGGCGCCGAGGGCCGCCTGGCGGGCGGGCGCTTGGCCAAGGCCGGCGGCCAGGACGCAGCCCATATAGATGCGCTGAACGGCGTCGGGAGAGACGCCGGAGCGTTCAACCGCGGCCTTGACCGCGGCGGCCCCCAGGGCGGTGGCCTTCATTCCCGCGAAATCCCCGAGGAATCCGCCCATGGGGGTGCGGGCATAGCCCGCGATGACGATGGGATCAGCGGCGGACATGGCAGGTCTCCTCAGAGCGCACGAGCAATCCCCATCCGGCGGCTGCCGGACGGTTCCTCGTAGATATGGCGGACATGGGCATCGCGATAGCGGTTCGCGAGCCGGGATCTCCCAAGGCGGCCTCCGCCTGGGGGCGGGTCTGTTTCTGCACGAGGCCGCGCGCCGCGTCGCGGATCGCCGATTGCGTCGCGGTGAAGATCATGAACACCCGAAAGGCTGGAGTTGCGCCGGAGCAGGTCTCCGGAAATTCCATCCCCTCGTCAATCCGGGAAGCTCTCGCCCGGCCCACAGATCAAGCCCGCGATGCAGGATCGGGCGCCGCGCCAACAGGATTTCGCTGCCCAACGTCCCAACGCCCCAACGCACCTAACCCTTGTCGACCGAAGCGGCGGCGCCGTCCACCAGATCCTTGAGGGGTGTGGCCGGGTCGATCAGGCGCATCACATCCACCCGCGCGCCGTCAACGATGAGCTTGCGGCCCTGGACATAGTCCTTCACCGCATTGACGCAATCGAGCGCAATGAGCCGGCCCGCCTTCAGATAGGCGACGGAAAAGCTGCGGCTGGCCATGTCGCCGCGCACCACGGTCTGATCGTGGCCGATGGAAAGCCCCACCGTCTGCAGCTTGATGTCGTACTGATTGGACCAGAACCACGGCGTTGCATCGTACTGGGCCGGCTGGCCGAGGATCGCCTTCGCCGCCACCGTGGCCTGATCATTGGCGTTCTGGACGGATTCCAGCCGGATCCGCGCGCCGCCGGCGTAGCGGTTGGCGTGGAGCGCGCAGTCGCCGATCGCGAACACGTCAGGCAGGCTGGTGCGGCACTGACCGTCAACCGCCACGCCATTGCCTCCCTGGGCGCCCGCCGCGATCAGCGGTTCGGCCGCCGGAAGGATGCCGATGCCGACGATCACCATCTGCGCATCCAGGACCTGGCCGTCGGATAGCCGCACGCCGGTGACCCTCTCCTCGCCCAGGATGCAGTCGACGCTGACGCCCAGCCTGATATCGACGCCGTGGGCGCGATGCTCGGCCTCCAGAAAGCGCGACAGCGGGGCGCCCGCGACCCGAGCCAGCACGCGGTCCAGCGTTTCGAGCAGGACCACGGTCTTGCCGAACTTCGACAGCACCGCCGCCGCCTCAAGCCCGATATAGCCGCCGCCGATCACCACCGCGCGGGAGACCGCCGGCAGCTCGGCCATCATCCGATCGGCGTCGGCCCGGGTGCGGACGGTGTGCACCCCGGCCAGCTGGTGGCCGTCGCAGCCCAGGCGGCGCGGCGCGCCCCCGGTCGCCCAGACCAGATGCCGATAGCCGATCACCTCACCCGACTCCGTGGTCACGCAGTGGGCCGCGGCGTCGACGCCGGTCACCGTCGCCCCCAGCCGGAAGGTCACGTTCCGCTCGGTCCAGAAGCTTTCCGGGCGGATCAGCAGGCGATCGAAGGCCTTTTCGCCGGCGAGGTATTCCTTCGACAGCGGCGGGCGCTCATAGGGCAGGTCCGGCTCGGCGCCGACGACCAGGATGCTTCCTTCGAATTTTCCCTGGCGAAGCGCGATCGCGCACGCCGCCCCGGCATGGCCCGCGCCGACGATCAAGACATCCGTTTCGTTGCGCATTCGGCGGTCCCATGGCTCCCGGCGGTCGAGCAGCGCCGGCCTGCGTCCCCGTGGGTTCGAACCCATCGAACGGGGAGGCTAGTCCTCTTCGGCGATCTGCACCTTCAGCCCGTCAAGCGCGGGACCAAACCGCAGCTGGCAGGCCAGCCGCGAACGGGCGTCGCGATGCGACGAGCTGTCGAGCAGGTCGTTTTCGTCGTCGCTGAGCGGAGGCAGCCGGTCGGCGAAGGCGGGGTCGACATGGACGTGGCAGGTGGCGCAGCTGCAGCATCCGCCACAGAGCGCCAGCAGTTCATCGAACCCGGCGTCACGGATCAGCTCCATGACCGACAGCCCGGCTGTTCCCTCGACTTCCCGTTCCTCGCCTTCACGGGTGACGACGATCAGCTTTGCCACGATGAAAAACTCCGACGAATGGATACGACCCCGGCGCGGCGGCCCCCGGCCGCTCGGAGGCGGTCAAGGCAGCCGGTCTCGCTGGGCGAGCACAGGCCCAAGGCGATGCACCAAGCCACCCTCCCGAACAAGGCGAGGCCGGCGGTTTCCGGTCCAAGACCCCGCCGCGGACGGCAAGATATCGCCACGCCGTATATTGGCGATCACCGGCCGACGCCAGAAGGCGCCTGGATCGGCGACCGTTCAGCGCGCCTGAGTCAGACCCTGCCGGTGACGGGAAGCAGGGCGCCGGTGATGGCCGAAGCCTCCGGCGACAGGAGGAAGGCCACGACATTGGCCAGGGCCTCCGGCGTCACCCAGCGGGAAAACTCGGCGTCCGGCATGTCGCGGCGGTTTGCGGCGGTGTCGATGATGCTGGGCAGCACGGCGTTGACGCGGACGCCGGCGTCCTTCAGCTCCTCGGCCAGGGCTTCGGTCAGGCGCGCGACGCCGGCCTTGGACGCCGCATAGGCCCCCATCCCCATCGCCGCCTTGAGCGACGCCGCCGCGCCGATATTGACGATCGCGCCGCCCGAGGCGAGCAGCAGCGGCGTCAGGGCGCGGGAGGCCACCAGGGTGGTCTTGACGTTCATCGCATAGAGCCTGTCCCAGGTCGCCAGCTCGCCGCCGCCGATCGGCTCCCACTGGAACCCGCCGGCGATATTGACCAGTCCATCCAGCCTGCCGAACTGCGCCTCGATCCGGCCCGCCGCCGCCGTCATCGCCGTCTCGTCGGTGAGATTGACGCCGCCAAGCGCCAGATCCACGCCCTCGAACGGCCCCTCGGCCAGGTCGATACCGACCACCTTCCATCCGGCCCGCGCCAGAACCTCGACCGTCGTTTGGCCCAGGGCGCCCGCGGCGCCGGTGACCGCGACTGTTCGCGTCATGTCTTGCTCCTGCTGTTCAGCGTCGGTCACGACGCAGTCTGTTCATCCGCCGGTCGGCTTGTTCGGCCCCGTCCAGCCTCGACGGGGCGATAGCCCATCGGCAAGGTTCCGGCCTCGGCCAAGTCGATCATTCTACCGAGGCGCCACGGTGTTAATGTCATCGTCGCGGCGATGCCTTTGTCCGGGGCCCGCCGCCGCCCTTGATACACTGGGGCGAAATAATAGGAACAGAGGCTGGCGCTGACCCTGCGACGCTCCGCGAGTTCGCCTGTTCAGTATCGAGGATGGCCATGAAACCTGGAATGAAGCTTGCCAGCAGCGTCTGCGACACCGACGTCATGGTGATCCGCGCCGGCGTTGGAACCGTCGAATGCGGCGGCGCGCCGATGGTCGAGAAACGCACCGGCGAGCCTGGCGTCATTGATCCGGCCTTCGCCGGCGGATCGCAAGCCGGCAAGCGCTATGTCGATGCGGCCGGGACGGTGGAGTTTCTGTGCGTCAAGTCGGGCAAGGGGGCGCTGTCGCTGGACGGGGTCGCGCTGTTGACCAAAGAAGCCAAGCCGCTGCCTTCCTCAGACTGAGCCCCGTTTCATGAATATCTCGCTCATCCTGCAGATGGCGGCGGACGCGGAGCCTGACCGGATCGGTCTGTTCTGCGATGGACGACGCTGGTCCTATGCGGCGCTGCAGGGCGCCGCCCTGGGCGCGGCGCGCTGCATCAGAGACAGTGGTTGCAGCCATGTCGCCCTGCTTGACGAAAGCAGCGAGGCGGCGGCGATCGCCCTGTTCGGCGCCGCGATCGCCGGCGTCCCCTATGTTCCACTCAACTATCGCCTCGCCGGGACGGACCTCGCCGCCCTGCTGGGCCGCGTCGCGCCGGCCTATGTCATCGGCGACCCCGCGCAGATCGATCGGCTGGCGCTGGGCGCCGGCCATGTCGTGCGATCGCGCGGCCAATTCGTCGCCGAAGCCGAGGCCCGGGCGGAAGGCCCCGAGCTGGAGGAGAGCGACGAGACCATCGCCGTCCAGCTGTTCACCAGCGGCACGACGGCCGCGCCGAAGGCCGCCGTGCTGCGCCATTCGAACCTGCTGGCCTATATCCTGGGAACGGTCGAGTTCGCCTCCGCGCCGGAAGAGGACGCGGTCCTGGTCAGTGTGCCGCCCTACCATATCGCCGGCATCGCGGCCCTGCTGAGCTCGATCTACGCCCTGCGGCGCATCCTGCTGCTGCCGGCCTTCGATCCGGACGCCTGGCTGGCGCTGATCGCGTCAGAGCGCGCCACCAACGCCTTTGTCGTGCCGACCATGCTGTCACGGATCATCACCCGGATCGACGCGGGCGCCACCGCCGATGTCAGCTCGCTGCGGGCGCTGGCCTACGGCGGCGGGCGGATGCCGCTGGAACTGATCCGTCGGGCGCTGGAGCTGTTTCCGGACTGCGGCTTCACCAATGCCTACGGGCTCACCGAAACCAGCTCGACGGTGGCCCTGCTGGGCCCCGAGGAGCATCGCGCCGCGCACCGTGCAGAGGATGAGGCCGTGCGGGCCCGGCTGACCTCGGTCGGCCGCCCCCTGCCGACCGTCGAGCTGGAGATCCGCGATGAGGACGGGGCGCCGCTGCCGGCCGGCGAGCGCGGCGAGATCTATGTCCGCGGCGAACAGGTGTCCGGCGAGTATCGCGAGCGCAGCGCGCTCGACGCCGCGGGCTGGTTTCCGACCCGCGACGCCGGGTGGCTGGACGCCGAGGGCTATCTTTTCCTGGCCGGCCGCGCCGACGACGTGATCGTCCGCGGCGGCGAGAACATCTCGCCTGGCGAGATCGAGGATGTGTTGATGACCCATCCGGCGGTGGCCGATGTGGCGGCCGTGGCGGTGCCTTCGACCGAGTGGGGCGAGGCGGTCGGCGTGGCCCTGGCGGTGAAGCCCGGACATGCCCCGCCGACGGAGGACGAGCTGCGTAGCCTCGTCCGGGGGCGACTGCGCTCTTCCCGCGTGCCCGAGTGCATCGTATTCATCGACGCCCTGCCCTATAATGAGATGGGCAAACTCTTGAGGCGCGAAGTACGCAAGCTCTTCTGAATTCAGGCGGCCGGGCCGCCCCGCCGATCCCGCTGACAAGCGTCGCTGACCTGTGGGTCGAGACCTTCGTCCGCGAGACCGGCCTCACGCGCCTGTCGGCTGCCGACGGCGCGACGCTGATCGGCGAACGGGCGATGCTCGGGGGTTTCCAGATTCCGGAGGCTGTATCCGCCGGAGGGGGAACGCGCTTCTATGAGGCGCGCGACGGCGCCGTGGTCCTCAACCTGGCGCGGGCCGCCGACCGCGAACTCCTGCCGGCTCTGTTCGAGGCCGAGACGCTGAACGGCGCCGACGGACAGGCTATCGCCGCCCATATCGCCAGGATGGAAGCCGAACCGCTGGTGGCGCGCGGAAGACTGCTGGGCCTGGCGATCGCCGCCGAGCGCGAGGCCGGCCCACCCGGAGCGCCTCGCACGATCCTGGTCGAAGGCCCGCCGGCGCCGACCCGAACCGGCCCGCCGCGAGTCCTTGATCTTTCCGCTCTGTGGGCGGGGCCGCTGGCCGCGCATCTGCTGTGGCTGGCCGGCGCCGAGGTGACCAAGGTCGAGAGCCGCAGCCGGCCCGACGCCATGCGCGAGGGCGACGGCGCCCTGTTCGCCCTGCTCAACCAGGGCAAGGCGAGCGTGGTCCTGGACTTCGCCGCCCCCGACGATCGCCGGGCCCTGCTGGCCCTGATCGCGGCGGCGGACATCGTCATCGAAGCCGCCCGCCCCCGGGGACTGGCGCAGCTGGGGATCGAGGCCGAGCAACTGGTGCGGGACAGGCCAGGGCTGGTGTGGCTGACCATCACCGGCCACGGCGCGGCGGGCCCGGCGGCGGATTGGATCGGGTTCGGCGACGATTGCGGCGTCGCGGCGGGGCTCAGCGCGGCGCTTCGGGGCGCCAGCGGCCGCACCGGCTTTGTCGGTGACGCCATCGCCGATCCCCTGACCGGGATCCGGGCGGCGTCGGCGGCCTGGGAGGCCTGGCGGTCGGGGCGCGGCGGGCGGTTCGGACTGTCCATGCGGGGCGTGGCGGCCCAGGCCCTGTCGGAGGCGCGGGGCGCCGTCCCGTCCCGCCTCGCCGCCGAGCTGAGGGCCTGGAGCCAGGCGGCCGGCCGGCCCTTCCCCACCGTGCGTCGCCGCCTGGCGGTCGCCGTCGCCGCCCGGGGCGCCGACACCGCCGCCTGCCTGGCCGGTCTCGCGCCATGCTGATCACCCGGGCGCAACTCGAGGATGGCGAGGTCCGTGACGTTCGCGTCGAGCGGGGTCTGGTGACAGCCATCGGGGCGCTCGATCCGGCGCCCGAGGAGTGGGTCGTCGCCGCCTTGGGCGGCCTGCTGCTGCCGGGACTGCACGATCATCATATCCATGCCGCGGCCCTGGCCGCCTCCCTGACCTCCGTTCGATGCGGGCCGCCCGAAGTGTCTGACGCCGGGGGCTTCGCCGCCGCCCTGCGGGCCGCGCCCGGCGACGGCTGGCTGCGTGGCGCGGGCTATCACGAGAGCGTCGCCGGCATGCTCGATGCGCCAATGCTCGACGCCATCCTGGGCGATCGCCCGGTCCGGGTGCAGCACCGGTCGGGACGGATGTGGTTTCTCAATTCGGCGGCGCTGGACATCCTGCTCAAGGACCAGCCCCCGCCGCCCGGCCTGCAGCGCGAGAACGGCCGGTTTACCGGCCGGCTGTTCGACGAAGACGCCTGGATGAAACAGGCCCTGGGCGGGCGGCCCCCCTCACTGGCGGCCGTGGGGGCGATCCTGGCTCGCGGCGGCGTCACCGGCCTGACCGACATGTCGCCCGCCAACGACGCGGTGATGGCTAGGCATTTCGCCGACCAGGGCGCGGCCGGGTCGTTGCCCCAGCGGGTATTGCTGGCCGGACGGATGGACCTGACCCCGGCGGACATGGCCGGACCGGTGCAGCTCGGCGCCGCCAAGCTGCATCTGCACGAAGCCGAACTGCCGCCTTTCGATGACGCCGTGGACTTCGTCCGCACCGCCCATGCGCGGGGCCGGAACGTCGCGGTGCATTGCGCCACCGAGCTGGAACTGGTCTTCACCCTGGCCGCCTTCGATGCGGTGGGCGCGGTCGCCGGCGACCGGATCGAACATGCCTCCATCGCCCCCGATACGGCGGTCGAGGAGATCGCCCGCCTCGGCCTGGCCGTCGTCAGCCAGCCGCATTTCGTCGCCGAGCGAGGGGATATCTATCGCACCGACGTGGAGCCCGAACTGCAGCCCCTGCTCTACCGCCTGGGCGCCTTCCGAGACGCCGGGGTGGCCCTGGCGGCGGGCAGCGACGCGCCGTTCGGAGGCCCTGACCCCTGGGCCGCGATGGCCGCCGCCGTCTCACGACGGACCCGCGCCGGCGCAGTGATCGGCGAGAGCGAGGCCCTGACGCCCGAACAGGCGCTGGACCTCTATCTGCGGGCCCCCGATGCGCTGGACCGGCGCCGGCGCGTGGCGGTGGGCGCCGTGGCCGACCTGTGTCTCATCGACCGGCCCTGGGCGACGGCGCGGGAGGCCTTGGCCGAGGTCAAGGTCCGCGGCGCCTGGGTCGCGGGGCGGATGATCTTCGATGGCTCAGGTTCGGGACCAGCCTGAGCCTGGCGCGACTTGGCTGTCGCGCCAACCGGGCGCGGAGATCACAATCCCTGCGTGGCGCTTGAGGCTACAGGCCGCCCATACAGAGGTACTTGAGCTCGCTGTAGTCTTCCAGGCCGTGGCGGGAGCCCTCGCGGCCCGTGCCCGAGGCCTTGATCCCACCGAACGGCGCGACCTCGGTGGAGATCAGGCCGGTGTTGATTCCGACCATGCCCACTTCCAGCCCCTCGGCCACCCGCCAGACCCTGGCCATGTCCCGGGTGTAGAAGTAGCCGGCCAGGCCGACGTCAGTATCGTTGGCCAGGGCCAGGGCCTCGGCCTCGGTGGTGAATTCGAACAGGGCCGCGACCGGGCCGAAGGTCTCTTCCCTGGCCACCAGCATGGCCGGGGTGCAGCCGCCGATCACCGTCGGCTCGAAGAATCCGTGCCCCAGGTCATGGCGGCGGCCTCCGGTCACCAGCCGCCCCCCGTGGTCAAGCGCATCGGCGATATGCTCCTCCACCTTGAGAACCGCGGCCTCGTCGATCAGCGGGCCGAGGATCACGCCGGCGTCGCGTCCGGGGCCGACCTTCAGCTTCTCCACGGCCTGGGCGAGTTTCGCTTCGAAGGCCGCGGCGATCTCCTTGGCGACCAGGATGCGGTTGACGCAGACGCAGGTCTGGCCGTTGTTGCGATACTTGGAGGCGATCGCCCCCTCGACGGCGGCGTCGAGATCCGCGTCGGCGAACACGATGAACGGGGCGTTGCCGCCCAGTTCCATGGAGATCTTCTTCATCGTCGGCGCGCATTGCGCCATCAGGGTCTTGCCCACCTCGGTCGAGCCGGTGAAGCTGAGCTTGCGCACCACGGGGCTGGCGGTCAGTTCCGCCCCGATCAACCGCGCCGCGCCCGTCACCACGTTGAGCACGCCGGCCGGAACCCCGGCCTGCTCAGCCAGCCGCACCAGGGCCAGAGCCGTCAGGGGGGTCTGGGACGCCGGCTTCAGGATGATGGTGCAGCCGGCCGCCAGGGCCGGCGCGATCTTGCGCGTCACCATGGCCGCCGGAAAGTTCCAGGGCGTGATGGCCGCGACCACCCCGACCGGCTGGCGGATCACCACCAGCCGGCTGTCGGCCCGATGGCTGGGGATCACCTCGCCATAGAGGCGTTTGCCCTCTTCGGCGAACCATTCGATGTAGCTGGCGGCATAGGCGATCTCTCCGCGCGCTTCGGCCAGGGGCTTGCCCTGCTCGCGCGTCAGGATCAGCGCCAGATCCTCCTGGGCCGCCGTCACGGCGTCGAACCAGCGTCGCAGGATGCGGGCGCGATCTCCCGCCGTCCTGGCTCGCCAGTCCCCCAGGGCCGACGACGCCGCGCCGATGGCGGCGGCCACCTCATCGGTCCCCAGGCTGGGGACCCGGCCCAGGGTTTCCCCGCTGGCGGGGTCGACCACGGCGATGCTCGGGTCGCCGGTCCAGACCCCGCCGATCCAGCATTGTTCGCGCAGGAGGTCCGGATCGTTCAGCAGCTGGCGCATCTCTTGATCACCTTTGGCAGGGCCGCGCGCGGCGACCGACGTCGTTCTGACCTGGATTTACCCGTCCTAGCACGGGACGATCGACCGTCGCCGATCTCCTTGGCGATACCGCCTCGGCGCTGGGCAAAGGTCGGCCGCTCGGAACGGCGCCTTCGCCCCGGCGCGGCCTAGCGGCGTGCGTTGGGGTCCGGATTCCACAGGGGTTGGCGCTTTTCGGAAAAGGCCAGGGGTCCCTCGGCGAAATCGGGATGCGACCATTGCGACTTCAACAGCTCCCATCCGTGAATCGGGGCGGCCGGATCGTTCAACTCGGTCGCGGCCCAGATCGCCCGCTTGGTCAGGGCCATGGCCTGGGGCGAGTTGGCGCACATCGCCTGGGCCAGGGCCTTGGCCCTGGCCAGGGCCTCGACCGCCGTGGGCTCGAGCAGATCGACCATCCCCAGCGCATGGGCCCGTTCGGCCGACATTCGATAGGATCGGCCCGCCAGTCCCATCAGCAAGGCCGCCCCCAGGCCGGCGCGCCTGGCGATGCCGATGGACTCCAGGGCCGAGACCATGCCGACGCTGACGTGGGTGTCCATGAACTGGGCGCCCTGGCAGCTGACCACGATGTCGCTGTCGGCCACGAAGTGCAGCCCGCCCGCATTGACCAGGCCGTTGACGCAACAGATCACCGGCTTGGTCACCTGGCACATGCGCGGCGAGAACCGGTTGGCCGTGGCATAGGGCTGGTTCTGCAGGCCGCCGACGCCGACCTCGAGCGCCCCCACATCGGCCCCTGTGCAGAAATGCCGGTCCCCCGCGCCGGTGAGAATCGCCGCCACGATGGCTGGATCCTGGTTGACCCGGGCCCAGGCCGCCTCCAGGGCCAGAAGCATCTGGGGGTTCAGGGCATTGCCCTGGCTGGGTCGATTGAGCGTCAGGATGGCGACCTGACCCTCCAGTTCGAACAGCAGCGGCTCCATCTGGGCCTCCGGCGAATGGGTCAAGCGTCAACTCCTGCGGTGGGCGCTGGTGGTCTTCCCGACGGCTGGAATGGCGCGTTGGACGTTCACGGCGGCGCCTCGCGGCGGCGGCATGGTGACAGGGCGCCAGGTCCAGCCCCGGATGGGGGTCTCGAAAGCTTGGGCCGGTCCCGGCTCAGAAGCCGAGGTCGAGGATCTTGCCGTCGAAATTCCCGCCGAGCAGGTTGGTCGCCGCCGCCAGCCTGTCGGGAGAAACCCCCTTCAGATGCCCGTCAATGATCCGGTTGTAGTTGCTGATCAGGCCTTCGATGTCCTTCGACAGCCGCATGAACTCGAAGCCCTCGGCATGCATGCCCTTTTGCTGGATCGGGATGTTTGCATAGTCCTGCCGCGGGATCGGCGGGAACTCCGGACTGTCGTAGGGCAGGATGGTCGGCTCCATCGGCGGCTGGTGGACCTCGCCCTCGGCGACATGGGTCAGCGACCACAGCTCGAACAGGCAGCTCTCCGGCCCGAGCGGCCGGATGCGGTAGGAGGACATGCTCGAGAACATCGGCAGCAGGAAATAGTTGGGGAAGAGGAATTCGACGGCGTTGATCGGATCGGAAACGGCGACGCCGTTGAGATCCGGCACATCCTCGCCCTTGGCGCGCAGCTGGGCGGTGATCTGGGCGTTGAGGATGCCGTACCACATCATCACCGCCTGGGCCGGATCTTCCGGCAGCTCGACATCGGCCAGCTGTTCGGCGATGGCGACTTCCTTGGCGTGGACCATCCCGGCCATGCCCTGGCTGAGCAGGCCCAGATGTTTGATCTGCGCCTTGATGTTGTCGCGAACGCTCATCCCCGGGTCGATCGGCACGCCGATCCCGCCGGTGTCCATGCCGTACATCATGTTGTAGAGCATCGGCGCCGCCTGCTGCAGCTGCGGGTGGGTGCGCATGACATGATAGCCTTCCATGAAGGCTTCCATGGCGACCTTCCAGTTGGCCGGGATGACGGTGGCGTACCACCACTCCGAGCGCAGCTTGCTCATGCCGTGCGCCTCGATCCGGTCAACCACCGGGCCGATGGTGTCGCGGAATGAGGGGGCGTTGTCGTCGAAATTGATGAAGGCGCAGCCGCCCCACAGCTCGACGCGGCAGGGTTTGAGCGCCAGGTCTGCCTGGTCGAGCTGCGCCTCGCTGAACATGTGCCGTCCGTAGACGAAGGTGCTCTCGCCCTCGACGTTCCAGCGCCAGCCGTGGAAGGGGCAGATGAAGCCGGGCGTCTTGCAGTTGCCATGCCCGCCGGTCTTGGCGAGCGGCACGCCGCGGTGGCGGCAGGCGTTGTGGAAGGCCTTCACCCCCTCCTTGCCGCGGACGACGATCACCGACTTGCCGAGGATGGAATACTCCACCCAGTCGCCGACATTGGGAATCTGTTCCAGCCGGCAGGCCATCTGCCAGACGTGCGGCCAGAGGTGCTCGCCTTCGAGGCGAAAGAATTCCTCGTCGTAGTAGCGCCGCGACGGGATTCGCTCCGGATTTTCCACCGAGAACGGCACCGGCCGTTCCGCAGCCATCACACCGTCAGCCATGGGATACCTCACCTGTCGCGTTTTGCCGACAGTGGTAGTCGGTGGGCATGGCCGCGCAAGCCAAGGCGACCTGACCCAAGGCGATATCGCCACTCCGATAACCGCAGCCGCCGGGGATGGAAGCGGCTTGGTTTGACCCTAGGCTCCGGCCCGACGGATCAGGCGAGGACCAGAGCGGTGGACGGCAGCGATGAATTGAAGGCGGTCGTCGACCGCGACGCGATCCGCGATTGTCTGGCAAGGCTCGCGCGCGGCGAGGACCGGCGCGATGCGGCGCTGATCACCGGATGTTTCTGGAGCGACGCGGCGGTCGAGTTCGGCATTTTTGCCGGCACGTTCGACGACTATCTCGCCTGGGTGACTCCGGGCGCCCCCAGCATACCGGTGACGCTGCACACCCTGGGCCAGAGCCTGATTGCACTGGCCGGCGACACCGCCTCCGTCGAAACCCACGTCACCGCCTATCACCGGATCGATTTCGGCGCGGAGGAGCACGACGTCTTCCTCGGCGGCCGCTATCTGGACCGTGTGGAGCGGCGAGACGGCCAGTGGCGGATCGCGCACCGCACCATGCTCTATGACTGGATGAGGGACCTGGGCGTTTCCGTCGACTGGTCGCAGGGCCTGATGAGCATGCCCTTCCTGAAAGCTGGCTCGACCGGATCGGCCAACGGCGACCCCAGCATGGCCTTCTTCGGCTAGACGCCCGCCGGACGAGGGGCGGTCCTTCGGCCCCACCCTTTGGGCGCTCGCCGCAAGAGATGGGACCGTCGGCGACTTCAGGACGGGATGTTGGGCTCGCGCAGGTTTATCAGCGGGCGGCGGTAGGAAAGGTCGTCGCCGTCTCGCGAGGCCACGCCATTGAGATGGATCCCCGGCACGTCACCGAACGGAATCGGCAGGGTGGGCAGGAGCCCGGACCATTCGATCACCGTGCTGCGCACGGCCACCTTCCACATCCCGCCGCGGCGCTCGAACCGGTCGATGTAGCGGCCGCCGGCGATCCAGTTGCTGTCGTCGCGATTGCGCGCGGCGAAAAGATAGTAGGTCTCGGTATGGGCGGTGTCGCCATCGAGGTCGCAACTGTGGTTGAGCAGGACGTGCTGGGTCGCCGACTGGCCGGTGTCGTGCAGGTCCCGGGCCCAGTCATAGAGGGCCTCCGGCTGGCCGACGAACGGGCCGGCGGCGATCTCGGCGTCGGGATGGAAGGCCGAAAGGAAGGCCTCGCGATCGAAGCGGTCCATCCCGCGAGCGAACCGGGTCAGGCTGTCGAGGATATCCTGCCGGTCGAGCAGGTCCCCGAGCCGGGCGAGCTTGTCTGTGTCGCTGCTCATCGTCTCTCTCCTAGATGGCTTGCCAGAGGGGTGAACCACGCTGTTCGCGCAGCGACGGGATGATCTTCCCGTCGATGTCGGTGACGCCGTAGTCCTGCGCCAGCTCGGCGGTGATGCAGGTCGCGCCCGAGCGCCGCATGACCTCCGGATCCTTGGCCAGCGCCACGATCACCCGGCCGGGAAATTCGGGAGAGCAGCCGATCAGCGGATTGCTGACGATGCTTTCCTTCATGGCGGGATTGTTGGCGATGTTGCGGTTGGCCCGCTCGGTAAAGGTCAGGCCCTGCCACAGCGAGAGTGAGGCGACACCATGGGGCTTCAGCTCGATGGCCATGTCCCGCGCCATGCGATCAACGGCCGCCTTGCAGAGGCCGAAGACGACGCCATAGGTGTAGGTGACCCCGACATAGCCCGAGATGGCCACGATCAGTCCGAACTTCTGGGGCGTCATGATCTTGGCCGCATGCCAGGCCGCCACGAAATTCGAGCGGACCCCGACATCGACCATCTGCCAGTTGGAGAGCGGCTTTTCCCAGAAGGGCTGGGGATCGGTCAGGTCCTCCGGCAGGGCGAAGGCGTTGTTGACCAGGATGTCGAGCCGCCCTTGCTCGCGCTCGACCTGGGCGAACAGGGCGGCGACCTGGTCGTCATCAGCATGATCGACCTGGACGGCGACGCCCCGGCCGCCGCGCCGACCGCATTCGGCCGCGGTCTCGCCGACCGTGCCCGGCAGCGGATGGGCTCCCGAAGTCACCGTCCGTCCGGTCACATAGACCGTCGCTCCGGCCTCGGCCAGGGCCAGGGCTATGCCCTTGCCGATGCCGCGGCTGGCGCCGGTCACCACGGCCACCTTGCCTGATAGCGTCTGCATCACCTGTCGCTCCCGATCATCGTCCGGCGTCGCCGGCTGGGTTCAAGCCGAACTCTTCGCTGAGCTGCCGCGTATGCTCGCCCAGTTCGGGGGCGGGGCCCGCCACCCTGCCCGGCGTGGCGGAGAAGGATGTGGGGACGCCGGGGAAGCGAACCCTTCCCCAGCGGCTGTCGACCGTCTCGAAGAAGCCGACCGCCTGCAGATGCGGGTTGTCGAACAATTCGTCGGGGGTGCGGAGCGGAGCGGCGGGGATTCCGAGCTTGCGCAGCAGGTCCAGCCATTCCTGGGTGGTGCGGGTCAGGAAGGTCTCCGCCAGCAACCCGTAGATCCGGTCGATCTGCCGCGACCGCTGGGCCAGGGTGGCCAGGTCATCGCTGGCCCAGGCGGGCTTCACCGCCTCGACGAACAGCGACCAGTGTTTGTCGTTGTAGATCAGCGCCGAGATATGGCCGTCGCTGGTGCGGTAGGGCTTGCGGTTGGCGGCGACGACGCGAGGATAGTGGGCCGGGCCGAGGGGCGGATCGAACAGGGCGCCGTTCGCATGCTCGACCAGCATGAAGGAGGCCATGGTCTCGAACATCCCGACCTCGACCTCCTGGCCTTCCCCGGTCCGCGCGCGATGGAACAGGGCCATGGTCGTCGCATAGAGGGCGGTCAGCCCCGCCACCTTGTCGGCGACGATGGTCCCGACATAGCTGGCCTCCCCGGTGAGCAGCTGCTGGACGGCGGTCAGGCCGCACTCGGCCTGGATGGTGTCGTCATAGGCGGGCTGGTCCCGCTCCGGCCCGTTCCGGCCATAGCCGTAGCAGTTGGTGTAGACGATCGACGGGTTGATCGCGGCGACCGCCGCATAGTCGAAGCCCAGCTTGGCGATGGCCTTGTAGCGCATCGAATGGATGAAGACGTCGGCCTCGGCCAGCAGGGTGCGCAGCGCGGCCTTACCCTCCTCGGTCTGCAGGTCGAGGACGATGCTGCGCTTGCCGCGGTTCACATTGACGAACACCCCGGCCATGCCCGGCGCCGGGCCGACCGAAATATAGCGGGTGCCGTCACCGGCGGGCGACTCGACCTTGATCACCTCGGCCCCCATGTCCGCCATGATCTGTGTGGCGTAGGGACCGAAGACCATGCTGGTCAGGTCTATGACCCGCACGCCGGACAGGGGGCCGCCGCCCCGAGGTTTCTCATTCATGCGTTGCTCCTCGCCGCCCCATAGCGGCTAGGCCAACGGCCGGGCTAAATCCATCGGCTTGCCCTCCGCACCGGCGATATGTGCCGGTCGGGTCGTTGTGGCGTCCCGTCGTGACTGCTACCGGCCGGAGCAGTGCAATTCCCCGGAACAAGGCCGCAAAATCGTGGATTTCTCGTTCACTCAAGACCAGCAGAACATCCGGGACGCGATCCTTAAACACTGCTCGCAGTTCCCTGACGAATATTGGCTGGAACGGGATCAGTCGGGCGTATTTCCCGAAGACTTCTATCGCTCGCTGGCCGATGCGGGCTGGCTGGGCATCGCCATGCCGGAGGCCTATGGCGGCGCTGGCCTGGGGATCACCGAAGCCTCGATCATGATGCAGGCGATCGCCGAATCCGGGGCGGGCATGAGCGGCGCCTCCGCCGTCCACATCAACATCTTCGGGCTGCAGCCGATCATTCTGTTCGGCACGGAAGAGCAGAAGCAGAGGTCGATTCCGGGGATCATCAGCGGGCGGGACAAGGCCTGTTTCGCCGTCACCGAGCCCAATGCCGGGCTCAACACCACCCAGCTGAAGACCCGCGCCGAGCGCCGGGACGGCGGCTATCTGGTCAATGGCGAGAAGATCTGGATCTCGACCGCCCAGGTCGCCAACAAGATGCTGTTGCTGGCGCGGACCACGCCGCTCGATCAGGTCAAGCGCAAGACCGAGGGTCTTTCGCTCTTCTATACCGATTTCGACCGGTCGAAGATCGACGTCCGGCTGATCCACAAGATGGGCCGCCACGCGATCGATTCGAACATGCTGTTCATCGAGGATCTGTGGATCCCGGAGGAAGACCTGATCGGGACCGAGGGTGAAGGCTTCAGGATCATCCTCCACGGTCTCAACCCCGAGCGGGTGCTGTTGGCGGCGGAAGCCGTCGGGCTGGGCCGGGCCGCGATCAAGCGCGCCGCCCGCTATGCCCGCGAGCGTATCGTCTTCGACCGGCCGATCGGCCAGAACCAGGGCATCCAGCATCCGCTGGCCAAGTGCTGGGCGCAGCTTGAGGCGGCGAACCTGATGGCCATGAAGGCGGCGGATCTCTTCGACAAGGGCGAGGACTGCGGCGTCGAGGCCAATGCCGCCAAATATCTCGCCGGCGAGTTCGGGTTCGAGGCCTGCCACACCGCCATGCTCACCCTGGGCGGCATGGGCTATGCCCAGGAATACCATGTCGAGCGCTATGTTCGCGAAAGCCTGATCCCCAGGACCGCGCCGGTCAGCCCGCACATGATCCTCAACTATCTGGCCGAGAAGGTGCTGGATCTCCCCAAATCCTATTGAACACCATCGCGGACGGCGGGGCTGTCCGGATCAGGGAATGCAATGACCACCAAAGACGCGCCGCTGATGATGCGATCCTGGCTCTTTGCGCCGGGCGACAGCGAAAAGAAGATGGAGAAGGCCGCCGCCGGATCGGCGGATGTGGTGATCTTCGATCTGGAAGATGCGGTGACGCCCGAGGAGAAGCCGACGGCCCGCCGGATCGTCAGCGATTTTCTCAGCCGGCAACCCGAGGACCGCTCCCGGCTGTGGGTTCGGGTCAACCCGCTCGACGGTCCCTATACCCTGACCGACCTGGCGGCGGTGATGCCGGGCCGACCGGGCGGGATCATGCTTCCCAAGTCCCGGGGACGAGCGGACGTCGAGCGGCTCGACCACTATCTGTCGGCCCTGGAGGTCGCGTCAGGAATTGAACCGGGGTCCACCAAGGTCATCGCCCTGGTGACCGAGACGGCGGCCGGAATGTTCACCACCGGCGACTATGCCGGCGCGCCCCGGCTCATCGCCATGACCTGGGGGGCCGAGGATCTCGCCGACGCCGTGGGGGCGAGCGATAACCGCAGCGCCGACGGCGGCTATGGCTTCACCTACCAGCTGGCCCGCAGCCTCTGCCTGCTTGGCGCGGCCGCGGCGGGTGTCGCGCCCATCGAAACCATCCAGGGCGACTTCCGCGACCTCGAGACCCTGCGCGGCCGGGCCGAGCAGGTGCGCCGCGACGGCTATCGCGGGATGCTGGCGATCCACCCCGCTCAGGTCGATGTGATCAACGCGGCGTTCAGCCCCTCGGCGGAAGAGATCGCCGCCGCCCGGGAGATTGTCGAGATCTTCGCCGCCAATCCGGGCGTCGGCGCCATCGGCTACAAGGGCGGCATGCTGGACCGCCCCTACCTGGCCAGGGCCCAGGCGCTGCTGGCGCTGGCGGAACGGCCGTGACCATCGCCACCGACGCCGCCGGACTGGACCTGAGCCGGTTCCTTCGGCGAGGCGACCATATCGTCATGGGCCAGGCCTGCGGCGAACCGACCACCCTGGTCGAGGCCCTGATCGCTCAGGGCCGCGACATCGGCGATCTGTCGGCCTTCATCGCCACCAGCTTTTCGGGACTGTTCACGCCGCAGACCGCGGAGAGTTTCACCCTGTCCAGCATGGGCGCCATCGGCGCGCTCCGGTCGATGACCAAGGCGGGCAAGCTGGGCATCATTCCGGCGCATGTCAGCCAGGTCGGGCCGATGATCACCCAGGGCCTGATCGGCTGCGACGTCGCCTTCGTTCAGGTCAGCCCGGCGGACGCCGAGGGGAACCACAGCTTCGGGCTGATCGCCGACCATGTGCGGGCCATGGTCGACCAAGCCCGCGTGGTCATCGCCGAGGTCAATGACCAGACGCCCTACAGCTTCGGCGAGGGTCTGCCGGCCGCCCGGATCGACTGCGCCGTCCATGTTTCCCGCCCGCCGGTCGAGGTCGCGCCGGCCAGGATCTGCCCCACCGACGAGGCCATCGCCGGCCATGCCGCCGCCTATATCGGCGACGGGTCGGTGATCCAGACCGGCGTCGGCGCCGTGCCGGACGCCATCCTGCGCCTGCTGCATGACCGCAAGGATCTGGGCGTCCATTCCGGCATGCTCGGCGATGGCCTGGTGGCGCTGGTCGAGGCCGGCGTGGTCACCAACGCCCGCAAGGCGATCGACGCCGGCGTGTCGGTCAACGGCGCCTTGATCGGAACCCGGGCGCTCTATGCCTTCGCCCACCGAAATTCCGCGATCCGCATGTGCCCGACCAGCTATACGCACGACGCGGCGGTGCTAGCCCGGCTGGAGCGGCTGGTGACCCTCAATTCGGCGCTGGAGGTGGACCTGACCGGCCAGGTCAACGCTGAACAGAGCGGGTCGGCCTATCTGGGCGGCACCGGCGGCCAGGTCGATTTCGTCCGCGCCGGCTCGCGGTCGCCGGGCGGACGCTCGATCATCGCGCTTCCCGCCACCGCCAAGGACGGGACGATCAGCCGTATCGTCCCGGCTCTGTCCGGGCCGGTGACCACGGCCCGCAGCGACGTCGATGTGATCGTCACGGAATTCGGCGCCGCCGAGCTGAAGGGCCAATCGCTGGCCGAGCGCAGCCGCCGGCTGATCGCCATCGCCCACCCCGACTTCCGCGAGCAGCTCGACCGCGCCGCCCACACCCTTCAGCAGAGAGGTTTCTGATGAGCGCCGCTGTCCTGTTCGAGGCGCGCGATGACGGCATCGCCATCATCACCCTCAACCGGCCCGAATTCCGCAACGCCCTGGGTCGGGAGATCCGCGAGGGGCTGTTCGCCGCCTGGGCAAGGTTCGAAGCCGATCCGGCGCTGCGGGTCGCCATCCTGACTGGGGCCGGGGACAAGGCCTTCTGCGCCGGCGGCGATCTGAAGGAGATGGTCGAGCGCGGCCTCCAGGTTCCGCCCCGCGACATGTTTCCCGTCCCGGGTGACAGTATCGAGCTGTCCAAACCGACCATCGCCGCGGTGAATGGCGTGGCCTTCGCCGGCGGCTGGATGATCGCCCAGGCTTGCGATCTCTGCGTGGCCAGCACGACGGCGAAGTTCGCCATTACCGAGGTCAAGGTCGGGCGCAGCTCGCCCTGGGCCGCGCCGCTGATCCACATGATCCCGCAACGGATCATGATGGAGATCATCCTGACCGGCAAACCCATCACCGCCCAGCGCGCCTATGAGATCGGCCTGGTCAACCGGCTGGCAGAACCCGAGGCGCTGATGCGGACGGCGATCACGCTGGCCCAGGAGATCCTGGAAGGCGCCCCCCTGTCCGTCAAGGCGGGCCGCGAGACGGTCATGCTGGCGACGGAGATGGGCCGCGCCGCCGCGCTTCAGGCCGCCCGCCATGCGTCCGAATATACCTACCGGAGCGAGGACGCCCAGGAGGGGCCGCGCGCCTTCGCCGAGAAGCGTCCGCCAAGCTGGAAATCGCGGTAGCGATACGAACTCGCGGCCCGGCGGTGCTATCAAGCGTCCTTGCGAAAGTGAGGACGCGATGACCCATATGGGCAAGATCGCCGAAACCGCCGATGATCTGGTCGGACCGGTCACAATTCCCCCCGAAGCCTATATTTCGCCGGACTATGCGCGCGCCGAACAGGACCGGCTGTGGCGCAAGACCTGGCTGCAGGCCGGGCGGGTCGAGGAGCTTGCCGAGGTCGGCAGCTTCATCACCTACGACATCGGCCAGGACTCGGTGATCATCACCCGCGCCGGTCCGGATGAGATCCGCGCCTTCCACAATGTCTGCCCGCATCGCGGCCGTCGACTGATCGACACCCCGCCGGGCAAGCACCACGCCAGCGGCAAGCGGATGAGCTTCGTCTGCGGCTTTCACGCCTGGACCTTCAACCTCGAAGGCCGCTGCACCTATATCGAACACCGGGACGACTGGCAGGGCGCGCTGGACGACAGCCGCACCAGTCTGGGCAGGGTCAAGGTCGACACCTGGGGCGGCTGGCTGTGGATCAACCTCGATCCCGACTGTGCGCCGCTCAGCCGCTATCTCGACCCCATTCCCGCGATGCTCGATCCATTCCGGACCCAGGACATGCGGTTCCGCTGGCGCAAGTGGATCGTCTTCAATTGCAACTGGAAGGTTGCCATGGAGGCGTTCGCCGAAACCTATCACGTGGCCAGCACCCATCCGGAATTCATGGAGTTCGGCCAGTTCCGCGGCTGGGCCCGCAATCACGGCCTGCACACCAACATCGGCTATGAAGCGCCCAAGGACATGGAAGAGGACGCCGCAAAGCTGCGCCTGGGGACGGGGGGCGATCCGCGTCTGACCACCGCCGAACTGCAGAACTACACCTGGGAAAACGCCAACACCAACACCACCAGGACCCTGGTGGAGGCAGCCAACCGCTTGAAGGACGAACTGCCCGAAGGGACGCCCGCCCCGGTCGTCTTCCAGCACTGGCTCAAGTCCGCCCGGGACGACGACGCCCGGCGCGGGGTCGTCTGGCCGGTGGTCGAGCCCTCGCATACCGCCCGGGCGGGCACGGCCTGGCAGGTGTTTCCGAATTTCCAGATCGGCCACGCCGTCAACAACCTGCTCTGCTACAGCGCCCGGCCCCACGGCAACGACCCCGACATGTGCATCTTCGAGGCGGCGGTCTATGAGTTGTTCCCGGAAGGCGGCGCTCCCGAGACGGAATGGGAATACACCCAGGCTGAAGACTGGCCGCCGGTTCTGCAGCAGGACTTCGCCAATATGGCCGCGGTCCAGCAAGGCATGAAGAACGTCGGCTTCCGCGGCGCCCAGCCCAACCCCTATATGGAACGCTCCGTCGCCAGCCTGCACTACAATCTGTCCCGGTTCATGGGGACCGGCGCGCCGCGTTCAAGCCTGTAGATGATCCCCACCAGGAGTGGCAGGCGATGAGCCGAACCGGACAGGGCGCCCGCGCCGAATGGCGCGGCTATCCCATGCTGCCCATCGCCGCGGGCCTGGGCTATGCGACCAGCGTCATCCATATCTACGGTCTTGGCCCCTACATCGGGCCGATCGGTGAAACCTTCGGCTGGTCGCGCACCCAGACAACCGTCGGGCTGACCATCGCGACCCTGGTTCAGGCGGCCTTCAGCCTGCCGATCGGGTTGCTGGTCGACCGGCTTGGGCCGCGGCTGTTCGGTCTTGCCGGGGTCCTGCTGACCACCGGGGCCTTCGCCCTGCTCGGCTCGGCGACCGGCGACGCGGCCAACTGGTACGGACTCTGGGGTCTGCTGGCCATCGCCACCCTGCCGGTCCAGGCAACGGTCTGGACCAGCGCCGTGGCGACCCGCTTCGAGGCCTCCCGGGGCCTGGCCTTCGCCGTCACCCTCTGTGGAGCCTCGGTGGCGGCGGCCGTCTTCCCGCTGCTGGGAACCTGGCTGATCGGCATTCACGGCTGGCAGACGGCGGTGATGATCCAGGCGGGGATCTGGGCCGCGATCGTCTTTCCCTTGATCTTCTTCTTCTTCCGCGGCGCCCATGACAAACCGCGCGGCAAGGCCGAGCGCGAAACCAGACAGGTGCTTGCCGGCGTCAGCCTCATCGAGGGGATGCGGTCGACCATCTACCTCCGCCTCCTGCTCGCCAGCCTGCTGTTCACCTTCACCATCATCGCCCTGGTGGTGCATTTCGTCCCGATCCTGACCGATCGTGGAGCCGATCCGCTCCGGGCGGCCGGGATCGCCTCGGTGGTCGGCTTTTCGTCGATCGCCGGACGGTTGGTCACCGGCCTGCTGCTCGACCGGTTCCGCGGCTCCCTGGTCGGGGCGGTGGCATTCATGCTGCCCGCGGCCGGGTCGATCCTGCTGCTTCTGGCGGGTGACGCGGCGATGGCGCAGGTGGTCGCCGCCCTGCTGATCGGGCTGACCCTGGGGGCGGAGGTGGACGTCATCGTCTATCTGACGACCCGGCATTTCGGCCTGAAGAACTTCGGCGCCCTGTACGGCGGACTGCTGGCCGCGCTGTCGGTCGGCACCGCCACCGGTCCGCTCGCCGCCTCGGTCGTCTTCGATCGATCGGGCGGCTATGCGCCCTTCCTCTGGCTGACGGTCGCCTTCATGTTCGCCAGCAGCGTCGCCCTGGCGTCCCTGCCCGCGCCCGCCAGCGCACGAGAACCCCCGCCAGCCGGCTAGACACTGTTGAGGGCATGTCCGGGCGGCCGAACCGCCCGCACTTCGGCCTGACATGCTCCAGCCCGCCCCTGGGCGCTTCGCGGCCGGGAGCCGGCGACCCGTTGATCCGGCCGCCAAGGCCGTTCCGCCGCGAGGGGTCCGGCCCATCCGTCGACGACCACCGACTCCGGACTCCGACGACCGTGACGGTCGCGGCGCGTCACAATGAAAAGGCGCTCGCCGCCATCTGCGTCGAGCGCCTTTCGGATCGCCTAGCTCCAGCCTGCCGTCTCCGGACGAGCCGGCCGGCGGGTCGCCCGGAAGTCCAGGGCGGACTATTCGAAGGGCTCTTCGCCCTGCAGCTTGGTCCGGTGCATCATGCGGTTGCAGGTCGGATCGTAGGCCTCGGCGCGGTGCATGGTGCCGGTGTTGTCCCAGATGACCAGGTCGCCGACCTTCCATTCGTGGCTGTAGCTGAACTCTTCGCGGGTCGCCCATTCACGCAGCCCGACAATCAGCTGGGCGCTGGTGGCCGCATCGACATTGAGGACCCGGTGGGCGGTGCAGCCGAGCACCAGTGACTTGCGGCCCGAGGCATGTTTCCACACCAGCGGCAGGTCGTTCTCGCCGATCGCCTGCATGCCCTTCAGCTTGGCCAGGCTGGGCTCGGGCTCATAGTAGAAGACCGTCGCCCAGACCGAGTGGGCCACCCGCAGGCTGTCGTATTCCGCCTTCTTGTCTTCGGGGAGGGCTTCATAGGCGGCGTAGGTGTTACAGAAGCCGGTGTTGCCGCCCCAGGAGGCCGGCACCCTGCAGGACAGCAGGGAGGCCAGGATCGGCACGTCATTCATCGTACCGTCGATATGCCAGTACAGGGATCCCTTGAGGTATTCCGCGGACTGCGGGTTTTCCTTGGCGTCCAGGGTGATCTTGGTGATTTCCTCGCCGCCGCGATGCTCCGGGGCGAAGGTCCCGAGCGTCTTGGTGAAGGCGACCTGCTCTTCATCGTTGAAGTTGATCTCGGGAAAGACCAGGACGCCGCGCTGCTCGAGAAGGTCGCGGATTTCCGCGCCGATCTTGCCCGAAAGCAGCTCTTCCTTGGAGTTCAGAACCCGGCTGCCGATCATTGGCTTGATGGTTTCGTGAGCCAGGCGGGTCAAGACATCAACGGACACGGCGCGTCTCCCAACAGGGTTTTCTCGTTAGAATTTGAACACCTGTTCAGCACATTTGGCCTCGGCGGTCAAGTCCGCGCCACCTCGCCTGGTGTCGACAGAAGCCGGTCAAGCCAGGCTTCGACGAAGGCGACGGCGTCCTTATGGCCCGAGCGGATGCCAAGCTCCGCCTCCATCACCAGGGCCCGGCCGATGCCGGCCAGCACCAGGCTGAAGCCCGCCGCCGTGCCGCCGCCCGAGGCGGCCAGCTTCTCGCCGATCAGCTGTTCGAGCAGCTGGACCTGCCGAGCCCGCATCGCTTCGCTGTGGAGGGCGATCTCGGCCCCGATCACCTTGCGGTGGTTGGCCAGGGCGACGAATTCGAACGCCAGGGTGGTCCGGCTGGTGTCGGCGAAGAAGCGCCACAGGGCGCGCAGGGGATCGTCGCTCGACAGGGCCTGTTCGATCATCGCGTCGCTCTGGGCGGCGCCCCGCTTGAAGACCGCGAGGAACAGGTCGTCGGTGGTCGGAAAATAGTAGTGAACCAGCGACGGCTTCAGCGCCGCGCGGATTGCGACTCGCCTGGTGCTGGCGGCGGCATAGCCTTCGTCGCGGATGACCTGTTCCGCGGTGTCGATGATCAGCGCCCGGGTATCCGAACTCTCGCTGCCAATTCGACGTTTTAGGGCCATGGCGAAAGCATAGGGACCGGCCGG
>JBIIAX010000025.1:0-76787 GCA_044239675.1 Caulobacter sp.
GTGGGCCGGCGCCCGCGCGTCCAGCGCCGCTTCCAGGTCGTCGCCCAGCGCGGCGGCCAGCGCCGCCTCATAGCCCCGCTGCGGCTTCATCCGGTCCAGCACGGGCGGGTAGGGGTTCTTGGCGGTCGGGGCCGACAGCTGGGCCAGGCCCCGGGCCTCGGTCTTCAGCCGGCCCAGCTGGTCTTCCAGCTTGCGCATCTCGTCCCGCGCCGCCTGTTCGGCCCGCGCCGCGTCGCCGCGCGCCGTCTCCGCTGCCTCGACCGCCGCCCGCGCTTCGGTCAGCGCCGCTTCCGCCGTGGCCAGCCGGGCCCGCACGGCTTCGGCCTCCGGATCGTTGGCCGGGGCGATGGCCGCCCGCTCGCCTTTGGCCTGGTCCAGCGCCCGAACCGTGCGGTTCAGGCGGGAGCGGGCGTCGTCCAGCCGCGCCTCCGCCGCCCGCCGCCGCGCCTCGTCGGCGGCGATGCTGGCGGCCAGCCGCTCGACCTCGCCGTCGGCCTGGGCCCGGGCGGCCTCGGCGTCCCGCGCGGCGGCTTCCAGTTCCGGGGTGCGCGACGGGGCGGCGGCGATCTCGCCCTCCACCGCCTCGATGTCGGCGACCAGCCGTTCCAGCGCCGTGGCGGCGTCCTCGACGATATGGGTCTCCCGCGCCGCGTCGGCGTCGATCCGGGCGATCTCGCCGGTCAGCCGCTTGACCTCGGACTCGGCGGCCTCGGCCTCCCGCTCGACGCGATCCTTCTCGATGGCCAGCCGGTTCAGCACCGCCGCCGCCACCGTCTCCTCGTCCCGCAGCGGTTTGATCGCTTCCTCGGCCGTGATCGCCGCGGTGCTGGCGGCGGCCGCCTCCCGCGCCGTGCTCTCGACCAGGGCCCCGGCCGACTGCGACTCCGCCTCGACCCGCTTCAGGGTGTCCCGCGCGTCGCTCCAGCGGCTGAACATCACCGCGCTCTGCAACGCCCGGATCTCGGCCGACAGCCGCTTGTACTTCTCCGCCGACCGCGCCTCGCGCTTCAGCCGGGCCAGGGCCTGGTCCAGCTCGCGGATGATGTCGTCCAGCCGGTTGAGGTTGGTCTCCGCCGCCTTCAGGCGAAGTTCCGCCTCATGCCGGCGGGTATGCAGACCGGAAACCCCGCCGGCCTCTTCCAGGATGCGGCGGCGGTTCTGCGGCTTGGCGGCGATCAGCTCGCTGATCTGGCCCTGGCGCACCAGGGCCGGGCTGTTGGCCCCGGTCGAGGCGTCGGCGAACAGCAGCTGCACATCGCGCGCCCGCACCTCCCGGCCGTTGATCCGGTAGGTGGAGCCCTCGCCGCGATCGATGCGGCGGATGACCTCGATCACCGGATGCTGGTTGAAGGCCGCCGGCGCCGTCAGGTCGCTGTTGTCGATGGTCAGGGCGACTTCGGCATGGTTGCGCTGGGGCCGAAGTCCGGCGCCGTTGAAGATCACGTCGTCCATCCCGCCGGCCCGCATGGCCTTGGCGGAATTGGCCCCCATCACCCAGCGCAGGGCCTCCAGCAGGTTGGACTTGCCGCAGCCGTTGGGGCCAACCACACCCGTGAGTCCAGGCTCGATCCGAAACTCTGTCGGTTCGACGAAGGACTTGAAGCCCGTGAGACGAAGCTTCTGGAACTGCACCTTGGCCCCTAGGGTCTCCGCTTATTTCTTGCCGGCTTCAGCTTCGGCGATCGCTGCGTCCAGCGCCGGCATCAGCAGCTTTTCGCCGTACTTCTTGCCGTTGATGAAGAAGGTCGGGGTGGCTTCGACCTGTTTGGCCCAGCCGGCGGTGAAGCGGTCGGCCTGGGCGGCCACGGCCTTGTCGTCGTTCAGGCAGGCGCGGACCTGGTCTTCCGACATGCCGGCGGAACCGGCCACCTGCAGCAGGGCGTCGCGGGCGCCGCCCGACAGGGCCTCTTCCTGGGCGTGGAACAGGGCGTCGATGGCGGGGAAATACTTGTCCTTGCCCAGGCACCGGCCCAGCAGGTCGCCGGCCGAGGTGTAGGTGTCCTGCGGGCCCAGCTGGAAGGGGCGGAAGATGTAGTGGACGCGGCCGGTGTCGATGTACTTGGTCTTGAATTGCGGGAACACTTCCTTGTTCCAGTCGGCGCAGTGGTGGCAGCTCAGCGAGCCGTACTCGATGATCGTCACCTTGGCGTCGGTCTCGCCCAGGGTCATGTCCTCGGAGCTGGGCTCGCCGGCCGACTTGGGCCCGCAGGCGGCCAGGGCGAGGGCCGCGACAGCGGCGGCGGCGATGCCGAAAACGGCGCGACGATTGAACAGGCCCATGGTCAGGCTCCCCAAAGCAGGACGGATCAGTAAACGGTGATTCCTACCGCAGCAGGAAGGCGGCGTTTCTAGGGCGTGGCCGCCCCGGACGGACTGTCGCGATGCGGCGCCGGCGGGCGCAAGTCAACGTCCGCGAAGCACCTCGCGCCCGAGTCTGAGCAATGCCGCCTTCAACGGCGTGTCCGGCGCGCCTTCCAGCCCCTCCGCCAGCTCGGCTTCCACGGCGGCGTCCAGCGGCCCCTTGCGGCGGGTTCGCACCTGGGCCTTGGCGCCCGGCGGCGGCTTCACCGGCCCCTGGACGATGCGCAGCTTCGAAACCGTCTGGTCGCCCAGCATCATCGCCACCCGGCTGAGGATGTCGGGCGCCTGGTGCTGGACGATGGCCGCGGCCGGCCCATCGACGCGGATTTCCAGGATGGAAGCGGCTCCCGCCCGGCCCTTGACCACCCGCACCGGCTCGGTGTGCCGCGCCAGGGTCTCCCCGACGATCTCCCGCCAGCGCGCCGACAGCCCGGCCGACCCCTTGCCGAACCGCGCGTCCAGCGCCTTGATCAACGGCGCCAGCGACCGCCCCGCCGGCGGCGGAGGCCGCCGCGCCGGCCTGGTCCGCCGCCGCGCGAGAATCTCGGCGACCTCATCGGCGGTGGGAAGGGAGCGGGGCATGGGGGGATAGTAGCAGCATGATCCTCCTCCGCGCAAAGCGCGGGGGAGGGGGACCGCGGAGCGGTGGAGGGGGCAGCGCCAGCCTCTCCGATTTCACTCAGAGCACCTTTGCCGACAGCATTCCGGATCATCCCATCCGCCGGCGCCGCCCCCTCCACCACGACCTTCGGTCGCGGTCCCCCTCCCCCGGCCTTTGGCCGGAGGAGGATCTACTTCTTCGCCGGCAGTTGGGTGAATTCCGCCTCGATGATTACCTCGACCGCGTCGCTGACTCCCATCTTGCTGCCAGGCGCCGGGATGCCGTAGCTGATCCCGAACTCCGACCGCTTCAGCGTCCCCGTCGCCGAAAACCCGATCCGCGCCCCGGCCGGATCGAAACTGTTGGGCAGGTAGCCGCCATTGAACTTCGCCTTCAGGGTCACCGGTCGGGTCACGCCCTTCAGGGTGAAGTCGCCGGTCACATCGGCGGTGTCCGGTCCGGTCCTCAGCACCCTGGTCGAGCGGAAGGTCATCTTCGGGTGGGCCGGCGCATCCAGCCAGCCGGGTCCGGCCATGGTCTGGTCGAACCCGGCCACGGAGCTGACCTTGGTGTCGATCGAGGCGACATCGATCTCGGCGGTGACCGAGGACATCTCCGGCGCCTTGGGATCCAGCGTCAGTTGGGCGTCGAACCTGCGGAACTGGGCCGTGAAGTTGGACATGCCTATGTGGCTGACGCGGAACAGGATGGTCGTATGGTCCGGATCGACCTTGTAGGTCCCGGGTAGCATGTCCGCCCCCGGATTGGCCGAAACAGCCGGGGGCGCGGCGGGCGACGGAACGGCCTTGGCGCTTTCGGCGCCGTGCTGGCAGGCGGTCAGCAGGATCAGCAAGGGGAAGGCGGTCAGGGTCAAGGTCTGGCGCATGGCGGTGTTCCTGCGTTCGGCGGCCGTCGGTGGCCGATCTTCCTGTCACAGGACGGCTGGGCCCCGCCAGTCCCGACAGCCGCCCTCGAAAAATCTTCCCGCCGTGCTAGGTCCGCTGCCGTGAACGTCCCCGACCTCCGCGCCCGGCTTCTCGCCTGGTATGACGCCGCCGCCCGCGACCTGCCCTGGCGCGTCGGCCCGGCTGAGCATGCCGCCGGGGTGCGGCCTGACCCCTACCGCGTCTGGCTGTCGGAGGTGATGCTGCAGCAGACCACCGTCCCCCACGCCACCCCCTATTTCCTCAGTTTCACCGCCCGCTGGCCCACGGTGACGGACCTTGCCGTCACCCCGGACGGCGACCTGATGGCCGCCTGGGCGGGCCTTGGCTACTATGCCAGGGCGCGCAACCTGCTGGCCTGCGCCCGCGCCGTCGCCGCCGACCACGGCGGCGTCTTTCCGGATACCGAGGAGGGCCTGCGCGCCTTGCCGGGGGTCGGCGCCTATACCGCCGCCGCCGTCGCCGCCATCGCCTTCGACCGCCCCGCCAACGTCGTCGACGGCAATGTCGAGCGGGTGATGAGCCGCCTGTTCGCCGTCGAGGAGCCGCTGCCCGGCAGCAAGCCGCAGTTGAAAGCCCTGGCCGAAAGCCTGGTCACCGGGGACCGTCCCGGCGCCAATAGACCAGGGGACTGGGCTCAGGCCCTGATGGACCTCGGCGCAACGGTCTGCAAACCCAAGTCCCCCCTCTGCGACCGCTGCCCGGTGTCGATCCACTGCGCCGCCTATGCCCGAGGCGACCAGGACAGCTTTCCCCGCAAGACGAAGAAGGCAGCCCGGCCAAGACGCTACGGCGTCGCCTACGTCCTCACCCGGGGCTCCGACGTCGCCCTGGTCCGCCGCCCCGACAAGGGGCTCCTCGGCGGCATGCTGGGCCTCCCCACCAGTGAATGGCAGGCGGCGCCGCTGGCAGAGGCGGAAGCCCTCGCCGCCGCCCCGGCTCCCGGCCCCTGGCGCGACACGGGCGAGATCGAACACGTCTTCACCCATTTCTCCCTGACGCTTCGGGTGATGCGGGCGGAGGGCGACGCTGACGGTATGGAATGGACGCCAGTTGCGGGTCTGGGGGCCCTGCCCAGCGTGTTCCTGAAAGCCGCCCGTCAGGCCCTGACGGCGGGCACATTATTATAACGAGGGCAGTCCGATTGTTGCTTGCGGCGCCGAGCAGAGCGCTAAATTCCTCCCCCTCTGGGGGAGGGGGACCACGGCGAATACGCCGTGGTGGTGGGGGCAGCGCCGACGTCCGCGCCCAGGTTCAAGAATACTGGCGTCAACCGTGCTCGGAGCGCCCCCACAACGGCCGGCGCTGCCCCTTCAGTCAGCCGCTACGCGGCTGCCAGCTACCCCAGGGGGGCAGCGATTCCGAGTCCCCTAAGCCGCCATCCCCGCCCGCACCTTGCTGCGCAGCACATCGATCGACGCCAGACCGGCGTCCGTCTTGAACCGCCAGTAGGTCCAGCCGTTGCAGGCCGGGGCGCCTTCCAGCATCGCGCCCATCTTGTGGATCGAGCCGGTCAGATCGCCGACCGCCAGCGACCCGTCGGCCCGCACCCGCGCCGCCTTGACGCCCTTGGGGCACCACAGCTCGTCGCCGGGGTTCAACAGTCCCGCCTCGACCAGCGAGCCGAACGGCACCCGCGGTTCCGACCGCTTGGAGCCCATGACCTCCAGGTCCTCCGGCGCCACCGGCGACACCTTGGCGATCCGCGCCTTGGCCACGGCGATATAGTCCGCTTCCCGCTCGATGCCGATGAACCGCCGGCCCAGTCGCTTGGCCGCCGCCCCGGTCGAGCCCGACCCGAAGAAGGGGTCCAGCACCACATCGCCCGGCTTGGTCGTCGCCAGCAGCACCCGGTGCAGCAGAGCTTCCGGCTTCTGGGTTGGATGGGCCTTGGACCCGTCCGCCTTCTTCACCCGCTCGTCGCCGGTGCACAGCGGGATGGTCCAGTCGGACCGCATCTGGGTGTCATCGTTGAACACCTTCAGGGCGTCATAGTTGAAGGTGTAGCGCTTGCCGCCCTTGGACTTGGACGCCCAGATCAGCGTCTCATGGGCGTTGGTGAACCGCGTGCCCTTGAAGTTCGGCATCGGGTTGGTCTTGCGCCACACCACGTCGTTGAGGATCCAGAACCCCAGGTCCTGCAGCGCCACCCCGACGCGGAAGATGTTGTGATAGCTGCCGATCACCCACAGGGCGCCGTCGTCCTTCAGGACGCGCTGACACTCCTTCATCCATTCCCGGGTGAATTTGTCGTAGGCTGCGAAGCTCTCGAACTGATCCCAGTGGTCGTCGACCGCATCGACCTTGCTGTTGTCGGGACGCAGCAGATCGCCGCCCAGCTGCAGGTTATAGGGCGGGTCGGCGAAGACCAGATCGACGCTGCGATCGGGCAGGGCGCGCAGCTGCTCGATACAGTCGCCCTGGACAATGGTCTCGGACCCGAACGCCATGGATAGCCCCTGAAAGCACAGAAATGAGTCCGGGCATTCTCGACAGGCGTGGTGAAGGGCAGGTTAGGGGACGTGGTTAGCGGGGGGTTAATGGTCAGAGCGCCGAGCGGATGTCGGTGTGGGTGAAGTCGTCGCCGATGAAGAGGAGCGGGGCGTCGAGGGACTTGGCCAGGGCGTAGGAGAAGCTGTCGCCGAAATTCAGTTGCGCGCGATGCCCGAACCCCTTTCCGAACCTGATCCGCGCGTCCAGGCCAATCTTGGCCTGTTCGGAGGTCAGTTCGACAATCTCGATTCCCGTATCGGTCAGGAACTCATCCAGGTCGGCGATAGACTTCCCTGGATCCGTGCGGCGGAGCGCGATGACCGTTCCCGCTTCGATATAGGTCGCGGCAGAGACAAACCGTTCGTCACGAGGCGACTCGACAAGGCGATCCAGCAAACGGACCTGCTGGGCCTCGGCAAACATCATCGCGATGATGGCCGAGGTATCGACGACGATCATTCGTCCTCGCCGCTGGCCAAGTCCCATTCAGCTTGCGTAATGGGGCTTCGGTCGTAGTAGGGCGCGATGCGGGCTGTGAACGCCTTGACCCGCTCCTTCAAGTTCTCGTCGCCACGCTGGCGCTCCCGCGCCAGGCGTTCCCTCAATGCCACGGTGACCGCCTGGGTCATGCTCTCCCCGGTCAGCCGCGACAGGTCGCGCGCCAACTGATCGGCTTCCTTGGTCTTGATGCTGAGGGCCATGACGCACCTTTCTAGACAACGTATCTAGATACCACGATCCGGCCGCCCATTGAAGGCCTCGACTTCCGCGCGGGGAAACCGTTGATCATCCTCCCAACGCCTCCTCCAGAGAGGCCGCCGGAGGAACCCATGCCCGCCCTCGACCACCTGTACGAAACCCGCCTCAGCCCCTTCTACCAGGACCACCACCACGCCTGGCGGGACAGCCTTCGCCGTTGGGTCGACAAGGAGATCATGCCCTTCGCCGACCAGTGGGACGAGGCCGGGGAGTTTCCCCGTGAACTCTACAAAAAGGCGTCGGAGATCGGCCTCCTCCGCCTCGGCTGGCCTGAGGAATACGGCGGCATCCCCACCGACCCCTTCATGTCCATCGTCACCTCGACCGAGATGGCCCGCCACGGCGCCGGCGGCATCAACGCCAGCCTGATGAGCCACGGCATCGGCCTGCCGCCGATCCGCGCCCTCGGCACGCAGGAGATGAAGGACCGCATCATCCCGCAGGTCCTCTCCGGCGAGAAGATCAGCGCCCTGGCCATCACCGAACCGTCCGGCGGCTCCGACGTCGCCAACCTGAAGACCACCGCCCGCCGCGACGGCGACGACTATGTGGTCAACGGCTCCAAGATGTTCATCACGTCCGGCATGCGGGCCGACTACTACACCGTCGCGGTCCGCACCGGCGGCGAGGGGGCCGGCGGCGTCTCGCTCCTCCTCATCGAGCGCGACCGCCCGGGCTTTACCCGCACCCCGCTGAAGAAACAGGGCTGGTGGGCCTCGGACACCGCCGCCCTCTATTTCGACGACGTCCGGGTGCCGGCGGAGAACCTGATCGGCCAGGAAAACCACGGCTTCGCCGGCATCATGAACAACTTCAATTCCGAGCGGATCGGCATGACGGCCGGCGCCGTCGGCTTCTCGAAGGTCTGCCTCGAAGACGCCCTCGCCTGGGCACAGGAGCGCAAGACCTTCGGCAAACGCCTCGCCGACCACCAGGTCATCCGCCACAAGCTGGCCGACATGTACAAGCGCATCAGCGCCACCCAGTCCTGGCTGGAAACCCTCGCCTGGCGCGTGCAACAGGGCGAAAAACCCATCGCCGAGATCGCCCTGCTCAAGGTCCAGGCCACCGAGACCATGGAATACTGCGCCCGCGAGGCCATGCAGGTCATGGGCGGCGCCGGCTACATGCGCGGCGGCCGGGTCGAGCGCATCTACCGAGAGGTCCGCGTCTACGCCATCGGCGGAGGGTCAGAGGAAATCATGCGCGACCTCGCCGCCAGACAGATGGGAATCTGAACCGACGCGGCGCCCATGGCCGTCAAGCCAGCCGATCATCCTCACCTGGCGGCTGGCCGCCGTCGCGCGCCATGATCCGGTCGAAGGCGTCGAAGTCGACGCGCTTGCGGCGTTCGGCGAAAAAGTCCGCCGTGCTCAGCGCCGCCAGCTTTTCGGCCACCGCCGTGGCGATGAACTGATTTACGCTCACGCCTTCGGCCTTGGCCTGCTTCTCGGCCTCGGCCTTGACCGACTTCGGAAGTCGGAGGGGATAGGTGCTCGCGGCGGTCTTCATGGCGTCAGCGTCCTTGCGATCTCTCCCGGTGTCGCGACTTGAACGCCGAAGCGTGCAGCCGCGCCCGAAAAATCCTTGAGATTAAAGGTGACAACGGCTTTGGCGCCGCCGTTCACGGCCGCTTCCAGGACCATCTCGTCGGCGGGGTCGCGCAGCATGGGCCGCCACATGAAGTAGGTCTCCACCGGCTCGACCATGGCCAGCACGGCATCAAGGAAGACCCCGACCTCTTCCGGGCTCAGGCCTGCCGCTCTCGCCTGGTCCGCCCCGGAACAGACCGCTTCATACTCGACGGCCAGCGCCACGTTTGCCAGCATCGTCACCCGGCCCTGGCGCGCCAGCCGCAACAGCGCCGCCGAAGCCCCCGTCGGGCTTCGCATGGCGGCGACCACCACATTGGTGTCCAGAACCAATCTCACATCACATGCGATATCACAATGGCAACGCCGGCGCCAACGGCGGCAACCCGCACAACTCCCGCACCGCGCTCCAGCTCACCCGGTGCTCCGGGCACGGCCCCAGGTCCCGCAGCGCCTTCATATGCCCCGGCGCTCCATAGCCCTTGTGCCGCGCGAACCCGTAGCCCGGATGCACAGCGTCCATCGCCACCATCACCCGGTCCCGCGCCACCTTGGCCAGGATGCTCGCCGCCGCGATCGAGGCGCAGACGCCATCGCCGCCGACCACCGTCTTCACGTCGCAGGGCAGCTTGAACCGGTAATTCCCATCAACCAAGGCATAGACCGGCTTGACCGACAGCCCTTCGACCGCGCGGCACATGGCCAGTCCCGCCGCATGCAGGATGTTCAGCTCCGCGATCTCCTTGACGGATGCGAACCCCACCGCGAACGCCACCGCCTTGGCCTTGATCTCGAACTCCAGCTCTTCCCGCTGCGCCGCGTTCAGCTTCTTGGAGTCGTTCAGCCCCTTGGGCAGCCGCCTGCGCGGATCGAGGATCACCGCCGCCGCGCTGACCGGCCCGGCCAGCGGCCCGCGCCCCGCCTCGTCCACCCCGCAGACGGGGGCGGGGCAGGCGCGCTCCAGCATCAGGTCGGGCTTAGTCGCCATGGCCGGCATGTCCACAGTCCGCGTGACGAAAGCAGGTCACCTGGTGGTCGTTGACCATCCCCACCGCCTGCATGAAGGCATAGACGATCACCGGCCCGACGAACTTGAACCCCCTGGCCTTCAGCGCCTTGGCCATGGCCTCGGCCTCCGGCGTCTTCACCGGCGCGTCGCGAAAGCTCTCCCACTGGTTCTGGATCGGCGCCCCGCCGACGAAGTCCCACAGGAAGGCGCTGAAATCCTCGCCCCGGTCGCGCATGTCCAGCCAGATCCGCGCCCCGTTGATCGCCATGTCGATCTTGGCGTTCGACCGAACGATCCCCGCGTCGGCCATCAACCGCGCCCGGTCGGCGTCGCCATAGAGAGCCACCTTTTCCGGATCGAAATTGTCAAACGCCGCCCGGAACGCCTCGCGCTTCTTCAGGATGGTGATCCAGGACAGCCCGGCCTGGAACCCGTCCAGCACCAGCTTCTCCCACAGGGCGCGCGGGTCATACTCCGGCACGCCCCATTCGGTGTCGTGATAGTCGATGTAGATCTGGTCCTTGGTCCCCGGCCAGGGACAGCGGACGATCTCGCGAGTCGGCTGGGTCTGCATAGCCGATCTGTATCATCGCCGGCGCAACCTCGGGAGAGGCCAGCCTCGCCTTTACCTTGACCCTGGCGCCGTGGGCCAAAGCCCTTGCGGCGCAAGCGCAACACCCGATCAGAGCGCGGAATCGAGCGGCTTTTAGGGGCTGAAAAAAACGCCTGCCATCCGACCAGCACCTGCCGCACCTGGGTCATTTTCAGGCCGCGCCCAGCCGCGACCGCCGCATTCGGGCCCCGGTGCTCGCGGGGTAAAGTAAACTTCATCTTTAACCACCTCCCGTGGGCCGTATCGCGACGAGCGGCAGGAAACGTCAAACCCATGAGTGCGCGCCTCTACACTGCGACACAACTGGAGGATGCCGAGGGCCGGGCCGACAGCGCCGAGCGCCGCCTGAAGGCGGTCATCGATGCGCTGCCGGAGGGCATCGTCCTGCTCGACCGGGAGGGGCGATATCTGTTGTGGAACGAGCGCTACGCCCAGATCTACCACCGCTCGGCCGACCTCTTCGCCCGCGGCGTCAAGCTCATCGACGCCCTCAAGGTCGGCGTTGAGCGCGGCGACTATCCGGAAGCGGTGGGCCGGGAGGAGGAATGGCTGTCGGACCGCCAGGAAACCCTGCTGCATCCGCGCGATCGGCAGGAGCAGCAGCTCTCGGATGGTTCCTGGCTGATGATCGAAGACCGGGTGACCGAGGATGGCGGCCTGATCGGGCTTCGCGTCGACATCACCGAGATGAAGCGCCAGGCCCAGGAACTCCGCCGGGTGGCGGCCGAGGCCGAGGCCGCCAACAACGCTAAGTCCGAGTTCCTGGCCAACATCAGCCATGAAATCCGCACCCCCCTGCACGGGATGCTGGGCATGGCCCAGGTTCTCGAGCGCGAGGGCCTGACCGACCAGCAGCGCCAGCGCCTGGGGGTGATCCGGCAATCGGGCGAACAACTCCTGGCGCTGGTCAACGACCTGCTCGATTTTTCCAAGATCGAGGCCGGCATGTTCGAGCCGGACTGTATCGACTTCTGGCTGCCAGGCGTCCTCGAGGCCGGCTGCGCCCCCTTCGCGCCCCTGGCCGACGACAAGGGTCTGGCCCTCGACGTCCACATCGACCCGGCGCTGCACCACCATTGGCGGGGCGATCCGATGCGCCTGCAGCAGGTGGTCTCCAACCTGGTGTCCAACGCGGTGAAGTTCACCCAGACCGGCGCCGTCACCGTCACCGCCGCCCACGACCACGGCGCCCTGGTTCTTGAGGTCCAGGACACCGGCATCGGCGTCTCGCCCGAACGCCTCGGCGAGATCTTTCACAAGTTCGTCCAGGCGGACGCCTCCAGCGCCCGCCGCTTCGGCGGAACCGGTCTTGGCCTGGCCATCTCCCGCCAGCTGGCGGAGCTGATGGGCGGACAGCTGACAGTGGCCAGCACGGTCGGCGTCGGCAGCACCTTTCAACTGCGCCTGCCACTGCAGGCCGCCGCGGCCGACCCGGCGCCGACCCCGGCAAGGCCGCCCGTGGAACCGGTCAGGCAGGGCGACGCCGTCCGCATCCTGGCGGCCGAGGACAACCTGACCAACCAGGCCATCCTAAAGGCGCTTCTGGGCTCCCTGCCTGTGACCGTCACCCTCGTCGGCAACGGGCGCGAGGCGGTGGAGGCCTACGCCGCCGGCGCCTTCGATCTGGTCCTCATGGACATCCAGATGCCGGTGATGGACGGCGTCGCGGCGACCCGGGCGATCCGCGCTCATGAGCGCGAACATGGCTTGGCCCAGACGCCGATCGTGGCCCTGTCCGCCAACGCCATGGCCCACCAGATCGAAGACTACCGGGCGGCCGGCATCAACGACGTCGTCAGCAAACCCTTCGAAGCCCATCGCCTGTTTGAGGTGATCCAGCAGCAGCTGGAGTAGCGATACCTCCGACGAGACAGGGCTTCCGCCAAAAAGGCCGTTGAGCAGGCGAGGAGCCACAACCAATGTACCGCGGCTGGGATTGCATGGGCCGTTGTATATCATGGGCCGTGCAACCTCGAGAGATGCCCATGCGCCGCGCCGCCGCCCTGTTCCTCGCCCTGCTGACCCTGGCGGTCCTGAGCGCCGCGCCCACGCTTGCCGCGCCGGCCCAGGTCGCCGCCCCCGCCGACGCCGATCCCTGCCTGGCTGACGGCGGCTGCCGGATGGTCGGTCAGGTTCCGGTGGTCACCGGCAAGGGCAAGGTCGGCACCTATCCGGTCAACCGGCCGGCTCCCTGGATCATTCAGAACAACCTGATGATCTTCGGCGGTGAGATCATCGTCTTCCGCCTCGATCCGGCGGACAGGTTCCACAGGGTCTCCTTCGTCGCCTCGGGCGACGAGGCCCGCAGCCGCACGCTGCAGCCCGGCGAACTCCGCGCGACCCTGCAGGCGGGCACGGAGGGAACCACCCTGACCATGGAGAGCGCCCACGCCGAGTGGCTGAACTATGTGGCGGTGATGGCCACCCCGGACGGCAAGGGACAGAAGACCAGCGTCTGCACCCTGATTCCCGGCAAGTTCGTCATCGAACACTGGCCCCACGGCATCATCTATCTGGGACTCGCCAACTTCGACGCCGCGCCGGAGGGTCAGGCGGTCTGCAGATAGTCGTCCGGACAGCCAGATGGGCGTCCAACTGCCGACGATGAACCGTTGAACTGCGCAGCGGCCCGTGACCTTATTCACGGATCCGTGATTGAGGTCGCCATGCGCATCGCTCTGATCCTGCCGCTCCTCCTGCTGCTGGCCGCGTGTAACAATCACGTGGTTTCGGAAACGCCGTGGTTCACAAGATCGGTGGACGGCCCCAGGCTCAAACCGGGTCTTTGGATGATAGCAGGACCTGCGCCAACCGGCGCGTATAGGGGGTGCCGCTTCGACGAGCGTAAACCGGCCTACACTTGGCCGGCCTGTGCGGAATGGTACGTGGTCCGCGACAGTGACCTCCTCCGGCTGAAACGAACAGAGGCGTCATGGTACGAATACCCTGACTACGATTGGGACCGCACCGCTTATGTGCTTGCGCCTGGCGCGCTGATGATCAGTCAAACCGAGGGCTGCAAGGCGCTCAACATCATGTATGAGCCCGGACCGGATGGCGGAATGGTGCCACTTGATCCTTCTGCCTACTGTTATGACGCCTTACGGCCGACCCGTTTCGACGCTGAAGGTCGGATCACCGCTGTTCTGACGTGGCCGATCTTTTGCGGCCCATGGGCGCCGGATGAACAAGGAATCCCTAACATCGGCAGTCCAACCGTGGCGCCGTTTCCTGGGCTGCATATGGTCCATGACAACTGTACGGCCGAAAGCGAAGAGGCCCTGCGCCAGGGGGCGGCATCAAGCGAGGCGATTGTGAATGCGGCGCCGGAGTTCGGGCCTCGGGGGCTCGGGCCTAGCCGCGTAGCGGCCCGTTGGGTTCGGGACGATTACCGCTAAGGGCAGAGGGCCACGGGCAATCTGGGACGCCGCCTGCCTATGCCTGCCCCAGCATCGCTGCGCCCCAGCGGCAGTCCCCTCCACCCATCCTACCCCCCTTCGTGGGTGAGACGCCGCCCGGACGGCCGGGCTAGGGTCCGCCGACACTTGGGGGAACGCTGTCATGGCCCGATTGATCGCGCTGCTCTTCGCCCTTTTGGTCGCCGGCCTGCCGATGGCCGCCGCCGGCCAGCAGCCGGTCAGCCTTGCCCAGGTGATGAGCGCCGCAGAGCGCAACGACGCCGTGACCCTGGCCCGGACCTGGAAGAACCCGGCCCTGATCGCCCAGATCACCGCCATCGGCCCCGACGCCCTGATCGACTACTACATGGGCGTCGCCCGCGCCTTCGACCGCATGGGCCGCACCGCACAGGCCGCCGAGGCCTGGGACAGGGCCTCCAACCTCATCTGGGATACCCGCGGCCAAGGCCACTTCTCGCTTATCGAGGTCTACCGCCCGCTGGCCGCCGACCAGTTCAAGCTGCGCAGGTACATCGACGCAGTCTGGTCCGCCGAACAGGCGGCGCAGATCGCCCGCACGACCCTGGGCGACGATCCCTTGACCCTGGCCCTGGAGAAGGAAGCTGGCGACCTCGTCCGCCGCGCTGTGGCGGTCGGCGCCGACCTGGGCGGGGAGGCCGACCTGCCTCCGCCGCCCCCGCCGCCTCCGCCGGGTTCCACGCTGCGGCCGCCGCCGGACACCCGCTCGGCCTTCCAGCTGGTCGATATCTTCTACGCCACCGACCGCAAGCCGACCTCGGACGCCGCCCCGGCCCGCTACTTCTCCGGCAAGCGCGGGCCGCTGGTCTACGGCAAGGCCACCGTCAGCGTGCCGAAGAACCGCGAAGTCGGCGAGATCCCGATCCCGTCCATCTTCACCCTGCAGCTCAAGCCCGACCCGGAAAAGCACTTCATCCTCACCCGCGTCGACCCCATCGACACCCGTGACGGGTTTCTCGGTGCGGTGGCCGGCGCCGTTGGCCGCTCGCGGGAGAAGGAGGCCTTCGTCTTCGTCCACGGCTACAATCCCAGCTTCGAGAGCGCCGCCCTGCGCACCGCCCAGCTGGCCGCCGACCTGAAGTTCGACGGCGCGCCGATCCTCTACAGCTGGCCCTCGCGCGGCGACGTCTTCGGCTATGCCGATGATGGCCGCGAGTCCGGGAGCGAGCAGGAGGCGAAAGCTTTCGCCGACTTCCTGCAGGACGTCGCCAGTCGAACCGGGGCCGAGCGGATCACCATCGTCGCCCACTCCATGGGCAACCGGGTGTTGCTCAACGCCCTGACCCTCATCGCCCCGCCGGCGCCGGGCGGCCCCGCGCCCTTCGACGAGATCGTCATGGCCGCCCCCGATGTCGGGGTCGACGCCTTCGAGGCCGCCTGGCCCCGCGCCCGCCAGGTCGGCGGCCGCTACACCCTCTATGCCTCCAGCCGGGACAAGGCCCTGCAGATGTCGGCCCAGATCAACGGCATGCGGCGCCTTGGCGACGCCCGTCAGATCGTCGTCGCCGACGGCCTCGACACCGTCGACACCAGCGCCGCCAGCAGCGGTCTGATCGGCCATGACGACTTCGCCGGCACGGCCCTCGACGACTTCCGCGCCGTGGTCTGGCTCAGCCTCGCCCCCGACCGGCGCTGCGTCCTGCAGTCGGAAGGGCAGGGGAAACGCTTCTGGCGCTTCGGCAACGCCTGCCCCGCCGCCGACTTCAGCATCGCCACCACCGTGGCCAGAGCCGCCGGCGGCGCCCGCGCCGCCCTGGCCAACCTGGAGCAGAACCCGTCCGCCGTGCCGGGCGTCGGGGCCCAGGACCTGGGCCGGGTCCGGGACATGCTGGCGCGGATCGGCGCGGACTGAGCCTCCTGGCTACGGCGGCGAGACTTGGTTACAGCCCGATTTTCCAGACGCCGTCACCCCAAGACTTGTTTTTGAGGTCCACCGTTCTGCCGCAACGAACGACCCGACCGGTGTTGGACGACTCAGCAGCTGCCGCTGCATCCAAGGAAGTGCAATCGATCCGTAAAGCCGACTATGCTGACAAAAAAATTGTTGAAGTCAGTCCACAATTTCACCAATGTTCGCGAACACGCCGATTGATCGAAATCGACGGACAAATGGACTAGGTTTCATGTTGAAGATTTTCTTGGTTGGTTTGTTGGCGATTTTCATCGCGGGCGCGGACTGCAATGATGCGTCATCTGCCCCTTACGATGAAAACTCCTACGGTGTTTGGATTTCGAACAGCCTGGGCGACGTGATGATTGTCAGGCGGAACGGTACATATTCTTATTGCAATAGCGACACCTGTGAAGATGGACGTGTCTTGTTGCGAGACAACGGCGATGTCATCCTGACGGACTTTGGTAGTATGAAGACGACCGAAGTAATGCGGAGTTTGTCAGGATGGGACGAGGCGAGGCAGTTCGGACCGCCTGCTTCCTATCCAAATGTAGAGCCTCTCTGGGAGGACCTTCACCCGCGAGATTTTGAGTTCATGCCAACTGCTATGGACGAGGCTAGGCGCAACCGACTTTGCCGAGGCCTCCCCTGCCGGTGGTTCGCCGGCGGCGATGGGCAAGATGAATACGTCTTTCTGAAAATCCGCAATTACTGATGCTTTCTCTCGACAACGGGTCGGCCGTTCAAAGTTTAGCTGGCGTGCTGCGCTCTTCTTTGCACCCGTTTCCGGCCTCATGGCGGGCGGAACGCTTGTAGGCTCACGGTCGGTAGTCCATGGGTTGGCCCCGCTGCGCTGTACCGCGACGCCTCACCCCTTGGGAAACCGCGCGGAAAGGCCTAAGTTCTTCCCCATGAGCCACGACCACACGCACCTCCGTCCTTGGCGTCATATCGAGCGCCGCAAGTCCCGCCAGATCATGGTCGGCAATGTGCCGGTCGGGGGCGATGCGCCGATCACCGTGCAGTCGATGACCAACACCCTGACACAGGACGCGGCCGCCACCATCGACCAGATCCGCCAGCTGGAAGAGGCCGGGGCCGACATCGTCCGGGTCAGCTGCCCCGACGTCGAATCCACTGCCGCCCTGCCGACCATCGTGCGCGAGGCCAAGGTGCCGATCGTCGCCGACATCCATTTTCACTACAAACGCGGCATCGAGGCCGCCAAGGCCGGCGCCGCCTGCCTGCGGATCAACCCCGGCAACATCGGCAGCCCCGACCGCGTCCGGGAGGTCATCCAGGCCGCCCGCGACCACGGCTGTTCCATGCGCATCGGCGTCAACGCCGGCTCCCTGGAGCGGGATCTGCTGGAAAAATACGGCGAGCCCTGCCCGGACGCCATGGTCGAGAGCGCCCTCAGCCACGCCCGCATCCTGCAGGACCACGACTTCCACGACTTCAAGATCTCGGTGAAGGCCAGCGACATCTTCATGACCGTCGCCGCCTACAACCAGCTGGCCGAGGCCATCGACTGCCCGCTGCATCTGGGCATCACCGAGGCCGGCGCCCTGCGCACCGGCACGGTCAAGTCGGCCATCGGCATGGGCAACCTGCTCTGGGCCGGTATCGGCGACACCATCCGCGTCAGCCTCGCCGCCGACCCGGTGGAGGAGATCAAGGTTGGCTTTGACCTGCTCAAGTCGCTGGGCCTGCGCCATCGCGGCATCAACATCATCGCCTGTCCGTCCTGCGCCCGTCAGGGCTTCAACGTCATCAAGACGGTGGAGGCCCTGGAGGCGCGGCTGGCCCATATCGCCACCCCGATGTCGCTGTCGATCATCGGCTGCGTGGTCAACGGCCCGGGCGAGGCCCTGATGACCGACCTCGGCTTCACCGGCGGGGGCAAGGGCTCGGGCATGGTCTATATGGCCGGCAAGCCCGACCATAAGCAGGACAACGAGGGCATGGTCGACCACATCGTCGAACTGGTCGAACAGCGCGCCGCCCAGCTGCAGGCCGAGGCCCTGGCGGCGGAATCGGCGGCGCTTCAGGCGGCCGAATAGCCTCCGAAAGCTCGCCCACTGCGCGAACCCGCCGGGAAGCGCCGGTTTTTCAGGCGACTTGACCTCGCGGCAGCTATTTGTCGGCTGCCAGACAGATGATGGCTTCTTCCATGCCCCATTCTGGGTAAAGATGCGCGGTGCTCCAAGCTTACCTCGACTGTTGCCACAACCACGGAAGTCCAGGCTCGAAACGCACCCCGGCGATCCACGGCGGGGGCGATTCCCATCGGGAGACGACCCATGCGGTCGAAGGACGGAGTTCGCAAGGACCAGGCGCGGACCGTCTCGCGGATCTGCGGCGCCTACATGCTTCGTGGCCTGCTCTCGATCGCCGGCTTGACCGGCGGCGACCTGACCCTGGCGATCATCTATGCCGCCATCACCCAGGCCAATCTCCAGCCGCTCAGCGACGACCCGGCCCTGTCCAGCCAGTACGGCGCCCTGGGCGCGGCGCCGCCGGACGAGATCCGCCGCCCGATCAGCGTCCATGCCCTGGCCGCCTCCCTGTCGATGCCCTACGAGACCACCCGCCGCGCGGTCGAGCGGCTGATCGCCATGGACCGCGTCCGCCGGGTCAGCCGCACCGGTGTCATCGCCACCCGTGAGGCCGACGACAGCCTCGAAGGCCGCCGCGCCGTCGAACAGACCCAGATCGACGCCGCCCGCATGATGGACCAGCTCCGCCGGCACGGGGTGGAGATCTAGATCCGGCGCACACTGCTGACACCCCCCGGCTCCGCCGCTCTCGCGCACACCCCCCGGACTCACCTATATAGGCAAGGGTGACCGACACCCCGACCAGCCCCGATACGTCGCAAGACACCCCGACCACGGAAACCCTGTCCGGCGCCGCCCTGATCAAGGTCATGGCCGGCCGCCTGCCGGACGCGCCGGGGGTCTACCGGATGTTCGGAGAGGGCGGCGAAAGCCTCTATGTTGGCAAGGCCCGCTCTCTGAAGAAGCGGGTCATCCAGTATGCCCAGGGTCGCTTCCACACCAACCGCATCGCCCTGATGGTCGACCTGACCCGGTCGATGGAATTCACCACCGTCCGCACCGAGACCGACGCCCTGTTGCTTGAGATCAATCTGATCAAGCAGCTGAAACCCCGCTTCAACGTCCTGCTGCGCGACGACAAGTCCTTCCCCGAGATCGTCATCCGCCGCGACCATGAGGCGCCGCAGCTGCGCAAGCATCGCGGCGCTCATTCGATCAAGGGCGACTATTTCGGCCCCTTCGCCTCGGCAAACGCCGTCAACCGCACCTTGAACACCCTGCAGAAGGCCTTCCTGCTCCGCTCCTGCAGCGACAGCGTCTACGATTCCCGCACCCGGCCCTGCATGCTGCACCAGATCCGCCGCTGCGCCGCGCCCTGCACCGGCCTGATCGCCCCCGACGACTACGCCGGCCTCGTGGACCAGGCAGAGGCCTTCCTGCGCGGCAAGAGCCGGGCGGTGATGGCCACCCTCTCCGCCGACATGCAGGCCGCCAGCGACGAGATGGAGTTCGAGCGCGCCGCCCGTTTCCGCGACCGCATCCGCGCCCTCGCCGCCGTCGCCCAGGAAACCACCGTCAACCCGGAGACGGTCGACGAGGCCGACGTCTTCGCCCTGCATGCCGAGGGCGGCCAGGCCTGTATGCAGGTGTTCTTCTTCCGCGCCGGCCAGAACTGGGGCAACCGGGCCTACTTCCCGCGCGTCGACCGCCACGACACCGACGCCGAGATCATGAGCGCCTTCATCGGCCAGTTCTACGACGACAAGCCCATCCCCCGGTTGATTCTGACCTCCCACGTCCCTTTCGAGACCGAGCTGCTGGCCGAGGCCTTCTCGATGAAGTCCGGCCGCAAGGTCGAGATCGTCCTGCCCAAGCGCGGCGAGAAGCGCGGTCTGGTCGACGAGGCCTTGACCAACGCCCGCGAGGCCCTGGGACGCCGCATGGCCGAGGGCTCGGCCCAGGCCAAACTCCTCGCCGGCGTCGCCGAGGCCTTCGGCCTGGAGGGCCCGCCGGAGCGGATCGAGGTCTATGACAACAGCCACATCATGGGGACCAACGCCGTCGGCGGCATGATCGTCGCCGGCCCCGAAGGCTTCCAGAAGAGCCAGTACCGCAAGTTCAACATCAAGGGGACCGACCTCACCCCCGGCGACGACTTCGGCATGATGAAGGAGGTGCTGCGCCGCCGCTTCTCCCGCCTGGTCAAGGAAGAGGAGGCCGGCGAGCCGACCATCCGTCCCGACCTCGTCCTCATCGACGGCGGCGCCGGCCAGATCGGCGTGGTCCGCGAGGTCATGGCCGACCTGGGCGTCGACGACATCCCCGTCGTCGGGGTGGCCAAGGGCCCCGACCGCGACGCCGGCCTCGAGCGGTTCTTCGTGGCCGACAAGGTCCCCTTCATGCTGGAGCCCAAGTCGCCGATTCTCTACTATCTGCAGCGGCTGCGCGACGAGGCCCACCGGTTCGCCATCGGCACGCACCGGGCCAAGCGCTCGGCGGAGATGATCAAGAACCCGCTGGACGAGATCGACGGCGTCGGCCCGGGGCGCAAGAAGGCCCTGCTGCACGCCTTCGGCTCCGCCCGCGGCGTCAGCCGGGCCAGCGTCGAGGACCTGGTCAAGGTCGCCGGGGTCAGCGAACCCCTGGCCCAGCGGGTCTTCGACTTCTTCCGCAAATAGAGAGGGACGGCCGCGACCGCGACCGTCCCCATCTCTCCAGGACCCGCCGATCAGGCCAGGTCGAAGCGGTCCAGGTTCATCACCTTCACCCAGGCCGCCACGAAGGCGTCGACGAAGGCCCGTTCCGCATCGCCCTGGGCATAGACCTCGGCCAGGGCCCGCAGCTGCGAGTTGGAGCCGAACACCAGGTCGGCCCGGGTGGCCGTCCATTTCAGCGCCCCGGTCGCCCGGTCGCGGCCCTCGAAGGCCATCTCCGCCTCGGACGTCGCCGTCCAGACCACGCCCATGTCGAGCAGGTTGATGAAGAAGTCGTTGGTCAGCCGCCCCGGCATAGGGGTCAGCACGCCCGCCGCCCCACCGTCGGTATTGGCCCCCAGCACCCGCAGGCCGCCGACCAACACGGTCATCTCCGGCGCGGTCAGGGTCAGCAGCTGCGCCCGGTCGATCAGCAGCTCCTCCGTGGTCATCGCCAGTTCCCGCTTCTGGAAGTTGCGGAAGCCATCGACCTCCGGCTCCATCACCGAGAAGGACTCCACATCCGTCTGCGCCTGGCTGGCGTCGACCCGGCCGGGGGTGAAGGGAACGCTGACCGCATGGCCGGCGTCCTTGGCCGCCTTCTCGATGGCCGCCCCGCCCGCCAGCACGATCAGATCGGCCAGCGACACGGTCTTGCCGCCCGCGTTGAACCCCGCCTGGATCCCCTCCAGCGTGGTCAGCACGTTCGCCAGCTGCGCCGGCTGATTGACCGCCCAGTCCTTCTGCGGGGCCAGCCGGATGCGGGCGCCATTGGCCCCGCCCCGCTTGTCCGAGCCCCGGAAGGTCGAGGCCGAGGCCCAGGCCGTGCTCACCAGCTGCGCCACCGTCAGCCCCGAGGCCAGAACCCGGGCCTTCAGCGCCGCCACGTCCGCCGCATCGATCGTCGTCGCCGGCGCGTCGGGCAGCGGGTCCTGCCACAGCAGTTCCTCCGCCGGGACCAGCGGGCCGAGGTAGCGCGCCCTGGGCCCCATGTCCCGGTGGGTCAGCTTGAACCAGGCCCGGGCGAAGGCGTCGGCGAAGGCCGCCGGATCCTCATGGAACCGCTTGGAGATCGGCCCATAGATCGGGTCCAGCCGCAAAGCCAGGTCGCTGGTCAGCATCATCGGCGGATGCTTCAGCGCCGGATCATGCGCGTCGGGGGCCAGCGGCCCGCGCTCCGGGTGCTTCGGCGTCCACTGATGCGCCCCGGCCGGGCTCTTGGTCAGCTCCCACTCATGGCCGAACAGGGTGTCGAAATAGCCGGTGTCCCACTGGATCGGATTGGGGGTCCAGGCGCCTTCCAGCCCGCTGGTGATCGCATGCACGCCCACCCCGCTGCCGAAGCTGTTCTTCCAGCCCAGCCCCTGTTCGACGATCCCGGCGCCTTCCGGCTCCACCCCGACCAAACTCGCATCGCCCGCCCCGTGCGCCTTGCCGAAGGTGTGGCCCCCGGCGATCAGGGCGACCGTCTCCTCGTCGTTCATCGCCATCCGGGCGAAGGTCTCGCGGATATCGCGGGCCGAGGCCAGCGGATCGGGCACGCCGTTCGGCCCCTCCGGATTGACGTAGATCAGCCCCATCTGGACAGCGGCCAGCGGCTTGTCCAGCTCCCGCTCGCCCTTGTAGCGATCGTCGCCCAGCCAGGTGTCCTCGGCGCCCCAGTGGACGTCCTCCTCCGGCTCCCAGATGTCCTCCCGCCCGAACCCGAAGCCGAAGGTCTTGAAGCCCATCGTCTCCATCCCGACGTCGGCGGCGAGGATCATCAGGTCGGCCCAGCTGATCTGGTTGCCGTACTTCTGCTTGATCGGCCAGATCAGCCGCCGCGCCTTGTCCAGGTTGCCGTTGTCCGGCCAGCTGTTCAGCGGCGCGAACCGCTGGCTGCCGCTGCCGGCCCCGCCGCGCCCGTCGCCGGTGCGATAGGTGCCGGCGCTGTGCCAGGCCATCCGCACGAAGAAGGGGCCGTAATGGCCATAGTCCGCCGGCCACCAGGGCTGGCTGTCGGTCATCAGCGCCTTCAGGTCGGCCCGCAGCGCCTCGATGTCCAGCTTGCGAACCTGCTCGGCATAGCTGAACCCCTGCGGCATGGGCGAGGACAGCGACGAATGCTGGTGCAGGATCTTCAGGTTCAGCTGATTGGGCCACCAGTCGCGGTTCGACCGGCCGCCGAAACTGGTGTGGAAACGGACGCCGTGCTTCAGCGGGCACTTGGTGGTCGGCTCGACCAGTTCGTTGTCGTCCATGGCTTGTCTCTCCCGTGCGTTCGAAGTGGCCTCAAGGTCGGCCATTTCCGCGATAAAGAGAAGCGCCAAGGTCTAATCGCCGTGATAGGCATCGCCTATGACGCCCGCCCCACCGCCCCCCACCCGACAATGACCCCGCCCAGCAACGCCCCGCTCAATATCCGCGACCTGCGCTACCTGCTGGCCCTGGTCGAACACCGCCACTTCGGCCAGGCCGCCCGCGCCTGCGGCGTCAGCCAGCCGACCCTCTCGGTGCAGATCCGCAAGCTGGAGGACCAGCTGGGCCTCGCCCTGTTCGAGCGCGCCGCCCGCGCCGTCACCCCCACCGCCGCCTGCCGCGCCTTGACCGCCCACGCCCGCGACGCCCTGACCGCCGCTGACGCCATCCTCGCCACCGCCCGCAATCTCCAGGACCCCCTGGCCGGCCCCTTCCGGCTGGGCGTCATCCCCACCCTCGCCCCCTACCTGCTTCCCCTGGTCTTCGCCCCGCTGCAGGCGGCCCTTCCCCGGCTGCAGATCGAGCCCTGGGAAGACCAGACCGCCGCCCTGCTGGACCGGCTGGCGGCGCATGAGCTGGACGCCGCCCTGCTGGCCACCGCCGTCCAGGGCCCCGACCTCACCGACCGCCCCCTGTTCGAGGAGCCCTTCCTCGCCGCCCTGCCGCCCGACCACCCCCTGCTGGCATGCGCGACGGACCCGGCCGCCCCGGTCTCGGAGACCGACCTCGCCCGCGACATCCTGGTCCTCTCCGATGGCCACTGCCTGCGCGACCAGGCGCTGGAGGCCTGCCGCTCCCTCACCAGCGGCCAGAACGGCTCCCTTCGCGCCAGCAGCCTCCCGACCCTGCTCAACATGGTCGCCGCCGGCTACGGAACCACCCTGATCCCCGCCCTCGCCGCCGGCGCCGCCCAGGACGCCGGCCTCACCCTCCGCCCCCTGACCCACCCCGCCTCCCGCACCATCCGCCTCACCACCCGCGCCAGCCACCCCCGCCGCCAGGCGGTGGACGCCGTGGGGGATGTCATCGCGGGGCGGCTGAAGGGGTTCGCGGAGGGGGCTGGGAGGGGGGTGGTTTAGGGGGGAGCGGAGCGGTGGAGCCCCAACTGCCGTTCATCTTCGCGCCGGCCCGGATACAGGGTCATCACAGGTCGGAGGGTGTTCATGACGGTCGGTGGTGGGTTGCCAGTGATGGCCAGTTTTGCTTACCGCGGCCTCGCAATAGGGTGTCATCCCAAGCGATTGGCTTAGCTAGAGACGGCAAGACCGCCTCGCCGCGCGCGGTCGACACGAGGTCGCCCTGTTGAATAACAGGCCGCTGAGGGGGTGTGAAAGTGAGCAAGCAGTCAAAAGCGGAGAGCTTGCGATTATTCGGGGCAGTGCGCACGAGATTATTCTTTTGGGTTTGAGGTCTGCGCTTGATTATCCCCGTCTGCTGCCTCATCGAAGGTTTCAGGAGTAATATCTATCAACCCCTTTTCCTCCAATACATCAATCCACTCTTCGCGAAATACCGTTTCAATATGCGTATAGGCAGGAACAGGATTGCGGCGAACAAATGCCGCCTGCGACTTATCAAATCTAGGAACTTTTCCGTCGCCTTCCTTCCATCGAACCTTGGAAAATATGCGCTCGTAGATAGGGCCAACTATCCCGATAAATTGGTTGAACTCAACACGATCTTCCAGGCCTAGAGAGTGATCGATCGAAATACTGTCATCGAATAGATCACTTGCGTAGCTTTTTGGGTATGGCCGGAGATAAACTAGCCGTCTTATGCCACTTGCAACAATGTGTTTTGCACAATTGTGGCAGGGAAATGTATTGCAAAATAGGGTGCAACCACGGATAGCGTGGCCGTTGCGTGCGGCATCTGTGATAGCATTCATCTCGGCATGAACCGTCCGTCCATACTCCAAGGAATCCATAAACTGCGCATCATCAATTATTGAGTCCGTACGATCTATAAGGCTCTTCTTGAGTAAGTTGTCGTTGGAGAACTCTTCTTTTAATAATCCAGCTTTCCTAAACTTTTGACCGATATCAAGGAGCATTTCCCGCTTTCGCTTGTCGTTGCTATCCGCCCCTAATTGAAACTCCCTGGAATCGTTGCCATCGCCTTCCCAATAAGTTCCACCGAACGCTTTTGGAACTTCGTTGCAACCGAGGGCTTGAACCTCAGCTTGGTCGTTCATAATCGCCGCGCCGACTTGACGCGAAAGGTCAGCAGACCTCAGGGATGCGGTGTTAGCCAGTTGCATTCCATACTCTTCGCGAGTTGGCGTGATCCGAAAGTCCCCAAAAAGAGCGCGAAGAAATCGCCCTATTTGATCTCTCATGGCCTGAGGTTCTTGTGCGCTTACTACTACATCAGACATAGGGAAAACGTCTCGGACCCGTTGACCGAAAGGTTCGTTCTCTTGTGCATTATCCTTATCCAGTAGTTCGCCAGCCTTGGTGCGCCAATTCTCGTGTCGCGGATTCTCAAAGTGCTCACTAGCAATCCGCTTGGCTAAGACGGTTTCTCGATGTGCATAGTCGGCGTGAACAGAAATCTGGACATAATGCTCGCCATATACGGATCGCAGAAACTCTGACTCCTGGCGTGTCTTGAGTTGGTTGATGATGAACGCGCGTCTGGTGAGTAGAGTCGGGCCACCCTCGTCGTTGGCGCGGGCGTCAATTATTTGAGCGACCGCGAAGCGCGCCATGGCTGCCTGGTTCTGTGTTAGGCGGCGAACCTCGTTCCCAGCTTCGATGTACGCATCGTAACGGCTCTCAACGGGGGATTGTGGTAAATCGGAGAATAGCTTCAGTTCCTTAAGCACGTCGCTGAGCTTGATTTCAATGACTTCATAATCGTATTCGTGAAGAAGTTCAGCGGTTAGCTCGGAAAACTCTCTCGTATCCACCCCCATCCTGGCAACCAATCCAATGAAGAGTTCTGCATTACGAGGCTGCTCGGGCATCCATATTGTTCCGGATTTGTTGGTTCACAGTGGGTTGGAAATGAGGTACTCTGTCCCACAAAACGCATGGAGGGATTGCGATGGCCAGTCTGTTGAAGAGAGTTAATGCTGGGTGGCTGGCTCGCTCAGTTGAAGATTCCAAGAGCACGGACGCTAGCACTCGCAATTGGGTTGTAAAGGTCCGAAATAATTGGGTTGATTCGGATCGGGAAGAATCGTCCGAAGAAGAGGTGGATTCCTCCGAGGCGCGTTAGCGCGCCTCGGCTATCCTTATAGGCGGCTTAAAGGCTCCTGTTAAGCATTTGCAGCCGAGTTGGCAGCCGTAGGCACTGCTTGTGTATCTGACCAGCCCATCAAAATATTTTTGAAATCTCCAAGGTGGCGCATTGCCGCCTCCACCACATTTCCGTGTTCTGCCAGTTCTTGAGGCGAGAGCAATTTGGCTGACGACGGACTGCCGCTTCTCGGATGCTCCAGAACTGCCAAGTTAATGGGAAATCCAATTCCACCAGTATTAAGCTTGCACACGTGAGTTAAGGTCCAGAGCGCCGTAAATATCCCGCCTCTAAGGTTCGGCGCTGAGTCGGTCCAAAACGCCTCGCGCAACAAAGCAAGGAATGGATCGGTGATTGATTGCCCCACTCCGGTCGATACGTGCCAGAGGTCCACTAACTCTTTAATTTCTGGCTGGAACCCCATCGATCCATCTAACTCGCACAGGTTGGCCTCTCCGCCAGAAATGAATGCGACAAGAGCCGTGAAGTTAAACTTTTCGAGGTGGGTCTCGCTGAAATCACGCAACCCGATGCTGGAAAGCATCTTTCCAAACGTGATCGGGTCATCGATCTTGGCGAACTCTCCGGCCTTCTCTGCCTTCTCAACCGCCGCTACAAAGCGTTGCATAAGCCCCAGTTCGCCAGCTCCAGCAATGATAATCGAAGAGCCGACGATCTTGAGTTTTTTGGAGGTATGATGTTCAATAGTTCCAATATTTCCGCCGGCCGTGCCAAACGTCACGGCGCTATCAGCGCCGATTACGACCCCATCGATACATTTTATTGCTACTAGTGATGTCATCTAGCCAACGAAAATACTCTTTTCCCGCATGTGCGGGAAAGCTTTATAAATTGAACCGACAAGTTGAGCAAACGTGAGTTTGCGAACCCAGTTTGCAACATCATTAATGAATTGTCGAGTTTCAAGCGGCAAAGATTGCAGCGCCCCATCCCCAAGTATTCGTCCGGCATCCGTCGCTGAATAGCGACGCCCTCCTGCAGATGCAGAAACATAAGTTATGCTGACAAAGCCCAGAGCTTGTAAGGCATTGAGTTCGGCATAAACACTTTTGTCGAATGGGCCGTAGTCGTAGGGCTCAAATTCAAACTGCTTCCCTCCGATCGTGCCGCTTATATTCTCGTCTAAAAGGAAAAACATTTTTTGAACCTGAACCGGCGCAAACGGTTCGTTCGTCCCGGCGCATAGTGCGGCAAGAACCATCGTCTGGCGCCATGTTAGGACGTGACTCATTTGTCTCCCGGCCGGCAGAATCGTTTCCAGATTGAGCAATAAACGTTAACCATTCGTACACCGGAACATAGCATGAACCACATTCTGTGGCATGCCTTTTTTGATTGGCTTGCGACCTGCGATGGCAAACAATCGCCTTCCTAACGTTCCAAATGCCCTACCCCGAGATAACCGGTTCCATCTTGCTCGCGGGATTGGCAGCAGCTTTCCAGACGCGATGTACCCTCTACCTCCATCAAAAGCTCCGAAGCCAACGGCGGCTGTAAAGGGTGGGCACGGCGGCGCCAGACCTGCTCGCAGCCTCGGAAAAGAGCAACGACTCCCAGTACACCTACGTCAACCCGATCCGCGGAACACAATCATTCCGTCGCAGCAGCGCGCCATAGGCGACCTTGTAGCAGGCTCCCCGCCCTTGGGTTTCCAGGTGCCCGAAAGCGTCCGGGCTCAGGTCCTTGTACTCGAGGTCGATCTGAGAGAGGGAAGTCAGCGGACATGAAATGGGATTCGCTCCCAAACCGGGCAACTCGCCACCTCCCGCTGCAGCATCGGCAGCAACATTCCAAACGTGATGTCCTGCCCCGTGCTATCTTCACGACCTCGGCGTCGGAGGCGTGGCGCTGCGAACCCCCCTATCGCCCCCAACCATCCGTCCGCGATCCGCCACCTATGGCAGACCTCGAAGACCCCGCGCCGCGTCGCCGTATGCGCGAGCAAAAAGGTCACTCATCTCGCCACTACGCGGCCATGTACCTCTCGCGGTGTCGCTCGATGTAACTAGGGTGCGGCCATAGCCGCTTATCCTTGGGCAGCTGAATGCGATCTAGCTGACGTTCAAAGAGAACGCGGAGCTCCGCCGGCACCTTGTTGTGCGAGACAAGCAATCGGTATTCGTTCGTGAGCGAGATCAGGTGCCGGTCAAAGAGCCAGTGGACCGTCCCCGACAACGCGATCCCATTCTGCACCACGTCGGGGCCGCCTTCGCCGACCCCCCAGATATGGGCGGCCTGCACTTCCGACCGACCGCCGCCGTTGATGATTTGCAAGCCGGTCACAGCGCAGCGGTCCTCGTAAGCGGCGCAAACATGGCGGCGAAAGTTCGCGTCACGAATTTTTCGGTTCGTCAGCATCTGTTCGACGCGGCGTACCTGACCGAAGCCCGGGACCTCGTCGAAGTCGAACCGCTGAGCCGCTTCCTCCACCCCCACGAGACCCAGCCGAATTGCGTTATCGGGAGCGAGGGTCTGTGAGAGCCCGGAAGACACAATCGCCGCGAAGTCAGCATCGGTGAGCGGCCGGACCGACCGGCCACGGAGGTAAAGGCCAACCTGCTTGATCGGCATCTCCCGCAACGTCTGCTCGGCGTATCGGCCCTCGGGCCGCCATCCCACTGCCTGATCGAACTCCAGGTAGTCATCCAGCATCGCGAAAGTCAGCGACGGCTCGTCCGGAACTGACTCGAGTCCGATCACCCGCGCGACCGCGAAGTAGGCAAGATTGCCGCCATCCGCGCGAGGGCGACGCAAGACGACCCAGTCCCCCACCGTCTCCTTGACGATGCCCAAATAGCGCCTGGGGAATTGATAGTGGCCCGCCAGATCGTCGTCGTAACCCGAACTCGGCTTGGTATCGAATACGGCCTTCATTCAGGCATTGGAGCCCTGTACCCCCAATTGGTCAACCAGCGTCGCCGAGGTCTTTTGGGCTCTCCCCAGCTTGTGGTGTAGAGCGGCTTTCGGCGCGGAGCGAAGATCACTCCGCGCCGCTTTGGTCAGCTGATCTGCTGAATATACTTCCTGATCGCCTCGCGGTCCGAGTTGGAAAAGCCGAACGACCCCGACCAGTGTTTGGTGAAGATCCAAGGCACCCCGTCGCGCTGATAGTGCTCAATGAGGCGCCTCCCTCGGTCGTCGGCGGTGGATGATACAAATTCCAATTCATAAAGCCCCTTTGCACGGCCGATCAGTCCGAGGCCGGGCAGAATGACGGCCTTCGGCTGGTGATAGCCGACGAGGGCTTCGTTCATCACCCAGCAGAACTTCAGGTGCCTATCCAACGCGGTCGGCCCGACCTTTCGGGCGAAATCACCGAAGGTCGGGGAGCTCCAGAAGACCAGTTCCGAAAGACTGATGCGGCTGGAGCCGGTCATCCGACGGCATGTTTCGAACCATCGGTGGCGGGACGGGGAGTCCTTGCCAGCGCGGTAATCGTGCTCGCTGCTCTCCTCAAGGCCGAAGCCTTCGAAGCTTCGGTCGTCGGCCGTTTCGCCGGGATTCATTCCCATGACGATGCAGTCGGCGCGCTCGAACGAGCCGAGACGGAAGTCGAAGCTAAGGTGATGCATTCGACTGAGAACGGGGTCCGCTTGGGTGTAAGCGCGGATCAAAGACAAGGCCCCTTTTGGGCCGGTGCTGCTGTTAGTCATGGTTGGTCATCCTGATGTGGGAGTGATGACCACCGACATTTGAGGCTGTCGCAAACCTATCCGCTTTAGCCGGCGGTACGACTGCAACGCTGAGGGCGACGCAACCTGTGGTTAATGCAATTTGGGTTCGTGTGACGGGCTCGTCAAGTCATCAATTTACGCGGCGCGCGCCTGCAATGCCGCACCTAACGGGTTGGTGATCAACTTGCGGCAGGCGTGGCCCGGCAAGTCCCCGCTTTTGACCCCAACCCTTCCGTCCGCTATCCGCCGCCCATGGCAGACCTCGACGCCTTCCTCGCGCCGCGCCGCTGTATGCGCGAGCCAATCCCCGCCATCTTCGAGGTCGCCGCCCTTCTCGGCCAGGCCGCCGACGCCCACCTCGCGGGCGACGCAGCCCTGGCCGAGGCCTTGATCAAGGCGGCCGATCTGCCGGAGGTCCGGGCATGGACCAATTCCCTCTGGGGCGGGGCGAAGGACAATCCGGACCAGGCCAGTTTCCATCGTCGCCGGGTCGTTGCCGACGGGCCGCCCCATGTGCCGAAGGCGGACCGCATCCCCGCGCGGATGCCCAACGCCGCCCAACAGGCCGTGCTTATCGCGCGTGACGGCCGAAATTGCGCCTTCTGCGGCATTCCCTTGATCCGGGCCGAAGTGCGTCGGGCCTTCACGCGCGCCTATCCGGATGCTGCCTATTGGGGCAGGACGACGAGCACCTGCCATGCTGCCTTCCAGTGTCTCTGGCTGCAGTTCGATCATGTGCTGCCCCACAGCCGGGGCGGCGATAACAGCCTGGAGAACTTCATCCTGACCTGCGCCGGCTGCAACTATGGCCGGATGTCCTCGACCCTCGCGGAGGTCGGGTTGCTGGACCCGCGCGACCGCGTCATCGAGCGAACATCCTGGGATGGTCTGGAACGGATCTTCGGGGCGACCGCCGGGGGTCGCTCCTAAGCCCCCTCAAATCGGACAGCTCGCCACTTCCAGCTGCAACATCGCCAGCACCCTGCCAAACCCGATGTACTGCCCCGCCATCATCGACAGCTCCAGGAACTCGGCGTCTGAGAACAGGCTGCGCATATGGGCGACGTCGGTGTCGTCGATGTTGTGGTGGTCCACGGCCATCTTCTCGGCGAAGTGGATGGCGGCGCGTTCGCGGGGGGTGAATTGCGCGCGGTCGGCGTCGTCGACGCCGCGCGCGGCCTCGTCCTCGCTGACCGTGTCCGGCGCCATCCGCACGCTCTTGCACAGGACGCAGCCGTTGAGGGTGGCGATGCGCAGGCGGATCAGCTCCTTCAGCCGCGCCTCCAGCAGGCCGGCGCCGCCGGTGTGCCAGGGGTGGTAGAAGCCCTGGTAGGCCTGGACCAGGTCCGGGGCCGGGGCAAAGGCGCGGGCGAAGTTGCGGCCCAGCCAGTTCTCCTCCGGCGTCGCGTCATGGATGGCCTTCAGATAGGGCGGCAGGGCCTCGGGCTCGGCCAGCGGCAGGCGGGACATGGGCGGATCCTCCTTGTTTTGCCCCATTAGGGGCGGGGAGGAGGCGGCTGGCAACGGCGCCGTGGGGGCAGGCGGGGCGAGAATCCTGGATCACTAATTCCTCCCCCTTCGGGGGGAGGGGGACCACGGCGAATACGCCGTGGTGGTGGGGGCAGCGCCGGCGTGTGCGCCCGTGTTCAAGAATACCGGCGCTGAAAGTGCTCGGAGCGTAACCGTCTACCGCCGGCGCTGCCCCTTCAGTCAGTCGCTGCGCGACTGCCAGCTACCCCGGAGGGGCAGCGATTTAGCGGGTTCACTCCCCCTTTCCGCCACAACCCGCCCCCACAGTCCCCCCATGCGCAGCCTCCTCCCCACCGCCGTCTTTCTCGCCCTCGCCGCCGCCGCCCTGCTGGGCGGGTGCGCGGGGACCTATGTGGCGGTGGATGGCGGGGCCTCCCGCTCTCGCGACCGGTGAGCCGGGACCGCTGAATTTCGACAGGCCGCGTTTGCGTGGGAGAATCGGTTGGCCGCTTCGATAGGCGGCGTCACCGGAGCCCTCCCATGCCCAGTCCCCGCCGTCCCGTCGCCGACGCCGCCAGCCGGCCGCTGAATGTCCGCCAGCGGCGGTTCGTCGACCTGATCCTGGCCGGGATCGGGCCGGGGGAGGCGGCGACGCGGGCCGGCTATACCGGCTGGGCGGCGGCGCAGTCGGCCTATGAGCTGGCCCGGCGGCCCAATGTGGCGGCGGCGATCCGCGCCGGGCGCGGCGTGGAAGCCGGGACCCTGACGCGGGAGGCGGCGATCGCCGAGCTGGCCCATGTGGCGATGAGCAACATCCTCGACTACGCCTCGGTGCGCGGCGAGACCATCTCCCTGGACCTCAGCCGGCTGGACCGGGCCCGGGCCGCCGGGGTGCGGGAGCTGATCGTCGACGAGACCTATAACCACAAGACCGGCGAGACCCGGATCAGCACCCGCCTGCGGATGGGGCCCAAGCTGGGGGCCCTGCGCGGCCTCATTCCCCTGCTGCCGACGCAGGCGGAGGTGGCGGCGGCGGCGTTGGGCCAAGGGGGCGGGGCCGGAACGGGGGAGGGAAAGGCGGCCGGGCCCTCCGCCCCCCTGATGGCGCCCGCACCCCTGCCCGACGCCGCCCTGACCGGGGCCTCACGGCGCCCTGATGGGACACGGCGCCTGTCAGGGCCGCGCGGGGCGGCGGGGGCGGGCCAGGGCGTTGAAAAACCTGCGGTTTCCCTGGATCGGTCGTGAAATGGCGGGGAACTTTCGGGTTTTGGGCCGTTACTTGACCGGGATCGGCCCCGGCAAAAGGCAAACAAGCCCCGCGCAATGCGTTATGCGGAGGTGAATGAACAATGTGGATGTCCAGCGGAGCGGCGCGGATGTCCAGCGGCGTATCCAGGCTTGAGGGCGACATGAAACAGATTCCCAACATCCTCACCCTGGCGCGGCTGGTCCTGACCCTGGCGGTGTTCCTGGCGCTGATCGGCGTCTCGGTCGGGGCCTATGACGCCGCGGCTTTGGCGGTGTTCGCCTTCTGGGGCTTCGTCATCGCGGCGGTGACCGACTTTTTCGACGGCTGGCTGGCCCGGCGGTGGCAGGTGGAGAGCCTGGCCGGCGCCATCCTCGACCCGATCGCCGACAAGGTGCTGGTCGCCGGGGCAGTGGTCGGGCTGGCGGTCAATGGCGACGTGGTGGCGGGCCTGGCCGGGGGCCTGATCCTGTTCCGGGAGTTCTCGGTCAGCGCCCTGCGCGAGGTGCTGGCCCCGCGCGGCCTGCGCCTGCCGGTGACGATGCTGGCCAAGTGGAAGACGACGCTGCAGCTGGTCGCCCTGGCGGCGGCGCTGCTGCGGCTGGTGTCGCCGGACTGGATGAGCGATTCGGTCAGCCTGGGCATCGATGTGACCCTGTGGCTGGCGGCCGGGGTCACCGTCTGGACCGGCGTCGAGTACGGTCTGGCCGCCCGCAAGGCGCTGAAAGCCGCCGGCTGACTATTCGGCGGCCAGCAACCAGGGCCGGTCGTCGATGACGCTATCCTCGACGATCTCCGGATCGCTGGGGCCATGGAGAAGCCACTCGGTATCCGGACCTGAATCCCGGTCCAGCCGCATCAGTTTCGCCAGCAGACAGGCCCCAATCGCGTGAACCACCATGATCGTCTCCGTCCCGAATATGCGAGTAAGAATGACTCGCAATTATGGCCGAGGCAAGGTGTTGATCATGGCTCGCAAAGGTCTCAGGACATCGGGGTCGGCGGCGGGGTGGGGTCCGGCAGGGGGATGAACTCGTCGTGGTCGAGGTCGGGCAGCTTCATCCGCCCGGCCCGCCAGTCGGCCTTGGCCTGTTCCAGCCGCTCCTTCGATGAGGAGACGAAGTTCCACTCGATGAACCGCGGCCCCACCGGCTCGCCGCCCAGCAGCATGACGGTGGAGGGCTCCAGCGCCGTGAAGGCGATGGTCTCGCCGGGGGCGAAGACGGCCATCTGGCCATAGCCGATCTCCCGGCCGTCGACCTCGACCCGGCCCTTGGCCACATAGGCGGCCCGCTCGGGATACTCGGCCGGCAGGGCGGCCTTGGCGCCGGCGGCCAGCTCCCAGTGCACATAGAACAGCGGCGAGAAGACCGGCACCGAGGCCTTGGCCCCGAACGCCTTGCCCGCCACCAGCCGGGCGGTCAGGCCGCCCTCGCTATAGAGCGGCAGGTCGGCGTCGCCCTCATGGTGGCTGAAGGCCGGAGCGACCTCTTCGCTGCCGTCGGGCAGGGCCAGCCAGGTCTGGATCCCGTCCATCCGCCCGCCGTTGGCCCGCAGGCCCTCGAACCGCTCCGAATGGGTGATGCCGCTGCCCGCCGTCATCCAGTTGACCTCGCCCGGCCGGATGACGATCTCGCTGCCGACGCTGTCCCGGTGGGTCATCTCCCCCTCGAACAGGTAGCTCAAGGTCGAGAGGCCGATATGGGGGTGGGGCCGCACGTCGACGCTGCGCGGAAAGCCAGGCTGGAAGGTCGCCGGCCCCATGTGGTCGAAGAAGATGAACGGACCCACCATCCGGTGCGGCGCGAAAGGCAGCACCCGCCCCACCTCGAACCCGCCCAGGTCCTTGCGGCGTTGGTCGATGACGAGCTCGATCATGGGGAGGTCTCCGGATGCCTGGCCGCAACATGGCGCCGATCCGGCGCGGCGCAAGGCGCCTACCGCAGGTCGAGGTGGTAGATGCGCGGGCTGCCCCTCGCCACGCCCGGGATGGCCTTGCCGTCGCCATCAACGCCGGCCCAGCCGCTGCCGCCGACGAAGGCCACGCCGTCCAGCAGCTGCGCCGCCAGGGTGATGTCCTCCAGCTCGGGCAGATTGGCCGCCAGGGTGACGACCGCCGTGATCCGCCGGCAGTCTGGCGACAGGGTCAGCTGCAGCAGCCGGGCCGGGGAGACGCCGTTCTGGGTGACCACATAGGTCATCGGCCAGCGGTCGCGGTCCTTCCAGTCGGTGATCCGGATCAGCCCGTCGGTCCCCGCCAGCGCCACCGGCCGGCCGCCGACCGCCTCCAGCCGTCCGGTCGCCAGATCGAGGCGATGCAGGCCCGTCGAATAGTCGGCGACCAGCAGGACGCCCTCGCCACAGCTGGCCAGGCCCTGCGGCGAGCCAAGCTCCCTGGACGCCAGCAGCAGCTCCAGCCCCGCCGCGCCCTTCCGGAGCCGATAGAGTCCCGCCCCGACGCTGTCGCTGACAAAGACGTCGCCGGCCTCGGTGACCATGACGTCGCCCAGCTGATGGCGCCTGCCGTCGTCCGGCACGGGGTAGCGGGCCAGCAGGGCCCCGGTGAAGAAGTCGACCTTCAGCAGGGCGGTCGCGGCCGGACCGGTCGATCCCGGAATGCCCGGCCCGTCGGCCTCCGCCGCCCAGATATAGGCCTCGTCGGAGTCGTCGATCTGGGAGGCCATGCCGAAGATGGCGCCGACCTTCTGGCCATCGGTCGGGTAGGGGGCGGTTTCGGCCCCGAGCTGAAGAATTCGACGGCCGCTGACGCTGCCCACGGACCAGCCGCCCCCGCGCCAGACCAGGTCTTCCACCACCTGATCAGCCGGCTCGATCTCGGCCAGGACGCTAACCTCGCCGACAGGCGCGGCATTGGCCTTCAGCCGCGCCGCCACCGGCGCGAAGGCGCTGTCCGTCGCCAGCGGCGCCAGGGCCGCGTCGCCGGCCACGTCCCAGGTCAGGTCGAGGGCCGCATAGGCCTTGAGGTGGGCGATGGCCTCTCCGCGCTTGCCGGCCGCCATCTCCAGCCGCGCCAGCCGGATCAACGAGCCGGGGCTGGTCGGATAGAGCTTCAGCGCCTGTTCCAGCAGGGCTTCCGCCTCCGGCAGGTCCGGAACCGCCGCCGCGGCGACGGCCTCCTTGCGCAGGCGGAGATACTGCTCCAGCCGGCTCTCCGGAGCGGCGCCCAGGCAAAGCACGGCGGCCAGGGTCAGGCTGACGGCGCGGATCATGAAAAGCCTCCCATCGCTTCGGGAGGAGCCTGCGTCACAAAACGACGTCCGGCAAACCAACGATCGGTAATGTCAGCCGTGCGGGCTCACATAGGGGCTGACCAGCCCAAGCGGCACCGCCGTCGAGTTCTTGACCCCCCGGATGACGATCCGGCTCTCGATATTGCTGACCAGGCCCAGGGACAGGATCTTGTCGCGCAGGAAGTCGTCAAAGGCGTGCATGTCGCGGGTGACGATGCGCAGCTCGTAGTCGGCCGCTCCGGTCACCGTGGCGCACTGGACCACCTCGGCCCATTTGGTCACCGCCGCCTCGAACTTCTCGAGGTTCTCCTTGGTCGGCAGGGAGAGCTTGACGGTGCAATAGACCTCGAAGCCCAGGCCCAGCAGTTCGCGGTCGAGGATGGTCACCCGGCGCTGGATGACGCCCGCGTCCTCCAGCCGTTTGATCCGCCGCCAGCAGGGGCTGGAGGACAGTCCGACACGCTCGGCGATCTCCGCCACGGACAGGCCGGCGTCGTGCTGGATCAAATCCAGAATCTTTGCGTCAACTGCGTCTAGCGTCTCGGACAAACTTTGTTCCCCCTGAGGCCCCATAATCGGCCGCGATCTTGCCGACTCATGCCCTCCGACAGGCATGGCTTTGGCAAACATTTTCTCCGCACTTATATGATCTTGCAAGCTGAGCGGGCCACTTCAGAGGAAAGATTTTTCAATGCGGCACTCAGAAGTGACCCTGGACGACAAATATCTCCTCGAAGACGGGCGCGCCTTCATCACCGGCGTGCAGGCGTTGATCCGGGTCATGCTCGATCGCCGGCGCCTTGACCTGCGCGACGGGATGAACAACGCCGGCTATGTCTCCGGCTATCGCGGCTCTCCCCTCGGCGGTCTGGACCAGCAGGCGGCGCGCCAAAGGAAGCTGCTCACCAAGCATGAGGTGGTCTTCCAGGAAGGCCTCAACGAGGACCTTGCCGCCACCGCCGTCTGGGGCAGCCAGCAGGCCAACCTGTTCCCGGGCGCCAAGTTCGATGGCGTGTTCGGCCTGTGGTACGGCAAGGCGCCGGGCGTCGACCGCACGGGGGATGTGTTCAAACACGCCAACTTCGCCGGCGTCATGCCCAAGGGCGGCGTCCTGGCCGTGGCCGGCGACGACCACAACTGCAAGTCCTCGACGCTGCCCAGCCAGTCGGAGTTCGCCTTCCAGGACTTCGAGATGCCGGTGCTGTCGCCGGCCGACGTGCAGGAGGTGCTGGACTACGGGTTGCTGGGCATTTCCATGTCCCGCTTCTCCGGCCTTTGGGTCGGGATGATCGCGCTCGCCGACACCATGGACAGCGGCGTGACCATCGATGTCAGCCTGGACCGCCACAAGCTGGTCATCCCTGAATACCCCATGCCGCCCGGCGGCTTGCATATCCGCACCAAGGACCAGCCGCTGGAGAAGGAGACCCGTCTCCGGAACCACAAGCTGCCGGCCGCCCTGGCCTTCGCCCGCGCCAATGGCGTCGACCGCGTCGTCCTCGCCGCCCGCCAGCCGCGCCTCGGGATCGTCTGCCAGGGCCAGGCCTACAAGGACGTGCTGGAGGCCTTCACCGCCATGGGCATCACCCTCCAGGAGGCCGCCGCGCTGGGCGTCTCCATCTACAAGGTGGGCATGCCCTGGCCGCTGGAGCCGCAGGGCCTGCGCGCCTTCGCCGCCGGCCTCGAGACCCTGATGGTCATCGAGCACAAGCGCGCCCTGATCGAACCCCAGGCCCGCGCCGCCCTCTACGACCTGCCGGCCCACGCCCGGCCCAACATCATCGGCAAGCGCGACGAGCGTGGCGACATGTTGATGGAGGACACCGGCAGCCTGACCGTGGCCGCCATCGCCCTGGACCTCTACGGCCGCCTGCCGGACGGCCCGCACAAGGCCCGGGCCTCGGCCTATCTGGACCGCGTGTCCGCCGCCGGCGTCGCCGCCGTCAGCCTGGCCTCGGACCAGCAGCGCAAGCCCTTCTTCTGCTCGGGCTGCCCGCACAACACCTCGACCCGCGTGCCCGATGGCAGCCGGGCCCTGGCCGGCATCGGCTGTCACTATATGGCCGGCTTCAACGACCCGATGACCGACCTCAACACCCATATGGGCGGTGAGGGCCTGACCTGGGTGGGGGCGTCCCCCTTCACCACCGAAAAGCACGTCTTCCAGAACCTCGGCGACGGCACCTACAATCACTCCGGCTCGCTCGCCATAAGGGGGGCGATCGCGGCCAAGGCCAACATCACCTACAAGCTGCTGTTCAACGACGCCGTGGCCATGACCGGCGGCCAGACCGCCGAGAGCGGTTTCACCCCCGCCCAGATCACCCGCCAGCTGGCCAGCGAAGGCGTCGCCCGCACGGTGGTGGTGGTCGATGACCTGGAGCGCTACGAGGGCGTCCACGACCTGGCCCCCGGTGTCACCGTCCATCCCCGCAAGGACCTGATGGCAGTGCAGAAGGAGCTGGCCGCCACGCCTGGCGTCACCGTCCTGCTCTACGACCAGACCTGCGCCACCGAAAAGCGCCGCCGCCGCAAGCGTGGGACCATGGCCAAGGCGACCAGCCGCGTCTTCATCAATCCGTTGGTCTGCGAAGGCTGCGGCGACTGTTCGGTGAAGTCCAACTGCGTCTCGATCGAGCCCTTGAACACCGAGTTCGGCCGCAAGCGGCAGGTTAACCAATCGACCTGTAACCAGGACTACAGCTGCGTCGACGGCTTCTGTCCCAGCTTCATCACCCTGGAAGGCGCCGAGAACCCGCAGGGCAAGAAAATGCCGGCCCTCACCGCCGACTCCACGCCGCTGCCGACCTTCGAGCCGGTCGAGGGGGTGCGCCGCATCCTGTTCACCGGCATCGGCGGCACCGGGGTGACCACCGTCGCCTCCATCCTGGCCATGGCCGCCCATGTCGACGGCCGCGCCGCGAGCGTGGTCGACATGACGGGCCTGGCCCAAAAGGGCGGCTCGGTGTTCAGCCATGTGAAGATCGGCGAGACCGAGGACACCATCGTCGGTGGCCGGGTGCCGGCGGCCAGCGCCGATGTGCTGATCGCCTGCGACCTGCTGGTCGCCGCCAGCCCGGAAGCCCTGGCCCTGTTCTCGAAACAGAAGACGGTGGCGTTCGGCAACGCCGACTTCTCCCCCACCGCCGATTTCGTCACCAACCGCGACGTCCGCTACGACACCGCCGGCATGGCCCGGCGCATCAAGGGCGCGACCAAGGACTACCAGGCCTGCCCGTCTCAGGCCCTGTCGCTCAGCAAGCTGGGCGATGAGATCTACGCCAATATGATCATGCTGGGCTTTGCCTGGCAGCGCGGCGTCATCCCCGTATCCAGCCGCGCCATCTACCGGGCGATCAAGCTGAATGGCGTCGACTCCGACGCCAACCTGCAGGCCTTCGAGGTCGGCCGCAAGGCGGCGGTGGACGAGGGCTTCAAGGGCCAGCCGGAAGACCAGGTGGCCACCCCCGAGACCATGCCGCTGGACGAGCTGATCGCCCGCCGCACCGCCGAGCTGACTGCCTACCAGGACGCGGCCTATGCCGACCGCTATGCCAAACGCGTCGCCCAGGTGAAGGCTGCGGAGACGGCGCTGAACGGCGGCGAGGCCCTGACCCGCGCCGTGGCCGTCAACCTCTACAAGCTGATGGCCTACAAGGATGAGTATGAGGTGGCCCGGCTCTACACCGACGGCCGGTTCGCCAAGGAACTGGCCGCAACCTTCAAGGGCGGCAAGGCCAAGGTCTGGATGTCGCCGCCGTTGATCGCCCCCAAGGGCCCGGACGGCAAGCCGCAGAAGATCGCCCTGGGCGGCTGGATGCTGACCACGGTGATGCCGGTGCTGGCGAAGATGAAGGGCCTGCGCGGCGGCCCGCTGGACATCTTCGGCCGCACGGAGGAGCGCAGGATGGAGCGCCGGCTGATCGCCGACTACGACGCGGGCCTCGACCGCCTGCTCGCCGGCCTGACCGCCGCCCACCTGCCCCTGGCCACCCGCATCGCCACCATCCCGCAGGGCATCCGCGGGTACGGTCACATCAAGGAAGCCAGCGTCAAGGTCGCCGCCCGCGAGGAAGCGGCCCTCTGGGCGCAGTGGGAGGCGGCGGGGAAGGTGGGGGCTTAGGCTGGAGCCTTCGCCGCACTCGACCGCGTCAAGGGGTACAGCACCAGGGCTACGACGATCATCGCGCCGGCGATGGCGGGGGCCCGCCAGTCGCCGGTGCTGAGGCGCACCCCAAGTAGGGCCAGGCAGGTCAGCAGGCCCAGCACCGGGATGATGGCCGGCGGCTCGAAGGCGCCCTTTGTCTCGTCCCTGCGGCCCTTGAGGACCAGATAGGCGCCGTTGACGATGACGAAGACGCAGAGCAGCAACAGCACCGTCGCCTCGGCCAGCTGGGTCACTCCGCCGGACAGGACCAGCACGACCAGCACCGCCAGCAACACGGCTACGGCGACGTAGGGCGTCCGGCGGCCGGGATGGATTTGGGCCAGGGGCGCGGGCAGGCGGCCGTCGCGAGCCATGCCGTACAGCAGCCGCGAGGCGGTGATGAAGTTGACCAGGGCAGTGTTGGCCACGGCGAAAATGGTGATGACGATGAAGGACCAGGCCGGGAACCAGGGCGCGGCGATCTTCATGACGTCGGCAAGCGGCGCCTTGGACTGGCCAAGTGTCTGCCAGGGAATGACCGAGACAGCGGTTATCGCCACCCCGATGTAGATGACCGCTGTGATCAGCATGGCGCCCAGGATGCCCAGCGGCAGGTTGATGTGGGGCTCCTTCACCTCTTCTGCGACATTCAGCGCGTCCTCGAAGCCGACGAAGGCGAAGAAGGTCAGAGCGGCGCCCTGGACGATCAGCAGGGGCCCGAAGATGGCCGAACCGCCGGCCGGAGCGGGCGGCAGCTCCAGCAGGTCGGCCGAGCCCCAGAACCGCGCCCCGACGGCGATGATCAGAAGCAGGCCGCCGGCCTCGACCAGGGTGCAGACCAGGTTGACCCAGAGGGACTCTCTGATGCCGCGATAGACGATGCCGGCCATGATCAGCAGATAGACCAGCGCCAGCAGGGTGACCGAGACGGTCTCCAGCACCGGAACCCGCTGCAGGTTCTCGCCCACCACCCGCGCCCCGGCGGCGATCGAGGTCAGGCCGGAGAAGACGGTGGCCAGCCCGACCACATGGGTCAGCAGGGGATGGCCGAAGGCGTGGTGGGTCATGAAGGCCGCGCCGCCCGCCCTTGGATAGCGCGAACCCAGAGCCGCATAGGACAGGCCGGTGAACAACGCCGCGGTCAGGGCCGCCAGGAAGGACAGCCAGACGGCCGATCCGACCTGTCCCGCCGCCTTGCCGATCAGGCCGTAGATGCCGGCCCCCATCATGCTGCCGGCCCCGTAGAGGATCATCTGCCAGGGACCGATGGCGCGCAGCAGGGTAGGGGTTTCGGTCTCGTCCGTGGCCATGTCGGGCGGCGTCGTGGCGGTCATGGGGATCCTTGGACGAGGCGGGTTTACATAAGTACGTCTCAGCCGGATGGGCGTTCCGGAGCCGCTCCGCCTCTGGCCGTTTGAGGCGGGGGCGATTACCAATGGGCGCATGAGCGAATTCGATTTTGACGCCGTGGTCGTCGGCGCGGGGGCCGTGGGGCTGGCCTGCGGCTATGCCCTGTCCAAACGCGGCCTGGTCGTCGCCGTGCTGGAGAAGGGGGGAGCGATCGGGCAGGGGGTTTCCTCGCGCAACAGCGAGGTGATTCACGGGGGGCTCTACTATCCGACCGGGTCGTTGAAGGCGCGGCTGTGCGTGCAGGGTAGACGCCTTCTCTACAGTTTTCTGGATATCCACCATGTCGACTTTCGCCGATGCGGCAAGCTGGTGGTGGCGACCACGGCGGACGAGGTTCCCCGGCTGGACGCCATCTGGACCCAGGCGCTGGAGAACGACGTCGAGGGGATGCGGCGGCTGACCGGCGAGGAGGCGCGGGCGATGGAGCCGGGCCTGAAATGCGAGGCGGCCCTGCTGTCGCCGGAGAGCGGGGTCTTCGACAGCCACGGCTATATGCTGGCCCTGCAGGGCGAGATCGAGGCGGCCGGCGGTGTGGTGGTCACCAGCACGCCGTTCGAGGGGGCCGAGCCGTTGCCCGGCGGGGGCTTCACCGTGCGGGCCGGGGGGGCGGAGGCGGCTAGCCTGACCTGCCGCCTGCTGGTCACCGCGCCGGGTCTGTCGTCGCAGCATGTGGCGGGCGAAATCGCCGGCTATCCCAAGGCCCAGATCCCGGAAGGGCATTTCGGCAAGGGGGTCTATTTCCGGCTGGCGGCCAAGGCGCCGTTCGAGCGACTGGTCTATCCGCCGCCCATCCCGGGCGCGCTGGGCACCCACTATCGCAAGGACCTGGGCGGCCAGGCGGTGTTCGGGCCGGACTTGCAGTTCGTCGAGGCGGAGGACTACAGCGTCGATCCGGCCAAGCGGGCCGAGTTCGCCGCCTATATCCGCAAGTTCTGGCCCGGCCTGAACGAGGACGACCTGACGCCAGACTATGCGGGCATCCGGCCCAAGCTGCACGGGCCGGGCGAGCATCAGCCGGACTTCCAGATCAGGGGCGCTGACAGCCATGGGGTCGCGGGCCTGGCAGCGCTGTTCGGCATCGAGAGCCCCGGCCTGACCAGTTCGCTGGCCATTGGAGAGATGGTGGCGGGGATGCTTGGCGCCGATCCTCACCCGTAGCGCGCAGCGCTTGCGCGGGCGGTCCCCCTCCCCCGTACGGCCTTCGGCCTACGGGTGAGGATAGGGGGTCAGCCCTTCGGAACCAGCTTCAGCAGCCCGCCGCCGTCGGTCAGGACATAGACCGCGCCGTCCGGTCCCACCCGCACATCGCGGATTCGCTGGCCCAGGTCTTTCAGCAGCCGCTCCTCGCCGGTGACCCGATCGCCGTCCAGCGTCAGGCGCACCAGGTCCTTGTCCTTCATCCCGCCGATGAAGAGGCTGCCCTTCCAGGCCGGGAACAGGGCGGCGTCATAGAAGGCCATGCCGGAGGGGGCGATGACCGGGTCCCAGTAATAGATCGGCTGTACCATCCCGGCCTTCCGGGTGATGCCCTCTCCGACCGGCTGGCCGCTGTATTCCAGGCCGTAGTTGATCGTCGGCCAGCCGTAGTCGCGTCCCTTGGCGGGAATGTTGACCTCGTCGCCGCCCCGGGGGCCGTGTTCGACGGTCCAGAGCTGGCCGGTCGCCGGGTTGATCGCCGCCGACTGGATGTTGCGGTGGCCGTAGGACCAGATCTCCGGCAGGGCGCCCGCCTTGCCGACGAAGGGATTGCCCTTGGGAATCGTGCCGTCGGCATTGATGCGGATGACCTTGCCGAACGCGGCGTCCAGCTTCTGGGCCTGGACCCGGCCGGGCAGATCGGATCGCTCGCCGGTGGTGATGAACAGGCTGCCGTCGCGAGCGAAGGCCAGGCGCGAGCCGAAGTGTTTGGTGCTGTCCAGCGTCGGGGTCATCCGCCAGATCACCTTGACCTCGGTCAGGGCCGGCGTCGCGCCGCCGCCCAGTTTGCCACGTGCGGCGACCGTTCCGTTGCCGCCTTCACGAGGCTCCGCATAGGTCCAGTAGATCCAGCCGTCCGGGCCGGCGACCACATCCAGCAGCCCGCCCTGACCGCGGCTGTCGACCTTGGGCAGGCCGCCGACCGGGGCGGAGAGGGCGCCGTCCTTGCCGACGATGCGCAGGGCGCCGCCGCGCTCGGTGACCAGCATCCGGCCGTCGGGCAGGAAGGCCAGGCCCCAGGGCTTGTCGAGGCCCTTGGCGACGGTGACGACATCGAAGGCCGGGCTGGCCGGGGCGGCGAGGGCGCGGGTCTGGCCGGCGAAGGCGGGCTTGTAGGGGGCGTTTGCCGGGCGGGTTTCCAGCGGCTGTCTCGGATTGGCGACCTGCTTCGTGGTCTGCGCATCGCTGGGCTGGCCGCCACAGGCGGCGAGGACGAGGGCGGCGGCGATCAGGGGGATCTGGCGCATGGCGTGGTCTCCGTTTCAGGCGTCCCCGAGCAAAGCCTTCAGCGCCTCGGCCGGTTCCGCCTGTTCCAGGTGGATCAGCGACCAGAGGGCGAAGAACAGTAGCGGCCAGCGGTTGGCGGCCTGGGCCTCGTCGGTGAAGACGGCGCGGACGGCGCCGGGCAGGCAGGTCTCGGCCACCGCCTTCACATCGGCGACGCGGCCGGCCAGATCGCCGGCGCGCGGCGCGATCCAGGCGGCGACGGGGACGGTGAAGCCCTTCTTCTTTCCCCAGGGATCGGCGACGGGGCAGGCGCCCTCCAGCCATTTGCGCAGCAGCCATTTGCCGTAGCGGCCCTGGATCTTCATCCGGTCGGGCAGGTTGAAGGCGAAGGCGGCGACCTCCTTGTCGAGGAAGGGGGTGCGCCCCTCCAGCCCGTTGGCCATCAGGCAGCGGTCCAGCTTCAGCAGCAGGTCGTTCGGCAACCAGGTGGCGATGTCGCCCCATTGGGCGCGCTGCAGGGGGGTGAGACCCTTGGGCGGCTTGGCGGCCTGGCGCCAGCGGGCCAGGGCCTGCGCGCCGCCGCCCTTCAGAAAGGGCGCGTCGATCTGCGGCTCGGCGAGGCGGCCGCCCAGCCAGCCGGGCCGCAGGGCGCGGCGATAGCGGCCGTAGCCGCCGAACAGTTCATCGCCGCCCTCGCCGGTCAGCACCACGGTCAGGTCGCCCTTCGCCGCCTCGGCCAGCTTGTAGGTGGGCAGGGCGGCGTAGTCGGTGGTCGGCTCGTCATGGGTCCAGGCGACCAGCGGGGCGATGCGCCAGAAGTCCTCCTCGCCAAAGCTCGTCTCCCGCCAGTCGAGGTTCAGGGCCTTGGCGACCCGTTCGGCCTGGCCGCGCTCGTCGCGGGCGCCGGGGGCGTCGAAGCCGCAGGTGAAGGCGGTGACCGGGCGAGCGTTCAGCCGGCTCATCAAGGTGGCGATGGCGGCGCTGTCGATGCCGCCGGAGAGGAACAGGCCGTAGGGGACGTCGGAGCGCTGGTGGACCCGGACGCTGTCTTCCAGCACCGCGTCCAGCCGCCGGATCAGGCTGGCTTCGTCGCCGACGATCGGGGCGGTGACCATCAGCGGCGGGCGCATTGTCTCCTCGCGGTCGCCCTCGCTGACCAGATCGACCTCACCCGGCAACACGCTCTCGATCCCCCGGAAGACGGTGTTGGGCCGGACAACGCCGGGGGTGACATAGCCGAGTGCCAGCAGGTCCTCGGCGGCCTCCGGCTGCAGGAAGCGGGCCGTGGTCCCGGTGGCGAAGAAGGCGCGGGGCTCGGACGCGAAGCTCAGCGTGCCGGGGTCGCGGGTGACCGACAGCGGCTTGATGCCGAAGGGATCGCGGACCAGCCAGGTGCGTCCATCACAGCCGATCAGGCAGAAGGCGTACATGCCGCGCAGGCGGGCGAAGGCCTTTTCGCCCTCCCGGGCATAGATGTGCAGCAGGGGCTCGAAGTCGGAGCCGGTGGTCAGCCGGTCCTTCAGGTGGAATTCCTCGGCCAGTTCCAGGTAGTTGTAAATCTCGCCGTTGCCGATGATGGTCGAGCCGGCGGCGTGCAGCGGTTGCCAGCCGCCCTCCAGGTCGATGATGGAGAGGCGGGCATGGCCGACCGACCAGCCGGGTCCGTCCTCGGTGCGGATGCCGTTGGGGCCGCGGTGGGCCAGCTGGGTGATCAGCGGCCCGGCGGCGGCCGATGCGGCCGCCCCAAGCACACCTGCGATGCCGCACATCAGGCGGCTCCGTATTGGGTGAACAGCCCGCGCCACTGGCCGACCACGGCGTCCTGGCTGAATTCGGCCTCGACCCGCGCATGGCCGTTCTGGATCAGGCGGATGCGCTGCATCGGATCGGCCAGCAGGGCGGCGGTCTTTTCGGCCAGGGCGTCGTGGTCGTCGACGGGAACCAGCAGGCCGTCGTCGCCATCGCGGATCAGGGCGCCGGGGCCCTGGCTGGCGGCGGCGATCACCGGCAGGCCATGGGCCCAGGCCTGGATCACCACATTGCCCAGCGGCTCGTAGCGCGAAGGGAAGAGGCAGACGTCGGCGGCGCGATAGAGGGCGGAGGGATCTGCCCGCCAGCCCAGGAAGCGGACCCGGTCCAGCACGCCCAGCGACTGGGCAAGGGTCTTCAATTGGTCTTCCAGGGCGCCGACGCCGGCGATCCACAGATAGGCGCCGGGCAAGGCCTTGAGGGCCTTCAGGCTGACGTCATGGGCCTTGGACGCATGCAGCCGTCCCATGCCCAGCAGCAGCGGCGCGCCTTCGGGTGTATTCAGGCTGGCGCGGTCGACCGGGGTGACCTCTTCCGGGGCGGTGGCGAAGTTAGGGATGTAGCGGACGCGATCTGCGGGCCAGCCTTGCGCCACGACCCAGTCGACGATGTCCTGGGTGTTGCCGACCAGGGCGTCAAAGCCCCGATAGTTCTTCAGCTTGTAATAGCCGCCCAGGCGGCCGACCCGCGCCCAGGGGCCGGAGGGGGTATGGCGGGCGGCGCGGTTCATCCAGGCGACCAGCAGCCGGGCCCGGGTGTTTCGCGCCATGCCGGCGGCCCCGGCGCGGGTGAAGATGTCTAGCGGACTGCCAAAGCCCAGGGTGCGCACCGGCACGCCGGCTTCCGCCAGGGCTGTCTCGCGACCGGGATTCTTGCGGATGGCGCAGGCTTGCTGCAGGCCCGCGCGCTGCAGGGCGGCGACCAGTTGGACGAAGTAGGTTTCCGCCCCGCCTTCGCCGCCGGATCCCAGAAGATGGAGCACGCTCATCGGCCCCGACCCTAGAGCCCTTTAGGGTTAGATGAAATCATCTAACCCGTTCAAAAGGGCTCTAACCCAAACATCTAGGGCGCGTCGGGCGGGTTAACCGCTGACACTTAACCCTGACGCGCTCTAGCGGCTGCGCGCCGCTTTCCCAAGACGCTTGATGGAAGGTTTTATCGCCCTTATAAGGCCGCCTCCCTTCGGACCACTGGTTCGGTATGGCTGGGTAGCTCAGATGGTTAGAGCGGTGGATTCATAACCCACAGGTCGGCGGTTCGATCCCGCCTCCAGCTACCAGGGAAACACCCCGGTCAGTCTTCACTGGCCACCCGGCGTCGATCATCACCTGCAGGGCGCCGCTGATTCTCTCGGCCTCAAACGCAAGCCGACCTGGTCTGCTCTGGCTCACCCTTGCCGAGGCGGATGGCCCCGCGGCCGCCGAAACCAAGGCTGATTGCGCCGGCTCCAAACCGTGGCGCCCGGACCATGCTCGAATGTCGTGAGTCAGCCCACCGATGCATTTGGAAGCTGGTCGGCGGGGGAGCGCCGATCCTGCTCGATCTCCGTCGGGCCTAATTCTAGTGGGTCGCGCCTTGTGGCTGAGCCAGGGAGATCGCGGCCTCAACCAACTCTCGGGCACGATCGTAGTCTCCGAGCTCAAGGCAGGCGATCGCCAACTGGCGACATTGGCGGTGATTCTTAAGCTTGGCGGCCCAGACCTGTTGGAGCAGTTGGCGGGCGCCCTTGCGGTCGCCTTCCGCCAGTTTGGCGCGCGCGGCGAGCGCCACGGCGTCGATCCGGATGCCGCTGCGGACGGTCTTGATGTCGCCCAGCGAGGACAGCAAGGCCTGCACCTGCAGGTAGGCGCCCTCCGCGAAGGCCTTGCGCATGGAGCCCAGAATTTCCGATTGCTCCGTATCCAGAATTTTGACGTCCAATTTCATCCCCCATGACAAGGCCGGGCATCCGCCCGCCAGCCTCAAACCGTTATGCCGCAAGGCATGCCGCATGCTCGGCCGCATGAAAAGTATCATCGGCCAGTTGCGTGACATTTCGAACAACTGGGTTCGAAAGACACAGTTCTGCTCGTCGGCACCCCGAAAATGGGCAGTGGACAGAAGAGGGCGGATCGGCGTCGGCAAGCCGACGGAGACCCTCACCCGGGGCCATAAAGCGCGGTGCGGAGCAGCGATTGAAACCGGCCCCGCAGAACCAGTTCCCGCAGAATCTGGTGTCTGTCGAGCCCGTCTTCCGGGTGAAGGCGCACGGTCGGAAAGTCCTCCAGATGCCGGGCGTTCCGCGTGTCGACCGGCATCTGCGCGCCGAAATACAGGTGGACCCGAGTGCGGCAGTCCGGATCGGCAAGCAGCGGGCGAACATCCAGATTGCGCGGCTCCACCAGGCGGGCGGCGCGGCGGGCCACGGCCCGGCCCCGGGGATCGGTGGCCAGGTATTCCGGTGTGGCGTTGGTCACCGAACCGAAGGCCAGGACGCTATGGGCCTTCAGATGCAGCCCGTAGAGCATGGCGGAAAACCCGCCGGCCGAGGTTCCCAGGGTGACGATCCGGGTCGCGCCCAGCTCATCGGCGATCCCCCGGAGGTGGTTGACGGTCCCGTCGAAGTCCAGGTCCAGGCTCTTGGCTCCGGCGGTGAAACACAGGCGGTTGCTGTCCGACATATAGACGGCGGAGGCGCCCAGGCTGGCGACGAACCGGTCGAAGGTGGGCGGCGGCAGGGAGAAGTTGTCGCTGAGGCCGGAGAAGACGATGAGCAGCGGGGCGGGGCCCTCGGCAGGGGATACGGTGATTTCGTCGCCGGCGAAATGATCCAGAGGCGGCCGCTGCATTTCGCTTTCGGGGGGTACATGCTCCGCCCAAAGACGCCAGGCCCGCTGCAGCTTTTCGTCGTCCTCGACCAGAGGGGCCAGGGCTTCGTCGGGTTGCAGGCCATAGAAGCCGAAGATCTTCAGGGCGTCCTTGCGGTGAGCCTCGCTGGCGTCCGGACCCAGATTGCGCGCCCAGTCGATCAACCGCTCCGGAAGGCCGGGAACCTGCCGCGAATAGGAGAGAAACCGTACGACCAGATGATGCGAGTCGCCGCGATCGACAATGCGCCTGTAGATGCTCACCGCCAGGTCGCGGGCGCCGGCGTGGTTGCAGGTCCGCAGAAGACTGCGCAGACGGTCGAATTCGTCCAGCTCGGGGTCGGGATTTTCCAGCACATTGGTGGGTAGATGCGCCGGCGGCTCGAGGCCGCGGTTGAGCAGGAAGCCGAGGGCCGCCAGGCTGTCGCTGGGGCTTGCCTCGCTGGTCAGGGCCAGGGCCCATTCGATCAGCCGGTCGTTCAGTTCCGGAGCGACATCGGCGTAGTCGATGTAGCGAACCAGTTCGGCGGTGGCCTTCATGAAGGGGGCGACGCGACGAATGATCTGGACCGAATCCTCGGTCTGTTGCTTGCCTCCGAACAGCTTCATCGCGTGCCGAAGGAAGTGGTAGTCGTCAGGCTCCAGCTGCAACAGGCGGGCGATACTGAGCGCGGTGGAGGACGCCGACCTCCGCTCCAGCGCCATCCGCAACGCCAGCCGCCAGGCCTGGGGCGCAAGGCCTGGGTCGACGGCGGCCTGTTTGGCGGCGTTGAAGCCCTTGCGATATCGGGCCTGCTGCTCGCACCGCAGGCCGAATTCGAACCAGATCTGGGCCGGCGCCGTTTCGCCCGCGTCGTCGATCTGGATCAACAGGGTTTCGATTCCGGCCCAGTCTCGGGGAGCCTGAGCGAACAGCGCGTTGACCCTGCTGACCAAGTCCGTCGAGTCGTCGGCCCGCGCGGCGCCGGATGGCGAATCAAGTCCTTCGGTCAACGCTTACCCCCCAGACAATACTTGGTCCGGCCGATCAGATCATATGGCCGTCCGGATAGATCGTGGATACTGGTGTTCAATGGAGAAGGATAGAGCTGACCGGGTGATGTCAAGCTTTGGGAAAATATCCTGCATTCTGTGAGTGATCTTCTGTCGGAGGCTGAAGCAGTATTGTTCGCCGACAGGACAGGCAGGGATCAGCCGGGCTGCTGGCGTCCCGGCCATTCAGTCGCGCGCCCCCCGAAGAGGGCCGCGCATTGGGCGCGCTCGTCGGCGAAATGGGCTTCGATGGCCCGCAGGGCGGACGGCGGGATCGCCCCCGTGGATCGGCTTTGCTTGCGATTGTAGCCGGGCTCCAGCGGGCCGCTGGGCAGGGCCGGGTTCGCTCCCAGGACCTCCAGGATGCGGGTTCGGATGTCCTGCGGACGGTCGACGATGTCGTCGAAGAAGAAGAAGGCGAATCGGTCGGCGAACGCCGCCTGCCAGAGCGGGATGAACCGGCTGGCGAAGCCTCGCGCCCGTTGGGTTTCCGACGTCAGCCGCTGCTCGAGCAGTTCGGGAGAGTCGAACAGGGTCGCTGGCGCCTTTCCCTTGCGAACCTCCATGCGGAGTTTCGACAGCGCCCTGGCGGCAGGGTCGCGGAGGATGGCCAGGATCCGGACTCCGGGATAGGCCTTGGCGATGGCGTCGATGCGGTCCGCGTCCAGGGTCGAATAGGCCGGCGTGATGTCGCCGCTCAGAAGGCCTCCCTTCATCGAGAACAGGTCCGCATAGGCCGGCAGGTCGCCCCACTGGTCGCGCATCTGATCGAAGGCGGCGAAGAAGGCGTCGTCGGCCGGGCCAAGCGGGCGGTTCTGGTCCGCCTGCCGTTGCCGATTTACCGTCTCCCGATCGGCTCGGCCCTGTTCACGGATGGCGGCGGCGCTGTTCGGGGGACTGGTCTTGTCGAAATAGTGGAGTTCCTTGATGGGCGGCATCCAGAACCCGGGGTGAAACTGGAGTTGATCGTAGAGCCAGGCGGTTCCGGCCTTTTGCATGCCGATGCAGATGAAATCCGGACCTTCCAATCGCGCATCCTCTCACCTACTCAAACCAGCAGCGGCCTATTGCCAAGGCTAGGTCGCGCGGCGGCCAGGAACAAGGGCGGCCGGGCCCGTGGAGGCGGAAGGGACTGGAATGATCATCTCGCACGACCGTGAGTTCATCTTCCTGAAGACCCACAAGACGGCCGGGACCAGTCTTGAGTTCACCCTGTCCGGCGCATGCGGTCCGCGGGACGTGATTACCCCGACCCTGCCGATCGAAGACGAGCGCATGAGGCTGGGCCGGCGGCCGCAGAACTACGTCCGGGAAGGTCCGGGCGACAGGCCGCTTCGAGCCGATGGCCTGCCGACGCCGGATGAGTCCGTGGACTTCTACAACCACATGCCGGCCGCGACGGTGCGCGACTATGTCGGCGACGGTGTCTGGGGGCGCTATCTCAAGGCGGGCTTCGTCCGCAATCCGTGGGACCGCGAGGTTTCGAGGTTCATTTTTCGCGAGCGGCGGGCCGGCATCGAGCCCCGATTCGATCGCTTCGGCCGATGGCTCAGGAAGGCTGAAGCCGGCGGGCGGGAATGGGACATCATCAGTCTCGACGACCGGCTGATTCTGGACTTCGTGGGCCGGTACGAAACCATCGAAGAGGATCTGGCACGCCTGCTGAAGACCGTCGGCCATGACCGGCCGCTGACCCTGGCCAGGGCGAAGACGCAGTTCAGGAGGGCTGGAGAGCGGGATTATCGGCGGTATTTCGATGCGGAATCCCGGGACTTCGTCGCCCGGACCCAGGCGCGGATCATCGAGACCTTCGGCTACGAATTCTAGAAAACAGGGCGTCAGGCCGCGGCGGAACCGCGCGGCGTCACGCCATTGAGCACCTTGTCGAGGACGGTCAGCAGCCGCTCCGCCTTGATCGGCTTTTCGACCACGTCGTTCATGCCGGCATCGATATAGGCGCGGACGTCGGATGGGTCGGCGTTGGCGGTCAAGGCGATGATCGGGATGCGGCCGCCGGGGCCGGCCATGGCGCGGATGGCGCGCGTGGCGGCGACGCCGTCCATGCGCGGCATCTTGATGTCCATCAGGATCAGGTCGAAGGCGCGGGTCGACGCGGCCTCGACCGCCTCGATCCCGTCGACGGCCTGCTCGCTGGTGCAGTCGAACATCTCGCAGAGGGCCTCGGCGACCATGCGGTTGGTGGCGTTGTCATCCACGATGAGGATATGGGCGGTTGTCGGCATCATTGAGGACTCGGCGACTGGCCCCTCGGAGACCGCCTCGGGCGCGATCATCTCAAAGATGACGCTGGCGCCGGAGCCGGCGTTGGATTCGGCGCGGATGACCCCATTCATGGCGCTGGCGATGCTGGCGGCATAGGCCATGCCCAGCCCGATGCTGAAGCTGGAGCCGCCATCAAGCGGATCGAAGATGCGGGCGAGCCTGGCCGGGGGAATCGGCGGGCCGCCATCGCGGACGCGCCCCTCCAATGTCAGCCCGTCCAGCGCCGGGCGGGCCATCAGGGTGGCCTCCACGGCTCCGCGCCGTGTTTCCGACAGGGCGCGTTCGACGAGGGCGTCGAACAGGTCCGCCAGACGATCCGCGTCGATGTCGGCGGCAAGGTCGGGCGAGCCGTCGTAGGCGGTCATCAGGGTTATGCCGGCGTGCTGGGCGCGGTCGCGCCATCGCTGCTCCAGGCCGTCCATCACATCCCGCAGAAGTGTATGGCGGGGGGCGGGCTCGGACAGGCCGGACTGCTCCGCGTGCAGTGCGGCGGCGCGCCGGGTCAAACGGTGAATGTCGGCAAAACAGTCTGTGAGGGTCTGGACGCATAGCTTTGCGTCAGGGGCCAGGGGTTGTCGCGCCAGGGAGTCGATGAAGGTCTCGGCGCCGCCTATCTGACGGACCACCTCGTCGGCCAGCCGCTGGGTCAGGGCGATGCTCGCAGCGCGCCGGCCTCGAGCCCTGCCGTCTCCCGCCGCCAGCAGCGTCAGGGGCGTTCCGACCCCAAGATAGCGTCCAGCGCTGGTGACGATAAAGCCCCGGCTCGGGCCCGACGCGCCCTCAGCCAACATCCGGTCCCGGAAGGTCGATAGAGTCGTATGGCCGGCCTCAATAGCGGGATATTCGTCCATGAACACCTGGACGGGGGTCTGTGGCGCCGGGTCCAAAGCCTCGAAAGCAAGGCGATTGACCAACCCGACGGGCTGTTCTCCCGCCACAACGGCCAGCACAATGGCTTCGGGCTCGGCCGCGAAACGGCGCGCGACATCGGCGGCGAGGCACTCGAGGGAGAGCGGGGCGCGGCGGTCGATCAGTTGGTCAAGACGGTCCATGGGGCGCCGCTGCAGGTCACTTGGGATTGCAGTCTGCACCGTCTCGCTTTCAGACTGGTTAAGCTGACGAGCAGGCAAAGAAAAAGCGGCGGGAACCGTAGTTCCCGCCGCCCAATCTTGAAGACCGACGTTCGGCTTACTTGCCGAAGGTCTTGGTCACCGAAATCCCGAAGGTGCGGGGGTCGGTGTAGAAGGCGTTCCGATACAGACCCGACGAGTCGTCGGTCAGGTAGGTGTCGGTGATGGCCTCTTCGTCGGTCAGGTTCTTGGCGTAGAGTTCGAACGACCAGCCATTGGCCGGGCTGGCCACGGTGAACGTCATGTTGACGTTGTCCCAGGCTTCGATCTTGTCCGCTTCGCTGTTGTAGATACGCGAGAAGCTGTCGGTCTGGCGGTAGTAGTCGCCGCGCAGGGTGGCCGACCAGTCAGCCCCGAATTCCCAGGTGTACTGGGCGCCCAGGGAGAGGGTCAGGTCCGGCGAGTTGGGCAGTTCCTTGCCTTCCAGATCGACGGCGATCCCGTCCGTGGCCAGCGCGTTGCCGCAGACGCCGAGCAGGGCGAAGGGGCTGAAGACGTTGGCCACGGCCAAGGCGCCTTGGGCGACGGCCAGCGGGACAACGCAGTTGGACGCCGAGCTCGACTTCACCACCACCAGGTTGGGATCGCCCTGGGTGCGGTTGAACACGTCGATGGACGAGCCGCCCTGAATCTCGGTGTTCAGGTAGCCGAGGTTGGCGTTCAGCCGGAAGTTCTTCACCGGCTCCCAGATGGATTCCAGTTCCAGACCCCAAAGCTTCGCATCGATGTTTTCATTGGTCGAAGCGCGGTTCACGATCTTGGAGATCTGGTAGCCCTTGTAGTCATAGGCAAAGCCCGTGAGGTTCAGGACCATCGATCCGCCGAGCAGGCTGTTCTTCATGCCGAGTTCGTAGGCGTCGACGAATTCCGGCTCGAAGCTCGGCGGCGGGCAGCTGAGCGCCGACGAACAGGCGGGGTTGAGGCCGCCAGCCTTATAGCCGCGCGAGTAGAAACCGTAGATCAGGGAGTTGTCGGTGAAGCCCAGTTCCGGCTTCCAGTCGAAGCCCAGGCGGCCGGTGACTTCCTGGAAACGGACCTTCAGGAAAGGACGGGGATCCGTCGGCGGCGGGCCGGAGACGCCGCTACCGGGTTCACCCAGGTTCACCCGGTGGTTCTCGACGATCTTGGTGTCGTCGGTGAAGCGCGCGCCGGCGGTGATCTTGAAGCTTTCCGCAACTTGCCAGTAGACCTCGCCGAAGGCCGCGCGGGACTTCAGGTGATAGGGGCTGTAGCTGTCATAGTAGTTGTGGCCGCTGCGGTTCGGGGTCTCATTGGGGTCGATGAACACGCAGCTGGGATTGCCTTCGGGGCAGGGATAGGGAACCGCGCCGCCGCTGCCCAGGTTGGTCAGGAAGTTGGCGGCCTGGTAGTTGGCGGTGCCGGTGTTGAACATCACGTAGTAGTCGCCGGTCGCCTTGAAGTCGAGGTAGATGGCGCCGATGTTGAAGTTCAGCGGGCCGTCGAAATCCGACTGCAGGCGCAGTTCCTGGGTGAACTGCTGGGTTTCAGCCGACGAGATGTCGAAGGTGGTGAACTTGTTTTGCGCGCCGACCTGAGGGTCGCTGACCACGCCGCCCGGGAACAGGGTGCCGTAGACAAAGGCCCAGGTGGCCGGGGGCAGGGCCGGGCTGCCCAGCAGCGCGTTGCCGCAGGGGGTCGAGTAGAAGTTGCAGGCGTTCGGCGTCGCGTTGAAGGACGAGCTCGGAACGACGCGGTTGTAGTCCTGACGGGTGAACAGGCTCAGCTCGCTGTAAGAGGTCAGCGAGGTCAGTTGCAGTTCAGGCGTCACATCCCACTGGGCGTTGAACTCATAGATGTCGGTCTTTGACTGGTAGACCGGGTCGAACGCCGACTCGATGTTCCGAATGTCGCTGCTCTGGACCTTGCCGGCATAGGCGTCGCCGGTTTGCAGGCCGGTCAGGGTGGCGAAAAGGCCGCCGAGGGTCGCCTGGGTGTTCAGCGTGCCGGTGGAGACGCCTTTTTCGTACAGCGAGGTCTCCTGACAGCCCTGGCTGAAGAAGCCGTGCTCGATCAGGGAGATGTTCGGGTCAGCCGAATAGGTCAGGCCGGCTTCGCGACCCGGGTCCTTCTTGCAGAACTGGCGGCCGATCCGCGAACGGCTGTCATCTTCCTCGAAGTGGTCATAGAGGAACCAGGCGCTGAAGTCGTCGGTGGGGTTGAAGGCCAGGGTGGCCCGGATGTCCCACAGGTCGCGGTCGTCGATGTCGTGCTTGGTGACCAGGTTGTCGCCGAAGCCGTCGCGCTTGACATAGACGCCGGCCACCCGGGCCGCGAACATGTCGCCCAGCGGGATGTTGACCATCGCCTTGGCTTTGACCGTGTTGTAGTTGCCGTATTCCAGCTTCCCGAGGGCGGTGAAATAGTCGACCGGCTTGGCGGTGATCAGGTTGACCACGCCGCCGGTGGCGTTACGGCCGTACAGGGTGCCTTGCGGACCGCGCAGGACTTCCACCCGCTCGACGTCGAAGAACTCCGACTCAAAGAGGTTGTTGGCGGTCAGCGGCGCGTTGTTCAGGTGGATGCCGGTGCCGGCGTCGCCCGAGGCGGCGACCAGTTTGGCGCCGACGCCCCGGATCTGGAAGTTGTAGCCGGTGAAGTTCCCCTTGGAGAAGTTCACGTTCGGGATGGAAAGGACCAGGTTCGGCCCGCCGTCGATCTTCTGCTTCTCCAGGCTTTCCTGGCTGAAGGCGGACACCGCGATCGGAACGTCCTGAATGGCTTCTTCGCGCTTCTGCGCCGTGACGATCAGTTCGCCGACGGTGCTGCCTTCATCTTGCGCGAAGGCGGGAGCGGCGATGGCCATGATGGCCAGGGCGGAAGCGCTCACAGCGAGCGTCCTCCGCAGACGCAGAGTGTTTAACATTCATAACCCTCCCCGAGCGTCGCGGACCGTTTGTCGGCACCTGCGAACGCCGTGTGTTTCCTCAATGCCGTGTCTTGATTGCCGTCAGGGACGCACGACATTTCCCTGTGGCTTAAGGGCGATTGCATACGCGTGTTCGGAATGTGTCAATGCTCGTGGGTCGTTGATCACTGATAGGTTACGGCTTTTCACCTGGACTGTGGCCCGAACATCGCGGCATACTCCTCAACGCGGGTCACGACAGCCCTCCAGTGGAGAATTGACGCAGCGGAAGCTTGGCGGGTTCCATATCGCCCTGGCCGAGAACGCGGCGATGACGCCGCGATAAAGTAGCTGGGTCGCCGAAGGCTTACGAAGACTTGCGGCTAACTTGATCGTCACAGTCCGGCGTTCGACCGAGGCCTCTCCGGTTCCTGAGGGTCCTTCTCTGCTATAGAGAGATGGCGATGGCGGACGAACCGCCGCCTTTCTCCGGACCCGCCCTTCCGCCCATGCCTCTGATGTCCAGACACCGGTTCGCGCCGTGAGCTACGCCGTGAAGGAGATATTCCTGACGTTGCAGGGCGAAGGCGGCCAGGCCGGCCGCGCCGCGGTCTTCTGCCGATTCGCCGGCTGTAACCTGTGGTCCGGGCGCGAGAAGGATCGGGCGGCCGCCGTCTGCACCTTCTGCGACACCGATTTCGTGGGAACCAATGGACCTGGCGGTGGCCGCTTCAAGACGGCCCAGGCCCTGGCCGATGCGGTTGAGGCGGCCTGGACCGGGGGGGCGGACGAGCGGCTGGTGGTCTGCACCGGCGGCGAGCCCCTGCTGCAGCTGGACGAGACCCTGGTCGCCGCCCTGCACGCGCGAGGCTTCATGATCGCCGTCGAGACCAACGGCACCCTGCCGGCGCCGGCGGGCGTCGACTGGATCTGCGTCAGCCCCAAGGCCGACGCCCCCGTCGTGCAGAGGCGGGGCCAGGAACTGAAGCTTGTCTGGCCCCAGGCCGGGGTTGATCCGGCGCGGTTCGTCGGCCTGGATTTCGAGCGCTTTTACCTGCAGCCGCTGGATGGCCCCGACCGCGCCGCGGCGACCCAGGCCTGTATAGACTATTGCCTTTCGCATCCTCGCTGGCGATTAAGCACCCAAACTCATAAATACCTCGGAATTCCCTAGGCGCGCCCGTCCTCAGCCAGCCTGGGCCGCATCCAGCCCTGATGCTTCTCCCAAACCCAGCTTCCCGAAGACCTCAGCTGCCAAGACAATGACCACGCCCCTGTTCGAGATCACGAAGGCCGCCACCTTCGACGCCGCCCACCATTTCCCCAACGGACCGGCGGGCAGCCCCTACACGCGCCTGCACGGCCACTCCTTCCGCGTGGAGGCGACGGTGCGCGGCGCGGTCACCGGGCCGATGGGCTGGGTGGTCGATCTGGCCGAGCTGGAGGCTGAACTGAAGGGTGTCGCGGCGCAGCTCGATCACGGCCTGCTCAACGACAGGCCGGGTCTCGAAACCCCAACTCTTGAGCATCTCTGCCTATTCTTCGCCAACGCCCTTCACCCGAAGTTCCCCGGTCTCTGCCGGGTGGTCATCTCCCGCCCGACGATCAACGAGAGCTGCGCCCTGACGCTCTAGCCGTCGGCCCGGAACGCCATCGGCCGGCGCTACAGGTTTCGCGACTCCTCGCCGCCGCGCCGCCAGGGACCCGGGTGCAGGGGATCGGTCCGTCGCCTGCGATCGGGGCCGAAGTAATCCTCCGTGCGGATGAAGGCGCGAGGATGGTCGATCACCTCACTGATCCGCTCGATGACCCCCCGGGCCGTCACCGGCTTGGCGAGGAACTCCGTCACCCCCGCGTCCCGCGCTTCGCGGACCCGCCGGTGGGTGGAGTGGCCGGTGATCATCACTACCGGACACATCTGGTTGGGACTGTCCGGCGAATTTCGCAGCAGACGGACAAAGTCGATGCCGTCCAGCGGTTGCATGGCCAGGTCGGTCATGACGATGTCCACCGGGTGGTGACGCATGACCTGCAGCGCCTCGGCTCCGTCGCTGGCCTCAAGGACCTGGCGAATTCCAACGGCGTGCAGAATCTCCGCGATAAGCACACGCATGTGGTGGTTATCATCCACCAGTAGAATTCTAAGCAACTCAACCCGCAACTGACACCCCGCCCCGGTTCGCGCCCAGGCCTTGAGGTAGCCCTAACGCGTTGTTAGTCAACGAAAAAAGGCCCGTCGCATGGCGACGGGCCCTGACTGACTCGTTGGCGGAAAGGCTAAATCGAATCCACCAGAACCAGTTCGGCGTCGGACAAGGCCCTCACCGTCAGCAAGGCCTCGTCGCGGATCGCCGCTCCGTCACGAGGATGCAGGGTCACGCCATTGACCTCGACCTCGCCGGCGGCGGCGACCAGATAGCCGTGGCGACCATCGGCCAGGCTGTAGGTCGTGCTTTCGCCGGCCTTCAGCGTCGCGCCGAGCACCCGCGCCTCGGCCCGGATGGGCAGGGCCTCGGCGTCGGCTTCGAAGCCGCTGGCCAGCGGCACGAACCGGCCGGAGCGGTCGCCCTTGGGAAACGGCTTGGCGCCCCAGTTGGGCGTCCCGCCCCGGATGCGGGGCTGGATCCACAGCTGGAACAACGTCGTGGTCTCGTCTTCCATATTGTATTCGGCATGGCGGATGCCGCTGCCGGCGCTCATCACCTGGACGTCGCCGGCCTCGGTGCGGCCGGTGTTGCCCAGGCTGTCCTGGTGGGTGATCGCCCCTTTGCGGACATAGGTAATGATCTCCATGTCCGAATGGGGATGCGGCGGAAAGCCGGATTTGGCGGCGATCTCGTCGTCGTTCCAGACGCGCAGGTCGCCCCATCCCATGCGGGACGGCTCGTACCAGTTGGCGAAGGAAAAGTGGTGGCGGGCGTTCAGCCAGCCGTGTTCAGCATGGCCGAGCTGCTCGAAGGGGCGGCGTTCGATCATGGCGGGTCTCCAATCTGGCGGGTTGTCTGCGCCATCGGGGAGATAGATAGGCGCCGGTTTTTCAAATGCAACACCCTCTGTGCCAGACGGCCGGGTTCTGCGTCTTGTGGCCTTGCATCCTGCAACTCGCGGACCGACCTAAGGGTTCATCAAGGGCAGGAGTTAGGCCATGACAGACACCGCAACCCAGGCCGCCGCGGCCGAGACGCTGGTCATTGCCTGTCCCACGGATGGTGCGCTCAATCGCGTTCCGAAGGCCAGGCTGGGACAGGGTCCCAAATGTGGAACCTGCGGCAAGCCGCTCTTCCAGGCAAAGCCGGTGGACCTGACCGCCGCCACCTTTGATCGCCATGCGGCGAAGAGCGATATCCCCGTGGTCGTCGATTTCTGGGCCGCCTGGTGCGGGCCCTGCACCAGCATGGCCCCGCAGTTCGCCGCCGCCGCCGTAGCGCTGGAGCCGCGCGTGCGGCTGGCCAAGCTGGACACCGAGGCGGAGGGCGCTCTCGCCGGCCGCTACGGCATCCGGGGCATCCCCTGCATGATCATGATCCACAGGGGCAAGGAAATCGCCCGGACCTCCGGCGCCATGCCTGCCTCGGCCATCGTCCAGTGGGTGGAGCGATCTCTGGCGGCTATCCCGGCGGCCTCTTGAGCGGCCACGCGGCGCCAGGCCGCGGCTCAGAGCGCCATGAAGCTCTCAAAGCCGCCATAGATCATCCGCTTGCCGTCGAAGGGCATGTCCTCTGGACCCTGCTTCATGCGGGGATCGGCCATGACCTTGGCGTTGATCGCATCGCGCTGTTCGCGGGACGCATAGGTGATCCAGGAAAACACCACCACCTCGTCCTCCTTCAGCTGAACGGCCCGGGGAAACGAGGTCAGGGTCCCCATCGGCACGTCATCGGCGAAGCATTCGACATAGGACAGGGCGCCGTGCTCCATCCATACCTTACCGGCCAGCTCGGCAACCTCCTGATACGCGGCCTTCTTGTCCTTCGGCACGGCCAGAATAAAACCATCGACGTAAGGCATGCGAGCCTCCTTCAGGGTTGATGATGGTCGAAGGACGTACCACGCTCCGGGGTTCCGACAGAGTAGGCGGAATTTTTCGCGTGCGCTCTGGCCCGGCCGAGGTCGGCAAGGCAGGGATTGCACGCGCGCTAGACCCGGACGTCGGCAGGCTCGCCGCCTCCGGAATGGACCCAAACGGGAAGCGCGACCAGGGCAGGGCTGACTCTCACGCGGGGCACATTCGTCTTGTCCAAAAAGCGGTCCTGGCACTAGGTTGGCTTGGTGCTCCTGAGCATACGGCCGGCGGCGTGGTTCCCCGTGCGGGCGTTCTGCACGGGGCCTTTGTTGATGGACAGGCCTGACTTGGACGACGAAACCATCGCGATGGATGTGGCCCGGGTCGGCCGGATCGACGCCATTCCCAAAATCCTGGAGGTCATATGCCGAAGCACCGGAATGGGCTTCGCGGCGGTTGCGCGGGTGACCCAGGATCGTTGGGTGGCCTGTGTGGTGCGGGACGAAATTTCCTTCGGTCTGGCCCCCGGCGGCGAACTGGAGCTGGAATCAACCATCTGCAACGAGATCCGCCAGACCGGCGAGGGCGTCGTCATCGACCAGGTGTTGTCCGACCCTCGCTTCCAGAACCATCACACGCCGGCGCGGTATGGTTTCCAGAGCTACATCTCCATGCCGATCGTTCATCGCGGCGAATTCTTCGGCACCCTCTGCGCCATCGATCCCAACCCCGCCCAGCTGTCCACCCCCGAGGTGAGAGCCAAGTTCGAACTGTTCGCTGAACTGATCGCCTTCCATCTGGAGACCCAGGAACGGCTGGATCAGAGCGAGGCGGCGCTGCTCGACTCCCGGGAGACATCGGAACTGCGGGATCAGTTCATCGCCGTCCTCGGCCATGATCTGCGCAACCCGCTGGCTTCGATCGATGCCGGCGTGCGGCTTGTGCGCAAGACGCCCTTGACCGCGGAAGCCGGCGCGTTGCTGGCCGTGGTTCAGAACAGCGCCTGGCGGATGGCAGGCCTGATTGACAATGTGCTGGACTTTGCCCGCGGCCGGTTGGGCGGCGGCGTTGGGATCGAGCGGCGATCGGATGCGGACCTTCAGGCCGTGCTGAGCCAGGTGGTGGCCGAACTGACGCTGGCCCAGCCGGATCGGCAGATTCGCAGCGACATCATGCTGAGCCGCCCGGTGGCGGCCGATGCCCGGCGCATTGGCCAGCTCCTTTCCAATCTTCTGGGCAACGCCCTGACCCACGGCGCGCCCGACGCGCCGGTGCGGGTGGCGGCGACGACCTCCGACGGGTTTTTCGAACTGGCGGTGTCCAATGCCGGCGTCCCGATCCCTGAAGCCGCCATGCGCCGGCTGTTCCAGCCCTTCACCCGGGCCACCGTCAGGCCGGGACAGGAGGGGCTGGGCCTGGGTCTCTACATCGCCTCCGAGATCGCCAAAGCGCATGGTGGGACCCTGAGTGTCGTCTCCGACGACATCGAAACCCGTTTCACCTTCCGTATGCCGACCGGTGACTGAGGCAGAGGTCGATCAGTCCTTGAGGATGTCCTCGATGCGGCGGGTGAAGGCGTCGATGGCGAAAGGCTTGGTGATCATCTCCATGCCCGGCGCCAGAAAGCCATTGGCGATGGCGGCGTTCTCCGCATAGCCGGTCATGAACAGGATCGGCAGTTCGGGTCGCTTGGCCCGCGCCGCGTCGGCCAGCTGGCGACCGTTCAGCCCGGGCAGGCCGACATCGCTGACCAGCAGGTCGATGCGCGCGTCGCTCTCCAGAACCGCCAGGCCGGCCTGACCGTCATGCGCCTCCAGGGTGGCGAAGCCGCGCTCCTGCAGCACCTCGACCACCAGATGACGGACAACCATCTCGTCCTCGACCACCAGCACCACCATGTCCCGCGCCTCGCCGGTGGGCAGGGTGGCGCGGAGCGTGTGATCCTCTGCGGTGTCGGCGGCGCCGTGGTGGCGCGGCAGGTAGATCTTCACCGTCGTTCCCTTGCCGGGCTCGCTGTAGATCTTGGCGTAGCCGTTCGACTGCTGGGCGAAACCGTAGATCATCGACAGGCCCAGGCCCGTTCCCTGGCCAATCGGCTTGGTGGTGAAGAAGGGCTCGAAGGCCTTTTCAATAATGTCGGCGGTCATGCCGACGCCGGTGTCGGTGACGCAGATGCAGACGTACTGCCCGGGCTTCACGGACCGCTCGCGGGCGGCGTAGGCGTTGTCCAGATGGGCGTTGCAGGTCTCTATGGTCAGCCTGCCGCCGCCCGGCATGGCGTCTCGGGCGTTGATCGCCAGATTGAGGATGGCGCTTTCCAGCTGGTGTGGGTCGCAGAGGGTGTTCCACAGGCCGCCGGCCCGAACCACCTCCAGCTTGATGGATTCGCCGAGCGTGCGGCGGATCAGTTCGCCCATCGAACCGACCAGCTGGTTGCAGTCCACGGCACGAGGATCCAGCGGTTGGCGGCGGGAGAAGGCCAGCAGCCGATGGGTCAGGGCGGCGGCGCGATTGGCGGCGCTTTCGGCCGCGGCGGCATAGCGGTCGACATCGGCGGTGCGCCCCTGGGCGGCCCGCTTTCGCAGCAGGTCCAGCGAGCCCAGCACGCCGGTCAGCAGGTTGTTGAAGTCGTGGGCGATGCCGCCGGTCAACTGACCGACCGCCTCCATCTTCTGGGCCTGTCGCAGGGCTTCCTGGACAGCTTCCCGCTCGCTGGCCTCCGACCTGAGCCGTTCGAGGGCCTCGCGCAGTTCCTCCGTTCGTTCGACGACGCGCAGCTCGAGCGTCTCGTTCAGCCGGCGCACGCCTTCTTCGGCTCGGTACTGATCAGTGACGTCGTTGCCCTCGGCGAAGACGCCGGAGATGCTGCCGTCGGCCTCGAGGATCGGCTGGTAGACCAGGTGGAGGAACCGCTCTTCCAGCGGCGCGCCGGGGGTGCGCTGGATCATCGCGCTCAGGCCGCGGCCGACGAAGGGCTCACCCGTCGCCATAACCCCGTCGAGAAGCTCGAAGAATCCCTGGCCGGCGAATTCGGGCAAGGCTTCCCGCACTGGCTTCCCGACCACGTCACGGTGGCCGATCAGCTGCTGGTAGCTGTCGTTGACCAGCTCAAAGACCAGATCCTTGCCGCGCAGCACGCACATGAAGCCCGGCGCCTGCTGGAACAGGGCGTGGAGGCGGTCGCGTTCTCCGGTGCGGACCTGGACCTCCTCGGAAAGGCTGCGATTGAGATTGGCCAGGGCCTCGGCGGCGGCCTCGCGCATCCGCACCGCCTCGGCCAGGGCCTCGGCGCGGTCGCGCTCGGTCTCGAAGGCCGCGGCGCTGGACAGGCCGGCGGCCACCTGGCCGGCCAGCAGCTGGATGAAACCGGCGTAGTCGGGGTCAAGCGGCCGATGAGGGTTGACGCCCACCACCATGAAGCCCTTGGGCTCCTCCCGGCCCGGGGCCGGCAGGGGCACGGTCAGGGCCTCGCGGATCGGCAGGGACCAGGCCCCGCTCGGCAGGCCCTCAATGGACGAGACGTCGAGCCGGACCTGATCTTCGCCGGCCCGGATGCGGCCCGCGCCCCAGGGGCCGTCCGGCTCGGCCGGAAGCTGCGCCAGGGCCGAGGCATGACTCTCCACCCCGCCGGTCGCGGCGACCAGCCGAGCGGAACCGTCGGCGTTGAAAAGATAGGTCAGGGTGAAGGGCAGGTCGTGCAGGTTGCCGCCCAGCTGAGTCTCCAGGGCATCCAGCACGTCCCGCCGGGTGTCCGCCGGAGACAGGCCCGCCGCCAGGGCCCGCAGGGTGGTCATTCGCCGCTCGGACAGGACCCGCTCGGTCTCTTCCGACACCGCGCAGAACAGACCGCCGACCTGGCCGTCGTCTCCCAGCAGCGGGCTGTAGGAGAAGGTGTGATAGGTCTCCTCCAGATAGCCGTGGCGATTGAGCAGCAACAGCAGGCTCTTATCCCAGCTGGCCTCGCCCCGTTCGTAGACGGCGCCGATCCGGTCCTTGATGTCGTCCCAGATCTCGGCCCACAGGATGCGCGTCGGGACGGCGAGCGATTGTGGATGCTTGCTCCCGAGAGTCGGCCGGTAGGCGTCGTTATAGAAGAAATTGATCTCCGGGCCCCAGCCCAGCCACATCTCGAACTTCGAGGTCAGCAACAGCCGAAGGGCCACCTTTAGCGTTTCCGGCCAGGCCAGGGGGGAGCCGAGAGAGGTCTGTGACCAGTCGTGGGCGCGCATCTGCCGGGCCATCTCGCTATCGCCCACGAAGATGTCGGCAAGCGGATCGCGCGTGGCCTGAATGACGTCGGTCATGGGTGGACGGTCCCCATCGGACCCGTAATCGCCCGCCTCAACATGCCGGATCTGAAACCCCCAAGAACGCGGACCCCAACCCTGTTCGGGTCCAGGCTCGATCTTTTCAAATGCCCGGAGCGATCCGAGGTTCCGACGAAAAAGGCTTTGTCGAAGGTCGACCTAACCGTTCTGGCCCCGGTGGCGTAGGAAGGCGTCGGCCAGGACACAGGCGGTCATCGCCTCGACCACGGGGACTGCGCGGACCCCAACGCAGGGGTCGTGCCGGCCCTTGGTGCGCAGGTCGACCTCCGCGCCGGCCTGGTTGATCGAGCGGCGCAGAGTCAGGATGGAGGAGGTCGGCTTGAAGGCGACGCGGGCGATCACCGCCTGGCCGGTGCTGATCCCGCCGAGGACGCCGCCAGCGTTATTGGACAGGAACAGAGGCTGGCCGTCATTGCCCATCCGCATCTCGTCGGCGTTCTCTTCGCCCGACAGCTCGGCGGCGCCGAAGCCCGCGCCGATCTCGACACCCTTGGCGGCGTTGATCGACATCAGGGCGGCGGCCAGTTCAGAATCCAGCTTGCCGTAGATCGGCGCGCCCCAGCCGGCCGGCACGCCCGTGGCCTCGACCTCGACGATGGCTCCGACCGAAGAGCCGGCCTTGCGGACTTCGTCCAGATAGCTGTCCCAGCGCGTGGCGGCGTCCGCGTCCGGCGACCAGAAGACGTTGTTCAGGGTCTCGTCCCAGTCCCACCGGTCGCGGTCGACGGGGTAGGCGCCGATGCGGGTCAGGGCGCCCCGGATGGTGACGCCGTCCAGCACCTTGCGCGCCACGGCCCCGGCGGCCACGCGCGCGGCGGTCTCGCGGGCGCTGGACCGGCCGCCGCCGCGATAGTCGCGGATGCCGTATTTGGCGATGTAGGCGTAGTCGGCGTGGCCGGGGCGGAACGCGGTGGCGATCTCTCCATAGTCCTTGGAGCGCTGGTCCTGGTTCTCGATCATCAGCGAGATGGGCGTGCCGGTCGTCCGGCCTTCGAAGACGCCGGACAGGATCCGCACCTCGTCGGGCTCGCGCCGCTGGGTGACGTGGCGGCTCTGGCCGGGCTTGCGCTTGTCGAGCCAGACCTGGATGTCGGCCTCGGCCAGTTCGATCCCGGGCGGGCAGCCGTCGACGACGCAGCCCAGGGCCGGCCCGTGGCTCTCGCCCCAGGTGGTGACACGGAAAAGATGGCCGAAGGTGTTGTGCGACATGACCCCGCGGCTCTTAGCGGAACTTTCGCGCCGCGCCAAAGGCCGGACGGCGGGACGGTTCGTTGTCGGTCAGGTGGCCCAGGCCTGTTCGAAGGCGCGCAGACGGCTGCGGGCCCCGCTGTCGGCGTGGGCGGCGGGGCGCAGGCGGACGAAAAGGTCGCCGGCGGCGTGAGGACCGCGCGCGGGAAGGCCGCGTCCGTTCAACCGGACGAGGCCCCGGGCCAGGGCCTGCCGGTCCACCCAGACCTGGTGAAGGCCGGTGGGGGTCTCGACGCCAAGGCGCCCGCCGTTGGGGGCGTCGCCCGGGAGGTCCCTTGTCATCCACAGATCGTCGCCCCGCAGGACGAGATCGGGGTCGCGGGTCACCGCGATGGTCAGCAGGGTGTCGCCGGCCCGCAGATGGTCGCCGGGACGCAGGCCGGGCGGCAGCTGGATCTTCAAGCGGCGAGCGTCTGCGAGGACGGCCTCGACCTCGCCGCCGGCGGCGGCCAGGGCCGGGGTGATGGTCAGGGTCTGTGGCCTGGCTGGGATCGGCGGGATGGGGTGCGGCTCGGCCTCGGGCTCGCTCGGGGGCGGCTCCGGCGCCGAAGCCTGGACGATCGGCGGCGCCTCGGCCGAGGCGACGGTCGGCAGTTCGGCTTTCAGCAGGGCATGAGCGGCGACGACATCGCGGAGCCGCTCCGGGTCGCCGCCCGGGCGGTCGGGGTGGGCGGCCTTGACGGCGCTGTTGAACGCGGCGCGCAGGCTCGCGGCCTCAATCGGGCCCCTGAGCCTCAGAATGCTCCGGGCGCGGCGGTGATCAATCGGTGTCTGGCGCTGTCCCATCGGCCCGACCGTGCAGCCGGTGGGGTCAAGAGCGGGTGAAGAGTTAGGGTTAACAGGACGTCAAAGCCCGCGCCTCTCCCCTTGATCCGTCCGGAGGGATACAAGCACCCCATGACCGACAAGACCCTGATCCCTGCCTCGCCGAGCGAGGACGACTATGTGGCCCGCCTGTCCAGCGCCGAGCCCCTGCCGCTGTTGCCGGAGGCCGACCCGTTGGGGCTGTTCGAGACCTGGCTGAAGGCGGCGCGGGAGTCGGAGCCCAATGATCCGAACGCCATGACCCTGGCGACGGTGGATGCGGCGGGCATGCCCGACGCGCGGATGGTGCTGCTGAAGGAGGTCGATGCCGAGGGCTTCGTGTTCTATTCAAACCTGGGAAGCGCCAAGGGTGTCGAGCTGGCGGCCAATCCAAAGGCCGCCCTGCTGTTCCACTGGAAGAGCCTGCGCCGCCAGGTTCGGGTCCGGGGCGAGGTCGAACGGGTTAGCGACGCCGAGGCCGACGCCTATTTCGCCACCCGCGCCCGCCACAGCCAGCTGGGCGCCTGGGCCTCTGACCAGTCGCGGGTGCTTCCCGACCGCTTCGCCCTGGAAAAGCGGGTCGCCGAGGCGGGTCTGAAGTTCGGCCTGGGCCGGGTCCCCCGGCCGCCCCACTGGTCGGGGTTTCGGGTCCGGCCGCAGGTGATGGAGTTCTGGCGCGACCGGCCGTTCCGGCTGCACGAACGGCTGGTCTTCGCCCGGTCCGGCGGCGGTTGGAGCACCAGCCGGCTGTATCCTTAAGAGACCTGGGGGCCGTAACGGGCCAGGAAGGTTTCCACCGCATCACCGCAGATGGTCTCCAGGGGGCGCGCCGGCATGGCCTCGTCGCCCCGCACCAGGCCGAAGGTCAGGGTGGCGTGCTCGATCATGCCCAGCAACTGTCCCGCCGCCCAGACGGGCTTCTCGACGGTCAGCAGGCCCTCGTCCTTGAGCGCCTCGATCAGGGAGACCGCGCTTGCGCCGAGGGCCGACTGGGAGCGATTTCGGAAATAGTCGGCCAGTTCGGAGAAGCGGCGACGCTCGCCCGTCACCAGGCGGAAGACCTTGCGGGACACCGGGTCGCAGTAGAAGCGGGCATAGGAGAGGGCGAAGGCCGTCAGCCGCTCCCGCGCGTCGCCGCCCCGGCTGTCCTGGCTCGCCTCGACCTCCAGCGCCAGGCCGCCGACCGCATGTTCGACCACGGCCTGGAACAGGTCCGACTTACCGGGGAAGTGCGCATAGAGGGTGGCTGTGGAGACCGACGCCTCGCGGGCGACGACCTCCATGCCGGTTCCGGCATAGCCCTCGGTCAGGAACAGGTCGCGGGCGGCGGCCAAGATATCGCGCCTCTTGCGGTCTGATCGTGACTCCCCCAGCCGTACGCCCATAAACCCTCAACTGATCATCGATCCCTCACCCTAACGATGAATACCGGCGTTCCGCAAGCCATCGGCGAGGGGACGAGCGGCAATTCCCCTGCTATGGACCAAATCATGAGCGCCATGGTCGATCCCGCAGCAGAAGCGGCCCAGGAAGCGGAGGTTTCCCGCTGGTTGGGCAGCCAGGCGGACCGGATCATCGAGACCTCCTGCGCCCGGGTCTATCTGGCCGGCGACCTGGCCCTGAAGGTCAAGCGGCCGGTCAATTTCGGCTTCCTCAACTACGAGACCACGGCCCTGCGTCACTGGGCCCTGGAGCGGGAACTGGCGTTCAACCGCGCGGCAGCGCCGGACATCTATCGCCGCGTCGGCGCCGTAACCCGCGCCGCCGACGGCGGGTTGGAGTTGGACGGTTCCGGTCCGGTGGTGGAGTCGGTGCTGGAGATGCGCCGGTTCGACGAGACGGCGGTTCTGGCCGAACAGCCCTATGCGGTGGACGGCCCCCTGGCCGAGGACCTGGGCCGGACGGTAGCCCGCTTCCACGCCGGCGCCGAGGTCACCCGCCAGGCCGAGGGCGGCGGCGGGATGAGCTACACCATCCGCTCCAACGCCGAGATGATCACCGCCCTGAAGGGCCGGCTGGACCCTGCGCAGGTCGATCACCTGATCGCCTTGACCCATGCGGAGCGGTCGCGGCTGGCGCGGCTGCTGGACGCGCGCCGTGACGCCGGCCTGGTCCGGCGCTGTCACGGCGACCTGCATCTGGGCAATATCCTGCTGGAGGGCGGCCGGCCGATCCTCTTCGACTGTATCGAGTTCAACGACACCCTGTCGGAGATCGACGTCCTCTACGACGTGGCCTTCCTGTTGATGGACCTGGACTTTCGCCGTCGGCGCGACGCGGCGGTGCGGGTGTTGTCGGCCTGGCTGGACGAGGGCGCGCGGCTGTTCCCGGAGGGCCTCTGGACGGGTCTCGAGGCTCTGCCGCTGGCCCTGTCGGTGCGGGCGGGCGTGCGCTGCCACGTCCAGGCCCACGGCGGCGACGACGAGGCGGCCCGCGCCTATCTGGCGGCGGCCATCGCCCACCTGACCCCGGTGAAACCCGTCCTGGCGGCAGTCGGCGGGCTTTCGGGATCCGGCAAGTCGACCTTCGCCAGGATCGCGGCTCCCGGCCTTGGCGCCTCGCCCGGCGCGGTGATCCTGCGCAGCGACGAGATCAGAAAGCGACTGTTCGGCGCCGGGCCGCTGGATCGGCTGGGGCCGGAAGCCTATGGGCCTGAGGTCAGTCCGCGGGTCTATGGCCAGATGTTCGCGGAGGCCGAGGCCGCCCTGAAGGCCGGCCGGGCGGTGATCCTCGATGCGGTGTTCATGAAGCCGGCCGAGCGGGCCGCCGCCGCCGAGGTCGCCGCGAAAGCCGGCGTCGCCTTCGAGGGCGTCTGGCTGGAGGCGCCCGCCTCCCTGCTGCACCGCCGCGTCGCCGGCCGGAGGGGAGACGCCTCCGACGCCGATGGCGCGGTGCTGGAGGCGCAGCTGACCCGCGACCTTGGCAATATCACCTGGCGCCGCGTCGACTCCGACGGCGCCTTCGAACCGGCGGCCGAGGCCCTGGTGATGGCGCTGGGGTAGGGGGTCGGCTCACCTTTGCTCGCCCCAGAGACGCGCCCGTTTGCCTTCCTTCCTCTCGTTACGTAGCTTGGCCCAAACGGGCGGAAGCCTAAGGGATAGAGGGATGAGCGTATGCGCGGCCTGATGCAGGACTCGGCTTTGACGGTCGACAAGATCCTGGACCACGCGAAGAACTGGCACGGGGACCGGGAGGTGGTTTCCCGCTCGGTCGAGGGGCCGATTGTGCGGATCACCTATGCAGCGCTGCATGGCCGCGCCAAGCGGGTGTCCAACCTGCTGATCCAGCTGGGCGTGCAGCTGGGCGACCGGGTCGGAACCCTGGCCTGGAACACCGCCCGGCACATGGAAGCCTGGTACGGCATCATGGGCATCGGCGCCGTCTGCCACACCCTCAATCCGCGCCTGCATCCCGAACAGATCGCCTGGATCGTCAACCACGCCGGCGACAAGGTCATCCTGGTCGACCTGACCTTCGTGCCAATCCTCGAACAGATCCTCAGCAGCTGCCCGACGGTCGAGCATGTCATCGTGATGACCGACCAGGCGCATATGCCGGCCTTCAAGGTGCAGGGCGTGCCGTCGATGAAGTTCGGCGGGGTCCATTGCTACGAGACCGCCATCGCCGGCCAGTCCGAACTCTGCCTCTGGGGCGGCTTCGACGAGAACACCGCCTGCGGGCTTTGCTACACCAGCGGCACGACGGGCGACCCCAAGGGGGTGCTGTACTCGCACCGTTCCAACTTCATCCACTGCCTGGTCGGCATGCAGGCCGACGTGCTGGGAATCAGCGGCGTCGATGTGGTGCTGCCGGTGGTGCCGATGTTCCACGCCAACGCCTGGGGCACGGCCTTCGCCTGTCCCGCCGCCGGGGCGACCATGGTCCTGCCGGGCCCGAAGATGGACGGCGCCTCGATCTATGAACTGATCGAGACCGAGAAGGTCACCTTCTCCGCCGCCGTGCCGACCGTCTGGCAGATGCTGCTGTCCTACCTGGACGCCGAGAACCTGGCTCTGCCGTCGGTGCGCAAGGTGGTCATCGGCGGCTCGGCCTGTCCGGAGGCCATCATCCGCGGCTTCCAGGAGCGGTATCAGGTCGAGGTGCTGCACGCCTGGGGCATGACCGAAACCTCGCCTCTGGGCACGCTTGGCGCGCCCAACGCCCGGGTGGCGGCCCTCTCCTACGACGAACAGATGCCCTACAAGCTGAAACAGGGCCGCCCGCCGCTGGGCATCGAGATGAAGCTGACCGACGATGCGGGCAACCGCCTGCCGCACGACGGCCACACCTTCGGAAACCTGAAGGTCAAGGGCCCCTTCGTAGTCGGGGAATACTTCAAGGGGGCCGGCGGCCATATCCTCGACGACGAAGGCTTCTTCGACACCGGGGACGTGGCGACCATCGACCCCGAAGGCTTCATGCAGATCACCGACCGCGCCAAGGACGTCATCAAGTCCGGCGGCGAGTGGATCAGCACCATCGACATCGAGAACATCGCCATGGGTCACCCCAAGGCGGAAAACGCCGCGGTGATCGGCGTCCTGCATCCCAAGTGGGATGAGCGGCCGCTGCTGCTGGTCAAGTTGAAGCCGGGGATGCAGGCGACCAAGGAGGAGTTCATCGAATTCCTGCAGGGCAAGATCGCCAAATGGTGGATGCCCGACGACGTGGTCTTCGTCGACGACATCCCGCTTGGGGCCACGGGCAAGATCGACAAGAAGCTGATCCGCAGCCGCTTCGCCGACTACCAGCTTCCCGAAATCCCGCTGGCCGCCGCCATGGCCGCCGCCGCCGTGGCCGCGCCCAGCATCGCCCTGCGGGCCACGCCGGATCCGGTGCTGCGGGCGCCCGAGCCGCCGGTTGTCCCTGAGCCCGCGCCAGAGCCGGAGCCGGTCGCCGTCGCCGAGCCGCCTCCCGCCCAACCGATCATCGTCGAACCCGCGATGGTCGAAACCACACCCCAGCTTGCACCGATGGCCTGGGCCCCGCACCGTTCGGTTGAGGCGGAGGAAACCGCCCCCTTCGGCTTGACCGACGATGACTTCCCGGAGGATCCGAACGCCACGGACGAGGATCCCCCCACCCTTGAGGATCTGGCCGAACCGGTCATCGATCTGCGGGCGGAGCCGGTCCATCAGATGGCCGCCGAACCCTCCGAGCCCGGGCCGATCCTGCTTGCGGCCCAACCGGTGTCGATCCCTCCAGAGGCGACCCAGCCGGAGCCGGCCAATGCCGAACCCTCGCACGCCGAACTGGCCGCGCCCCCGGTCGAGACGGAGCCCCAGTCCAGGCCGACCGCGACACTGGCCGAGGCGCTGATCGCCGGTGCGGCGGCGGCGGCGGGGGGCGCGGCCCTGTTCGCGGCCGGGCGGCAGAAGCCAGAGCCCGAGCTCCAGCCGGCTGAAACTCCGGCCTCTGAAACGCCGCTCGCCGAAGCCACGCCCGTCTTCGTTCGGGCGCCGGAGCCCCAGCCGGAGCCCCAGGCCAAGCCGGAGCCGGTGGTCGAGCCGGCCCCGGTGGCCGAGGTGCTCGCCGCGCCCGAACCGGCGCCGCCGAGCGCACCACCGAGCGATCCGCCGATTGAAAGCGCCGGGGACGCCGCCGCGGCCGATGAGCCCGACGCCAGCGAGTCCGCCCTGGCCTGGAGTCCCGGAGCGGAACCGCCGCGCAGCGAGCGGGTGAGCCACAACTGGTTTGGCGGCCACAAGGCCCCGACGGTGGCCGAGGGCGAGCCGGCGGCCCTGCCCAACATGCCTGATCTGACCCCACTGGGCGCGATGGCGGCGACGGCCCTCCCTGTCGCGGCCATGACGGCGGTGTCTCCGCCGCTGCAAAGTGATGATCAGGCTGCCGCCAAGAGGCCGCCTGCGCCCGAACCGGTCGCCGTTCTCAACGCGGGCGACGGCCCGGGGCTGACTTTTCCGTCCAGTCTGAAATCCGACGGCGCCAAGGATGGTCAGGGCTTCCTGCCGCCGCCCGGAGAGGAACCACTGGCCTTTACGCCGGTCCCGACCGGCAGAAGGGCCAAGGCCGCCAAGGTCGAGGCGGCCAAGGTCGCCAGGGCCAAGGCAGGGTCCGAGGCCGGCGCGGCGGGCCACTATCTGAACCTGGCGCTGTTGTTCGCCTTCGCGCCGGTGGCGATGATCGTCATCGGGGCCCTGGGCGTGCGGTTCCTGGGCTGGAGCTGGCAGGAGGGATTCGTCTCGGTGATGACCGCCGGCCCGGCGCCGGCCCTGGGCTGGGCGCCGGCCGCGGCTCTGGTCGGGGTGCTGACCGGGGTGATCGGCCTGCTGGTCGCGGCCTTCGCCGGATGGAAACGCTACTGGCGCAAGGCCATGCTGGTCATGGGCGTGACCCTGGCCACTCTGGCCGGCTTTGGGCTGCTGACCGCCTGGGTCGGGCAGTCGCCGCCGATCCACGACGTGGCCACCGACTGGTCCGAGCCGATGCTGTTTTCGCCGGCGGTGATGACCGCGCGGGGCGAGGGCGCCAACATTGTCGAATCCAGTCCGGTGGTGCCCCTGGAAGCGGGCGCCTACGGCGGCCGCCGCATCGCCGACCTCAACGCCGAGACCTGCCCTGGGGCGCGGCCGGCCATCGTCTCTCTGCAGCCGCAGCGGGCCTATGCCATGGCCAAGGCGGCGATCGCCCAATCGGGCATGGCCCTGGTCACCGACGATCCGGCGGCGGGCCGGCTGGAAGCGACCGCGTCCAGCCTGATCTACGGGATGAAGGACGATATCATCGTGCGGGTTAAGCCCCAGGGCATAGGCTCGCGCATCGATATCCGCTCGGTCAGCCGGGTCGGGGGGGCGGATATGGGCGTCAACTGCCGGCGGGTCAGCGGGTTGACGACGAAAATGGCGCCGTAGCTAACCGGCCAACCTGTAGTCGCTGTCCAGGCCGGGTTCGCCCTCGGTGACCAGCCGGCCGTCGCGGACCATCTGCACCATATGGGCCATCACCGAATGGGCGGCGGCCGGATGGAGGCGCGGGTCCACGGCGGCGTAGAGTTCGGGAACCATGGCCTTGATCCGGCTATGGCCTCGCTCGACGGCGGCCAGGATCTGGGCCTCGCGAGCGCGGCGATGGTCGATATAGGCCTGGATAAAGGGGGCGACGTCGGTGATCGGCGGACCGTGCGTCGGCCAGAGGGTGGTGAAGTCCCGCGCCTTGATCCGATCCAGGCTGGCGAAATAGTCGGCCATGTCGCCGTCGGGAGGGCTGATCACCGTGGTCGACCAGCCCATGATGTGGTCCCCGCTGAACAGGGCGTTCTCTTCCTTCAGGGCGTAGCAGATGTGGTTGGAGGTGTGACCGGGCGTCGGGATGGCTTCCAGGGTCCAGTCTTCGCCCTGGATGATTCCGCCGTCACAGACGCCGATATCGGGGCGAAAATCGCGGTCGTCACCCGCTTCCATCCGCACTTCGGATTCTGTGGGCTGGCCCGGGTTGGCGCAGGCATAGATGGTGGCGCCGGTGCGGGCGGCCAGGGGCCGAGCCAGGGGCGAATGGTCGGCGTGGTTATGGGTGACCAGGATGTGGGTGATGGTTTCACCCGCCGTGGCCGCCAGGATGGCCTCCAGATGGTCGTCCATGTCGGGGCCGGGATCGATCACGGCGACCTGGCCATTGCCGATGATGTAGGTGCCGGTGCCGAGAAAAGTGAAGGGCCCGGGGTTGTTGGCGACGACGCGCCGGATCAGCGGCGAAAGCCGGTCGCAGGCGCCGTATTCGAAGGTTATGTCTCTGACGAACGGAATCATGACGTCACCATCTCGGCTTCGTGTTGAATTAGATGCAGGAAGGCGGCGGCAAGCAAGCCCGTGGCGGCAAGCTTTTCGCGCAGCGGCAGCGCAATCGGCGGTCCCATGTCGGTCTTGTTGACATCGACCACATAGAGCCGACCGTCGCTGTCCCGCAGGATGTCGAGGCCGCCCCAGTCGAGGCCCATGGCCGCGCAGAAATCGCCGATCCGGGCGATCTCCTCAGGGCTGAACACCGCCTGCGGCGTGGTCATGTCGACATGGCTGTTGTGGTTGGCGAAACGATCGGCGACCGGTCGGCGCTTGATGAAGACGATCACCGGCCGGCCGCCGACACAGGGTGTGCGCAGGTCTGCGACCAGGTCGCCTTCGGTGTTGTCGATCAGCTTCTGATAGGTCTTGCCGGGCAAGGCCGGGCAGGGGGCCTGGACGATGCGGCCGTCATGCACGCCGTTGTCCTCGCCCTTCTCGACCAGCGGGCCGACGGCCGTGCCGGGATCGACCGCCAGCGGATAGCCGAAGGCCTGTTCGAACATCCGGGCCACATGGCTCTTGGTGACATCGGTGCAGCGCCAGTTGATCCGCCGGGCGGGGCCACCATTGCCCAGACCGGCGAGGGGCGGGGCGCCAGTGGCGCTGTCGTCGAAATAGAAGGCGGCCTGGGCCTCGCCCGGCGATCGGGCGACCCGGACGCCGGCCCAGGCGGCGGCGGCCCAGACCAGATACCAGGGCCGGGGGCGGTCCGGCGTGAACCAGACCCGGGGCCCGGGGGCGAACAGACGCATCCAGGCGGCCTTCAGGCGCACCGGAACATAGTAGGCGAACCAGACCAGGGCTTCCGCCGCCAGGGCGCCGTCCAGCGCCAGGTCCGCCCCGGTCTTGCGGACCTTGATCCGGCCCTGCGAGAGGACGAAGTCGGAGGTCCAGAGTGGCCCGGCCATGAGGTGCTCCACGCCTTCATCGGCGTCGGGAGCGTTAATTAGGCTATTTCGGATCACGGACAAACGACTTGCCCGCGAGGGGCGCGTGATCGGCCCGGGTCTTGCGAACGCCGACCCGACGGGCGGGATTGGGGATGCCATGGCCTTGGATGCGGTGATCTTTGTCTCAAAACGGCTCCAGCGGGCGGCCTTCGCGCTTCTCTGTCTCATGGCGGCGCAACTTGTCCTGACCTCCTGCGAGCCGGAACCGGCGGCGATGGCGGCGCGGGTCAGTCTGGACGGGCAGTAGCCGCTTATTGTGACGGCTTGAGGTTGGGGCCGATTGGCCGCTATCTGGCCCCATGGCCTCCGATGGCGAACTGCAATTTCTTCTGGGTCAGGCGGCCGACCTGAGGCGCGCCGGCCGTGTGGCCGAGGCGATCGCCGCCTATGAGCGGCTGCTGGCCCGGTGGCCCAACCTGCCGGACAGCTGGTACAATCTGGCCATGCTGCAGCGACGGGCGCGGCGGTTCGAGGCGGCCTTGGCTTCCTACGACCAGGCGCTGAAGCGGGGCGTCTCAGGTCCGGAAGAGGTCCACCTCAATCGCGGCGTCATCTTCGCCGACGACCTGAGCCGGCCCGACGAGGCGGCGTCGGCGCTGGAGGCGGCGCTGCGGCTCAATTCGGCCTATGTCCCGGCCCTGTTGAACCTCGGCAACCTGCGCGAGGACCTGGGCGACAAGATCGGCGCCCTGGCCCTGTACCAGCGAATCCTGGCGCGGGAGCCTGGTCACCCCGAAGCCCTGTCGCGGGCGTCGGAGCTCCAGCCGCCGGGTGGGCCGGACGATCCGGTGATCACGGCCTTGAGGCGGGCCGCCGCCCAGGCGGGACTCCCGCCGGCGGACCGGGCCAGCCTGGCCTTCGCCCTGGGCAAGGCGCTGGATATCCGCGGCGCCTATGAAGCGGCGTTCGACGCCTACGTCGCCGCCAACGGTTTCAGCCGCGCGGCCGCGCCGCCGGGAACCGGTCGCTATGACCGCCAGGCGCAGGAGCGAGCGGTCGATGCGATCATCGCCGCCTTCCCGCAGGCTGAGCCAGCCCGCGAAACCCCCACCGTCCAAGCGCCGCCGATCTTCATCCTCGGCATGTTCCGCTCGGGCTCGACCCTGGTGGAGCAGGTGCTGGCCAGTCATCGCCGGGTGACGGCGGGGGGCGAATTGGACCTGTTGCCGACAATGGTGGCGACGGACCTGGCGCCCTATCCGGCCAGCGTGGCGCGGCTGACGCCGCAGCGGTCGGACCAGCTGGCGGGCGGTTATCTCGCCGGCGTGTCGCGCCGGTTTCCGCAGGCGGACCTGGTCACCGACAAGCGGCCGGACAACCTGATGCATGTGGGGCTGATCAAGCGGCTGTTCCCCGATGCGAAGATCGTCAACACCCGGCGCGACCCGCTGGACAACTGCCTGTCGGTGTTCTTCCTGCATCTCGATCAGCGGATGGCCTATGCCCTGGATCTGATGGACATCGGTCACTTCTATCGCCAGCAGGCCCGGCTGATGGCCCACTGGAAGCGGCTGTACCCGGATGACATTCTTGATTTTGACTATGACGGCTTCGTCGCCGAGCCCCGGCCGGCGCTGGAGCGGCTGCTGGCCTTCTGCGGCCTGGACTGGGATGAGGCCTGCCTCAGCTTCCACAAGACCGCAGGGCCGGTGAAGACCGCCAGCGTCTGGCAGGTGCGCGAGCCCCTCTACCGACGCTCATCGGGGCGCTGGCGGAACTACGAGGGGCGGCTTGGGGCGTTGAAGGCATATCTGGCGGAATAGCTCCGTCCCGAAGTTGGGAGGGCGAGGCTGCAAACCAGCGAATCGCTATCGCAGAGAGCCGCGTGATTTTTCCTTCTCCCACTTGGGGAGAAGGTGGCCCCGAAGGGGTTGGATGAGGGGTCGCACCGGCTGACAGGGAAGGGCGAGGGCCGGCCGCGCTGGCGGTGCCTTCTTTCATCGACCCCTCATCCGGCGCTTCGCGCCACCTTCTCACTCAAGGGGACCTTTGCGTAATTGCCGGATCGTGATTCCCTGTCGATGACAGGGAGAGACGTGATGTCGGTGAAGCGGACGGGTCAGTTCAGCTTTGTGGACGCGCTGATGCCGCAAGGGCTTGGGGGCTCTA